>CAYVFC010000085.1:0-35633 GCA_964450715.1 uncultured Sandaracinaceae bacterium | reverse complement strand
AAAACGAATCTCATTAAAAATGTGATCAATGGTGAGGCGCAAGGCCCGCCCCTACGCGGCGTCAGCTTTCCGCTCGGCGATGAACAGGGCGGTGTGCCCGTGCAGGACGACGCGCTCCTTGCGCTTGATCTCGTCGAAGGCCGCGCCCAGGTCGGCGTGTAGCGCGTCCCTCAGCCTCTCCGGAACCAGCCCGGTGAGGTTTCCGAACGAGCTAGACTCGGCGAAATCGACCACCTCCCCGCCGCTCTGGAACACCTGCTCGCGCCGGGTCACCTGAAGCTCGACCAACTCCAGCTTCCTCTCGGCGAATAGACCCAACATATCCGATATGGCGATGTTCCGGTCCATCACGCCGAGCGCTACCGGATCGATTTGTTCCAAATAGGGCGACCGGCTCATCACCAGGGCGCAGGTATTGTGAATAGTGCCGGCCCAGAACATCTCACGGGGCGCGGTGGTGATCCCCACCCTACCCCCCGGCCGCAATACCCGGCAGATCTCGGCCAGGGCTTGTGACTTGTCCTCGATCCAGTGAAAGACCGCGTTCAGGCAGACGCGATCGAAGCTCGCATCGGTAAAAACGCCGAGGTCCTCCGCGCTACCGACTTCGAAGCGAATATCGCCGTTTTCCTGGCGTGCGATGGCGATGCGATCGGCCAGCGGATCGATTCCGGCCACCCTGCCCTCCGGCCCTACGATGTCGGCGATCCAGCAGGCGAGCCTGCCGGTGCCGCACCCCACGTCGAGCACCCGCCCTCCCCTCTCGACCCCGAGCCTTTCCACCAGCCGCTTTCCGCCCTCGAACTGCGACTCGCTGATCCGGTGATAGGTTTCCGCCAGGCTCCGGTTGTCGTGTTCGAACGATGTCATGAAAGCCTTTCCCGAGCGTGGAGGAGCCGACGATGGCGACCGGACCGCAGTCGCGAAATGGAGACGGGGTTCCGCCTCCAAACGGTCGAGCCGTGTTTCTTCTGTTTCAGAGGGGGTTCTATACCACCCCTTCCCGCTGTTTCAAGCGTGAAACCGCGATGCAACGTTCAAAAAGAGGACCGGTCTCTCTGGCGTAATGTCGTGAAAGCGGCATACTATGTTCAAAATCATGGTTACCAAGAATCAGGTTCAGCTCTTTCAGGAGTTCTGCGTAAAGCACTCGGTCAACTTCCTGGAGATGGCCCTGCGCCGCGACCGGTGCCGTCGTATCGACCACCCCTGCGGTCGCGGCAAGAAGACCGGGCAGTGCGGGGACACCGTCGAGTTCTTCGTGAGCCTGGACGGGGGTCAGCTGCAACAGGTGTGCTACGAATGCGAGGGATGCGTCAACACCCACGCCTGCTGCAACACGGTGGCGGAGATGGTCGAGGGCAAAAACGAGAAGCAGGCCTGGGAGGTAACGCCCGAGGACATCTCCGAGTTCCTCGAGACCTTGCCCAACGATCACTTCCACTGCGCGGAGCTGGCCCTGGGCGCCTTCTACCTGGCCTTGAAGGACGCCGGAAGCCGGGGCGCTTGACCGGTCATTCGGCGATCACCTGCGTTCGCAGTACGTGCAGCTGTTGCGCGCTCACGCCGCTTGAGATCAAGTAGGCCTCGATCCCGCCGCGCGCCTCGATTTCGTCGAGCACGGCCTCGATGCACTCCGGCTTGACCGCCACGCCAGCCTCTTCCGAGAGCATGAACTCGTCGATCACGGTCTGCCGCTCGGCTCCCAGCGCCAGCAGGACCAGCGCCGCGACGAAGCTGGCCCGGTCGCGTCCGATGACACAATGGATATACGCTGGGTAATTCACCGCCTTGCCTAGTGCGTCGAAGATGGTCGCGATCGCCGCCGTCTCGTCGAACAGCGCCAGGTAATTATCCGGCGTATCCGGCAACAGCTTGGGCATAGCCGCGTCGATCACCGTGGCCTGTTGCTGCACACAGCTAGGCGCGGGCAGGGCCTGCTGGGGGCTCGGTTCGCGTAGATCGATAACGGTCTTGATACCCAGAGTGGCGAACTCGGTGCAGGACACATCCGGTAATGGCGTCAGCGAGCCGCCGCGCAATACCCTCCCGCACGTCACAAACCGCCCTTCCGCAAGGGGTTGTCCCCCCAGGTCGCGCGCATTGGTCACACCGTCCTGCAGGACGCGGCCCTGGCACGACGGGGCCTCGCCTTCGCCCCCGCCGCCAGCGTCCTCCGCAGATCCCGCGTCTGCTCCCGCGGCGCCCGAGCTTCCTCCCCGCCCTGCTCCCGTCTCGCCGGCAATACCCGGCTCACCGGCCGTACCCGAAACACCTCCGGTACCCGAAACGCCCGCCTCTGTTTCATTCTGAAACGATCCGTCGGTACCGCCGGCGCCCTGAAAGGGCTCGCTCCCTCCGCAAGCCGCTGCTACGAAAAACGAAAGAAAAAAAAGAACGAGTCTCTCGCGCATCTCTTCACCTACCGTTAGTGCAGGAGTAAAACCGATCGTGGGGCCCACCCCTTTTACCATCCCGACTGGATTCCACAACTGCCGAGAGGCGAGCGAGATGACCATACCCTTGCTGGAAGTCGACAGAGTCGAGATCACGACCTTGCAGGACAACTACGTCGACCTGCTCGCCAGCGACGGCAGCGAGGTCGTACAGCGCGCCATCCCTCTCAAGGGGATGGAGATCAAGAACAGCGTCCTGGCCGAGCACGGTTTCTCGGCGCTGGTCAGCGTCACCGCAGGCGGTAAGCGGCGCGACTTGTTGTTCGACTTCGGATTCTCCGCCCACGGCGCCGCCTTCAACGCCGAAGCGCTGAACCTGGATCTCACGAGCGTGGAGGTGTTGGCGCTGTCGCACGGTCACCCCGATCACACGGGGGGATTCGCCGCCTTGATGAAGAAGGTAGGACGCGAGGGATTGGAGCTCTTTCTGCACCCGTCCGCGTTCAAGGCTCCCCGCTACACCAAGATCACCGACGAGCTGCACATCAACTTCCCGCCGTTCACCCGGGAGGAGATCCAGCGGGCCGGCGTTCGCGCCGAGGAGACCGCCGAGCCCGGTTTGTTACTGGACGGAACCGCGCTTTTTCTGGGCGAGATACCGCGGCGCACACCTTTCGAGACGGTACCGTCCATCTTCCGCTGCCAGGAGAATGGACGCGAAACGCATGACAGCATCGAGGACGACACCGCGCTGGTCTTCAAGGTCAAGGACAGGGGGCTGGTCGTTCTATCCGGCTGCGCCCACTCCGGAATCGTCAACACGGTGCGCCGCGCCCAGGAGGTCACCGGGGTGGACCGCGTATTCGCCGTCATGGGTGGCTATCACCTGACCGGAGCCGATCCGGATACCGTCATCGCTCCGACCGCGAAAGCGCTGCAGGAGATCGACCCCCGGTATATCGTTCCCACCCACTGCACGGGCAGGATCGCCGCGGACCACATGCAGAAACAGATGCCAGACAGGTTTTTGCTCAACATGTCCGGCACGAGGATGACCTTCGCGGCGTGAGCGAACGGGACGGTCACGCCTCGCCGATGTGGCCCCGGACCTCCGAGAGGAGCTTTTCCTCGTCGATGGGCTTGCCGAGCACGGTCACCCCGCGTCCCACCGCCAGGTTGCGCCCGGCAACCCCGCTCACCACGATGGTCGGAATCGCCTTCTTGTTGCGCAGCTTGCGATAGAGATCGGTCCCGGTCTCGCCGGGCATCTGCAGGTCGAGCAGCATCAGGTCGACCTCGGTCTCCTCGATTAGGCGCATCGCTTCCTGCACGTTGAAAGCGGATTGTACGGTGTATCCATTGTCCGTCAGCAGCCGCGTCAGGAAATTGTTCACGTCTTTCTCGTCGTCGATCACCAGTATCTTCTTGGACATTGTCTTCTCTCCTCTCGAAACCTTCCCTTCCCTTTCTTTCACCGTCTTCTCCACCGGCGCCTCCTTCCGGGCGGTTGCGCAGGGAACGCGGACGGTTACCGTCGTACCCCTGTTCTCGACCGAGTCGATCTCCACCGCGCCGCCGTGATCCTCCGCGATCTTGCGGGTCATCAGCAGCCCCAGCCCCGATCCCCTCGCCCCCTTGGTGGTGAACACGTCCGAGAGGACACGCTCCCGAACCTCCGGACTCATGCCGCATCCCGTATCGGCCACCCGGTAAAGGATCGCGTTCGCGTCGATCTCGAGCCGGACCGTCACCTGCCGGTGGCCCGCTTCGGCATATTCACAGGCGTCAAAGGCATTGGCGACCAGGTTGGCCAGAGCGGTGTGGATGCCCCGCGGATCGAGCGCCACCTCGAAGGCGCGAGACGGCAGCCGGTAGGTGAAGGCGATGCCTTTCTGTTCCGCCGTCCCGCGATACAGCTGGTAGATGTCGAGCACGATCGCGCCCGGATCGGCCGGAACGATCTCCACCTCGTAGTCCTTGGAGAAGTGCAGGAAGTTCAGCACCAGGTCGTTGATCCGCTTGAAGTTGCGCTCCAGCGTCTGGATGCCCTCCATCCCGCGTTCCGGGCGGTTCTGCTTGTAAGCGATGCGGGCGTCGTAGAGCCCGCCTTGCAGCCCGGTCAGGATGTTCTTGATGCTGTGTGCCACCTGCGCCGCCGTCTGACCGATGGCGGCCAGCCGCTGATTCTCCATCCGCTTCCGCTCGAGCGCCTTGATCTCTCTCAGATCCTGCACGTAGGCGGCGCTGCCGATTAGCTCCCCTCGCTCGCGCAGGATGGTGCCCGAGAAACGCACCGGGATCTCCTCTCCTGCCCTGTCCAGGACCGCGCTTTCGTTGAGCGACAGCGAACGGCCGCCACGGGCCATCTCCTGCAGGAAAGCCGCCGGATAGAAGCGCTCTGCCTTCAGCTTTCCGATCACCTCACCGCTGGCGTATCCGTACAGACGCTCGGCGGCGTCGTTGAATATGGAGACGGTTCCCTCCCGGTCCGTGCCCACGATGGCGTCCAGCGCGCTGTCGGTCATGTGCCGGCGGAAGTCGCTCTCGCGCATGAGCCTCTCGGAGAGCACGCGGACGTCGGTCACGTCCAGGGACATCTCCATCACGTGCGGAGCGTCGCGTTCCCCGTAGACGATGGGCGCGGTCGACACCATGTGATAGGTGGTCGTTCCGCCTCCGGCGCCCACCCGCATCTCGCTGGAGTCGTGCGCGCGCCCATCGGCAAAGGTCTTGGCCGCCGGACACTCGATACAGCGTTCCGTCCGCCGCTTGTAGATCTCGTAGCAGTGCAGGCCCACCACCTCGCCGTAGCGTTCGCGAACACGCTCGTTGGCGCTGACGATGCGATAGTCCTTGTTGATAATGGAGAGCGAACACGGAGCCCGGTCGAACAGGACGTTGTACTGGGTCTGCAGCGTTCGCTGGTCCGAAATATCGTAGAAGATGTCCACCACGTGGGTGACCTCTCCCCGGGGACCGAAGACCGGGAAGTGGTAGACGACGAAGTTGGCGCTGCCCCCCACGCAGTCGACGCCCGCTTCCGTACTGATGCGGGAGCGGCCGTCCCGTAGCGTTTTCCCGGCGGCGCACTCCTCGCAGCGAGTCGTTCGCTTCTTGTAGACCTCGTAGCAGCGCTTGCCCTCCGGCGGGCCGAAGACCGCGTCAAAGGTGCTGTTGCTGCGGGTCACCACCAGATCGGAATCGATGACCGAGATGCTCATCGGCTCCAGCTCGAAGAGCCGCTCGGAGATCCAGCGGTCGACCGCCGAGGTGGCCATGGCGCTCGCACCGCTCATGATGTCGACCTTCCCTTCACGTGCCCTTCACCCCGTTCGCCTCGCGCGCCGCCCGGATCCGTTCCAGGTGTTCGAGATCGTCCTCGAGCTCATCGGTTCCGATCTTCCGATCTATCTCGACCACCTCGTTCAGCAACGACTCGCACTTCGCCAGATCGTTGAGCCCTTCGTGGGCGACCGTCATATCCAGCAGGATGAAGCGGCGGCCTCGCAGGTCGCCCTCGGTCAGCAGCTTCATGGCGCTGTCCAGCAGGTCGAGCGACTCCTTGAATTGCCCCCACTGGCACTTGAGCTCGCCCAGCTCGGCCAGGGCGATCATCTTGGCGGCGTCCAGTCCGATACGATCGGCCAGGTCTACCGCGTCCTCGAAGAGCTGCACGGCGATCTTCCAGCGCAGGGCGCGGTAGACCTTGCCCATGTGTACCATGGTCATACATTCCCACTGCGGGTCGCGCATACGAACCTGGACCAGCAGCTCCCAGAGGATGCGCGCGGCCTCGCCGTAGTGACCGCGGTCGGCCCTGGACTTCGCCTCCAGGGTTTCGCGAAGAAACCTCTCGTTATCCTCGGTTTTCTCGGAGGCGAATTCCACGGCCCATTCCATGACGTTCCTTCTCTGAGCGGTTCGTATAGGTATTCAGGCTCTGCGATTTACCCCGTGCATCCGGCCGCTTGCCGGAACCTCTTCAGAAATCCCCGTCCAGGCGCTTGTAGGCCATGTGGTGAAAGCGCGCCGGGTGGGTCGACGGCTTGTGCCGCTTCATCGGCGCGATGCCGCGCATCAGATCCAGCCGATCCTGCTTCTTCAGCCGGTTGTAGATCAGCGTCCAGGCGCAATCGGTTTCTGGGTTCACCTCGCATTTGCCGTGGTTGGTGCCGCCGCAGGGACCGTTGACCAGCCCCTTGGCGCACATGGTCTTGGGACAGATCCCGCCGGTCTGGGCGAGCACGCAGTCGGCACAGGCGATGCACCGCTGCTGCCACTCGCCCGCCCCCATGGCCACACCGATGAAACGGGTGTCGAGCGCCGGCAGCACCCGCTTGCTGTCGTAACGCTCGGCCAGGAACTGTACGCCGGCGCCGCAGGCGGTGGAGAGCAAGGCGTCGTAGTCATCCACTCGCGCGGCGATCAGATCCAGGTACTCCCGGTCACACTGACGGGTCAGCGTCACCTCGTCGAAGACCTGGTCCCGACCCTCGCCCCGAGCCTTGAGCCGCAACTCCTCGGCCAGAATCTGCACCTCCTTGTCCCCGCCGGCTAGGCAGACGGCCACGCAGGTCCCGCAGCCCACCACCAGCACCCTGGGGTAAGGTGCCACCATCTGCTCGATCTTCTCGATCGGCTTTCGTTCCGCGACGATCATTTTCCGCTCCCGTTCTTCAAGCCGCTCTGCTCGAGCAGCTCCGGTATGTGCTTGTCCCAGCCCAGCGCCATGATGTGCACGCCCTGGCAGATGGGCCGTATCTCCCGGATGAGCTCGGAGGCGATCTCGATGCTCACCTTGGGTCTGTCTTTCTTGTCGGCCCTGTCCATCCGATCGATCAACGCCTGGGGCACGTTTACCCCGGCGACGTTCTTGTTCATGAAGCGGGCCATCGCCCCGCTCTTGAGCAGGATGATGCCGAGCAGTATGGGTACCTCGGCCTTTTCGGCGTGCTGGTAGAACCGCTTCCATTCCTCGACCGAGAAGACGGCCTGGGTCTGGAAGAACCGGGCGCCGGCCGCGACCTTCTTGTCGAACTTGATCAGCTGCGGCTCCAGCGGATCGGCGCCCGGCGCCACCACCGCGCCCTGGAAAAGCTCGGTGGGCGCCCCGTCGAGCTTCTCGCCCGCCAGGTCCTCGCCGCTCTTGAGCGCGGCTACCGCCTGCAAGGTGCCGACCGAATCCAGATCGAACACCGGCATGGCTTCCGGGTGGTCGCCCAGGCTGGTGTAGTCGCCGGTCAGGCAGAGCGTGTTGCGGATTCCCATCACGTAGGCCGAGAGGATCTCGCTCTGGATGGCCAGCCGGTTGCGGTCCCGGCCGGTGATCTGGAAGATGGGCTCCAGGCCGTGATCGATGAGCTGGCGGGACATCACCAGCGAGCTCACCCGCATCACCGAGGCCTGGTTGTCGGTCACGTTATAGGCCAGCAGCAGATCCTTGAGCGGCTCGACCTCCTTCAGCGATTTGTCCACGTTCACGCCCTTAGGCGGACCGGCCTCGCCGGTGACCACGAACTCACCCTTGCCGAGCGCCTCCTGTAATTTGGTCGCCATATCGTCTCCTTTCGCTACACTGCGATGGCCCTGGCCAGCAGGCGCCACAGGTGCATGGGCTTCCACTTGCGCTTGTAGGCATGGGCGAGATCACCGATGCCGTCGTAGCAGTTCACGCAGGGGGTACAGACGATCTCGGCCCCGGTACGGTCGATCTGCTCCACCTTGGTCTTGCCGTAGGCGATACGCGCGTTCTTGAATCCGGAAATCAGCGCCCCGCCGCCGCCCGAGCAGCAGATGTTGTTCTCCCGGTTGGGCCAGGACTCCACCCACTGTGAGCAGACGTTGTCCATCACGAACCGCGCATCATCCATGATGTCCGGGATGTCGTTGAGCTTGGACTTGCGCGCCGCGTTACAGGGGTCGTGCAGCGTACAGAGCTGGGGATTCCTGGAAGGATCCAGCTTAAAACGCCCCTCGCGAATCCAGCGGGCGTAGAGGTTGACCACGTGCACCACCGCGAACTTCGGCTTGATGCCGAACTTTTCGTAACCGGCCATGGTGGCGAAGTAGCCATGGCCGCACTCGGTGTAGGCCATGGTCTTGCAGCCCAGCTCCTCGACCCGGGCGACCTGCGAGCGCAGGTTCTTCTCCCAGGATTCGAGGTCACCGGAGAACATGCAGTAGTTGGTGCCTTCCCACCAGATGCTGGGCATGGTCCAGTCGGCCCTGGCCATGTGGAATACCTTGTAGATGTCCTGCAGCTCGTCCGGATGGTACTGGGGGAGCTTGGAGTTGATGGTGGCGAAGAGCTCGGCGCCCTGCTTGTCAATGGGCACCTCCAGGCCCGGGATGTCGTCCTCCAGCTCCTCCCGCATCCAGTCGACCGTCTCCAACCACTCCTCGGTCACGATCTGCATGTTGTTGCCCTTGTCGCGATGCAGCTCGCAGGTCAGCTGCGCCTTGCCGGGCTTCTTGTCGTGGGGGCGCATCCCCCGGGCGCGGGTGATGAGGTTGCTGATCTTGACCCCCATGGGACAGACCAGCGTGCAGCGGTCACACCCGGTGCACTGGAAGATACCGTCGTTGTCGATTACCTCCTGCTCCTGCCCCAGCAGGGTCAGGCGGACGATCTGGCGCGGGTCGAAGCCCTCGTACCCGGAGAGCGGGCAGACCGAGAGGCACTTGCCGCAGACCATGCAGTCCTCCAGGTTCGCCTTCCAGGCGCTTTCCCGCATCAGCTCGTCCCTGAGCGGGGTTTCGACGATACGATCGAGCTCTATCTGTCTATCCATTGGCGGCCTCCTGCTTGCCGTTCGACGCCGCCGGGGCGCCGGTAAGTATTTCGATCAAACGGTACGGCTCGTTGGCCGCGACCCCGTAGAACTCGACGCGTCCGGGGGTCAGACCCAGGGCGTCGAGGTCCCGCTGCACCTGTCCCGAGCGGCCGCGCGCCGAGGTGGAGCCCTTCAGCGAGCGGCAGTTGTCCTCGTGGCAGGCGGCGACCACCACGCGCTCCGCTCCGGCGTTGAGCGCGGCGAGCACCTCGCCTTGACTCACGTATCCCGCGCAGGGCACTTCCACCGCGACCAGGTTGGACGGCAGCTGTAACCCCAACCGACCGGCGCGCTCCAGGGCCAGCACCGGCGAGTTCTGGCAGAGCAAGGCAACCGTCGGCTGCTTGCCGCCCATCAGCCGTCCCGCCGAGCGAACCGCCGCGCGCAGCTCGGCCTCGGGCGAGAACAGGCGCGTGATGGCTCGCTGCGGGCAGACCGAGGCGCACAGCCCGCACTCCCAGCAGGCTCCCGGCTCGAAGCGGACCGTTCCGCCGTCCTCGGAGAGGCTGATGGCGCCGTGGTAACAGCTGCGCAGGCAGGTCAAGCACATGGCGCAGGCCTCGCGATCGTGCAGCACCAGGGCCTTGGGTGCCATGACCGAGGAGGCGGAGAGCAGCGCCGCCACCTGGCCGGCCACGGCCGAGGCCTCCTGCCTCGCCTCGTCCTCGGACAGATCCTGGTGACCGCTTCCCGCGAAGTAAACGCCGCGGCGCGGAGAGCCCACCGGGAGGTGCCGGACGTTGGCCGGCTGCAAGAAGCCCTCGCGATCCACTGGCTGGTTGAGAAGCGCCGAGAGGTCGGCGCTGATCGGAGCGGGGAGCAACGGATCGGTTACCACCAACCGGTCGGCAGTGACGTCCACCCGGGTCTCGCCGAGTATCATGTCGTGACCGGAGAGGTGAATGCCGTTCTTTTTCACTTCGATGCTCGGCGCCTGGTCGTAGCGAATCATGCGCACGCCCGCGTGGCGCAGCCGGTCGTATTCGGCCTGGCCGGTGCGGCCGTGAACCGCCATGTGGCGGTAGAAAACGGTCACCGCCACCCCCTTGTCCACCGCGGCCAGCGCCAGCTCCCGCACCTCGGCCGCCACCTTGCGCGACTCGGGCCCGCCCAGATCGAGTAGGAAGACCAGCGAACGGATACCGCCCTTCTTGCCGTTGAGAATGCTGGCCGAGGGTTGATCGACCCGTACCACCCGCTTGTCCCCGAGCACCGCATCCGGCAGCGGCGGTTTGCCGCGTTGCGCTTCCAGGGCGATGATCACCGCGCCCACCCTCCGGGCTATCTGGCTTCCGGAAGGCTCGATCAGCGCCCGGAAATCACCGGGGAACCCGGAGAGACCGCGCAGGCGAGCCGAAGCGATCACCTCCGCTCCACCGGGCATCTCGGTCTGCGGGGCCTTGCCGTGCGACAGGACCAGCACCTGCAGGCCCTGCTCGAGCAGGCGCGCGGCGACCTGCGCCGCGGAAATGCCGGAACCGACCAGCAGGACCTGCTTCTGTACCGGGCGCTCCACCATCTCGATGGGCCGGCGCGCGATCGAGCGGGCCGCGCCCACCTCGATCTGACGCAGAGCGCTCGAGAGCGCCTCGGTCGGGTCGCGGTGCAGGAAGGCGCAGCGCTCGGCGATGTTGACCGGCACGGGCCTGAGCCCGGCGTGCCCCTCGACCTCGATCAGCGCCGGGAGCTTTTCCAGGAAGGAGGTGGGACCGGCCACTACCGCTCCGTCGGGCCGTTGATCGCGACAGATCTGCATCAGCGTTTCCATCGCCTGCAACGGCTGGTCCAGCGGCACCGTGGTTACACTCCACCCGCGGCCCGCGATCTGCTCGGCCAGCCTGGCAGCGGGCAAGTTCTGCTCCATCGCCGCGTTGCTGGCGATCATCACCATTACTTTTTGCTTGTCAGCCATCAGTAGCTCCCGGTTGCGAGAAGCGGACGCACGGTCGCAACCGCGCCCGCCGGACGTCCGATTTCGGCAGCCACCGCCATCGCTTGCAGGCAGCTGCCAGCCAGATCCGAGGGACCGGCGCAGGCGCCGGCCAGGTAGACGCCCGCGCGGCGCGAACGCGTACTGCGCCCGGGCTCGGCCAGCGCCAAAAAACCGTCGGCACCCAGGGGAAGCTCCAGGCGCTCCGCCAGGCGCCGGGTGCCAGGGTCGACCGTCTGACCCACGGCAAGCACCACCCGGTCGTGCGTCTCGTAGGCGATACTGTTGTTCGCGGGATTGAACACCTTGACCCTGAGCCCCGGCCCCTCCTCGGCCGGCAGGATCTCGGCAGGCGTGCCCTGTACGAAGCGCACCTTGCCCTGCATCTGCTCGAAGAACGAACGAAACTCCTTGCCCGCCATCTGCAGGTCTATGTAGTAGACCGTGACCTTCAGGTCCGGACGGTCGAAGAGCAGCTTGCGCGCAAGCCTCACCGAGGCCTTGCAGCAGAACTGCGAGCAGTAATCCCGGCCGCGCTCCTTGTCGCGCGATCCTACGCACTGGATGAAGGCGACCCGATCCTCCTTGTCGGTGATGAACTCGGACATCCGGTTTTGCAGGATGTACTCGTCCACGTCGGCGATGGTCATCACCTCGCCGAACCTGTCGTAGTTGAGCAACGGCAGCTCGCTCGGGTCGAAGGGCTTGAAGCCGGTCGCCAGCACCACCTTGGCCACCGGCGCCTCCTCGACCGCGGTCAGGGTGAAGTGCGGGTGCGAACGGCAGACCGCCTCGCCGCTGCCGGCGGGCTCGAGCCTGGCCAGAAACGCCCCGTCTTCCCCTTGCAGCTCCACCAGGCGCGCCTGCGTCCGCACCCGGATACGCGGGTGCGCGGTCACCCGGCGCAGCCGGTCGGAAACCGAGCAGGCCGAGCAGCGGTTGCAGGAATCGGTCGCCATGCAGGCCCAGTGGTGCCCGTGGCCGCCCAGGTGGCCCTGGCGATCGACTAGCAGCACGTTCCAGCCGAGGTCGGCCAGCGTCTCGGCAGCCGAAAGGCCGGCCACGCCGCCCCCGATCACCAGCAGTTCACTCGAAACCGTCATCTGTTCCTCCGAGTTCTTTTCACGGTGCATCTCACCTTCTATTATTGAGCTCGTTCATCTTCATTTGATACGCCGCACAAATGCGCGTCACGACTTCCGTACCGCTCGGATACGTCTACTCCGATCCCGGAGAGCTCCGGTTCATCGGCGTAGCTGCACGGCTACAGTGACCGGGCTTACGCGCCACGCCGGTGCAGATACCGATTGAATAGAAAGCAATCTTCGTACCAACGCCTTGGTAAGGGCTCCGGGATCGGGCGATCACGCCCCGCTTCCGAAGGAACGATCGCTTGACGTTATGCCATTTCCAGGTAAAAACGCCGGGCGTTTCGCAGCCGGCACGGGGAAGGAGCAGCGCCCGCGCGACGGATGCCCGGTTCGAAGAACGGCATCTTGGCAAAGGATCGCGCGCCTATTATTGAAGAGTGTAGCGCTGCTGTTGCATCAATCGTGTTGCGTTGCAACGCTCGTTGCAACGCCTGCAATCCGACGATGGCGTCGGCATCTCGAGCGACGTTGCCGTCTCGAGCGAAGCGAGAGATCTCGAATCACTCGAGATTTCTCGCTTCGCTCGAAATGACAACAGGGTGGCAGACGACATCCGAGTCGGTGCGTTGTCTCGCTGACCGAAGAGAAACTCAGTAATGCTGTACGGAAAGCGTACTGCGGCTGTCAAGGCCGGCCTTCTTCAGGTCCAGACCCCTGTTGGCACGCATGTTGCGTCATTTTGACGGCGAAACCATGCGCTTTGCACTGACGATTCTGAACGGGCGCATCGCGCCCCGCCCCACCTCCGCGTCTTCGCTGGTCATGGTGGACCAGAAAAGCGCGAGCCGAAGTCTCGAACATATCGAGCTGGACGAGCCAAACCTGATCGATCTTTTGGCCATCATCAAGCGAAACGACGTGGACGTCCTCGTCTGCTGCGGGATCGATCGCACGAGCAAGCGCGATCTAGACCGGAACGGGATCCGTATCGTCGAAAACGTCGCCTGCACCGAGTCGGAAGCGGTGAATGCCATATTCGAGAATCGGCTTCACTCCGGCTACGGGCTCTATCGAGACGAGACAC
This sequence comes from uncultured Sandaracinaceae bacterium, assembly GCA_964450715.1. GTDB lineage: Bacteria > Myxococcota_A > Polyangia > Polyangiales > JAFGIB01 > CAYVFC01. The sequence goes on along the minus strand of CAYVFC010000085.1, from coordinate 22,299 downwards.
GGCCCTTGCCCGAGACGCGGCCGAGCAGAGAACCGTTCGTTTCCGATGACGGAACCTCGAAGGCCCCCGAGTCGCTTCCACGCTGCCTGGTCTTCTCCGGCAAGTCGTGCGCGACCGGTAGCAATTGTCCGCTGGCCTACCTGGCTCGCGTGCGAGATCCCCCCGCCTGGACGCGGCCCATGCTGGACGCTGCCGCCGACGTGGCCCTGGAAAAGGAGCGCGACCTCTGCCGGCTCAGCGAGGTGATCTACTTCTGCCTGGAGATGAAGTACCGCACCATTGGGCTCGCCTTCTGCTCGGAGCTGGAGGAACCGGCGCGGATCGCGGCCTCGGTGCTGCGCCGCTTCTTCGACGTGGTCGGCGTCTGCTGCAAGGTCGCTCCGGAAAACAAATCCGGCGATGAGGACCCGGCGAAGACCGCTCCTGTTCAGGCCGAGCCGCAACGTCCCTGCAATCCCCTGGGGCAGGCCCAGGTATTAAACCGGACGCGGTGCGATCTGGTGATCGCGGTCGGGCTCTGCGTGGGAGCGGACTGCATCCTGGGCAAGGTCTGCGATGCCCCCGTCACCACCCTTTTCGTGAAGGACAAGGTGCTGGCCAACAACCCGATCGGCGCCGTTTACTCGAAGCGGTACTTGAAGGAGACGCTGCAGGTTCTTCCTTCCACCTGAGAAAACCGTGCACAAAAGGAACTGTGAGATCCGTAAAACTTGAACTTTTCATCATAGAGTCGCAACACCGCGCCTTTCGGTATGGCTATCGCGCGCAAGTCGCGCGGTTCGGTCGTCCGCCGTTGCGCATTTTCCATTTTATGTTAGTATACGAAATACGAATCCGCGCAGCCGATACGCCGCGAGGTAGATTCAGCTTTATCCGATCGCGGACTGTGCGAGCGAAACGAGTTTCGCGTTTCTCCCGAGGGGCTTAGAAACACCATGGCTTCTCCGGCTATCAGAGAAATGGAACCCAAGCAGGATCCGGCCCGCAGCGGCGTTGAGGAAAAGGCCGTACCAGAACCGGTGCGCGTACCGCCGAACGAGCCCGGAGACATCTACGACTTGATCTTCAACAGCATCTCGGAGGGAGTGTTCACGGTCAACGAGGGCTGCATAATCACCTCCTTCAACAAAGCGGCGGAGCGTATCACGGGCTTCAAGGCCCCCGAGGCGATCGGTAACCATTGCTTCGAGATCTTTCGTACCAAGATCTGCCACCGCCAATGCGCGCTCAAGGAGACCATGCGCAAGGCCGAGCCGGTGGAGAACGCCAGGGTGACCATCATCACCAAGGACGAGTACGAAGTGCCGATCCGGGTGACCACCAACTTGCTGCGCGACAGGGCCGGCAAGATCCTGGGAGCGGTGGAGTTCTTCCGCGACATCTCCGAGGAAGAGCACCTGCGGCAGAGCCTGGAGAGCAAGCGCGGCGTCGAGGACGTGATCACCCGCAACCCGGAGATGCAGCGTATCGTCTCGCTGCTTGCTGACATTGCCGAGAGCGAGTGCAACGTTCTGATCGAGGGGCCCAGCGGCTCGGGCAAGGAGTTGATCGCCCAGGTCATCCACAACCTCAGCCCCCGGACTTACGGTCCCTATATCAAGATCAATTGCGGAGCGGTTCCCGGACAGTTGCTGGAATCCGAGCTATTCGGCTACGAGAAGGGCGCCTTCACCGACGCCAAGAACAGCAAGCCCGGGCAGTTCGGTCTGGCCAGCGGAGGAACGCTGCTGCTGGACGAGGTTTCGGAGATGGAGTTGCCGCTTCAAGTCAAGCTGCTGCGCGTTCTCAACAACGGCGAGTACCAGCCGCTGGGCTCGACCAAGACGCTGCGCACCGACGCCCGCATCATCTCGGCTACCAACGCCACGCTGGAGCAGCTTTCGGACCAGGGCAAGTTCCGCAAGGATCTCTACTACCGGCTGAACGTAGTCAAGATCGAGGTGCCTCCGCTGTGCAAGCGCCGCGAGGACATCCCCACGCTGGTTGAGCACTTTATCGGGTTGATGCGCAAGAAGCGGCGGCGTCCCATCCAGGGGATCTCGCGGGCGGCCCTGCAGGTGCTGGAAAACCATCCGTTTCCGGGCAACGTGCGCGAGCTGGAGAACGCCATCGAGCACGCATTCGTCATGTGCCGCGACGAGGAGATACAGCCGCAGCACCTGCCGGCCCATATCCTGCAAAACGGAAGAGCCGGGAAGCCTCGGCTGGAAGCGGTCGCGGACGAGGACGCCCTGATACGGGAGGCGCTGAGGAAGTACCGGGGCAACAAAACCCTGGCCGCCCGGCATCTGAACATGCACCGCACCACCCTCTGGCGGAAGATCAAGGTTCTGGGGCTGGATTAGTCGATATCGGCGCAGCAACGGAAGCCGGCCCAGAGCGCGTTCCAGGTGGCGTCATAGGTGCACTGGAAGCGGGTGGAAGCGGCCCCACAGTTGAAAGCGCCGCCGCGAACCTGGTATCCGCGCTGGTCCTGTTCGGTCTTGGGAGCCGGGACCACTTCCCAGACGTTGCCGTTCACGTCGTACAGCCCGGGATCGTTCTTGCACTGCGGAAACGAACCTGTGGGCATGACGTGAAAACAGACGTGGCAGGTCTCCAGCCCGTACGGCTCGGTGATGAAGCAGGTCTCCGGAACATAGCCCGGTTCCGAGGTGAGCTGCGAGTTATAGCCGCAGTTCGCCCCCGTCGGGCACGAGCTCAGCCCGAGGATGTCGCAGCACTGCTGGCAATGGGTGTCCACGCTGTTGCAGGTCGATGCATCCCAGGTGTTACCGAAAAAATAGGTGTTTCGGTCGGCACCGGTACAGGCCGAGTGCCACTGCTCGCGGGTGCACAGGTGCTTGCCCGCGGCCGCGCAGGCGCTCTGAAAGGTCTCGAACGCGCTCTGCGACATGGGATTGACGTACCAGGGCAAGACACCGGCCTGGCTCAGAGCGATGCTCTCCGCCACCCCCTGGTCCGTGGCGTCGGCGTCCTGCCGCGAGGCCTCGTACCTGTCCATGCAGAACGCGTTCTCGACCCCGAGCCCGCTGTCGGACGGCATCCGTACCATGTCTGCCGGACACTGCAGCAGGCATTGCTCCGAGCAGCCGATGCCGTTGATCACGCCTTGGTGGTCGCACTGCTCCAGCGGTCCGCGCACGTAATCGCCGCAGACCGGATCGCGGCAGGTCCCGTCGAAGCAGTAGTCGCCGTCCTCGCCCTGCTGGTTGTCGCATCCGCCTCCGTCCGGCTCGGCCTGCTCACCGCAAACCCGGCCGTTCGCGTTGGCCACGCAGGCCGGAACGCGGCAGTCGCCGGGAACGTCTGCCGGGCAATCCTCCTCCGCAACGGAGCAGGTAAACTCGCAGTCTCTATCACAACCGTCCGCGTCGTCGCTGTTGCCGTCGTCGCAATCCTCGTAAATGTCCAGGTCGCCGTTGCCGCACGCCTCCAGCGTACAGTCCCAGGCGCAACCATCTCCCGATTCGGTATCCGCGTCGTCGCACTGCTCCAGGGGGCCTTCCACCCCGTCGCCGCAAACCGGGTCGATGCAGATGCCCTGCCGGCAATAGTCTCCGGAATCCCCGGCCCCGTTTTCACAGGGGTATCCATCGTCGCGGTCGGTATGGCCCGGTGTGGAGCCTTCGCATCGATCCGCCGTGCAGGGATCTCCGTCGTCCGGAAAGTCGCTCTCGTCGGTTTCGGTCGCGCACACCGCGCCGGCGGAGACCGCGATGCATACCGGTCGCTGGCAATCCCCCACCGCGTCCGCGGGACAGTCGCTTATCGCATCCGAGCAGGTGAAACTACAGTCGTTTTCACAGCCATCACCGTCGTCGCTGTTGCCGTCGTCGCACTGCTCGTCCTCGTCCACCACGCCATTGCCGCAGGTCGTTTGCGTCGGGTCCTCCACGCATCCGGCCTCGCCCTCGCCGCCCCCGCCGGTGGCCGAATCGCTCATACCGGCCTCCTCGTCCGGGGCGCTCGTCTTCCCGTCGCGCCCGCCGGCATCGGCAGCAGCGGCGTCCACGCCCGGTTCCGCCTGGCTCCGGTTACCGCTACCCGCGTCGCGGTCTTCCTGGTCGTCGTCCCTTCCCAGCCACGAGGTATCCGGGGCCCGGTCGAGGGTGCAACCCGCGGAAGCCCAGGCAAAACCGGCCAGCGCCAGGCCCGTACATACGAGCAGAGCGTGCCTTCCAATGCTCGCCTTCCCTCCGCAGTCCACGCCAAATCCGCCTTCTTCGTACGAAGTATACCCCGTTCGCAAGAAACGATCACCGCTTCTACTTCCGGTGGATGATCCCCTTGATCCGCTCGTACTGCTCCTCGAGAAAGTCGATGAGCTCGGCCGCCTTTACTTCTCCCTGGTACTTCTTGCCGTTGATGAAGAAGGTCGGAGTCGAGTCCACCTTGTTCACGATCCCCTCCTTCTTGCTCTTGACCAGCGCCTCGCGCGTGACCGGGTCCTTCTCGATCTTCTCGAACTCGGCCGCGTCCATGCCCACCTCGGTCGCCCACTGCGCGTGCAGCGACGGGCAATAGTCGTCGTACCGCTGGTAGAACTTGAGCAGGTAGTCCCAGAATCGGCCCAGCTCAGCGGCCGCCAGCAAGGCGAGCCCGCCTTCCTTGCCGTGCTGATGACCGCGGATGGGAAAAAGCTTGAAGTAAAGCTTAACCTTCCCCTTCAGCGGCCCCTCCACCACGGCCCGGTACAGCTCAGGGGTAATTCGGGAGCAGAAGGGACAGCGCGCGCAGGCGTACTCCACCACGGCGATGGGCGCGGCCGCATCCCCGGCCAGCGGAACGCCCTTCAGATCGATGGAAGCCTTGCCCTTGCCCTGCATGGCGGTACGCGCGCGGCGGGCCAGCGCGCGGCCGATCTTCTGCCGGTCCTGCCCGGCGGCGACCCGCCGGCAGATGTTCTCGGCCAGCCGGTAGGCCAGCGAGCAGACCGGCTTCTGCTTCAGGCAGCGGGCGAGGGTGTCGTCGCAGCAGTCGTAGGGGTGCTCGGCGGCCAGGATCTGCTGCGCGAGCTTCTTCTTTTCCGCCGACAGCCCATCGCAAGCCGGCGTCTGGGCGCCGGCCGAGGAGGCCAGAAACGCCGAGGCCAGGAGCGTGAAGACGCAGATCTGCAACTCTTTCATGCCTGTTTCTCTCCGGTCGGTACCCCGTTCTCCCGGTTAGACGTGGTTTTCGCCATCTGATTCCTTCGAGCCAGCACCCCGTCTACGCCCAGGGGATTGCGGTCGAAGAGGAATACGTATACCGCAAGCACGAGCCATGCCAGGTCCCTGAGCAGGGTCAGGTAGGAGATGGGGTCCTCGTCCTGCGCCCCCTGCGAGGCGAAGCACCCGCACGACATGTCCAGCCCGTTATACAGGGCGATGGCCACTGCGACGATGAACACCACCATCATGCCGACAACCATCAGCGCGGCGGCGCGGGCCCGGAAGCCCGCGATCAACATGGCGCCGGCGCCCAGCTCCACCCAGGGAAGCGTCAGCGCCGTCGGATTCACCAGCCCGAGCGGCAGGATCCCGTAGGTGGCCACGTCCACGGCAAACAAGCCCGGGTGAGCTATCTTGTGCAAACAGGCGAAGATGAACACGTAGGCCAGGTACCAGCGAACCGGCATCGCGATCCAGGCGTGGCCGGACCATTGCAGCAATCGCCTCATTCTCCGCCTCCGGCCGAGCTCGCCGACTTCAGGGCGGGTGCGCCTCCCCGGATGAAGGATACGTTCTTGATACCGTGCCCGGAGATCTCCTTGGCCAGCTGCTCCCCCGTATCCGGCCGGTCGCCGTCCCCGTAGACGGCCACCCGCCTGGCGCCGCTGCGGGCGATGGATCTCGCGAGCTCCTGCAAGATCTCGGGCGGAGTCGGGTCCAGGTAGTCGTAGGTGACGTTGGCGGCCGCGCGGTAACGCCACTTATCGAAGGCTTCCCGGGAACGGGCGTCCACCACGAAGGTGCTCCGCTCGCTCAGCACCTCGTCCCCCGGCTCCAGCGCGCCCACCTCGCCCCCGGGCTCGGGGCACGGCACCAGGATCTCGTACTCCTTCTCGGCTACGAAGGGGATACGCTCGGGATGCACCAGGTTCACCGCCAGACCCAGAGCCGAGAAGACGACCGTCGCAACCACGGCATCGCGTAAGTCGGCGATCATGCCCTGGAAAACGCCCGCCGCGCCCGCTGTGGTCTCCGGTTCCATCTTCCCTATTCCACGCAAGAGGAGCCGGCTCGCGCCGCCTCATCCTGGCGCAAGAGCTCCTGTATCCTCTCCTCTTCGCCCGCGCCGTCAGCCCGGTCGCCCAGGCCGTAGTCAAGCTCGACGTGCTCGCCCCCGGAGACCACGCCGGGAGCACCGGGATCCAGATCGGTCTTGAAGCGGAGCCCGGCGAGCAGGCGGTGCTCCTGATAGTCGTAGTCGCTGCTCGGCTCGTCGGCCGTGGAGTCGCGCCAGGCGTACTCGTACCTCAACCCCAGACGCACTCCGTTCCAGGGCGGCGACCATCCCTCGGCGAAGAGCTTGACCAACCAGTCCGACCGCTTCTGCTCGCTGCCAAACGCGTCCAGTCCGGTCTCGCCCCCGGAGCCCGGATAGGCGTCGAAACCGGGCGTCACACCCAGCCTTCCGTAGAACCCCCGGCCGAGGTCGAGCCGCGTCGCCAGCAACGCCGATCCACCGAACTGGTCGTAGGCTTCTCCCACCGCCAGGTAGTAGCGCAGGCTCAGCGCCGCCACCAGGTGTAGGCGACGCACCGGCGAAAACGAACCGCCCACGCCTCCGTCCAGCTCCGTCCGGGTTCGCCCGGCCTCGCGGAAGATCCTGCGACCGGCCCCGGCGAAAAGCAGCACCCCGATACCCGTCTCCAGCTCCAGCTCTCCCCGGTGCGCCTCGTAGTACAGCTCCTTGTCCTTCAACCCCATCAACAGCAGGTTGGCCTTGTAGCCGGCGAAGAGCCGGGGAAAGGCACTGCCGACGATTAACCCCGGCCTGGCGGAGAAATCGAGGTAACTCAGGTTACGGGCCCCGCTGGCGGCAAGGCCGTGCCCCTTGATCCCGCCCTCCAGGGCGGGGCGCACGGTCCGGTCCACCGGCAGCACCAGCCGGCCGAACAGGTCGAAGCGGCCCAAAGCGCTGCCGGCCGAGTCCTCGTCGCCGGAGGTCACGTCCGCGGGCGAGCCGCCGCGTCCGTCCGAGGTATAGCCGGCCAGGATCTCGGCGCGCAGGCTCAAGGGCTCGATCCATCCCGGGTCCTGTTGCGCCCGCAGCTGATGCCACGCGCGCTCGTCCTCGGGGTAGAGACGCTCGGACCGCCCCAGCGCGTCGACGTGGGAAGCCGCCACGCTCCGCTCCTGTCCTGTCCGGGCGACGAAAGCTTCCAGTACCTGCCAGCGCCCCCGGTCCTCGGCAGTACGGGGACAGCCCGCTTGCCCTAGCCGCTCGCGCGCCGACTCGAGGTCGCCCTGCTTGAGGTGGACCCAGACCAGCCAGGAACGGCTTTCGCAGTCAGCCGGGTCGGCATCGATGGCGGCCTGCAGCGTGCGCTGTGCCCAGAAGGCATTGCCGTCGGCCAGGTAAGCACTCGCCAGCAGGCGCGCGTACGCGGGTCGTTCCGGATGCGCCTTCACCAGGGGCTTCAACCGCTCGATCGCCTCGCGCGTCCGGCCCGACGCGATCAGGCAGTCGACCACCTCGACCTCGCAGGAGAGCTGCTCCCCGCAGCTTCTCCGGCACTCCCCGTCGGCCCGGACCGTGGATAGAGCCATCAAACCGAGGAACGCTATCGGCAACGCGAACAGGGCGCGGTTCACCGGTCTCGCCCCCCGTCCGCCGCCAGACCGGAATCGCTCTCGAGAACGAAGCGGCCGGCGCTGCAGCAGCGAAACCCGCGATCCGAGGGCTCCCAGTCGCCGGGGACGTAGTCACAACGGTGCAACCGCACCGAGTCGGCGCAGTTGTAGGCACCACCCCGTATCGACCGCGTATCACCGCGGAAGACGTGCTCCCAGAGGTTGCCGTTCATGTCGAATACGCCATAGCCGTTGGTACAGCCCGGGTTGCCGCCGGTGGGGTCGAGCCGGAACGGCGTGGCGAGGTAGTCCCTGCCGCACTCGATGTAACAGCGCGGGAAGGGGCAGGGGGCGTGGTTCGCGCAGAGGCTGTCCGCCGGGCAGAGGCAGTACTTGTCTATACCGTTGCAGACCGCCGGGTCGTAGGTATCCCCGTACGCGTACGCGGTTGCCGCCGGACCACGGCAGGCCGTCTCCCACTGCCGGCTGGTGCAGAGCGTCTTGCCCGCGGCCTCGCAGGCCTGCTGGGCCGCGGTGTTGTCCGCCACCGTCCAGGGAAGGACACCTTGCCGCGATACGGCCATGGACTGGTCCATGCCGGCGAAGCCCTCCTCGGCATCGACCCGCGAGGCCTCGTAGATATCGATACAGAACTCGCCCTCGATCGCGACCATGCCCTGGGGACAGACGAATACCGGCGCCGGAGGCGCGCTCCCATCCGCGTCCGCCGCGCCGCTATCGGGCAGCGATCCGTCCGGTCTAGGAGCCGACTCGCAGCGGCCGTTGCGGCACACCAACCCGCCCGCGCAATCGCCGTCCTTCACGCACTCGGCCGCCTGGCAGACGCCCGAAGCCGAGGAGCAGATCTGCCCCGACCGGCACTCACCGTCTTCTTGGCAGCGACTCACACAACGGGCGCGAGAGGCGCCCGGTTGTAGAACGCACGCCTGTCCGGAGGGGCAATCCGCGTCATTGAAGCAGACGCTCTCTACCACGCAGGCCTCTACGAGTAGAACCGCCGGGACGAACAGCCATGCGAACAGTGCCGCGGCCTCTCTCTTCACGGTATTGCTCCGCAAGTTCTCGAAACCGGCGACGGATATGTCATTTCGAGATGAGCGAGAAATCTCCTCGCCCGGCAGGAATGAACGAGACCTCTCCCGGCGGTCGAGGTGACAGCGGCGGGGACATATCCCACCGCTGTCATTTCGAGCAAAGCGAGAAATCTCGAAACAGAGATTTCTCGTCGCCTTCGGCTCCTCGAAATGACAGCGCACGGCGCTCCGCCGTCGTGTTTCTGAAGATACAATGCTCCTCCGGTGGCACCGAACACGCCCAACCTATTTCCCTAGCCATTCGAATGCAATTGCGGTGCCACCGCGGGCCGGACCGCGAATCTCTATCACCCGCTCTGGATGAGCCCCCACCTCTTCATCCGTCTCCACAGGGTGCTGCGGCTGATGCCGAGCGCCTCGGCGGTCCGTTCCCGGTTCCAGCCCTGTGCGTCCAGCGCCTCCAGCAGCTCGATGGCCTCGGGCCAGGCGTTCTGCTCGATCAGCCGGCGCACCGCGGCCGGCCCCTCTGCACCCTCGGTGTCGCTGCCGCTGTCCTCCCCCTCGATCCCCGCCGCTCCCCGGGGAAAGGCTGCGGCAAAGGGGCAGCGCGCCAGCGGGGTTTCCTCGAGCTGCTCCCGGTCGAAGAGCGCCCCGTTTTCTCCCTCCTCTTCGTCGCCGTGCTGGCTCTCGTATCTGGAAACGGAGCTCTCGCCGTGTACTTCTCTCGCACGGACCACCTCCGGGGGCAGATGGGCCGCGTCGATCCGTTCCCCGTGGCAGAGCACGAAAGCTCTTTGCAGAATGTTGATCAACTCGCGGACGTTACCGGGGTAGTCGTAGTCGTACAGCGCAGTCATGGCGGCCTGCGATACCTTCCGGATCGATCTGCCCGTGCGCGCGGCCAGTCTCTCCAGGTAGTGCTCGACCAGCAGAGAGATGTCCTCGCGGCGCTCTTTCAGCGGCGGCACCCGGATGGGTATCACGCAGATCCGGTAGAAGAGGTCTTCCCGGAAATGGCCCTGCGCCGTCCGCTGCCGCAGGTTGCGATTGGTCGCCGCGATCACGCGCACATCGACGTTGAGCGTCGTCGTACCGCCCAGCGGCTGGATCTCCCCGTCTTGCAGGGCTCGTAGAAGTTTTACCTGAAACGCTGCGGACAAGTCGCCGACCTCGTCCAGGAAGAGCGTGCCCCCGTCGGCCTGCTGAAACCTGCCCGGCTTGCTCTTGCGGGCGTCGGTGAAGGCGCCGCGTACGTACCCGAAAAGCTCGGACTCCAGCAGGGTATCGGGCAACGCGCCGCAGTTGACCCGGACGAAGGCGCGCTTTCGGCGTGGCGACAGGTCGTGGATGGCCCTGGCCACTAGCTCCTTGCCGGTCCCGCTGGCCCCCTGCACCAGCACCGAAGCGTCGGTTGATGCCACGTCCGGTATCAGGCGAAATATCTCCTGCATGGCAGGGCTGGCACCTATCATGTCGCCGAAGACGCGCCGCCCGGACAGCTCGCTGCGCAGCGTCTCCACCTCGGATACATCCTGGAAGATCTCGACCCCGCCGATCATCTTGCCTTCGCTGTCGCGCAGCACGGAGCTGGAAACCGACAGGGGCACCGCCTCCATCTCGGGGTTCAGTATGGTGACCCGTACGTTGCGTTGCGCCTTGCCGGTTTCCAGGCTCATGCGCAATGCGCAGCCCTGCTGGCAGATATTGGCCCTGAGAACCTCGTGGCACTTCCGGCCCAGCGCCCGGTCTCGGGTAAACCCGGTGATCGTCTCGGCCGCCGCGTTGAAGTAGGTGATCCGGTACTCCGAATCCACGGCAAACACCCCCTCGGCCACGCTGTCGAGGATAAGCGGATAGAGGCTTTCCGGCTCGGTGCTCATGGATTCGTGCAGATTCCATAGCACGTTTCATCCTCCAATGAAACGTTTTATTTCACTTATTGAAACGTAACATTTCACGGCGTCCGGTTCCCTTACGACTTTGCCTCCAGGACCCTGGCTCTACGGGCCTTTCCGCCCTGGCACGAAAGATGCGGAAGCTAGCCGTAGAGGGAACCAAAGGTGCTGGCCATTCCCCTGCATGGCGACGAGGTCGCGCCTCGTTTCTGTTCGTCGAGCGAGTTCATGATCGTGGAATTGACCGAGAGAACCGTACGCCGGATGAGCCGGCTGCTCATAGCCGACGACGCCTGGCCGCGCAGGCTGGAGAACCTGGCCGGGGCCGGTGTGACGACCCTGCTCTGCGGCGGCTTCAACCGGAACTACCTCCCCATGGCCGAAGGGCTGGGCATCCAGGTCATCGCGGGGTTGACCGGAAGGGCAGAGGAGATCGTCGAGGCGTTTCTCCGCGACGATCTGGAGAAGCACACCTTCGTCCCCTGCCGCGATCCAGAACGAAGAAGGAGGTCGAAGTGAGTAAAATCGCGATATCGGTACTGGCCGAGGGCGAGGGGTTGCTCGCCTTTCTGGACGGGCGGTTCGGCCGCGCCTTTGCCTTCCTTATCGTAGACAGCGATACGGGCGAGGTGCTGGCACGGATCGAGAACCAGGCGGCGAACGCCGCCCACGGCGCCGGGACCTCCGCGGCTAGCCTGATAAAATCGGCCGGCGCAAGCGCGGTGATCTCCGGACGCTTCGGTCCCAAGGCATTCGAGGCCTTACGGGCCCTCGAGATCGAGCCCTGGGTGGCTCCCTTCGGCATCAACGCGGGCGAGGCCCTGCGGATGTTCCGGGAAGGCCGGCTGGAAAAGGTACCGGCCCAGGAGTTCCTCTGAACCCAGCGCAAGGGAGAAGATGAGGGTAGCGATAGCCAGCGGCAAAGGGGGGACGGGAAAGACCCTGGTGTCCACCTCGCTCGCCTGGCTGCTGGCCCGGCAGGGCCTACCCGTAACCTACCTGGACGCGGACGTGGAGGCGCCCAACGGACACCTGTTCCTGCACCCCGAGATCTCGAGCCGTGCCCGCTTCACCAGACCCGTACCGCGGCTGGCCAGAGAACGCTGCTCGGGCTGCGGCGAGTGCCAGCGTTTCTGTCGCTTCAACGCTATCCTGGCCCTGTCGGACAGGGTGCTGGTGTTCGAGGAGCTGTGCAGCAGCTGCGGCGGCTGCGCGCTGCTCTGCCCGGAGGGCGCTCTGTACGGTGCGCCGCGAGAGATCGGTACGCTGCGGACGGGCTTGGCCCCGACGGGCGGCGACCGTTCCATCGAGTTCATGTCGGCCACCCTGGACGTGGGCGAGGCGCGCGCCGTGCCGTTGATCGAGGGGCTGCTGCAGAGGACCGGGAACGCGGGGACGGTGATCGTGGACGCCCCGCCGGGCACCTCCTGCAGCGCGATGCAGATCGTGAAGAGCGCCGATCTCGTCGTGCTGGTGACCGAGCCCACCCCCTTCGGGCTACATGATCTGAAGCAGGCGGTGGCCATGACCGAGGTTCTGCGCAAACCCCTGCTGGTCGTGGTCAACCGATGCGATCTCGGAGACGGCGAAACGCGGCGCTACCTGGAGAAGAAAGCCATCGAGCCCGTCGCCAAGATCCCACATCTCAACGAGGTAGCCGAGGCATACGCGCGGGGGAAGATGGCGGTGCAGCAGTGCGAGCGATTCCGCAAGCTCATCAAGCCGCTCGCCTCGCGAATTGGACGACAGGTGACGCCGTGAAACAGCTCGTCGTCATCAGCGGCAAGGGCGGTACGGGCAAGACCTCGATCGTGGCCAGCCTGGCTTACCTGGCCAGCCGCGACGCACCGGTGGTCACCGCGGACTGCGACGTGGACGCGGCCAACCTGGGCCTGCTGCTGCCGGGCAAGGACAAGCGCTTCATCGACTTCTACGCCGGTCAACGCGCCAAGGTAGACGACGAACGCTGCATCGGTTGTGCGCAGTGCACGGAGCACTGTCGCTCCAAAGCCATCCGTATCGTGGACGGCACCGCCCGCGTCGATCGGCTCGCCTGCGAGGGGTGCGGGGTGTGCGGCATCGTCTGCCAGGTCGATGCTGTTTCCTTCTCAGAAAACCGAGCGGGCGTGTGGATGGAACGCAAGACCGAGGCGGGCCCTCTCATCCACGCCGAGCTCGGTATCGCGCAGGATAACTCGGGCAAGCTGGTCGCCGAGGTGAGAAAACGGGCGCGCGAGGCGGCCGACCGAGACGGCATCGAGCTGGTGCTGGTGGACGGTCCCCCCGGCATCGGATGCCCCGTACACGCCAGCCTCACCGGCTGCGACCTGGCCCTGGTGGTGACCGAGCCCACGCCGTCGGGCGAGCACGATCTGCGCCGCGCGTTACAGGTGGTCGATCACTTCAAGGTGCCAGCGTCCATCCTGATCAACAAGTACGACCTTTCGACCGAGTACACGGCGCGGATCAAGACGCTGGCGAAAGACGGCAACCGCGTGGTGGCCGGTGAGATCCCGTTTCTACCGCAGGTGCCTCGCGTGCTCTCGCGCGGCCAGCTACCCATCGTCATACCGCAAGCGCACGACCTGCTCACCGAAACCTGGCGGCTCGTACGCGAGATCCTGCATGGATAGGTTTCTTTTCCGCGACACTAACCGGCATGGGGTCGCGTACTCGCGACCCTACTCGGCGAGCCTTTTCGCAGCGGATTCCCTCTATCCATCCGTATTCGCCCAACAATTCCCGTCTCCACGGACAGCAGCCCGGCTTGGCCCGCTTTCTGCAACTCCGGATCCGGCATGGAGGCCCTCAACCGATGAAGGCGGCGCTCACGGTATGGGAAGGACGGGTTTCCCCGGTATTCGACGTGAGCCGGGAAGCGTTGATCCTGACCGTCGAGGCGGGAGAGTTAACCGACCGGTATACGGAGAATATCATTGCGACCACGCCGGCCCTGAAGGTCGAGCGGTTGCTGGAGCTGGGTGTGGAGACGCTCATTTGCGGAGCCATTTCCGAGCAGATGCAGCACGAGCTGTCCGTACGGGGCGTCACCGTGCTCGGCTTCGTGGCGGGCGAGATCGACGAGGTCTTGCGGGCCTTCGTTTCCGGGCAGTTGCCCGCCCCATCGCTTTCCATGCCCGGGTACTGCGGCAGGCAGCACCGGTTCCGGGGCGGGAGGGGTAGCGGCCGGGGCGCGGGACGAGGAAAGGGCCCGGGCTCGCGAGGGTGCTGCTGAAACACTGAAACAACAAAAGCGTCAGAACGACGCGCCGGAAAGGAGTAGCGAAATGCCAGGAGGAAATCGAATGGGACCGCTGGGCGGGGGACCGATGACCGGAAGAGGGATGGGCTGGTGCGCAGGCGAGCGCACGGCCGGCGACGCGCAGCCAGGGCCGGGTTTCGGCCGCGGCCGCGGCGGACGGGGTCGCGGCTGGGGCCGTGGCAACTGCTACGGCAGCCGGGGCTGGTCGAACGCGGAGTGGTCTCCGGGATGGCGGCGCTTCGGCTTCGGCGGGGCGAACGCCGGGGCTCCGGAAGTGGCCAGCGAAAGCGAAGCATTGCAGCGCCAGGCCGACATGCTGCGCCAGCAGCTGGAAAGCATCGAGGAACGGTTGCGGGAGATCCGCTCCTGCGAAGAGGAAAACACCCCTTAAAAACGAGCGCCGCTTCGGCGACACCGGTCGCAACCATCACCGGGAAAGGAATCGATTTCATGGCACGCGTAGCCGTTCTGTACTGCAAGAGAGTCAAGGACCACTCCTGTATCGCCTGTGCGAAGTGCTTCAAGGGCATGACCGAGAAGAACGGCGAGTACGCCCGGCACGACACCATCGAGCTGGTGGGCATGACCGACTGCGGCGACTGCCCGGGGCTCGTCGTCCCGCGGGTCAAGCTGCTGACAGAGACGGCGAAGAACCTCGAGCGGAAGATCGATGCCATCCATCTCGGGACCTGCGTGAAGCTGGCCATGGAGACCGCCGGGTGCCCAATCGAGTTTGACGATCTCAAGGTCACGCTGGAGAAAAAGTTCGGGGCGCAGGTTATCCTGGGCACGCACAGCTACTGAGTCGATGCTGTCTTCTCTGATAGATATATCCGCCAAGATCAGGCGGCGCGGCCGTTCCTGGCCTTGCCGTCGGCGCGGGCGCGGCGCGCGCTTGACCGGCCGACCTGTTCCTCTGTTGGCCGGAGGCGACCCTCGCTCTTGCTCGGTACCAGCCGAAGAATATCGTGGATGGGGCGGCTGGCACCCGGTACGCTGTCGACGGCAAGACCAGGGACGACCGCCTTCAAGGCGGCGCCCGGGAACCTGAACCGGTACGCCCGGAGCGGATCCCCGGGCGGCGGTCGAAGGCCGCCTCATGCCGGAACGAGATAAAACATCAGGAGACAGTGCAACATGCCCGTCTATGAATACGAATGTCATACATGTAACCGCACCTTCGAAGTCGAGCAACGGATCACCGATCCCGCGCTGAGCGAATGTCCGCAATGCGGGGGTCGGGTCCGGCGCCTGATAGCGGGCGGCGGCGGATTCATCATCAAGCAGGGAGGCGATCCGGCCCGGGGCAGCCACGCGCATTCCCCGGGAGGCTGCTCCTTCGAACAGACTGGGACCACCTGCTGCGGCCGGCAGGCCAGGTGCGAGGAACCGGGGTGCGAGCAGGGATAGCTACGGAGAGTGTGGGTCGGGAGAGAATGAAAGGAAAGATACGGTGTCTAAGGCGTCTACCGATACGAATAGAGATTGTAAAACCTGCGACGACGACAAGTGCTCGGCGCGAAAGCAGAAGCCCGGAGAGGACGAGGGGGAGCTCGCCGAACGGCGGGCGCTGCAGTCCCGCATGTGCCGGATCGAGCACAAGATCATGGTCCTGTCCGGAAAGGGCGGGGTGGGCAAGAGCACCGTGGCGGTGAACCTGGCGGCGGCGCTGGTCGCCGCCGGCAAGCGGGTCGGTCTGCTGGACGTCGACATCCACGGCCCCTCTGTTCCCAAGCTTCTGCAACTGGAGGGAACGACGCTCGCCGGAAGCGAGCAGACCGTCTTTCCGGCAACCACCGTCTGCTGCGACGGCACGCTGAACGTGATGTCGATAGGCTTCCTGCTACGCAACCGGGACGACGCCGTCATCTGGCGCGGCCCCATGAAGCATACCGTCATCAAACAATTCCTCCGCGATGTCGAGTGGGGCGAGCTGGATTACCTGGTAGTCGACTCCCCTCCCGGGACCGGCGACGAGCCGTTGACCGTGGCCCAGCTCATCGAGAACGCCGACGGAGCGGTGGTGGTCACCACGCCGCAGCAAATGTCGGTGCAGGACGTCCGCCGCTGCATCGTCTTCTGCCGCCAGCTCGAGCTTCCGGTGCTCGGCGTGGTCGAGAACATGAGCGGTTTCGTCTGCCCCGGCTGCGGCGAGCTCTGGAGGATCTTCGGTTCCGACGGCGGACGCATCATGTCCGAGGAGATGGGGGTGCCTTTCCTGGGGTCCATCCCCATCGAGCCGGAGGTGGCGGCGCTGGGCGACCGCGGAGTGCCCGTGGTGCAGGCCTGGCCCGACTCCGAGACGAGCAAAGCCTTTCGCGGCATCGTCGAAACCCTGCTCCGGGGCGAGCACGGTGTCGAAACGGCGCCTTGCGAAACCGCTTGCAGGCCTGCTTGACACTCTTGAGCACATGTCAACGATCGAGGTCCGTGAGGTGATCGGTACTGAATGAAAGAAAGGTCGAAAGAACCTGCCGCGGGTATACCCGCCGTGGCCACGGACGCGATCCTGGAGAGCATCTCCGACGGCGTGTTCACCGTGGACGCCGGGTGGCGGATAACCTCCTTCAACCGCGCCGCCGAGGAGATCACCGGTGTCCCCAGGAACGAGGCGCTGGGGCGTCGCTGCGCGGATGTGTTCCGGGCCAGCATGTGCGAGGGCGAGTGCGCGCTCCGGCATACCATGGAGAGCGGGGTACCGGTGGTAAACCGGACCGCATTCATTATCGACGGCGAAGGAAGGCGTGTCCCCGTCAGCGTCTCAACCGCGCTTCTCCGCGACGACAAGGGCCGGGTGGCGGGAGGGGCGGAGACCTTCCGCGACCTGAGCGTGATCGAAGAGCTGCGCAAGGAGGTCGAGGGGCGCTACCAGGTGGGGGATATCGTCAGCCGCAGCGCCTCCATGCGCCGGCTGCTGGAAGCTCTGCCGCGCGTGGCCGAGAGCGAGAGCACGGTTTTGCTGCAGGGAGAGACCGGCACCGGCAAGGAGCTGGTGGCCCGCGCCATCCACGCCCTGAGCGGCCGGCGCCAGGCTTCTTTCGTAGCGGTCAACTGCGGGGCGCTTCCCGACACCCTGCTGGAATCGGAGCTGTTCGGCTACCGGGCGGGCGCCTTTACCGGAGCCACCCGGGACAAGCCGGGCCGCTTCGCCCTGGCCCGCGGTGGGACGCTGCTGCTGGACGAGATAGGCGAGGTAAGCCCCGCGCTGCAGGTACGGTTGCTGCGCGTGCTTCAGGAGCGGCGCTTCGAGCCGCTGGGTGGCACCCGCTCCGAGCAGGCCGACATGCGGGTGATCGCCGCCACCAATCGCGATCTGGACGCCCGGGTGAAGAGCGGGGCCTTCCGGCAGGATCTCTACTATCGCGTCAAGGTGGTGAAGCTGGAGCTGCCTCCGCTGCGCGAACGGCGGGAGGACATCCCGCTGCTGGTGCAGCATTTTATCTCTGTATTCAACGCCGTGCAGAACAAGCGGGTGACGGGGGTGAGCGCGGAGGTGATGGGGCTACTGTCGGCCCACGACTATCCCGGCAACGTTCGGGAGCTCGGGAACATCATCGAGCACGCCTTCGTGCTGCGGAGCGAGGGCGAGATCGAGATCGAGCACCTTCCGTCCGAGCTGGTACCGGTGTCGCTTCCCCGCGGGCGCGGCCGCGGGATGGCCGAGACGCTGGAAGCGCTGCAGGCCCAGGTGATCCGGGAGGCCGTTCAGCGCAACCACGGCAACCGGTTGGCCGCCGCGCGAGAGCTGGGGATGCACAAGAGCACCTTTTTCCGCAAGGTCCGGCTGCTCGGTATCGAGCTACCCGAACGGGACGGCAGGACCGGTAAACAGTAGAATCGAATCGAGGAGGGGCGATGATGAGGAACGTATCGGCATGGTTGACGGTTCTGCTGGTCGCCGGCGCCGGATGCGCTGGTGACGACGACGATGGCGCGACGGGCGGGGGCGGAGACGCGGCGGAGGCGGGGGTCTCCGGTAGCTCGGCCGTTGCGGGCAGCGGCGGCTCCGAGGAGGGCAGCGCGCCGGCCGGCGGCGACGGTGGCAGCGGCGGAACGAGCGGCAGCGAACCCGGCGGCAGCGGCGGAAGCTCCGGCGCGGGCGGCAGCCCGACGGGCGGCAGCGACGCGGGAACTGTGACCGACTCGGGCGCGGATGCGGCCCCGGTGGCCATCGTGGGCGGCGTACCGGACACAGACTATTGCCGGCCGGTCTCCGACTGGGATCCCGATTGGTCCCTCTGGGAACAACAGGCTCTGGAGCTCGTCAATGAACGCCGGGCGCAAGGAGCGGACTGCGGGACCGAGGGTTCGTTCGAATCCAGCGAACCCCTACAAATGGATCCCATGCTGCGCTGCTCGGCCCGGCTGCACGCCATGGACATGGCGGTGCAGGGCTACTTCCAGTCGCAGAGCCCGGACGGACGTACCTTCATGGATCGGATCAACGATGCCGGGTATACCGGCATGAACTACTCGGAAAACATCGGCACCAACTACGCGTCGCCGGGAGAGCTGATCGACGGTCTGATGGGCTCCGACGGGGTTTGCGCCAACCTGATGAACCCGGCCTTCGTCGACGCGGCGGTGGGTTTTTACGAGCCCGAGAACGCCGACGGCCTGAGTTACGAAACGAGCCGCATGTGGACCATCGACCTGGCCGCACCCCGCAATCCCTCCTGAGGAAGCCGCCCGGGACCGCTCGTGGATTACGGAAACCTGAGCTGGCAGGACATCGCCTCGCTGCTGCCCCGTAACGACGACTACGCGGGCAAGCTCTACCGGGCCGATCCGCTCAGGCGCGCACTCATCCGCGAGGCCATCGAGCGACTGCAGCTGCCAAAAGGAAGCCACGGACTGGACGCGGGCTGTGGCATCGGCCTGCAGTGTATGCTGCTGGCCGACGCGGTAGGGTCGCGCGGGCAGGTGACCGGAATGGATATATCGAAACCCTTTCTGGATACCGGCACGGCCATAGCGGGTCGGGCGGGATACGGGGAACGGATCGCCTTCCGGCAGGGGGATATCGCCGCCCTGCCCTTCGAGGACAGAACCTTCGACTGGTTCTGGAGCTCGGACTTCGCCGGATACGGCTCGCGGCGTCCTCTTTCGCTGGTAAAGGAGATCAGCCGGGTGGTTCGACCCGGGGGCACGGTGATTCTGCTCTTCTACAGCTCCCAGCTCTTGTTCCCCGGTTATCCCCGACTGGAGGCGCGATTGAATGCGACCGCCGCCGGCATCGAGCCCTTCAAAGAGGGCATGGCACCGGAGGAGCACTACCTGCGAACGGCGGCCTGGTTCGAACAAGCGGGCCTCGTGCAGCCCCAGGGGCACACTTTCATCTCGGTATTCCACGCGCCTCTGAGCCCGGAGGCGCGCGCGGGGCTGCTGGACCTGATCGGGATGCGCTGGCCTGGAGCGCGCGCGGAGCTGCCCCTCGAGGACGCCGAGCTATACGCACGGCTGACCGATGCGGACGGTCCTGACTTCATCCTGGACCTTCCCGGTTACCACGGCTATTTCACGCAAACCATGTTCTGGGCAAAGACGCCCGGGTGACCGCTCACCCCTTGGAAAGGTCGATCCCGTACCGCCTGATCTTGCGGTACAGCGTGGTCCTGTCGATGCCCAGCTCCCGCGCGGTGGCCCTCCTCTCGTACCGGTTGCGGACCAGCGCCTCGCGGATGAGGCGTGCCTCGCTCTCGGCCAGGGTTTGTTGCCGCTTTCTAACAGCGTCCGCATCGCCTCCCCTCAGCTCTTCCGGCAGGTGTTCTGGCTCGATCGACCCCGACCTGCACATGATGAACGCGTGCTCGATGGCGTTTTGCAGTTCGCGGACATTGCCCGGCCAGCAATGGCGAGCGAGCACGGCCAGCGCCTCCTGGGACACCCCCGCGATCTGCTTTCCCCGTGCGCGGTTGAAGCGGTCGACGAATAGCTCTGTCAACAGCGCAATATCCTCCCTTCGCTCCCGCAGCGGCGGCAGCGCCAAATTTACCACATTCAGACGGTAGTGCAGATCCTCGCGCAGCCTGCCCTCGGCGACCAGCTTTCTCACGTCCTGATTGCTGGCGGCGATTACCCTTACATCGGCCTTAACCGGGCGGGTCGCTCCCAGCGGCTCGAACTCGCGCTCCTGCAGCACGCGCAGCAGCTTGACCTGCAGCGCCGCGGAGACGTCGCCGATCTCGTCCAGGAAGATGGTGCCGCCCCGGGCCAGGGCGAAGCGTCCCGGCTTGTTCCGCTTGGCGTCGGTGAAGGCGCCCTTGACGTAGCCGAACAGCTCCGATTCCAGCAGGGTGTCGGGCAAGGCGCCACAGTTGACGATCACCAGCGGCCCCTTGTTGCGAGGGCTGAGCTGGTGGATGGCGCGGGCCAGCAACTCCTTGCCCGTTCCGCTCTCGCCCTGAATGAGCACCGTGCTCCCGCTCTCGGCGATGCGGGGAAGCACGGCGAATATCTCCTGCATCTTGCTGCTCCGGCTCACCATGTCGCCCACGGAGTGCTGCCGGCGCACTTCCTCGCGCAGCCGCTCGATCTCGCTCAGATCACGGAAGCTCTCCACCCCACCTCGCACGCGTCCCTTCCCATCCTTCAACAGGGCCGTGTTCACGCTGATAGGAACCCGCCTGCCCTTCGCGGTCATGATGGAGACTACCCTCTCTACCACGGGCTTTCCGGTTTCCAACGTCTGCCGCAGGGCGCAGCCGCTCTCGCAGATATCGGCCCTGAAGACCTCGAAGCAGGGCCTTCCCACCGCCTCGGACCTGGGGATGCCGGTGATGCGCTCGGCAGCCCGGTTCATGCTGGTGAGCCGCCACTGCCCGTCCACGGTGAAGACGCCCTCGGTGATGCAGTCGAGCACCGCTCCGGTACTCTCACCGGCGCGAAGCGTCTCCTTCTGGCTCGGCTCGGATTGCCCTGCTCGCTTGCGTGGCATTTTGCAACACACAATACCTCTTCACGTTGCATATTGCAACCAGAACCACTCGTGCGACCGAGGGCCGCGCTTCCGGCGCGCGACAAAAACCCGCTTTGATATCGAGAGTTTCCGCCCGAACCGCGCTGCCGTCCCGGAGCTGGCACGGCGATTGCGTTTATTACGGGTAAAGGAGGTTCTCATGTCCAAGAAGAAACGTTACGGCGCCGCCGGTATCGGGATAGCAACCGCGCTCATACCCTTGGTGACGGTGGTGGTCCGCTACTTCCTGGAGAGACGCGCGTACCGCAACCGGGAAGACGGGGCGCAACCGTACGACGAGCGCCGAGAGCCGGTGCGGCAGAATAGCCAGCTGTAGACGACGCGCGTCGCGGGCCGACGCTACCGGAGGGCCGGCAATGGGCGGCGCGCCGAGATGTTTCGCGGGCGCGCGAGAGACGGGTATGCGATGAAAGTGGCGATTCCAGTATTCAGCGAACGTATTTCGCCGGTCTTCGACTGGTGCAGAGAACTGTTGCTGGTGGACGTCGCGTCCGGCCGGGAAGACGATCGCCGCCACCTCACCCTGGAGGCGCTCGATCCCCTGCAGCGCGTCGAGCAGTTGGCCGAGCAAAGAGTGGAGCTTCTGGTCTGCGGTGGGATCAGCGAGCTGTTGCTCTCTTCCATCGAGGCGCGCGGCATCCGCGTAGTTCCCTGGGTGGCGGGGAGCATCGAAGAGGTGCTGGCCGATCTGCTCACGCGGGGCCTGCCCGGACCGCGCCTGGTCATGCCCGGATGCCGAAGGGCCGGAGGGCCGGGATGCGGTCTCGGCCGCATGGGCAAGGGCGGCAAGGGACGCGGCGGTCCCGGCGGCCTTTTCGGCGGCAAGGGCCCCGGCCGTGGCAAGGGCGGCAAGAGCGGCAAGGGACGGGGGCGCGGCTGGAAACGGAGGCCGACATGACGCCCCAGGTCAAGGTCGTCGCGATATCCGTCTCGGTCAGGGCCCTACTGGCCGCGGTCAAGGTAGCTCTGGCCGGCGCCTCGGGCAGCGTCGCGCTGGCGGCAGATGCGTTGCATACGTTGTGCGACGTATTCGTGGCCGGCGCGGTTCTCCTCTCCCTCGTTCTCTCCCGGATCCAGAACCGGCGCTTTCCCTACGGGCTGCAGATGGTGCTGGGAATCCACGCCGTCGATCTGCGCACGACGCACGACGTCTGCGACGCTCTGGAGAAACGCCTGCAAACCGAGATCCCCAACCTGCAGCAAGTGCTCATCCACTACGAGCCCGAGGAAACGGGCGCGAAGGAGCAAGGGGCAGAATCCCGTCCGGCTGCAGGTAAGCGTTCAGGCCCGGGACCATACGGCGGCCAAGGCGCCCGAAAAACCGAGC
>CAYVFC010000084.1:0-35744 GCA_964450715.1 uncultured Sandaracinaceae bacterium | reverse complement strand
GCTTCGTATCAGTTATCCTATATTTTGAGGTGAGATATCCGGACAGAGCCGAAAATTTCTCCTCGGGTCTATTTCAGACGATCGCGCCGTTTCTGCCCCGATCGGTCGTGCGGAATATCATGAAAAGAATTGCGGGCTTATGATCAAACCGCGTACGCGCCGGAACGCGGCGCGTACGCGCCCCGGAGCGGGCCAAGGGAAGACGTGAAATGATCACAAAAAAGTCCGACTTCTTTTGCGCGGGAATTCGATGCGACGGAGATCTGCTATTGCCCGAGTCGGCGACGCGGCCGCCGGTCGTCGTCATGGCGCACGGAATGGCCGGCCAGAAGAATTTCGGCCTCTTGCCATATGCCGAGCATTTCCTGGAAAGGAACATCGCCGCGCTTCTGTTCGATTACCGAACCTTCGGAAAAAGCGACGGCCTTCCGCGACATATCGTCAATCCTTACCGGCACGTCGAGGACTGGAAGGCGGCGATCTCCCATGTACGAACCCTAAAGGACATCGACCCCGGTCGGATCGCGCTCTGGGGTTCGTCGTTTTCCGGCGGACACGTGATCACGACGGCCGCCGATGACGAGCGGATCTCGGCTGTCGTTTCACAGGTTCCCCACGTCGATAGCCGGGCATCGGCCAGGGTCAACAGTCTCTCCCACATTCTCCAGGCCACGATATACGGATTGTATGACATGGCGCGGGGCGCGCTGGGCATGTCTCCGCACTATTCGCCCGTTGTCGGTCGTCCGGGAACATTCGCCGCGCTCAATACCGAGGAATGCTATGACGGTTACATGTCGATCGTGGGAGACGACAAGACCTGGGAAAACAAGCTCGCCTCGCGTCTATTCATCAAGATCGCCTCGTACAATCCGACAGACAAGGCGAGCAACGTCAAGGCTCCTGTTTTGATCATGGCGGGAAAGCGGGATTCATTGATTCCGATCGAAGCGATCGAGGCGTGCGCCGCGAAGTTGCCGCACGGGGAACTGGTGGTGATGGACTGCAACCACTTCGAACCGTATACCGGCGAAATGTTCTCGCAATTCGTGCGGAGGCAGGGAGATTTCCTGCAAAGACACCTGTTTTAGAACGCGCTTTTCGCGGGCGATGCGAATCCTTACGCCTGGTTCGAGACGCTACCCGTTCGGTCTTCTCGAGAATGTTCTGGAACACGGTATTGTTCGGCCACTACCGCTTTTTGGGCGGAATCAGGCACACCGAATCCGTGCAGCGTCCATTTGCATATGTCACACGAACCGGGGTGAAATGAATTGACACGTTCGCAAGCGCGACAATATGAGTTGGGCGCTAAAGGTGCGTCCGCAGTATCCCCTACGCATCCCAACACCCGTCCTTCATCGCTACACCGCGTCCCACAGCTCCAAACCACCGCCCTTTGTCAGCGCCACGCCCCCTCTCGGCTGCGCCGCTATCGCCCCGCTCTACAGGTTCTCCGGGAACGTATTCCCATCGCCCAGCTTTACGAGTACTCCGGGAACGTATTCCCACGCGTGCCAAACAGGACCGTCACGGCGTACCCAGGTGTTCCTCCTGTCCGGTGAGGAGGTTTTTCAACCATTCAGCCGGAGTCTTGCTCAGGCCGTTCTTCTGGTAAAAACGGTCGGCGCTGGCCGTCTGGAAGAGGTTCTGGTGCAGCCTGCCGGCCCAGATGTAGGTGCTTATTCGCTCCATGTGGTTATCGATGAGGTCCTTGAGCCCGTCCTTGAAGCGCTGCTGGTCGTAATTCCAGAGGCTGAACGGCGCCGCGCCGGTGCAGTTGTCGTTTTCGTCGGCGAAGAACATCTCCATGATTTCGTCGTCGTTGCAGCCGACCAGGCCGCCGAGCAGGTTGCCCGGATATCTTTCGATCAGGTGAGCCAGGAATCCGGCCACGATGCCGCCGCCGTCGGCGTTGAAGCAGCCGGTGCATTCGGCGGGGAAGCTCTCGTTCAAGTTCCAGATGTCCCGCCACCGTTTTTGCAGACAGACCTCCAGGTACTGGTCGTCAGAGATCTGGCCGGCGTCGTCCACCACGAAGACCCGGGCGCCCTTGCCCTGGTCGATAAATGCATCAACTACCAAAGGGCTGCTGATTAAAGCGCCAATTCCGCCGGCGCTCGATCCGGTCAACAGCACCACCTTCGCGTCGGAGAAGGTCGGTACGATGCGCGCTATGAATTTCTTCATGTTTTCCCGGCCGACGAACTGAAAAGTTCCGGTCACGCCCGGGACCGACCCGTTCGGCTTGTTGCCCGCGAACACGTCGCCCGTGACATACGGGATATATACCATGTTCCAGTCCTTGACCGGGTTGGACGGGTCATCCTTGAAAATGCCGCTTTGCCATCTGGGCAGCCTGGGGTCCTGGGCTTCAGGGGTGGGGCCGGTCAAGTTCGCAATTCCATCCATTGCGCTCTCGGCAAGGAGGCTGAAGTCCTTGTTTGGGGGGTTGATGGTGCAAAAGAAGCTGCTCTGACACGCTCCGCCGCCGACCAGGTAGATCAGCAGATTCTTGCTCATGGTATTGCTGTACTTGAAATAGAATCCCGCTGGGGATCCGTCCCGGCTGATAGCGCCGGCGACCTCCTGATAAGTCCACGTGCCCGCCGCGCCGCTGGGCAGCGGCTCTCCGACCGCCGGGGCCAACGACGGATACCCGGGATTGCGGGTGGAAGGCGCGAGGTTCGCGAAGGGATCGACACCGCCCGCTCCGCCTCCGCCGTCCCCGCCGACTGACGTGCCCCCGTCGCCGTCGCCGCTCGAGCCGGCAATGGCGACGCCTCCGCCCGAGCCTCCGCTCGATATGACGCCGCCCGTTCCGCCGCCTCCTCCAATCCCTCCGCCGCCGCCTCCTCCTTCTCCTCCGGAGACGGCGCCGATTCCGCCGGTAACGGCGACGCCGGAGCCTCCCGCGACTGAGCCTGCCACGCCGTCAGTTCCGCCGCCGGCGACCGGTCCGGTCTGTCCGCCGGCCGAATCCGTACCATCGCAGTTCGTCATGATCAGCGCGGCGACCACGGCGGTAAAACGAATATGAGAAGGTTTCATGCGTTATACTCCTTACTGATCGTTGTGTTGTGGGCGGAGATCCGACGCTTCGAACGGTTCAGCAACATCGTTCGAGCTAATCACGTCGGGAAAACGGCCCTGACGCGCGTCTTGCGCCTACGCTCTTTCCGGCATTGAATTGGACGCAGCACACCCGCAACCTTTGTTGGCGACACTCTAGTTCCAACCGTCGCAACAGATACGCATCCGGCAAAATCAATAGTTCATATGCCTAACATCGACAGAGGTGATGGCAACGGCTCAATGAACGCGGCCCTTCACCGAAAGGGTCGCCCCGAGAGCACCTGCTGGAAGCGAGCGCGATCGAGTCGCCGGTCACCGGTCGCGGGGTTCAGATAGCGACCTCAAGCGACGCTCTACGCGTCTGATCGAGTCAGCAAGGCGCTCGCGAAGCGGATCGACGGGATCGCGGGCAGACCGGTGCGCCGAGAGTCGCCGCCGGAGGGCATCGAGGCCGGTCGGGTGAGCTCGCCGGTCGGGTGACCGCGAGCTGACACCGGCAGGCGACGTCGAGCGGATCGCGCGGGACGCCGAAGCGCCGGCGCATGAGCAGCGTGCCGCCGGGGAACACGGCCTCGGCACCTTCCCAAAAGAGCGCCCAGGCCTTGCAACTGGTGCATCGTCCAATAAGAAATGTCGCACAAACCGGGGTGAAATGAATTGACGCGTTCCTCGCAAAACCGCCGGCCGATTCCGGCAATGGAGGAACGAAATGGCATTCTAGAGAAGAACCTTACGGTACGCCCACTTGAGCAGCGAGAGCCGCCAGGAAGCGGTCAAGCTGCTCGATTCGGGGCATCATTTGGGCAACGCGAATCGTCCGGTTGCCCAACTGCTTGATAGTAAACAACTAAACTAGTGGAGGCGGCGGGAGTCGAACCCTGAAAGTATATATCCTATAACACGGCGATATCGCACGACTTTCCGGTACAAGGGTTCGACATCTCACCGCTTTTTACTTTCTATCCACTGCCCTGCTCTCCCCTCCCGTCCCCCCGGGTCATCCCCCGTTTTGGAGACGATTTGGAGACGATTTTGGAGATGCGCCGGCGATGGTGGCGGAGGGCCCCGTTCCCTCGACCCGGTGACGCGTTCTGGCTTTTAAGAAAAACCTGGAATAACGTCCGATGAGTTCCATTTGCGCGTTGGAGACGGTCTGGAGACGAACGGTCGCCGGACGGCGGCGGGACTTCTTCCCGCGCCCATCTGCGAGGCCCGGCGCATCCTGAAATCCAGCAGACTATCGCGGGTGTAGACTTTCAAATACCGGTGGCGGTGATGATCAGTTGCCCTGGATTCACTTGAAGGGCCTTTCTCCGGAGATCGAATTCTGGTATAACGAACCTCGCGTTGTTTCGTTCGGAGTGGAATATATGCCCATCGAATATACCGACAGCCGGTATGGAGGAGGGATCTCGCAGGCGCATCGCGAGTTGCTGTCGCGTCTGTACCGCGCTTTTTCCGGGCCTTTCTCCTCGCGAGAGGCGGCGGAGTGTCTGCAGTTACCGCCCTACAGGGTGAACAGGCTTCTCGCGCACTGGGCGTCGAGGGGATGGCTATCCCGCGTGCGCAGGGGCCTGTATGTCACCGTGTCACTCGACGCCGTGAGGCCCGGCGAATCGCGAAGAGATCCCTGGGTCATCGCAACCACGGTTTTCGCACCGTGCTACATCGGGGGATGGAGCGCCGCTGAACACTGGGGGCTGACGGAACAGATATTCGCCGACGTCGTCGTCTTTTCGGCAAACGATATTCGCCGCCGCCGCCAAACGATCAAAGGCACGCGATTCCTGGTTTCATCGACCGTCGAGGAGCGGATGTTCGGCCTGCAAACGGTCTGGCGCGACAACGCTCGGGTGCTTGTATCGAACCCGACGCGGACCGTTGTCGATATGCTGGATAATCCACGGTTGGGCGGCGGAATCAAACACGTGGCGGAGATGGTCGTCGAGCTGATCACCGGCGAGCATCGCGACGATGACGCTTTGATCGAGTCCGGAAAGAAACTCGGGAACAAGACCCTCTTCAAGAGATTGGGATTTATCATCGACGCCACCGGCATTGACGCGCCCCACCTGCTTTCGATCTGTCGCGACAATGTCAGTACCGGATACTCTCGGCTCGATCCGAACGTCAAAAGGAAGGGGCGGCTTCTCCGAAAATGGAACCTTGCCGTGAATGTCGAAATCGACAGGAGAGGCGATAAGGCATGATTTCTCACGGCGAGCTCAGGAACCTGGAAACCGAATGGGGGCTCCGCGAGGACGTGATCGAAAAGGACTACGTCATCGGCTGGCTCCTGTGGGGAATCGGCACCCACGAAATCCTTCGCGATGGCTGGGTATTCAAGGGAGGCACCTGCCTGAAGAAGTGTTTTTTCGAAACCTATCGCTTCTCCGAAGATCTGGATTTCACCGTTCTGCCCGGCGGGCCTTTTGAGCCCGAAGAACTTCTATCGATTCTCGGCGAATTACTCGAACGCGTCTACGAGGCCTCAGGCATCGATTTCACGGTCCAGCAACCGAAAGTGCGACTGCGGCCAAGAGGCCGCTCTGCCGAGGGACGGATCTACTACCGGGGGCCGCGCATGGCGCCCTCGGTGGCGACGGTCAAGCTGGACCTGGATGCCTCTGAGAAGGTCGCTCGACCTCCTGTTTTTCGGGCGATCAATCATCCGTTCTCGGATCGGTTCCCTTCCGGAGGCGAGGTACGGTGCTACTCCTTCGAGGAGCTATTCGCGGAAAAAATAAGAGCGCTGGGCGAGCGTTGCAGACCGCGGGACCTTTACGACGTGGTGAATATTCATCGGCACTCGGAGCTACGAAACGAGCCGACACACGTGCGCCAGACGCTGATCGAAAAGTGCGAATCAAAGGGCGTCGCGGTTCCCACCTACGAAGGAATACGCGACTCACCCGTCTACGGGGAACTCGAGTCTGAATGGGAGAATATGCTGGCGCATCAGCTTCCGAATCTCCCTCCTTATCAACTGTATCTGGACGCTCTGGATGGTTTCTTCGCCTGGATCGAAGAACGTGTCGTGCCGGAAACGCTTCCTGCCGTTCCCGTGGGGGCGTCGGAGGACGTGTCCTGGTCTCCGCCGCCTACCGTATACGCGTGGGGACAGGGTGTACCACTGGAACCCGTACGTTTCGCGGGAGCGAACTATCTGTGCATCGAGATAAAACACAGAAAGGATAACGGACAGGTAGTCAATCGCACCGTTGAACCGTATTCCCTGCGGAGAACGCTCGACGGAAACATCATCCTGCACGCCTTCGACCTGGACAGAAACGGTCACAGGTCGTTTCGAGTAGATCGCCTGCTCCGTATCAACGTAACATCGATACCATTCAAGCCGAGGTACCAGGTAGAGTTTACTCGAACAGGGGCGATCAGCATTCCTGCCTCCAAGAAGCGCGGTGGAAACGTACCTGGCAGAGCGCGAACGACTCGAGGAACCAAAGGGAACATTGGATGAAATGGGCACTGGTGGTAGCGGTCATGACGCTGACTCTCACCGCGTCCGCTTGCGGCGACGATGACGGAGCTCCCGGAGACACCGGGGGCGGTAGCGGCGATCCGGGAGACTCGGGCCTCGATGCGGAAGCGCGACCCGGCGACACCGGCGTCGGAGGCGCTGGAGGCACGGGCGGTACGAACGGCGATGCGGGAAAGCCCGATGCGGGTGAAACCGCCGTGGACGGCGGCCCGGGCCCGACGGACGCCAGCGGCGCGGATGAAGATGGCGGTACAGAGATGCCCGACGCGGGTGGAGACGCCGGCCATGGATCGGCGGTAGCGGCTCGCACCGCCTGCTACGCGAGCTGTGACCGGCAGATCCAGGACTGCTCCACGATCGACATCGACGATTGCCGCGGGCTGTGCGACTTCGTGGTCGCTGAGATGGGCGACAGCGCGCCGTGCCTCGAGTTATCGATTGCCGCCTGGGAATGCGACCTCGACCAGGCCTGGAAGTGCGACCCCGAGCAGGACGTCGTGGGCGCCCCCGTCGATCCCGCCGCTTGCGCGGCAGAGGTGGCGGCGCTGGAGGGCGCCGGTTGCCGCTAGCGCGGCGGTCGTGCGGTCCGGCTTTCTTCAAGTGAAAAAGCGATAACGCGCGGAAGGACGTTTGTCACATGCGCGCCTCTGTCGTCGTCTTCGATCGACCAGCAACCTGTCGGACCGCGGATAGTCGCACTTTCCGCGCGCCTACCGCTTCTTCCCTTAAGTGGCATCGGCCCTGAGCCCTACGCGAGCGGGCTGCCGGCCGACTTCCCGGACTCCTGGCAGATCATCAACGGAAGATGGGCGGCGCCGAGTCTTCGGCAAGCGCGTCCCCCACAGCGCTGGCCAGCTCGCTGACAGCGGTCAGGCGCGAGGACCGGGACTCGCCGCGCCAGCGGAGCAAAGCGACCGCGGTGACACGGACGCCTGCGCGCAACACCAGCGCATGTGTATCGGTCATCGAGCCTACCGGATCGCTTGAGCTTGGGCGCGTCGAACGGGTGGATCTGCCGGATGGGCGTGTCTCGGCCGTGGTGACCGCGCTGGACGCGTCCGCGTGGCGCTGTGCCTCGGCCAGGGCCATGCTGCTCGCCTCCATGTCCCCGATCTGTGCGCAGAGCGAGAGCACCCCGGAGTTGGCGAGGTAGAGCAGGCCCGCGTCCGCGCCCGAGGCCTCGAGGAGCAGGGCGAGCACGCGCGAGCCCCGGGCCGCCCGGTCCTCGCAGTCCGAGAGCAGCTGCGCCGTTTGGGCCTGCAGGGCAGGCCCGGCCCTGTCGGGCGACCAGCGCTCGCGCAAATTGCGCGAGGTGCTCCGGGCCTCGCCGCTGCGCACGTCGCCGGCGAGGCGCACGTAGCGAGCGGTCAGCTGTGGGATCTCGCTCTGCATGAAGATCCTGGAGAGGGGAGCCAGGTGTGTCTCGGCGGCCTGCCAGTCGCTCCGGTCGAGGGCCGCCTGGACCCGTGCCTCGCACAGACGCCCCTGGTGGACACCGCCGAAGGCTTCCGATTCGAGCAGGCCCTCGGCGTCGTCGAGCATCCCGGATGCTTCCTCGTGCCGGTCGATCGCGGCGAGCGCCTCGGCCAGCGCCAGTTGGTGGTCGAACCGGGTCATGGCGTCGAGCTTCTGCTCTGCGCAATGGGCGAGGCCCTCACGCCCGGCCGTAACCGCGCGCTGGTGATCGCCCATGCGCGTGAGCAGGACGACATGGGCCGGATGGGCGTGCCCCCAGGCCGCGTGCTGTCCGGGTCCGGAACGCTCGATCGCGGCCGACAGGGCGGCATCCGCGTCCTCGAGGGATCCGCGCAGCAGCAGGTACTCGCCCCAGGCCCAGTAGCGCCAGGGCTGCCAGCCCGGGAACTGTTCGGCGAGCACGTCGATCTCTCCCAGCACGCCCTTGAGCGCGAGGGTATTGTAGGTGAGGGCGTGCAGCCTCGCCTCGACCATCAGGTGGGCGCGCCGCCGCCACAGGTCGTCCGGTGAGACGGCGATCGCCGGCTGCTGCCACCGCTTGGCCATCGCGCCCTCGCAGCGGAAGGCGTGACCCAGCCAGTAGAGGTGAGCCGCCAGCCAGATCCCGGGCACGGCCCCCTCCAGCAGCGACGCCACGTCGAACACCCGGGCGTTTCCCTGCGCGGCGAAGCGCACACCGGCCCTGTGCAGTTGCACCCCGGCGGCAGCCAGGCGGTAGACCGGACTGAGCTGGGGGTGGTTCATGAAGCGTTCGACGAGATCCATCATGGATAACGACAGCTCGCGGCCCTCAAGGCACTCCATGGTCTCCCGGGCCGAATCCGCGTTCAGCACGCCGTGCTCCAGCTCGCGCATCCACTCGAAGAGCGCGGTGGCTTCCCGGGTGGTCTCGAGATCCTGTGCGCGTGCCGCCACCTGGCCGAGCGCCGCGGCACAGGCGGGCAGCCGGAGCATGGCCTGCTCGCTCGAGAGTGTGCGCGGATCGTCGGGCGTTCGGCGTGCCGTGGCCGCGCTCATGCAGGCCGCGTGGACCTGGACCGGGCCGCCGGCTTCGACGAACTCCTCGCGGCGGTCGAGACCGGTCTCGGCGAGCAGGCGCTCGAGCTCCTCCTTCATGTAGCGCTTGAGCGACCAATCGAAGACCGAGGCGACGAAGCCGAGCCTTTCGTGAAGCATGGCCTCCTGCTCGCGCGGGACGTCGTGTGTGCGCGCGTAGTCGACGGCGGTGCACAGCAGGTCCGCGGCCAGGCTCAGCCGCATCGCGCCCAGGTCGGAGAGCGCGCCGCCCCCGGCGCTGAGTAGCTCGATCACCCGTGCGTGTTCGCCTGCAAGCTGTAGGTGGCGCAGCGCCAGCCGTCCCTCCGAGCTGTGCGCGACCAGCACGTCGTAGAGGGCGGCGTGAAAGGCGCGCGCCCGGCCCGGGTCCAGGTCGCCACGGAGCTGTTCGGCGAGGGCGCGGTGGGCGATCCGATGACGGCCCTCCGTCGCCGGTACGACCTCCGCGGCGTGGAGTTCCGAGAGGGCCCGGTGGATCGCTTCGAGCGGCGCCTCGAGCACGCGCGACAGCTCCGCCACGGTGACGTTGTGGGTGGGCTCGTGCTCGGCCTGGGTGTCGTCGTAGGCCAGCGCGAGCACACTCGCCAGCTCGCGTGCGGTCGTGCTGAGTCGCGCGACGCGGCCCGCGATCAAACCGCTGAGGTCCGTGGGCAGGGCGTGCTCCTGGGGATAGGCCGGCAGGTGCCAGCGGCCCATCTCGTAGCGTGCCAGCCCCACGTCCAGCAGGTGCTGTGCCAGGGCAAGGCACGTGCCGGGCACTCCGCCCGAAACCCGGTGCAGCCAGGTCGCGACGCCACGCTGGTTGTCCGCCCCCCAGAAGAGCGCGTCGGTCAGCCGGGTCACGTCCTCGATGTCCAGGGGCGTGAGCTCGATGAACTGCCGAGCCTCGTCCGGTCGCTCCAGGAGCTGATCCTCGGCGCCGTTGAACCGCGCAGGGGCGTCACTGTCGCGTGTCACGACGAGCAGCATCTGCCTGTCGTGGCAGCTGCGTGCGAGCCTGTGCAGCAGAGAGACGGCGACCGCATCGCACAGATGCAGCCCGTCGACCGCGATCAAAAGCGGCCACTGGCCGGCCACCTTCTCCAGCCAACGGTGCAGGTGGGTGACCAGGGTGAGCGCGGGCTTGTGGGCGGGCAGCTCCGCGAGCTCGGGCTCCCCGAGACTGCTACGCACCGCGGGGCTCAGGTGCGAGAGCACGCCCGCGTGGGGTGCGGCCAGCTCGAGCGCCTCCCGCGGCAACTGTTCCACCGCGTCCTCGCAGAGCTGGCGCAGCAGGTCCACATCGCCGCCCTCGGCCGCCTGGCGGTCGGCCGACAGTACCGTGGCGCCGACCTGCTTGGCGTCGCGTCCGAGCTCGCGCAGCAGGCGGCTTGCCCCGATCCCCTGGGGACCGGAGAGCAGCAACGTGCGCCCGCTTCCGGCGGTTGCCTTCAGCAGGTTCTGGCGTATGCGGCGATGGACCCGCTCGCGACCCAGCAGTGGTGGCGAGAGCAGGTACGCGCGCGCTGCGCGTGCGTCGCTGTCGACCGGGATATCGGTCGCGGCGCACAAGCGTTCCATCACTTCGCTTGCGGTGGCGGGGCGCCCGTCCCGGTCCAGGTTGATCATCGCCATCACCAGCTCGTCGATCGCGCCCGGCACGTTCGCGAGCGTTGCCGGTCGCGGCGGTGACCCCCTTTGCCACACGTCCCACAGATCGTGCAGGGAGCGGGCCACGTAGGCGTGGCGTCCGGTGAGCGCGCGATAGGCCAGCGCACCGAGCGCGAAGATGTCGGCCCGCCCGTCGAGCGGCTGCCGGTGGAGAAGCTCGGGCGCGACAAAGGGCGGCGTCCCGATCAGACTCGGTGCCGATCCCATCGGGACCATGGCGCCGAAGTCGAGGAGCTTCGCGCCGCCGTCGCTTTCACACCAGACGTTGCGGGGAGTGACGTCCCGGTGCACGTAGCGGCGCGCGTGCAGCAGTGCGAGGGAGGAGGCCACGTCGCGCAGAACCTTGGCCAGCTCCACGATCGAAATCGGCAGCCTCCGCTTGAGGCTCTGACCCTCGAGCAGCTCCATCGTGTAGTAGGGCGCGGTGCCGTCGTGTCCGTAGTCGAAGACGCGTACGATGCGCGGGTGATCGAGCTGGTCCAGCACCTGGAATTCGTGCTCGAAGGCCGGCAGGATGACCTTCTCCTGGGACCCGTGGTAGTGCAGCCGCTTGAGCGCGACGGAGCGGTCCAGACGCTCGTCATGGGCGCGGTACACGGTCGCCACGCCGCCGCGCCCGATCTCCTCGAGGACGGCATAGCGGTCCGCAATTATGCGGGGCGCCCTGCCTCCCGGCGCCCCCTGGTCCGCCTCGTCTCGCTGCTTCTTCTTGGTGCCAGCCATCAATACGCCGCGCGAAAACTCTGACATGCCCTCCCGGGCAAACCAATGCCTGCTGAAATCCGATGTATGCCCAACTATGCGTTAATATCTATCGTACGAATGTGGCTTCCGATTCTCAAGCTTGGAACGCAGTACCTGCGTTGAGCAGGGCATTTTTGGCGATTGCCGCGACGGCGGCGACGATTTCGCAAACGGCCGGGGCGGGTGAGGTGCAGTGGTGTCCCTTCCGTCGTCAGGATACAGAACTGATGACGTTGAGACCCCCCTGAAAACGAGAAGGAGGACACCAGCGATGCCGCGGTACAGCGGACGCTGTGCGATCAAAACCAATTTCTGTACGGTGTATGCCGAAATTCGTCTACCAACGCTCCGTCTACAGGACCGAACCCGGCTCTATCCGATTGCGTTGTCTTCCGACCCGAAAAAGGGCATATTGGCTGATTAAGGCTGTTCCTTCCGCACCGGTACGCCGACCGTATGGCCTACGTCTTTCATAACTTCATACTGGTCGCTCGACGCGACGAGCTTCTACGCGACGGCGAGCGTGTCGAGCTCGGGCCCAAGCCGCTGGCGATACTGAAGTACCTCATCGAGCATCGCGGCCGGAGTGTCACCAAGCAAGAACTACTCGACAACATCTGGTACGACGTCGTGGTGTCCGAATCCGCCCTGCACTCCCAACTATCGGAGCTGCGAACGGCGTTGGGGCAGAAGCGATCGGACACGCATCCGATTCGCACGCTGTATGGCGTGGGCTACTGCTTCGACTGCGTTGTCAGCGTTACCGAGGACGAGATCGTCGACAAACCCGAGACGCGACCGACCTCCAGTATTCCATCCAGCCCTCCATCCGAACCGTTCGTGGGGCGACAACAGGTGATCCGGCGGCTCCGCAAAGCCCTTGACCAGACCGAATCCGGTGAGAGCCAGTTCTTTCTACTGGAAGGTGATGCGGGTATCGGCAAAACGCGCACTGCCATGGAGTTGTCGGACCTGGCCAGGCAAAGAGGTATAAGGGTCCACCGGGGCCGCTGTATCGACCAGGACGGCGCACCGGCCTTTTTGCCCTGGTACGGCGCCTTGAAGGGAGCCGTCAGCGAGCTGGGGCCCGGGGTACTGAAGTCCATCGACAAGCGTAGCCTTTCTCAGCTTGCTCTCATCGTTCCGGATCTGGCCGCCCGCCTGGGCGATTCGTTCGAGCCCGCGGAAACGGACACCATGGAAACGAGCGCCAGGGTCTATCAGACGATCACCCGGTTATTGATCTCGGCAAGCGAGCTCAGCACCTCTCTGGTCATCCTGGACGACCTGCACTGGGCCGATACGGCGAGCCTGGAACTGGCGGCGTTCCTGGCCTCTCAGCTGTTGGAGGGAAGGCTGCTGATCATCGGCACGCTTCGCGACACCGAGCTGGCAATGGAGCATCCCAACCGGAAAAGTCTCGGCGCTCTGCTGGGTAGTCGGGTCTGTCAGCGAATACAACTCGCCGGTCTACGGCAGCAGGAAGTGGGCCAGTACCTGACACAGGTTTCCCGGGGCCCTGTTCCGGAATCGTTGGTCACGGCTGTCTTCGAGCGAACCTCCGGCAATCCCTTTTTTATGCGCGAGGCGGTTCGGTTACTCGTGGCCAGGGACGATTCGTCGGATCTCGCCAATGTCGGATCCCTGGATATCGAGATACCAGAGGCGGCATTGGGTGTGGTCCGTAGCAGACTGGACAAGATCGATCCGGATAGCCGCAAGCTGCTCGAGGTCGCCAGTGTCATTGGTAGAAGCTTTGATCTGAGCCTGTTACAGCATCTGTTTCACCCGGAAAGCGGCGAAGTTCTCTCTCGCCTGGAGGCGGCCGAAAGAAGCGGGCTGGTGAACGGGGAAAGAGAGATTGGCAGGTACGAGTTCAGCCACGATCTGATCGCGGAAGTCCTGTACGGAGGTCTCTCGAGCGAGGAGCGTGCCCGGCTTCATCGCCGGGTGGCGGAGGTACTGGAGAGCAATCCTTCCGGACAGCTCGGTATCAACGAGCTTGCTCACCACTTCCATCAAGCCTTGCCCGAGGGCCAGTATGAAAAAGCGATCCGGTACGCGCTTCAGGCGGCCTCCCAGGCGACGAAGATGCTGGCCCACCAGGAGGCGGCGTCTCACCTGCAAAGGGCGGTGCGGGCGCTTGAATTCGATCCTCGGCCCGACCCGGGCCAACAGTGCGATCTGCTGTCGGCCCAGGCGTTCGCGCTCGGCAAGGCCGGTCTACGACGGCAGGCCCGTTTGGTTGGCGATCGCGCCTGCGACATCGCCAGGCAAAACGGTCTGATCGACAGGCTCATACAAACTCGGATATTATCGCGATACTCGTTAATCATGGCTCAGGTTCCCGATCCGGCCGTTCTCGATGACCTGGAATACGCACTGGGGGCCTTGCCTCCCGATGCGGTAAAAGAGCGTTGCCGGGTTCTCGCCTATCTGGCGTGGCTACATCCCAACTCGCTGGATATGGATCGCAGTCAGAAGCTGAGCTCGCAGGCACTGGAGCTGGCATATCAAGTCGAGGATCCGGAGGTCTTGCTAGATGCGCTGGCCGCAAGGGCCTACTCGCATACCGGGCCTGATCGTCTCGATGAGCTGGTCGGGATCACCGAGGAGATGCTGGATCTCATCGCGCGCCGGCGAACCTTTCATTGGTCCATGATCGACATATATATGATCAGGCTGCACGCGTTTATACAGCTGGGCGATCTGGCGGGAGTCGAGGCGACACTGGAGGATTGGCGGCGTACAGCGCTCGAGTTTGGTATCGAATGGGCAAGGGAGCGGGTCGAGCGCCTGAGGGTGCAGATATTCCTGTTTCTACGCGGTCATTTCGACGAGGCGGAGTCGAGGTTTCGAGAGTTGGACGAGGGATCCATTCAGGCGAGACCTGAAGGAGCCGAGTTCAGGAGCGGTTTCAGGACGTCAATACGACGCGCCATGCAGGGCACCATCACCGCGGAGGACCTCGAAGACGAACCCGCACTACGATTTCCGTGGTTGAGAGAGTTACACAATTATCGCTCGCACCGGGCCTTTCTTGCCCTGGCCGCCGGGCAAATCGAGAAAGCGACTCGCGCCTTCGAGAAGCTCGCAAAGAACCAATTTGCAGATATCCCCAAGGACCGTGCCTACATATCCACCCTGGTCGACCTGGTGAGGATCGCGGTACCGCTCGAAGACCGGCAGAGAGGTCAGACGCTATACCAGCTGCTGAAACCCTATTCCCATATCAACGCCACCAGTACGATAATCAACAGCGTCGGCTCGGTATCGCATTTTCTGGGGGAGCTGGCCCGATTGCTCGGTAAAAGGAAGCAGGCGGCGGAGCATTTCGAGGATGCTCTGGTGATGAACCAGAAGCTGGAGCTGCCGGTTGCGCTGGCGCTGACACGCCATAGCTACGGGCGTCTATTGGCCGAGGAACCCTCGAAGGAGGCCCGGGCGCGTTCCCGGGAGCTACTGGCTGCCGCCAGGGAAACCGGACGACAGCTGGGAATCCGGTGGACAATGGACTGATGGATACCGGTTTCTCGACGTTGGATACGTCGATTTCACCTGTGGTTCAGTTGATGATCCGGCAGTAGGCGGGGAAGTGCGCGGGCAGCCCGCCGGCATAGGGCGAGGTTCCGTAACCGAATGGGTGGGCCTTGAGAAACTCCCACTGCGCGCTCTTGACCTCGGCCGGGCTGATGCAGTGCATGCCGCCGTGGTCGCAGTTGACGACGAAGCCGCCGAGCGAGGCGAGGTCGCTGGTCAGCCTGGCGGTCGTGTCGGAGAAGTCGATGAACACCACGTCCACGCCGGCTGCGCCATGGGTGCTGATCACCGCGGGCACGTGCGAGGGATCCTGCAGCTGGGCGGGGAGGAGGATGCCACCGGAGTTGGGCATGGCCCCCGCCAGGTAGCTCGATCGATGATAGACCATGGCCGAGGCATGCAGGCCGCCGGCGCTGCAACCGGCGGTGAATACCTGCCGCGTGTCGATCAGCCCCTGCTGCGCGGCGCAGGCCAGAATGATGTCGGCCATCTCGAAGTCGCCGGTATGCCATACGGTGCTGCCGGTAGTGCTGGTTCCCGTGCCGGTCGTGGTGGTGAACGAGGCGACGACGCCGCCGCTGGCCTGAACCTCCCCTAGCCCCGGCCCCAGGCCGTTCACGGCCTCCCCGGAATTGCCGCCGGTCCCGTGCCAGTAGAAGACCATGGGACCGGTTTGCCCGGGCGGCCCCGTCCAGATCTGGACGCTCTGCCCCAGTACGGTGATGTTCCCCGTGGCAATGACCGGGCAATTCGCGGGTGCGGGCGGGATCACCGGCACGGGGCCGGTCGGGTCGTTGCCGCCGGTTCCGCCGCTGCCGCCGCCGGCGGCAAAGCCACCACCGCCATCGTCCACGCCGCCGTCCATCGGCTCGACCGGGGTGTCTCCGCCGGTGCCGGCCGTGACCTCACTACCGGCCGCGCCTGCGGTTCCCGCCACCCCGGCAGTACCCGCGGTTCCCGCTGCCCCGGCGGTGCCCCCTGCGTCCGGTGTACCGGACGCCCCCGGATAACCGGAGACGCCCGCGCCTGACGGCGCGTGGCCGCCGGCCCCGGCAGAACCGCTGCTCGCACCTCCGGTTCCCCCTGGATCCGTCCCTTCGGCGCTGCACGCAGAAGCGAGCAGCAGCAGGCAAGCCGCTGCGGCGTAGAAAACTACCCTCATCACCGACTCCCGTCGCGCCGCCACAGCCCCAGACTCCTCACCACGGTTCGCAGCAACCGCTACTTTCTGGCTGCGCAATGCAGTTGTCTTTCATGACCTGGTATATCGCGTCACCGATAAGCTGAGCGCCTTGCGCGTTGACATGTATGATATCCAAGTACCAATCAGGGTGGCTCTGCATAAGCGGTATCGTATCGACAAAATAGGCCCTGAACTCGGGCGTGGAGAGAGCGGCGGACGACGCGGCCGCCTCTTCGGCCCCGTACTGCGCGATCTCTGCCCCGCCGCCGGGAACATTGTCCGGATAGTAAAATAGAATCGAGTCCGTTACGCCGGCTGCTTTAGCTCTATCACCCATGTCCATGAAGGCTTGAGAGCATCGTGCGATGATATCCGTACAGGTCGTATTCTGGGTGGAGCCAGGCATAAGACAGACCAGGGAACCGATGATATCGTTGCCGCATCCAGTCCCGATATAGGTCTTCACGTTCGGGTTGTCCGCCAGGGCCCGGTCTAGTTGGCCGGGGATCTGGCCGGAAAGCACGGTCGCGGCGCCGATCGAGTAGTCGGCGTAGGTTTGGCCGGGTTGAAGCGCGCCGTCCGCAACAGCGGCCTCGGCGATCGCTCGCCCGATCCACGAGGGCGCGTTCATGTAGGAGTCTCCTACCAACACCACTTGGCGGGGATCTTTGAGACAAGGAGGCCTGATATCGCTTGTACCTCCTGTACCTCCTGCTCCTCCGGTGTCCCCGCCACTGCCGGCCTCGTACTGACCCGCGAAGCCCCCCGATCCGGCCTCGTACTGACCCGCGAAGCCCCCCGATCCGGCCTCGTATTGACCCGCGGCGCCCGAACCGGCCATTTCCTCCATTCCGCCCTGGCCGCCCGCGCCTGCTTCAATACCGGTGCCCGCAACGGGCGCGGCGCCGCCGGCCCCCGCGGGCGCATCGCTACCGGCCGCCGGCCCCAAAGGATCGAAAGTGGCACCTCCCCCCTCGCCGTCATCCTCTGCGCAGGCCGTCAAAGCCAGAAGAAGCGTGGTCGCCAACATGGATATGGAAACATGGAATGGGCACATTCGAACTTTCTGCGTGGGCATGGGGGCCTCCCTGTTCAGATGGTGTATTCTGTAACCAGACGGGATTATTCGCGTTCTCCCAAGGGCCTCACCTGTTCCCGCAATGCTCGCTCGGTTCGTCTACCCATGAGGCCTTGGTTTTTTCGAGGGCGCGTTCGGTCGACTGACGCAGCCCATACCCAAGAGTGTAAAACCGGGACACCAAGAGATCCTCGTGGGACTCTGGAATTATTCTGGGAACATTCTGACGGGCCGGGACTGTCGAAAAAGAGGTGTCGGGCCGCCGTCCCTCACGAAAGGTCGATACCGCGGTGCTTCACACCCGGGGTCGCGATATCGGCATTCGTCCTCACATCTATTGCGTAGTCACCGGCGGCGGGCCCGATCGTGCCGGAAAGTGGGCCCGCGGCCGACCCGCGGCCGTGCCGTCAATGGCAGACCTCGAGGCAATTGCGCTCGTAGCAGTCGCTGAATGCCAGGCCGCGTCCCAGGGCCGTGGTTCCATCATACTGCTGGAAAAATATGCTCGTGAGATTCGTAGTCCCGGCGGCCTCCTCGATAACTGTCTTGCAGGGACCGTTTGCGCCGAACGTGCAACCATCGAAAAAGATGGGGGCCGTTCCGCAGTAACACACCAGGCCGACGCATCCGTACTGGTAGCCACAGTCGGCCATTTTGGAGCAATGCATGTCTTTGGTTGCATCCCCACTGCCGAAACAGGTAATGGCTTGATCCGTGCAGTTGGTGCACATGCACTCCTCGCACGCGCCCGCAACGACATCGAAGTCCTCGACGCAGCTCCGCTGCTCGTCGGTCATCGTCGACTTGCATTGATCATCGCAGCCCACGGCGCCGTCGCATTCCTCGTCGCCTTCGCGGATCTGATTGCCGCAAACGGGGTCACAGTCGCCATCTGTGTTGGCGTTGGCCCCTTCGGGGCAGCACATGTCGCCATCCACGAGCGATGTAATGTCCGAACGCGAGCACTGTGCGTTACAGTTGTCCTCGCTACCCGACAGGAGCTCCTGGGTACACGGGTCACCATCGTCCTCGCATTCTGTGGGGCAGGCTGTTACGGCATCCGGCGAAACACCCTGCAATGCCCAGCTCGGCTCACAAATCTCGCCTTCATCGGCTTGCACTACGCCGTCGCCGCAGCTGGCCGAGCAATCTGAATCGGTTAGCCGGGTGCAGCCGGGTGGGCAGCAGTCGTCGCCGTCCATGCAATTGGGTGTCACCAGGACGCACTGGGCGTGGCAGTTGGTCCCCTCGAGCGCGTACTGCAAACACGCCTCGTTGGCCGGGCATTCTGTAGGGCAGGCTCCAGGCATGCCAGGCGCGATTGCGATGTCGCATCTCTCCGTATCCGTGACGCGGCCATTGCCGCAGGTCTCATCCAGGCCAGCATCGGGGGTGTTGCCACCGCTGTGCGCGCTGCCGGCGCTGCCGCCGCCCACGCCGTTCTGGCTGTCATCGCCCTGGCCGTCGTCGCCCTGGCCGTCGCCGCCGCCACCGCTGGCCGCAGGATGGCTCAGGGTTTCGATCAAGTCCTCGTCATAGACGCTGCATGAAGCCAGCGTGCCAGAGCAAACCATGCTGACGAAAACCAGACCGAAAAACCGAAATCGGTTGCTGGAAGTCGGAATACCGATAGACGCTGGGTACACGATTCTCTTTCCAGCTTTTCTAAACAAAGACCGTACGCAGCCTTACCTGTGATCACCTCTCCGGAGGAATGGTAATCCCGTTCGTGCAGTTGTCTTCCATCACTTCCCAGACGAGTTGGGCGATCGCCTCGGAGCCCGACGTCGATGGATGAATACCATCCAGGATGATGTACTCGGGATGGCCTTCAAAGGCAGCTCTTGTGTCGACAAAGGTGCAATGAAGGCCGGTAGCGGATTCACACAGGTCTCTGGCCAACGGATAAGCGTAGTCAAGTGTTGGGTTCAGACTCACGTTCATTCCCGCCACGTGCGGGTAGAAGAAGTAGATAACCTCCTCGACACCGTCGCCCGCTGCTTCCTCGAGAAGATCCTTGGCTAACTCCACTACCCTCAGAACCGTGCTCTCGCATTGAGAGCCAGCAGTGGTAGCCGGAGTAGTGCGACAGCTCGGATCGCCGATCAGTACGTCGTTGCCGCCGCCGGTCATGATGATCGTCTGCACCGGGCCCTGTGGCAGCGCCAGCTGGCGATACTGATCCGGGATGGTAGGAGGAAACCCTCCTTCTAACTGGGTGGCGCTGGCATAGTAGGTCCGGTAGGTTTGCCCCGACCACTGCTGCAGGAATCGAGTAATATCGCCGCTCAAAGCCAGATAGGAGTCGCCGATCATGATGGTCTTGGAGGCGTCGCCGTTGCAGCGATCCGGGAGGAAGGGATCAGCGGCCGGCGGTGGCGAACCTCCGGCGTCGCCGCCGGTGCCGGCCACGTCTTGACCCGCGACGCCCGAACCGGCCTCGTA
This sequence comes from uncultured Sandaracinaceae bacterium, assembly GCA_964450715.1. GTDB lineage: Bacteria > Myxococcota_A > Polyangia > Polyangiales > JAFGIB01 > CAYVFC01. The sequence continues at coordinate 15,998 of CAYVFC010000084.1, read as the reverse complement.
CTGACCCGCGACGCCCCCCGAACCGGCCTCGTACTGACCCGCGACGCCCCCCGAACCGGCCATCTCAACCATTCCACCCTGGCCGCCCGCGCCTGCATCAATGCCGGCACCCGCCGCGGGCGCGGCACCGCCGGCGCCCGCGAGTGCGCCGCTACCGGCCGTCGGTCCTATAGGATCGGCAGAGAGACCTCCCCCCTGGCCGGCATCCTCTCCGCAGGCAGTCAAGGTCAGAAGAAGGGCAGCCGCCAACACGGATATGGAAACATGGAGTGTGCACATTCGGGCTCTCTGCGTGAACATTGGATCCTCCCTGTCTAGATCGACGTGGTACATAACCGAGCGGGACTATTTACGTTTTCTCGAAGGCCTGACATCTACCCGCGACGCTCGATCGGCTTGTCTACCCATGTAGACCTTGGTCTTTCCGAGGGCGCGTTCGGTCGACTGACGCAACCCATACTCACGAGTGTAGAATCGGGACACCAAGAGATCCTCGTGGGATTCTGGAAATATTCTGACAACATTCTGACGAGCCGGGATTGTCGAAAAAAAGGTGTCCCTCTCGAAAAGTCGATCCGAGGGAGACGGAGGGACGGTCTGGAGCGGCAGGAGGAGGCTGCGCGGGCGAAAAGGGGCGAGTTGCGGACGCAGCGGTGCGTCGCGCCCTATTATCCGAGGCGTGGTCTGCTTCGGTCTCGGCCAGCGCCGAGCACTGACTCGATCGGCCATGGCAGCCTTCTTCGCCGCGAATCGAGCGTTCCCCTCGAAGGGAGAAGATGGCAAGGCTCACGCGGCGGAGCCCCGCACGCTCTTTCGCCTCGTTACCCGGCGATCGCTACCCGGCAATCGCTCGAATGCGCGCGTCTCCGTTCTCGACCAACTGGCCCGCGATGGCACGCAGATAGGCAAGGCTGACGTCGGTCGGACGAGCGGGATCGCGGGTAAACGCTACCGCACCGACCAGGACATCCCTCTCGCCCACACGTACCGGCAGCACGCGAATACGGTAGGGCGATGCGTATTCGTCCGAACCGGTGGACGACGACGTCTCTCCGGTCAGATCGACGTAAGAGGCTGCGGTGGTTACGTCGTCATCTTGCAGTCGCAGCACCTCGTTCACCAGCGTATCGGGCGGCTCCTGGACCGACGATGCCGCGGCCAGGACGACGCCCTGCTCCCGACGCAAGAATAGATAGGCGATTCCGCTCTGCGTACGCTGCGCGATCAGGCGCAGCGCCTGTCGCGCCCGCGCATCACGCCCCTCGCATCTGGCGAATACCTCACCCAGGGCCAGGTAGGCATTCTCCTTGCGAACCGCGGTCACGCTGTCGTCGGCGCTGCTCGGCTCCTCGTCGATGGGCGGCGGGATGATCGACGGCACTCCGGCGCGCATCCCGTGTTCCGCGATACGCTCGCAATGGGCCAGCATGGCCGGGTTGCCGGCCTGCTTGGCCCACCAATACATGCGTTCGAGGTTCTCTCGATACTCCTCGTCCGATCCCAACACCTGGGCGAACCGCAGGCGTATCTCGTGGACCTCGAACATCATCAGGGGGCTGTTCTCGGCCTCGCGCTCCGGGGTCAGCCGGTCGATGGTCCTCCTTGCTTCCTCGACTCCTCGAGAATCTCCCTCGTCGAACGCCAGCAATCCCTCGCCGGCGGCCAGAAGGAGCTCCAGCGTGCCATACATCCAGACGTATTCCCGATCGGTATCCGTGAGCTCGGAAAGCGCGATCCGGCAGACCTCGACGGCTCGGCGGTAATTCCCTCGATGAAAGTGAGCGATAGCCAGGGCGGCGTATGCCTGGGACCAACCGCCAGTGCTCCAGGGTGGATGTTCGGCAATGAAGCGCTCACCGAGCTTGCAGGTCTCCTCCAGATCGTTACGGCGCAGGAGATACACCAGCACCACCATTTCGCGAGTCACCTTCAGCGACGGCTTGATCTCGCACAGCAGATCCAGGTCGCGCAGCACCCGCTTGAGCGTGACCAGATCCGCGCTGCGTATCGCCGCCATCCCCTCGATCGGAATCGCGAACCACAGTACCTGCCAGATGGTTCCACCCTGGATGGCGTGAGTCTCGACCAGCGCGCGGTACTTCTCGGTCTGCTCCCGTTCGCCCCGTAGTAAATGGTGCATCATCCGTATGCGTAGCGCTGCGGCGCGACCCATCTTGGTGCCCATGGCCTCCATCGCATCGGCCATCTGAAGGGCACGCGATCCCTTGCGAAAGCTCTCGTTGACGGCGTTCACCAGCATCGTGCCGACATTGAGGACCTTGTGGTCCGACTCCAGCAGACCGATCAGACTGGGGCGCTCGTACATGGCCAGCGCCTTCTCTGCGGCCCGCTGCACCTCGGCCTCGCGGCCCTCGGCATTCGCCAGAAAGGCGCGGCACGACAGGTATATCGCCCGTATTCCCTGCAGCCCGATGGCGCCGCCGAGCTTTTCGACGTGCTTCATCACCGCCCGGCAGCCGACTGCGTCCAGCGACGTCGAACCGATCCCCATCATCGACACCGCGGTACCGCAATAATATGTCAGGGCGGCCAAGACCTTGGGGCCGCGCTTCCGCGGCACGGTAAACAGACGCCGCAATGCCGCCCAGCAGAGTCCGGCCAGAAAGGAAAGAGGCGCGCCGAGATAGGGTCGAAGTCTGTCTGCCGTATCCAGGCCTGTGTAGTGAAGCAGCTGGCCCAGCGCGTCGTCGCCGTATCGATCGGCCAGTCGGTAGTCGAAAACGTAGGAGACCCGTACGAGCGCGTATCGTAGACGAAGGCATTCGGCCGGGCTGCGCCCGCCTCGCTCGTATACCTCGAGAGCTCTCTCCAGGGCGGGAATGGCCATGTCCATGGCAATGCCTTCTCTCGCCATCCTGGGCGCGACCTTCGCCATCAGGTCGGCTCCCCGCATCGCGTCCCCTCCGCTGAGCAGATGGAATCCGGCCTCCAGTACAGTCTCCGCGTTATCACCGGCGATTTGCAGCAGGGCCTCGGCAAGACGCCGATGCAGCTGTTGCCCGAGCCCCGGCTCGATGGCGGAGCGTACGGTCTCGCGCATACCGTCGTTGGCGAACCCGTAGCCGCCGCCCGACATGACAATCATACCTTCCTGTACCAGCCGGTCCAGCGCGACGAACAGCCTGTTGTCCTCCAGCCCGGCGAACGACGCGCACAGCTCGAGCGGCATGACCCCGCGGCGAATGCTGAAGGCGGCGGCCAGGGCCTTCGCGTCCTCGTCCAGCGCTTCCAGCCGCATCCGGAAGGCGTCGGCAAAGCTTTCCGGCAAGAGTCCCTCGTCCAGCTGGTCGGGAAGGACCCACATCCCGGCCTCGTATCGAACCAGGCGGCGATTGACCATCTGTCTTGCGAGCTCGGTGCACAGGCCGGGATTGCCGCCGCTCTTTCGATGCAGAAAATCGGCAACCAGGCTGCAATTGGGCACGCTGCCGAAGAGGGACGCGACCAGCTGCTGCGTGTCCTGCGCGTCGAGCTGCAACAGGCGATAGCAGGCCGCCGCGTTCTTGAAACTATCGAAGGCGTCGCGGGCGACCACCGGCTCCCCGGTGCGCTGGGTAGCGACGACTAGTAGCGCTTGCTCGCGCGTCTCGCGCGCCAGCGCGGCCAGAAAGGCCGCGGACAGCTCGTCGGTGCGATGCAGATCATCCACCATAATGGCCAGCGGACGTTTCTCGCTTACCGCCAGTATCCAGCCGGCCATGGCGTCCTGCAGGCGTGCGCGCGATTCGCCCCCCTCGCGCTGCTTGACGCCCGGCTCGTCCGGCGATGCGCCGATGGCGCGTATGGCGCCGGTGACGGTAAACGGCGCGGTCGAACCTTCTGAGCCGCCCCCACTCTCCGCGCCGACTCCACCGTCCGCGCCGGCCGCTCCGGTCTCGCCCGTGGCCCCGGAGCTATCCCCGGTGCCCGCGGCTCGGCGTTCCCGGAGAATCGCCTCCAGCCTCGTGCGGCGGGGAGCCAGTGCCCGTTCCGCCTCGTAGGGCAAGGCGATGCGAAGGGCGCGAGCCAGGGCGCCCAGTACCGCGGCCGGCCCGCGATGAGCGCGGGTATCGACGCGTACCACCGCCGCGCCCGCGGCCTGCGCCCGCATGGAGAGCTCGTCGAGCATTCTCGTCTTTCCCAGGCCCGCGTACCCCTCGAAGACCAGGGTGGCCCCCTGCCCCTTGACGAGGCGCTTGGTGCGTTGCTCCAGGCTGAGTAGCTCCCGGTCTCGCCCTCTCAGCGGGGAGCTGAGCAGGTAGCTTTCCATCACCTCCGAGGTGTCGACCGTTTCCAACCCGGCGATGGCGGTCAGCCGTTCCATGACATCCGCCGCGCTGGAAGGCCGACCCAGGGGATCCAGGCTCAGCATGGACATCACCAGATCATCCAGGTCCTTTGGGATATCCTCTACAGATACGGATGGCCGGGTCGGCTGGGTCCGCCATGCTTGGGGCAGCGACTGCAAGTCCCGCGCCCGGTAAGCGTAGCGTCTGGTGAGCAGGTAATAGGCCAGCGCGCCCAGCGAATAGATATCGGTACGGTGGTCGAGCGCGCTTCCCCGCAAGGCCTCCGGCGGCACGAAGGGGGGCGTACCGGCCGTGTTTGTAGGCACCCCGAACTGGCACATGGTTCCGAAATCGAGCAGCTTGCAGTGTCCGTCGCCGGTGCACCGAACATTGCGCGGCGAAAGGTCCCGGTGAAGGAGGCGGCGGGTGTGCAACAACGCCAGCGACGAGGCGACGTCGCACAGGTAACGACAGGCATCGCGATAGGGAATGGGAGACATATCGCGCAGATCCTGACCGTCCAGCAGCTCCATGGTGTAGTACGGCGATCCCCCGTCCACCCCGTAGTCGAATACCCGTATGACGCGGGGGTGCTCGATGGTGGCCAGCGTGCGGTATTCGAGCTCGAATAGCATTCGCAGGCGCTGTTGCGCCGCCATCTCGGCATGCATGCGCTTGATCGCCAACCGCGATCCGGTCGACTCATCCAGGGCGCTCGAGACCACCCCCATCCCGCCCCGGGCCAGCTCTCCCTCGAGCCGGTAGCGACCGGCCACCCGCTGTTCACCCGGAACAGCCCCTTCCGCGAAATCGGATTTCGGAGACATCGGCCTGAAAATTATAACAGACCCCCACGTCCGATACCCGATCTCATCCTTGAAGCACCACCGCCTCAAGGCGGTGGATTCACGCGCACGCGCCGCCTTAAGGCGGCTTATGCGTGCGCGGTTCGAAGAGGCCTCTTGCATCAGCGCTATCTATGTTCCGCAAGGTTTCGCAGTAAAACCGGCCCTTCGGGCCTCCTTAAGGCTTCGCCTTAAGGCGAGGGGGTTCACCCATCCCCGAGCGGGACCCTAATAATTACCCGGTCCTTCCGAAGGTTTTTCTGGCGTGGTACGATATATCGTAAAATACCGTTGGATTTTCCGAAATCCGCGCGACGGTCGAACCTGTAGAAGCGAATGGCCTCGGGTAGTGCCGGGCGCTGGTGGAGTCGTCGGGGCCGGGCGTGGAGGTGGTGGTTATGCCCGCCCAAAGGGTGTTTTTTCGGTGTCCTTTTTGCGGCTCGCTGAGGCGGCGAAAGGGATGGGGAGAACCTCTGGACGACGGCTACGGCGGCATCACCCTGTCCGGGCCGCTGCAGGTGTCGTTCCAGACCATTACCAGCGAGGGGCGAGGGAAGATCCGCAACGAGTGGGATCACTTCGACGTGGACCAGGTGCTGAGGGGAGCCGACTTGGAGGAGTTCCTGAGCGAGCTCATCCGGAACGCGGAGGGAGTCCTTCAGGGCTTGAAGTCCGAGTGGTACCGGTACACTGGCAGGGAGTGGTCAGAGGACGACGAGAGCGACGCGGACGAGGAGGATTACGAAGACGATGCCGGGTAGAAGGCGGACGACGCCGGTGGCATGCAAATGGCTGACCGGTGCGACGTCGCACGGAAACCGGGATCGGCTCCTCGCTCCGAAGCGTCAGCAGCGGTATACTTGTTCATGGGTCGCTCGGGGTAGTGACTGTACAGGGGCTGGAACCGGATAATGGGCGTAAAACGGAAGCGGACTTCGAAGGAGCGGAACGGTCCGAGCAAGGTTGACTGGAAGCCTCGGCCGTTCCCGGTACACGAGCCCCGGGAGATCGGTTCCGTGTACCACTGGCGTGATGCGGTCCGGTCGCTCTACTACCCCTATTATACGGGGCCGCGCGCTCACCTGCGGGATCTATGCGATTTCACGCCGAAGTCGCCGCTTTATAGTTGCCGATGCGAGACGACAACCGATGAGCGCGGGCAGTACGTACGGAAGTGGGTACACGGCATGCTTTCCGGTCAAGGGGATCGAACCGCGCACGATGCCAAGGATATCGAGAAGGCGCCTCTCGGACGCTGTGGTGAGGCCGTCGACGAGAAAGCGGTCGAGTGGCTCGAGCAGGCTGACGAGCTTGTTCGATTCATCATCGAGCACGACGGGCTACGCAAGTACTCTCACGTCCCCTCGAAATACGACGAGCTTCCACTATCGCTTGCTCCTCTCGAGGATCCGGAAATCTGGATATCGAATGAACTTCACCGAAGTATGATGCGAGACGCGTTGTTTCAGGGAATCGCCGAGCACGGGAACATTCCAGGGGGCATATCCGATCCGGTCACGCTTGCAGGGATTAACCTGTTTGTCCCGGTACAGGACGTGGAAGAAGCGCGAGCCGAGATCGAGTCCAAGTTATACAAACCGAGGAAAGGTGGCTGGAACGAAGTCGTTCTCGAAGCTCTCGGCAAGGTCTGTCGGTCGCCCGATGACGTGACCAAGGAAACCATCGTTCCCCTGCTGGAACGAGCGGGCATCGTGATGGAGACCACGGGCGAAGCGCCGCGAGAAAAGGTACGGCTTCGGTATGCGGACGGGGGCGATATTGCCGACGATATCGCCCCCAAGACGTTGAAGAATCTGATCGGGAAGATTCGCAGCGGCGCCGTCCCACTTCGCTGATCCGGGAGGCGGGAAACTCGCTGCTCGTTCGAGAGACGCGAGGGGCGGGAGCGACGACAAACACCGGGGAACGCGCGTATGACCGTCCGCGTCCTATCCCACTTGGCGAAAGTGGGACAAGCCGGGAACGGTGGACGCCCGCCTTTTCCTTCAGTTTTCGTACCATGGGCTACGAGAACGGCGTCAAGCGCACACGGAACCGCGGAGCGGTCAAAGGGCCCGGGGGGCCACCCAGGGGTGGCCGACCGGTTTCCACCGAATTACCGGGACTTGTGAGTATCCCGGAGGTCGCCGAGTGGCTCCGGACGACGCCCAAGGCCATCTATAACATGATCGCGCGGGGACAACTGCCACCCCCCATCCGGGTCGGGAGGCGCCTGCTGTTCGAGCGCGAAAAACTGCTAAGATGGCTGGAGGAAAGGCGTGCGCTGTCGCCACAGGAGTAAAGGCGATGAGCACGAAGGTAAGACCGTACAAGCGAAACGGACAGGTAAGAGGCTGGGAAGTGGACATTCAGTTGGCAATGCCGGACGGGACGATATTGCGGGAGCGGAAGAAGGCGCCCGTATCGTCGAAGTCCGGCGCGCGGCGCTGGGGAGAGAATCTCGAGCGCGAGCTGTTGCTGAAAGGAGAGCTTGCCCGGAAGAGAAAGGAGGAGAAGCGGCGAGAGGTACCTCTGCTGAAGGGGTTTGTTACGAGATTCCTGGATGGTTATGCGAGAGCGAACCGGCAGAAGCCCAGCGGTATCGCGGCCAAGGAGACAGTTCTCCGGGTTCACCTGGTTCCGATGCTCGGGAACAAGAAGCTGAACGCGATCACGAACGAGGACGTTCAGAAGGTCAAGAGCGAGCTGAGCGCGAAAGCCCCGAAGACCGTCAACAACGTGTTGACCGTATTGAATACGATGTTGAAGGTGGCAACGGAATGGTCGGTCATCGACCAGGTGCCGTGCACGATACGGCTTCTGAAGGTGCCCGAGCACGAGGCGCAGTTCCACGACTTCGATGCGTACGCGCGTCTGGTCGAGGTGGCCCCCAGGGTAGATGAACGGGCGCTGATCATCGTGCTGCTCGGTGGCGACGCCGGGCTACGCTGCGGCGAGATCATGGCCGTGGAATGGGCCGACATCTCGCTGGATACGCGTCAGCTCAAGGTGCAGCGGTCGGAGTGGAAGGGCCAGGTGACGGTGCCCAAGGGAGGCCGACCGCGCATCGTGCCGATGACGGCGAGGTTGACCGAGGCGTTGCGCAAGCACCGGCACCTCAGGGGCTCGCGGGTGCTGTACCAGGACGACGGGAATACCATCTCGCAGAAGGTAGTGCAGGTACTGGTTCGCAAGGCGTCGAAGCGAGCCGGGCTGGCGAAGGGAGGAGTGCACATATTGAGGCACACGTTCTGTTCGCACCTGGCGATGCGGGGCGCACCTGCACGGGCTATCCAGGAACTGGCCGGACACAAGGATCTCAAGACCACGCAGCGCTACATGCATCTGTCGCCTGCGGCGATCGAGGGAGCCATCCGGTTGCTCGAACAGCCCGCCCCCGTCTCCAGCGTTGCCGTTTCGGCCGGCAACCTTGGAGACATTCTGGAGACGGACCAATTGTCGGAAGCAGAAGTGAGTGAAAACAAGTAGTTAGATAGTGGAGGCGGCGGGAGTCGAACCCGCGTCCGGAAGTGCTCCACGGTGGTCTCTACGTGCGTAGTCCGTGTTTTGGTTTCGCCGGGAAGAGCGCCCGCGGACAGGCTCGGTTCTCGGCTAGCAGCCAGAAAATTCGCCACCCTCCCCGGCTGCGGGGATTAGGCTAGCCAGTTTAAATGACGCCTAGGCGGGAAGTACCGGCGGACTTCGTCGCTTCGACGGCTCCCTTGGCCCGTTTTTAAGCCGCGAGAGCTACTGCGTTATCGTTGGCAGTTGTTTTTTCCCGAGGTTTTTACGTCGTCCCGAGACCGACGGACACGCAACCAACGCTTCTTCACCCCCGTCGAAACCGTGACGCCCCCATTGGCGAACACGTATACGTATGAAACAAGTTTACGACGGAAACGGACGGCGGCAAGGCGTAAACGTCGCGGCGAAGATCACAGGTCGGTTCCGGCGGAAATCGGCGCAAACGTCGCGGCGAAGATCACAGGTCGGTTCCGGCGGAAATCAGCGCAAACGGCCGTTGAATGAGCCGGTGCGGTGGCAGCGGAGTCGCGAGCCAATGCAGAAGAATCGCGTTTTCGACCTATTGACCTATTAAAAGGGTGTACGACACCAGGGGCGAATGTACAGCGTAAACGGTGGTCGGCATCGGGGAAGACAGAGGGTGTACGAAGTCGAAATGAAATGAAACGAGTGCAGTGTGATAGGAGATTTCTCCCTTCGGTCGAAATGACATGCGGGGGCGGATAACATGACGGGCGCGGGCGCGGGCGCGGGCGAAATGACATGCGGGGGCGGATAACATGACGGGCACGGGCGCGGGCGAAATGACATCCGGGGGCGGATAACATGACGGGCGCGGGCGCGGGCGAAATGACATGCGGGGGCGGGGGCGAGGTGACCGGAGCTGAGGTGTGTGGTGAACCCGGGGGTAGATGCGAGGTGACGCGAGTTCGAACGAGAGATAACTCGAGGTGAAATCGAGGGCGTTGGTTGGCGCGAAGGTTAGGAATCCGCTATAGAAGAAAGATGGCCGATACACCACGGGCGCTTCCGAGCAAACGGGAGGTGGTCGAACGCTTGCTGGCCAAGGGGATGGTGTTTCTTCACCTGGACCCGCGCGCGGAAGAGGTAGAAGTGCCGGCGTGGTTGAAGGACCAGATCCAGATCGTACTGCAGATCGGACTCGACATGGCTATACCGATCCCGGACCTGCATCTAGGGGAGCAGGGGCTGCTGGCCACCCTGTCGTTCAACAGGTCTCCGTACAGCTGCGTCGTACCCTGGAGCTCGATCTTCGCCGTGGTGGGCGACGACGGTCGCGGCATGGTATGGCCGGAGGATATGCCGCGCGAAATCGCAGCAGAGGTAGAACGCGAGGTGCGGCGCAGGGGTATGACCGGGCCGGTCACGGCCGGTCGTGGCGATCCAGATGCCGCCCGGAAGCGCTCGAACGGAAGGCGAACCGTATCCGGAACCTTCGAGGAAGTTAGAGCGGAAGATGGCCGGGCGGCGGAAGATGGCCGGGCGGCGGGGGATGGCCGGGCGGGGGATGGCCGGACGGCGGATGATCGGGCAGAAGATGTCCGGTCGGCAATCGACAGTGGACGAAAGACCGGTAACGGCGGGTTCGAGGGCGACAGGGGAGGGAACGGCAACGGGAGGACGGAACAGAAGCGCGCCGCGGCCACGGTGAGGAGAAGACGGGGGGTGCAGCAGAAGCTTCCGCCCTACCTGCGGGTGGTGAAGTAGGGGCGTAAGCGGGGGAGGAGGGGGTTACTCTTCCTTGCGGCTGCTCGAGGGTGGAGACTTGAGGCCGTACTTTTCCATCTTGTAGATGAGGGCCCGGCGCGAGATGCCGAGCTGCCTGGCGGTGTGGGTCTGATTGTAGTTGTTATCCGCCAGGGTCTTGATGATGGCGTCGCGCTCGACCGAGCCGACGTGCTGGCGCAGCTGGCCGCGACCTGTCGGGTCGACGGCTCCGCCTGGAAGATGCTCGGCCAGAATCTCGCCTCCGCCGGCCAGCTTGACCGCTCGCTCTATGGCGTTGCGCAGCTCCAGCACATTACCAGGCCAAGCGTAGGTCCGCATCTTCTCTAGCGCGCCGTGAGATAGCTTGACCTTGGCCTCGGAGGTGTACTGGGCTGCGAAGTTCTGGGCGAGCGGAACGATGCTCTCGGCGCGCATCCGCAGCGCCGGTATACCCACACGCACGCGCGCGATCTTGTTGTAGAGCTCCTCCAGGAAAGCGCCCGCTCCGCTCAGGGCCGCCAGGTCGCGGTGCGTGGTGGAGACCAGGCCGGTCGAGCCGAGCACACCGGACTGCAGCAAGCCGAGCAGCCTTTTCTGTCCCTGCAGCGGAAGCTCGCCGATCTCTTCGAGCACCAGGGTGCCTCCTACGGCCTGCATGGCCTTGCACTGATCCCGGTTACCCTTGTCGTCCCCGAACGCCGAGTCGATCGCCCACGGATCGACAAGGCTCGCACAGGAGATGAGAACGAAGGGGCCGCCCGCCCTGGAGCTTCGGTCATGTAACAGCCGAGCGTAGACGCGCTTGCCCGCGCTCGGCTCTCCGATCAACAGCACGGGCGCGTCCTTCTTGGCCGCCTCGGTTACGTCCTCCACCGCGAGCCGGGTGCTCTTGGAATGGATCGAGGGCTCGGCCGGCTCGGGGACATTGGGACGCGGCCGCGAGATACCGCCGCCGTCGCGTGTCGAGAACGCCAGTGCGTCGCGCGCGGCCCGCATCAGGCGCTCCGGGGTGTCGCCGTCATCCGGAGAAACCGCCAGGCCCACGTTCGCCCCCTCGGCTCCCGCGGTCTCCAGCAGTCGCTGTACGACCGCTTTGGCGATACTGGGCGGGGTATCGGGCAAGAGGAACTCGATCTCGTCATGCGCATAGGTACCCACGATATCCCCGCCGCGAAACGAGCCGAGCGCCGCGTTGGCGATGCTCGAGCCGTCGCCGGTCTTGGCCTTGAGCATGACCAGGCAGGTCGGCCGCAAGCGCAGCAAGGCGCGCGATAGCTCGTCGGCCATGCGCTCGCAGAACTCCACATGGGTGAGCGAACGACGCCCCTGGGTGATGGGAGAAACCGCGACGCTCACGACCAGCTCGGCGCTGCCGACCTTGATCTCGTCGCCGGGTCGGACCAAGGCGCTTTGGTCGACGGGCTCGCCGTTAACGGCGACCTGGCCGGAGCCGTCCAGCAGACGTAGATTGATCTGCTTGCCGTTCCAGAGAATCGCCGCGTGGCGGTCGCGTACAGCCTCGTCCTTTATCTGGATGTTGGCCTCTTCACCGCTGCCGAGCACTAGTTCGTAGTCGAGCAGCAGGTCCACGATCCAGCTGTACGCATTGTGCCGAACGAGAACAAAAGCGCGTAGCTCTCCAGGAGGATTCTGCATGGGATTTCTCGATTTGGGTTGGACGCTCTATTTCGTTTTCGGACACCGGTCTGGTTTCGGACACCAGTCCGGTTTCTCAGGTGTGTAATAATAGCTCAATCATTTAACGCAACACAACCGAGCAATGGCCGGGATAGGCCAGTTCGAGAAGCTCCAGCGGTCTCTCCAACCCCGGACTGCGCGACAATGTAGCACCATTCGAGGACGCTGCATCTTTCAATTATGCAATACCTGCTACTCGTTCGCCGCGGCGTGAAAATGTACCATGGATGATGGTGGTATGGGCCGAATCCGCCAGGAAAGAAGACCCGGGACCAAGAGTCCGACCCCGTGGGCGGTCTGGCTGGCGGCGATGGCCGGGTCGGTCGCCCTGTTGTTTGGAGCCGGATGGGTTGCTCCCCACGTACCGCTGTATCCCACGTTGGCGTTTGTCGCCGGGTTTTCCGCGGTTTCCTCCGAATCTTTACTCGCGTCTCTTCTCGTACCGCGGGTCCTGCCCCGGATGCTGCCCTGGCTCGCGCTTCCGCTCGTCGCGCTTCTCGTCGTCCGGCTGACCGGCGGTACGGGCCTGCTGGCCGCGGCGACGGTAACCGCGGCGCTTCTAGTCGCGGGGACACTGGCGGGATCGGCGGTCGGATCAGCCATCGAGCATCCGGGACACATCGGTTTCGTAGCGATCGCGTCATCGCTGGCCGACGTGGCCAGCGTGTACTCTCCGGCAGGCGTTACCGCGGCCGTGATGAAGTCGCCAGCCATGCTCTCGGTGCTCTCCTTGCCCTGGCCCATGCTCGGCACCGCTCAGATCGAGCCCTTTCTGGGGGTCGGCGAGGTGGTCTTCTCAAGCATTTATCTGGCGTCCTCGCGCGTTCACGGTCTGAGCGTGAGACGGACAATGCTGGCCCTCTGCGGCGGATTCGTGCTGACGCTGTTTGCGCTGCTGCTATTCGAGCAGGCCATACCCGCCCTTCCCTTTCTGGGCGCGGCCGTGGTTTTGGTACATCCCAAGGCCCGCAAGCCGGCAGAGGCGGATCGACGACGCGGCCTGGCGGGCATCGCCTTGTTATTGCTGATCTTTTTCGGTTGGATGTTGCTTCCGCGGCTCTAGAAGAACTGCTGTTCTCGTTTAGGGCAGGGGGCAACCCCTACCCTACCTTTTTTTGGGGTTCGCGGGTTCTCGTTCGGGGCAGGGGGTAAGGCCCTACCCTACGGATTCACGCTTCAGACGTCGGTCCGAGCAGGGGCAAGCCCGGCCCGTCCGTTATTAATTAAAGGACGCGTTTGGCGAGCAGGGGTGGCTTGGCAGCGCCATTTCGTGGTAAAAATTTCAGCTTTGCTCTGAGGAGGTCACGCGTTGGCCGACAGGCCGCAAGGTAGCGCGAACGAAGCGGACGACCGCGAGATGCTCCGCATCGTTCAGGAGGAGGAGCGGGTACTGGTCCGCGTGCTGCAGTTCCTTGCCTCGCGTTCCTCGCAGAAGAGCGATAAGGCCGACTACGATCAGGAGCTGATATCGCTCCGCGATCAGATCAGCGAGTCCCGGCTGGAAGACGTACCCGCGCTGGTCGCGCAGATGGAAAGACTGCAGGCGGTGGCGGCGCGCCGTGCAGGCGTTACCGGCGGCTTGGTGGACGTCCGTTCACCCTACTTCGGCCGCATCGTGCTGCAGGAACACGAGCGCAAGCGCGAGGTGCTCATCGGGCGTTCTACCTATCTGGATCCGGAGCTGGGGCTGCGCATCGTGGACTGGCGCGATGCGCCGGTAAGCCGCGTTTATTACTGTTATGACGAGGGGGACGACTACGACGAGGTCTTCGGAAACCGGCCGGTCGAAGGCGAAGTGCATCTACGACGCAGCCTGGCCATCGCGAACGGGGTACTCCGGCGCGTCGGCTCACCGCAGGGCACCTTCGTGCGCAAGAGCAGCGGCGACTGGACGCGCATGCCGGACGGCTCGGCCGAGTTGAGCGGCGGACAGGGCACGGCGCTCAGGCCCGAGCAGCATCGCGGGCCGAGCAAGCTCGGCGTGGATATCGACGGCGAGGGCCGGGAGGACAAGCATCTGCAAGAGATCGCCGCGCTGATCGATCCGCGACAGTTCGGCATCATCACCCGACCCGATTCCGGATTGGTGGTGATCCAGGGCGGTGCCGGCAGCGGCAAGACCACGGTTGGCCTGCATCGCATGGCCTTTCTGGCCTACGAGCAGCCGCAGCGTTTTCGCGCGGACCGCATGATCGTGGTCACCTTCAACGAAGCGCTGGCGCGCTACGTCTCGCGGGTGCTGCCCGCGCTGGGCGTGCCCGGGGTAAGCGTGGTCACCTTCCGGCGCTGGGCCCAGAAGAGGCGACAGGCGGCGCTGGCGCGGTTGCCGGGAGCCTGCACGGACGAGACGCCCGCGACGGTGGTGCGACTGAAAAAGCATCCCGCCATGTTGCGCATCATCGACGATGCGGTGGCCGCCCGGGAAGCGAGCTTCAAGGATAGATTGCATAAATCCCTCCCCGTGCCGGCGGAGGCCGGGAATGCGCTGGAAATCTGGAAGCGGACCTCGGGAGACGCCTTCCGGCAGCGGCTGGAGCGGCTGGCCCGATGGGCCGCGGAGCAAGGGCCGGCCTCGCTTTCGCTGGCGGGCCGACACGCGATCGAACGCGAGATAAACCGGGAATGTCGGGAAGGGCTCGACGTGATCGGGATCTGGAGCGAGCTACTGACCGATCGGGAGCGGCTGCGCACCGGTTTCGCCGAGCACGCTCCGGGTGACGTTACCGAGGGCGAAATCGCCGAGGCCTTCCGCTGGTGCGTAACCCGCTGCGCGTCAGCGGTGGCCGAGGCCGAGGAGAAGGAAGAGCGCCGGGGACGCGGCGACGAAGAAGACGGAGACGCGCGAGAGAGAGAGGTCGGGGTGGACGGGCGAGCCGACCGCAAGCGGTCCGAGCTCGACTGGGAGGACAACGCGCTACTGCTGCGCATCGTGCAACGCGTCAACGGGGCGTTGCGCCGCGGCAAGGAAGCGTTGCAGTACGACCACGTCTTCGTGGATGAAGCGCAGGACCTGAGCCCGGTCGATCTGCGGGTGCTGCTGGACACAGTGCGCTCCGGCAGCGTGACGCTGGCCGGAGACGTGGCGCAGCGCATCCTGATGGACAACGGGTTCTCCGACTGGAAGGCCGTGCTGGGACATCTGGGTTTCGCCGACGTGCAGGTCGAGCCCCTGAGGCTCAGCTACCGGTCGACCTTCGAGATCATGCAGTTCGCCAACCACGTACTCGGCGAGGACGCGAGCCGCGAGGCGGGAAACGCCACCCGTCACGGGGTGCCGGTGGAGATCTTTCGCTTCACGCACGCCGGGGAAGCAGTGGGATTCCTGGCCGAGGCCCTGAGGGCGCTGGCCCATTCCGAGCCGCTGGCTTCGATCGCGGTCGTCAGCCGCTACGCCGAGCAGGCTAACATCTACTTCCAGGGATTGAGCAACGCCGAGGTCCCCAACCTGCGGCGCATCGCCGATCAAGATTTCCCCTTCAAACCGGGCGTGGACGTGACTGACGTGAAGCAGGTCAAGGGACTGGAGTTCGACTACGTGGTGCTGGTCGAGGTCACGCCAGAATCCTACGGCGAGGACGAGGAGTCGCGCCACCTGCTGCATATCGCCGCCACGCGCGCGGCACACCAGCTCTGGCTGCTGGTGACCGGAGCGCCGTCGGGGCTGGTGCCGGAGTCGTTGCGGGAGACGGGGTTTTAGCTAGGCATTGTACAATCCCGGTAGAGGCTGGCCTTGCGGCCGCCCAAATGAGGGAGGGGGCAAGACCCTCACCTACGGGACGTATGACGCCGATATCGGGGGCGGGCTAAGAGGGTGTTTAAAAAGCGCCTCCTGTCGTCTTTCGGGCGGGACGGCCCGATCTGCTGCGTTGCACCTTGAGTAGCCGGGGCGGTTACCCGCCCCGGCTCTCACAGA
>CAYVFC010000083.1:0-35759 GCA_964450715.1 uncultured Sandaracinaceae bacterium | reverse complement strand
GGATGCGGGAGCCGGCGGCACGGGCGGTGCGGCCGGCGCGGCCGGCGGGGGCGGCAGCGCCCAACCGCCGGCAGGGCCGGACGACGGCGATCCCAACGCGCCCATCTTCACCATCCCCGAGGTCGCCTGCGGCGGTCCGGCGGGCAGCTGGGGCACGGGGCTGGCGAACTTCCAGCTGGACGGCCGCGACATGATCGTCACCTATCCCTGCACCAAGCACGCGGGCGCGCCCATGATCTTCTTCATGAACCTGCACGGCACCACGCCCGTCTCGCAGCACTTTTACCAGCACGGCTACTTCGCCATCCACCAGTACACCGAGTCGCACAACTTGATCGTGGTAACCCCGAGCTCGGTGGTGGAGCAGTGGGGCAACGGCGACAACGGTCAGGACGCGCCCCACCTGGCCAATATCGTGCAGTGGGTTTACGCGACCTTCGACGGCCCGGGCAAGTTCGACGTCCGCGCCATGTGGTCGGGAGGCCACTCCTGGGGCGCCATGTACGTGTCGGGGGGATTTTCGAGTACGGGTTACGCCTGCCTGCCCGAGCTGGCCGACCGGATGAAGGGTGCGGTGATCATGAGCGGTACCGGCACCAACCCCTCCTGCGCGGACCGGCTTTCGGTGATAAGCACCGCGGCCGAGGACGACATCGGCCCGGTGGTCAACCAGGGAACCGTTCCCCAGAGCCATGGCTGCGACGCCGCGCAGAGCGACATGATCGGCAACAACGAGGAGACGCACTGGCCCAATTGCGACCCCGGATTCGTGCACGCCAACTACTTCATGTTGGGCAAGACCCATACCTCCAGCATCGACGACGTGGTGGTTGAGCGCATCGCTGACCTGATGGTGCAGTCCCGGCCTTAGGAGGCCGTTCGAAATAAATCGTCCACCTTACGGGCGGGACGGCCCCGGCTGCTACGTTGCTCCTCCGCAAAACACTCCCGGTATTTCTCGTCGTGGTGCCTTGCATCCGGGGCCGTCGCGCTCCGAAATCTGATCGAGTCATTTTGCGGTGAGTCCTTAGGCCCGGCCGGCGCGGTTTTGTCGCGCCTGTTCTATCGAATTATTCGCAAGGAGAAAGGATATGCAGATGAAAAAGATACTATGGCTCGTCCCGGCAACCATAGCAGCGCTCTCGCTCCTGCTGTTGTCCGCCTGCGGCGACGATGACGACGACACCTCGAACAACGGCGACACGGCCGGCAGCGGCGGCTCCGGCACCTCCGGAGGCGGCGGCGCCGATGGCGGCACCTCGACCGCGGGCAGCGGCGGCTCGGGCGGCACGGCCGCAGAGAGCGGCACCAGCGGCGGAAGCGGCGGCACCTCGGGAGAGAGCGGCAGCGGCTGGAATCTGGACGGCGGATTCAATCCCTTTGCCGCCGAGTGCTCCGAGCCGGCTCCCACCGAGCCGGTCGTGTGCGGCGGCGACACTTGCGAGGATCCGGGGTCGTCGAGCATGTTCGGCGGAGCCGGCTGCGTCTACGCCTGTTGCTTCTCGCAGGGCGGAACCGAGGTGTGCGGGGCCAGGGACACTACCGTTGACAACGAGGTCGCCTGCCAGCCGCCGCCCGAGGCGGATACGCGCTGTCCGGACTACGCCGGCGGAGGCTTCGGCGCCGACGCCGGCGGCACAGGAACCTCGCTTCCTGGCTGCTGCACCCCGGACAACAAGTGCGGGGTCATCTCCTCGATGCGTCCGCTGTGCATCACTACCAGCCAGCTCATCGAGCTGCCGGCCACGCCGCAGGCCTGCGACGCCGGTTGACGGTGAAAGGTCGCGCCGGCACTCCGAGCCGGCGAGCGGCCGGCACCGATAAAACAAGGCGTTTCGTGATCCGGTTCCGCCACCGGACCCGGCGCGGCACCGGTCCGCGCCGGGCCATTGTGAACCGTTCCTTTCGGGTGCATACTGACCGCAGTAGAAGGGGGCGCGATCGACACAGGGGGAAGCGGAACGATGAGCGACGGAAAGCCGGAGCGGATCGTGGCTAGTTCGGGTTGGAGCAGGGAGCCGGTGACCGGGCAGGTACGTCCCGGGGCCCAGGTCGCATGGGGACTGTTCGGCGGAACGCTGCTGGCGGTCTTGACGCTCGCCCTGCTCAGCCCTTTTCCGTCCGGGAGCATCACCGCGTACATCACCTGGATCGCGGCAGGGCTGCTCGCCCTGCAGCTCATGGTCGCGGTCACTCTGAGCCTGGTGGAAAAACCCATCGTCGAGGAGGAGGAGATCTCCATGCCGCTCGACGACGAGCAGCGCTCCCCCGAGTCGCCCCGTCCACTGCACTGATCCGCATGTACCTGAGTAAAATCCTCACCGGCCCGGCTGGGCGCCGAGCTTTTTCGGGCGCCTTGGCCGCCGCGCTGCCCAAGTCCTGAACGCTTACTTCGAGATGCAGGCGTTGGCTCACGGCGCACTGTACGCCTACCTCGGCCGCCGCCGGGCGCGCTCGTATTGACGCCCGCATAATGCTACGGACCGGGTCGGATGCCTACACGTCGCCTGTATGGATACAGGGGCAGTGAACCGACCACACTGTAGTAGGATTTGACCGGGTCGATCCGCGCTTCTGGCACCGGGGCGCTACCTTTTGGTCGCCGATGACCTTAATTATTATATCGAGGGAGGTGAACGAAGGGTGCGGGCGCACTATGATCAAAACATGGGGTCATCCTTGCTGCGCATGACCGGTAGCGGGACGTGCCTGCTGGCGCTGGCGCTGTCGGCGCTCGTCTGGTCTTGCAGCGTTTACGATCCCGGTCTGGTGGAGGAGATCGAAGAAGACGCCGGTAGCGCCGGCGGCGGCGCCGGGTCCGGGGGCGGCGCGGCCGGAACCGGGGGCATGGGAGGCACCGGTCCCATCGACAGCGGGCTGGACGCCGGCGACTGCGAGCCGGGAAGCGACCCGTCGTGCCCCCTGCTCTGCCCCGAGATCTGCGACGACGAGGACAACGACTGCAACGGACAGATCGACGAGGGCGAGCGGTGGCAAGACAAGGGGCAGCGGTGCTTCGCGGGCACGGGCGAGTGCCGGAGCGCGGGCGAGCTCGTCTGCGATCCGGCCGATCCGACCGGAGATCTGGTCTGCGATGCCGTGGTGCGGGAGATGATGCCCGAGCTCTGCGACGGACTGGACAACAACTGCGACGGTACCACGGACGAGCGGTTCGACGACAGCGACAGCGACGGGAGCGCTGACTGCGTGGACGGCGACGACGACGGAGACGGGATCCTGGATACAGCGGATAACTGCGTACTGCAGCGAAACCTGGACCAGGCCGACACCGACCTCGACGGCGAAGGGGACGTCTGCGACGAGGATGACGACGGCGACGGAATCTTGGATGGCGCCGACAACTGCCCGTTGAACGCTAACCTGTACCAGGAGGACCTCGACCTGGACGGCCTGGGCGACGCCTGCGACGACGACGACGACGGCGACGACGTGGAGGACCGGCTGGACACCTGCCCGCTTTTTGCCAATCCGAGTCAGATCGATACCGATGGCGATGGGCAGGGCGATGCGTGTGACGACGACGACGACGACGACGGCGTAACGGACGGCGCTGACAACTGCCCGCTGGTCCACAATGCCGACCAGGCCGACGGGGACACCGACGGCCTGGGCGACGACTGCGACGGCGACCAGGACGGCGACGGCGTGCCCGACATCGCGGACAACTGCCCGCTGGCCTACAATCCGGACCAGACCGACACCGACACGGACGGGACGGGCAACGCCTGCGACGTCGACATCGACGACGACGGTTTCGCGGACGCGATCGACAACTGCCCGCTGCACGCCAATCCCAACCAGACCGACACGGACCGCGACGGGTGGGGCGACGCCTGCGACGACGATGACGACGGCGACGGCCTCTCGGACGATGCGGACAACTGCCCACTGGTCTTCAATCCCGACCAGGTCGATTCCGACTCGGACGGGGACGGGGACGCCTGCGACAACGACTGGGACGGCGACGGCGTGGCCGACCCCGCGGACAACTGCATCTACGTGGCCAACCCGGACCAGGCCGACGCGGACAGCGACGGGCAGGGCGATGCCTGCGACGAGGACGACGATGATGACGCGATCCTGGACGGAGCGGACAACTGTCCCCTGGTCTTCAATCCCGACCAGGACAACGGCGACGGCGATTCGTGGGGCGATGGCTGCGACAACTGCCCGTTGACCGATAATCCGGATCAGGGGAACGGGGACGATGACCTGTGGGGCGACCTCTGCGACAACTGCCCGGACCACGCCAACGACGACCAGCTCGATTTCGATCTGGACGGAGCCGGGGACGCCTGCGACGAGGACGACGACGCGGACCTGGTGCCGGATACAGAGGACAACTGCGCCCTGGTTCCCAACCCGGACCAGGTGGATACGGATAACGACGGAACGGGCGACGCCTGCGACCCGGATGACGACGGAGACGGCGTCGACGACGCGGCCGACAACTGCCCGCTGGTTTTCAACGGCGGGCAGACGAACAGTGACGGCGACGAGCTGGGCGATGCCTGCGACAACTGTCCGGCGGTGACCAACCCGGGCCAGGAGAACGGCGACGGAGACCCGCAGGGCGACGCCTGCGACAACTGCCCGCTGCAGTACAACCCGGCGCAGGAGAACAACGACAACGACTCGTTCGGGGACCTCTGCGACAACTGCCCGGTAGACGACAACGAGGGCCAGGCGAACAGTGACGGCGACGAGTTGGGCGATGCCTGCGACAACTGCCCCGAGGTCACTAACCCGGGTCAGGAGAACGGCGACGGAGACCCGCAGGGCGACGCCTGCGACAACTGCCCCGGCGTCACCAACCAGAGCCAGGCGAACGTCGACGGCGACGCGCTGGGCGACGCCTGCGACAACTGCCCTAGCGCGGACAACGACGACCAGAGCGACACCGACGCCGACTTCAGGGGAGACGTCTGCGACAACTGTCCCTCCCAGCCTAACCAGGACCAGAGCGACACCGACGGGGATACGGTGGGCGATGTCTGCGACAACTGCCCGGACGACGGCAACCAGGGCCAGCAGAATAGCGACAGCGACCCGCTGGGCGACGCCTGCGACAACTGCCCGTATAGGGCCAACCCGGCTCAGGAGAACAACGACGGCGATGCGCTGGGCGATGCCTGTGACAACTGCCCGATAGACGACAACGAGGGCCAGGTGAACAGCGACGGCGATCGATGGGGCGATGCCTGCGACAACTGCCCGATAGACGACAACGAGGGCCAGGTGAACAGCGACGGCGATCGATGGGGCGACGCCTGTGACAACTGCCCGGCTGTCGATAATCAGGGCCAGGAGAACGGCGACGGCGACGACATCGGCGACGTCTGCGACAACTGCCCGACCGCGGATAACGAGGGCCAAGAGGACGCGGACAGCGATGGCAGGGGCGATGCCTGCGACAACTGCCCGGCAACGCCGAACGTCGATCAACTCAACAGCGACGGCGATTCCCTGGGCGACGCCTGCGACAACTGCCCCGCCGTTACCAACCCGGACCAGAACGACGGCGACAGCGATAACGCGGGCGACGCCTGCGACAACTGCCCGGATCACGGCAACCCGCTGCAGGAAAACGGCGACAGCGATTCCCTGGGCGACCTCTGCGACAACTGCCCTCAGGACGACAACCCGCTTCAGACCGACTCCGACACCGACGGTTACGGAAACGCCTGCGACGACGATGACGATGACGACGGCGTGGCCGACGGCGCGGACAACTGCGTGCTGGTTTACAATCCCGACCAGCAGGACGCGGACAGCGACGGTAAAGGCGACGCCTGTGACAACGACGAGGACGGCGACGGCGTGACCGACGGCGCCGACAACTGCCCGGTCGTTCCCAACCCCGGTCAGGAAAACAACGACGGCGACGAGCTGGGCGATGCCTGCGACAATTGCCCCACGGCCGACAACCAGGACCAAACCAACAGCGACAACGACGCCCACGGCGACGCCTGCGACAACTGCGTTTCGCTGGACAACCCCGGACAGCAGAACAGCGACGGCGATTCCTACGGCGACGCCTGCGACAACTGCGTTTCGCTGGACAACCCCGGGCAGCAGAACAGCGACAGTGATTCACGGGGCGACGCCTGTGACAACTGCCCGACCGTTAACAACGAGAGCCAGCTCGACACGGACAACGACGGCCAGGGCGATGCCTGCGACGGGGACGACGACGACGACGGTATCGCGGACGGGGCGGACAACTGCCCATTAATCCCCAACGCGGAGCAGACCGACACCGATAGCGACGGTCAGGGCAACCTGTGCGACGACGACGATGACGACGACACCGTCATCGACGGCGAGGACAATTGCCCGCTTACAGTCAATCCGGGGCAGCTAAACGGCGACCTAGATTTTTGGGGCGATGCCTGCGACAACTGCCCTGCGGACGACAACCAGGATCAGGCCAACGGCGACGGAGATTTTTGGGGCGATGCCTGCGACAACTGCCCCTCGATCAGCAACCCGGACCAGGCCAACGGCGACGGAGATTTTTGGGGCGATGCCTGCGACAACTGTCCGGGTACCACCAACCAGAGCCAGAGCGACGGCGACGGAGATTTCGTGGGCGATGCCTGTGACAACTGCCCGCTTGTTGCCAACGGGAATCAGGCAGACGGGGACGTCGATTCGGTGGGCGACGCTTGCGACAACTGCCCGGCGGTGAGCAATGAAAACCAGACCAACAGCGACGTCGATACGCTGGGCGACGCCTGCGACAACTGCCCCACGGCCAACAACCAGGATCAGACCGACGGGGACGCCGATAATATCGGGGATGCCTGCGACAATTGTCCGTCGGCGAGCAACCAGAACCAGGCTGACGGGGACGGCGATAGCGTGGGCGACGCCTGCGACAACTGTCCCGGTATCGATAACGAGAGCCAGGCGGACGGCGATGGCGATAGCGTGGGCGACGCCTGCGACAACTGCCCCGGTATCGATAACGAGAGCCAGGGTGACGGCGACGGCGATGACGTCGGGGATGCCTGCGACAACTGTCCGTCGACGAGCAACCAGAACCAGGCTGACGGGGACGGCGATGGCTTCGGCGACGCCTGCGACAACTGCCCGGTCGATACCAACCAGGGTCAGGAGAACAGCGACGGCGACTCGCTGGGCAATGCCTGCGACAACTGCCCCACGACGGATAACGAAAACCAGGCTAACAGCGACGGCGACAGTATTGGCGATGCCTGCGACAACTGCCCGGCCGACAGCAACGCCGGCCAGGACGACGCGGACAGCGATAGCGTGGGCGACGTCTGCGACAACTGCCCTGGTACCTATAACGAGAGCCAGGCTGACGGGGACGGCGATAGCGTGGGCGACGCCTGCGACAACTGTCCGGGTATCGATAACGAGAGCCAGGCGGACGGCGATGGCGATAGCGTGGGCGATGCCTGCGACAATTGCTCCTCGGTATCCAACCAGGACCAGGTCAACGGCGACGAGGATACCCTCGGCGACGCCTGTGACAACTGCCCCGGTACAAACAACGAAGACCAGGCGGACGGGGACGGCGATGCCGTGGGCGATGCCTGCGACAACTGCCCGACCGATTTCAACACCGACCAGGCCGATGGCGACTCGGATACCGTCGGCAACCCCTGCGACAACTGCCCCTACCATGCCAACGGCGGTCAGGCTGACGGCGACGGCGACGATATCGGCGATGCCTGCGACAACTGCCCGGGCGACGCCAATACCGACCAGACCGACACCGATACCGATGGCCAGGGCGACGCCTGCGACCCGGACGACGATGATGACGGCTACCCGGACGGCGCCGATTGCGGGCCGCTCGATCCGACCGTGAACAGCGGCGCGGAAGAGGTGTGCGGGGACGGCAAGGACAACGATTGCGACGGCGAAACCGACGAGGGGTGCTGGACGGTGTTCGCCTATGCGCCGAGCAACTTCGATCCGGATGCGCTGAGCCCGATCTCGGCCCCCGAGGTAACGCTGGGCTGCGACGCCAGCTATGACTCGAGCAATCCGAGCGACTTCAGCGGCTGGTGCCTCGGCCAGCCTTGGCCCAACGTGACCGTGGACACCGCTCCCGCCCTGGACGTGGTGATCCTCACTTTCAAGAGTCTATCCATAACCGGATCGCTGGACATCACGGGCGACAAGCCGGTGATCCTGGCCGTGTTCGGCGACGCGACCATCAGCGGCGAGGTGGACATCAGCGCCGGCGGCGTCACCGACGGCCCGGGTGCGGGTCACGCGTCCTGCAGCAGCAACCTGAACGGCAATGACGACACTACCGATAACGACGGCGCCTGCGGAGCGGGCGGCGGCGGCTTCGGAAGTAGCGGCGGCGGCGGCGGGGAAGGCGAGTCCGGTTGCACTACCGAGCCGCCCGGGGGCGCTGCCATCGACAATCCCGACCTCGTACCCTTGCAGGGAGGTTGCCCGGGCGGCCGCGGCGGCTATGGCGGCCGGGGCGCGACCGATACCCGCTGGGGCGGCGGCGGCGGCGGCGCGCTGCAGATCTCGACCGCGGGCGCCCTCTCCATCAGCAGTACCATTTCGGCGAGCGGCGGCGGCGGCCAGGCGGGCGGATCGGCCGAGGACGGCGGCGGCGGCGGCGGCTCGGGCGGCGGCATTCTGCTGGAGGGATACTCGGTGACCGTCGGCTCGGGCGCCTTTGTGACCGCCAATGGCGGCGGCGGCGCCGAGGGCAACGATACCGGCTCGGCTAACGGCAACCCGGGCTGCGCCGGTACGACCGATACCACCCGCGCCTGTCGCGGTGCCGGCGGAGAGCCGGACGGTGGCGACGGCGGTTGGGGCGGCGCGCTCGATGGTCCCGCGACCTCGGGCAGCAACGGTACCGGGGGATTCTTCAACAACGGCGCGGGCGGCGGCGGCGGTGGTGGTGGATACGGGATCATCCGCGTAAACGCGTCCTCGTTCACCAACAGCGGCACCTTCAGCCCGGACCCGACTACCGGTCAATTCTGTATATCCGTCCCGGGCGCCGGTAACAAACAGATCGCCATCAACGGCTCGCTGGTGGACGAGGACCTGAGCGATTTCCCGGTGCTGGTGAACCTCGGCTCGGAGTGCGATCTAGCGGCGGCGCGTGCGGACGGCCGGGATATCTACTTCACTGCCGCGAACGGCTCTACCCAGCTCGACGCCGAGATCGAGCAGTGGCAACAGCTCACGGGATCGCTGACCGCCTGGGTCAAGCTGCCGACCATCGCGGGCACGGGCAACCGCAAGCCGTACACCGTCAACGCCGCGATCGGCGGTATCGGTTACAATCAGGATATCAACGTCAATAACGGCGGCAGCGCGCTGACCGATTACCAGGTCAAGCTGACCATCGGCAACAACGCCGCCTACCCCACTTTTTGGGCCAACGCGGCTGCCAACGGAGACGACATCCGTATCATCGACGACGACGGCGTTTCCGAGCTCAGCTACTGGATCGAGAAGTGGACCGTTGATACCGAGGCCGTGATCTGGATCAAGGTGCCCAGCCTGCCCGCAGGGGCCAAGACCATTACCCTCAACTACGGCGGCGGCGGCGCGGCGCAGAGCGACATCGGCGCCACCATGATCTTCGGCGACGACTTCAGCGGCGTATCGATCGACGATTCTATATGGAGCAATCCGGCATCCGCCACCTGTTTCTCACTCGACGGTTCGGGATACCTGGTGGAGAGCTGCAACACGGCCTCGGCGGCCGGCCGGTTGCAGAGCGTGGCCGACCTGACCGGCGCCTACGTGCTGGAGTCGGTCTACAAGGTGGACGACGACCGGAACTGCAGCAGCTCGGCCTGCTACGGCGCCTCGACCGCGGGCACCAGATACAGCGCGAGCAAGCACTTCTGCATCATGCCCCGTTCCAACAGCACCAACAGCACCAGGACCTTCACCCTGCAGGACGGCACCTGGTGGGACACAAGCACATCGGACAGCGAGGGGAGCTACTACCACGCTACCGTCACCTTTACCGGAAGCCAGATCGGAGCCAGCGTGGTTCGCGAGAGCGACGGCGCCGCCCACTGGACCAAGAGCAACTCGGCCTACAGCATCTCCAGCCCGGAGAAGGTCACGCTGGGCTGGCGCTGCAACGATATCGACGTGGCCAATGCCGGTTCCATGGATTACCGCTGGGACCACATCTTCGTGCGCAAGTACGCCGCCACCGTGCCCACGGCCTCTACCAGCGATGCCAGCGCCACCGCCGGTGGAGCCACGCTGACCGACTTCCCGCTGCTGTTCCAGGTCACCGGCGACAGCGATCTGGTCGACGACACCGCCCACGATCGGGACCTTTACTTCACCGACAGCAACGGAGCCCTGCTCAGCTTCGAGGTGGAGTCGTACACCAGGGCCTCGGGCAACCTGGCTGCCTGGGTCAAGGTCCCCAGCCTTTTCGACGGCGCCGTCATATACATGAACTACGGCGACGGCACCGATCACTGGAACGCGGCCAGCGGTCGGAACCCCACCGATGTCTGGAGCTCGAGCTACCGGGGCGTGTGGCATCTCAACCAGAACCTGGAGGACTCCACCAGCAACGATTACGACGGCGCCAATAGCGGCTCCACCGACGTGGCCGGGAAGTTCGCCAACGGTCGGAGTTTCGATGGCTCCAGCAACTATGTCTCGCTGCCCGCCGCGACGGCCGGCGGGTTGTCCGCTTTCACCGTCGGTTTGTGGGTGAAGACCACGGAGAGCGGAGCCGGCGCGAGTTTCTGGGACCACCCCGCGCTCTTTGGCATAGATGCGGCCGGCGGAGGTACCGAGGATCTGGCTATCAGCTCGAATGCGGGCAAGGCCGCGTACTACACCGGTCTTAACACCGATAACGCCGACCGCTATTACCAGGAGGGTACATCGATCAACGACGGCGGTTGGCACCAGGTCGTGCTGTCGTGCGATGGCACCGATGTCCGTTTCTATGTCGATTCGACCCTTCTGGATACGCGGGATGGGGGCGGAGAGGTTCTCCGCGGTGATCTGAGCTTCTACCTGGGAGCGCTGAATTTCGCCAATACCCCCTCCTACCACCACCAGGGGCAGATCGACGAGTTGCGCATCTCCGGTACCGATCGATCCGCCGAATGGGTCAAGGCCGAGTACGACAATCAGAGCGACCCGGGATCCTTCCTGACCGAGGGATCCGAACAGGTGGGCGTCGGCAACACCTACTTCTACCTCTACTACGGCGACGGGGCCGACCACTGGAACGCCACCAACGGCTACAACCCGACCGGCGTCTGGAGCAACGGCTTCTCGGCCGTCTACCACATGGACTCGGCCGCCCACGGGGTAGACGTGGTCAGCGAGGAGGACGCTACGGCCAACAATATCGATCTATCGCCCTTTTCGCTCTTCGGCACCATCAGCCCGCCGGTGGGCGACGAAGGCGGCCAGATCGGTAGGTCTTTCAGGTACACGCAGTCCGCCACCGCGGCCGATAACTCGTGCCTGACAGCCGCGACCCACTCCGCGGTGAACATGGACGACGACGCCACCTTCCAGGCCTGGATCAAGCTGGACACCCAGGTCGGCTCTTACAACGAGGCCATCGTTGCCCACCGGGGCGGCAGCAACAGCAACTACCAGTGGTACTTCTACGACGCCGATCGCAGGCACCGTATCTGGGACAGCACCGAGCACACCTGGACCACTGCCCTTGACCCGAGCCAGGGCGTCTGGATGCACGCCGCCATCGCGGAAGAGGGCGACCCGGGCGGCAAGGCCAAGCTTTATATGAACGGTGTATACCAACAGGACACGGTCGGCGACGTCGATCTGAACTCCAGCGGCACCGGCGGGGAGTTCTCGGTGGGCTGCGCCCTGGCCTGGCAGGCTTCCATCAACGGCTGGCTCGACGAGGTGCGCGTCTCCACCGTCAAGCGCTCGGCCGCCTGGATCAAGGCCGAGTACGAGAACCAGAAGACCGGCTCGACCTTCCTCTCCGTCGAGTAGGGGACGGAGATAGGAAAACGGGAAATGAATAGGTTTTCGTGATTCGAGGGCGCCAACGGTAAGCGCGAGGCGCTTCTGCTCACCCGCTGCCCGCCTCACCGCCGAAACACACCGCAATATGCGGCTGCAGGAAGACAAGCCGGATATCCCGCCGATGAACTACGATTTCGCGATCTGTTACACCATGCCTCATTAGAGGGACGAGCGAAACCGGACGGTCAGCCAGGTGCAGGGATCGAAACGCGGCGTCGCATGCGGAAGGCATTTTTTGGCTTCGCAGGGGTGATTCTGCGTTCGAGCGGCCTGTGCTGAGTTTGGCGGAGCCATCGCAATTACGGCTTTGACCAGAGCGAACCGGGAGGCGGCCCGGCGCCGTACCGGAGATCGGGTTGACGGGGAATCGGTTGCGGACGGCGAATCCCCGAGCGGAGATGGCGGATCGCCTCGTATTTCGGCTACTATGCAGTCGGACTGCATATCAGCCGAAAACCTCGTCTCGCCCCGGTCGCCCCGACAGGGGATCGCTCTTTCGAGGGAGCACTCATGTCTCGACAGATCACCATCACCGCCGGCCCGGTGACCCTACAGGCCGAGCTCGACGACTCTTACACCGCGCGCAAGATCCTCGACGCCCTGCCCATTTCCGGACGGGCCAACACCTGGGGCGAGGAGATCTACTTCGAGATACCGGTACAGGACGAGCTGGCGGCCGACGCCCGCGCGGAGGTGGAGGTGGGCGAGCTCGGTTACTGGCCGGTCGGAAGGGCCTTCTGCATCTTCTTCGGTCCCACGCCCGCCAGCACGGGAGAGAAGCCGCGGGCGGCAAGCTCGGTCAATATCGTGGGGCGGGTGCTGGGAGATGCAACCGCCTTTCGTCGGGTCGAGGACGGACAGAACATTACCTTGCGGTAAAACCGTGCGGCACCCCAGATGGATATGGCTGTTGCCCGCCGTGGTGGCGCTGCTGGGCGCCGGCACCCTGCTCTGGGCCGCCCACGAGCGCGAACGGGTCTGCCACGAGATCGAGCACGGCTTCGAGGCGCACGCCGCCTCGGTCGCTCGACTGATCAAGGAAGGGGCGGGAGAAGCAGCCGCCTCTGTCGATACCGTGTATGCTCTTACCGAGCGTAATCTCGCCGCCACCGTGCGGCCCTTTCTCGATGCGGAACCGGACTGGGCCGGGGTCGAAGGCCGTATCCGCGCGGCCCGGCTCGAGGTGCTGGTCGCGCGGGAGCCGTCCGGGCTCGTCCGGGGCGTGTGGGGTGGCGTGGCCGAGGAGGAACGGGCACCGTTGATCCAGCAGGTGCTGCAGGCAGAGCCGGAACGGATCGTGGAGACGTCGGCCGCGCGCGGCCTCGGGCTGTTCTGCGCGCGCTATCAAACCGAGAAGCTGAACCTGGTGGCTTGCAGGGAGGCGGAGGAGCTGTCCGAGCTCAGGCGCCGGACGGGCATCGGACCATTGCTGCGCCAGGTAGCGCAGCGCGACGTGATCTACGCCGCCATCCAGGACGGCTCCGGGATCATCGCCGCCTCGCCGGGGGCCCGGCTGAGCTCCTGGAGCGCCGATCCCATGCTGGCCCGGGTGCTCGAGGAAAACAGGGGGATGACCTTCAGAACCATCGAGGCAGGCGGGGATTCCGCGGGGCGGCCGCTGCTGGAGGGGCTGGGGACGATCGGGCTTCCCGACGGTTCCAGCGCCGTGCTGCGGGTGGGGGTGGACGCTTCCTCGCTGGCCAACGCCCGGCGCGGGGTACAGCGGCGCCACCGGATGCTTCTGCTGGCGGTGATCTCCCTGGTGCTGCTCTCGGCGGCCGCGGCCTGGTTTCTGGATAGATGGAATAAGAGCCGCCTTCAAATGGAACAAAGGCTCGCCGAACGCGAGGAGGAGAACCGACGCTGGCAGACCGTGGGGCAGATGGCCGCCACCGTGGCCCACGAGGTGCGCAATCCGCTGAATACCATCACGATGGCGGCGCAGCGGTTGCAGGGCGAGTTCCAGCCGCCCGAGGAAGAGAGGGCGGAGTACGAGGAGCTGGTCGGTCTGTTGCAAAGCGAATCCGATCGCGTTGACGCCGTGGTCACCGAGTTCCTGCAGTTGGGGCGCCCGGTGACGCTGCAGCGACAGAGCACGCCTTGCGACGAGCTGGTAGAGCAGGCCGTATTGCCGCTCCGCTTGCGCGCTGACAAGGAGTCGAAACGCCTTTCGGTCGCGGTCGACGACGGGAGCCGGGTGAGCGTTGACCGGCGCCGTTTCGGGCAGATCATCGCCAACCTGGTGGGCAACGCGCTGGATGCCGTACCTGAGGCCGGGTCGGTGCGGGTGTCGGCGCGGGTGAAAGCGGATATGCTCGAGGTCGTGGTCGAGGACGACGGGCCGGGCATGGACGAGCAGACCTTGCAGCAGGCGCAAGAGCCCTTCTTCACCTCCAAGGCCGGGGGAACCGGTCTCGGCCTGCCCCTGGCCGGACGTCTGACCCAGGCGCACGGCGGGCAGCTGACGATCGATTCCACCCCGGGAGAGGGGACACGGGTACGACTCTTGCTACCCATTCGGTTGTAGAGACGGTCCGGGAATGGAAAACATCACGGAACCCAAACCGGCAATCCTTTTGGTAGAGGACGACGCCCCGCAGCGAAAGACCCTGGCCGGTTTTCTGCGTAAGCAGGGGTACCTGGTGCTGCAAGCCGACAGCGCGGCCGGGGCCGAGCAACAGGCCAGCGCCTCGAACGTCGATCTATTGCTCACCGATCTGAGGCTGGGCGGACCGGATGGCGTACAGCTGCTAGGGGCGCTGAAGAAGAGCCACCCCGATCTGCAGGCGCTGGTGTTGACGGCCTATGGAACGGCCGAAGACGCGGTGCGCGCCATGAAGGCCGGCGCCTACGATTTTCTCGCCAAGCCGGTCGATCTGATCCGCCTGGCCGCGCTGGTGGAAAAGGCGCTGGAGCGCGTGCAGCTATCCAGGGAGAACCGCGGGTTGCGCGAGGTGGCCCGGGCTTCCGGGGCCTTTGCCGAGCTGGTGGGCGAGAGCCCGGCCATGCAACAGGTCAAGGCGTTGGCCGCCAAGGTGGCGCCGTCGCGGGCCTCGCTGCTCATCGCGGGCGAATCGGGCACCGGAAAGGAGGTGCTGGCCCGCTCGATCCACCGCGTCTCCGACCGCCGCGATAGGCCGTTCATCACGGTCAACTGCGCCGCGCTTCCCGAGACGCTGATCGAGAGCGAGCTGTTTGGCCACGAAAAGGGCGCGTTTTCGGGCGCGGTGGCGGAAAAGAAGGGACGCTTCGAGCTGGCAAACGGCGGCACCCTGTTGCTGGACGAGGTGGGCGACATCCCGCTGGCCGTGCAGGTCAAGCTGCTGAACGTGCTGCAGTCAGGCAGGTTCGAGCGGGTCGGGGGTACGAAGACGCACGAGGTCGACGTGCGAGTCATCGCCGCCACCCACCGCGATTTGGAGCAACGCATCGAGCAGGGTTTGTTCCGGACCGACCTTTATTATAGGCTGAACGTGGTGAGCATCGCGCTGCCGCCGCTGCGCGACCGGGCCGAGGATATCCCGCTGCTGGTGCGGAGCTTCGTACGCAAGCACGCCGATCTGTCCGCGATGAAGGTGGACGCGGTTGAGCCCGAGGTGGTGCAGGCGTTGATGAAATGGCCCTTCCCCGGCAACGTGCGCGAGCTGGAGAACTGGATCGAGCGGGCGGTGGTGCTGGCAGAGAACTCGACGCTGACTCGTAACGACTTTCCGGAGCAGCTGTTCGACGAACCGGCGAGCCCGCCGTCGGCCGACGCGCAAAAAGGGCTGGAGGGGCGGGTGGCCGAGCTGGAGACCTCGCTCATCGGCGAGGCCCTGCGGCGGCACGGGGGAAACAAGAGCGCCGCGGCCCGGGAGCTCGGGCTCACCGAGCGCGCCATCCGTTACAAGATGAAGAAGTACGGGCTCTGAAACTGGCCGACCGACCTTTTGGTCGATGCGGGTTCGACGAAAAGGTCGAACCGCGCCCCTTTACTCGAAAGATGGGCCGAATGGCCGGGTTTTTAGGCCCTTTCTCCCCGAAACCGCTTGGCACGCTTTCTGCTTTTTTTGGAGATACGAACACAATCCGTTTGAGAACCTCACCGAAAAAAGGAGAGCACCATGAAGGCGAAATGGATTATCGGATTAGCACTCGGCGCGCTGTTGCTGTCCAGCGCGGCTGCGGCCGAGGACGAGGCAGAGAAGACCCAGGCCCAGAAGGCCGAGAAGAGCCAGGCGGCCAAGGGCGACGGGGAGGCGCAGGGCGATGCCGTGATGGAGCAGAAGCGGGAGCGCAAGCGCCTGAAGGACGGAAAACAGGCCAAGGAGCAGAAGCAGAGCGGCAAGGCCTCCCAGAACCAGAATCAGAAGCAGAGCGGCAAAGCCTCCCAGAACCAGAACCAGAAGAAGAGCGGTAAGGCTTCCCAGAACAAGAACCAGAACAAGGGCGAGAAGGGCGCCATGAAGCGCGGCCAGCACCGCAATCGCAACCGGGCCGCGGCCAGCAAGGGTTCGGGCAAGGGTCCGGGCGCCGGTGGCAAGAGCGGAGCGGGCCGGGGCGTTGGCCAGGGCTTCGTGGATGCGGACGGCGATGGCGTGTGCGACAACTACCAGCAGCGGACCGGCCAGGGCAGCGGCAAGGCGCAGCCGAGCGGCGTTCCGAGCGGTACTGGCGCACAGAAGAAAGGCAAGTAGACTCGATAGATAGGGAGTAGGACAATCGGCGGAAGGGCTCGACCCTTCCGCCGATCGCGCCATGAAGAGCTTCTCGACAATATACGCGATGATCGCCATCGGCCTGCTGCACGGTCTCTGCACCGGGGCGCGGGCCGACGAGCGTGAAGCGCGTAAAGCGAACGCGCCGGTCGTCGAGAAGGCCGGCGAGGCAAAGGGCGCGGACGGCGAAGCGGAAAAGCAGCAGAAGGAGCAAACCCCCGCCGAGCAGGGCGCGGGCGACAAGGAGACCAAGCAGGGGCCCGGCAAAGGCGAACCGGGCGAGAAAGAGGCGACGCAGGTCGCAGAACAGAACAGGGCCGAGACGAAGACCGGGCAGGGCGGGCCGGCGGCCGGTACACCTGCCGGTTCGCAGCAGGCCGAGGGCCAGGCGAAGCAGCAGCGGCGGCAGCGCGAGCGGAAGACGGCGGCCGGGGCCAAGGGCGAGAAGAAAACGGCGATGAAAGCGGGCGAGAAGGGCGGGGCGAAGGCCCGCTTCGTCGACCGGGACGGCGACGGAATACGGGACGGACAGGAGCATCGCTTTCGCGGCAGGCACCGGCGCGGCAAGCGCGGCAAGTACGGTGGCGGCCGCGACCAGCAGATGGAGCGGCACAGGTACGGGGCGGAAGGGGCGAGCGCGGTCAAGAAAAAGGGCCGATAAGGATACCGCTTGAACACGGGTTTTCGCGCGTTGTTTCCAGCTCTGCTCGTCGCCCTCGCCTTGCTGCTCCGGCCGGGTCCGGTCCTGGCCGGCGAGGTGGTGGCGAACGCCGGGCTCAGGACCTCGGCTTTCAGCAACGTATTCAGCGACGAGTCGAAAGAGTGGGACCTGGCGCTGATTCCGCGGGCCGAGCTCGGTTACGACTTCGCGCGCATCTGGTCGACCGGATATAACGGCGAGCTGTACGCCTACACCCAGCACGCCGAGCTGCTCTCCCACCGGCACGAGCTGTACCTTTTCGCCAACCCGGCCTGGGGGGCGGAGGGCGAGAACGAATTCGTGGCCGAGGTCACCGCCGAGACCGTGCGCAACCAGCCCGAGTTCGCGGCGCTGAACCTGGTCCGGCCCACCCTGCTGCTCGGGGTGGAGATGGAGCCGATTCACTGGTTTCGCTGGAGGCTTTCGGCCAGTTGCTCCTATCGCCTCTTCTACGACGACAGGCCCTCAAACTCGTTGGATGCCTGGGGCCGGGGCGGGCTGACCTTTTCCCTACCCGGCCGGACCACCCTTTCGCCGGGGGTCGGCTACGGCTTTCGTTACTATCCGAACCAGCAGCGCGCCGTCACCCAGGACGACAGCGACCAGCAGATCGAGGCCGGGCTGCGCATCGGACAGGGGTTGTGGGAACAGGCCGGCCTGCGTCTCGACTACGCCTACCTGCACGCTATCGGCGATAGCGGCCTTCTGGTGCGAAAGAGCAACCAGCTTCAGTTCTCCTACCTGGATCACGATTTTCTCTTTTCCGGCCACAGCGCCTCGCTCTTTTTCAAGCAGGTCATCGGAAGCGCCACCACCCTGGAAGCCGGCGTATCCCTGCGCGAGCGCCGCTACGCGGGATGGGTGATCCAGGACGAGGGGCGCCTGATGGACGAGGACCGCCGCGATCTACTGCTCACCCCTTCCGTCTACCTAGGCCAGGTCTTCTTCGTCGGGGGCGACGAAGAGCAGGGCGCGGGCGGTATCGAGCTGGGATTCGATCTCGAGTACGGCTACACGCGGCAGTGGTCTAACTGGTATCTGTACGACACCGATGGGCATGTCGGATCGCTGACTCTCTGGGGCGCCTTCTGAGGCAATCGTCCATCCCCGTAGGGGCGGGCCTTGCGCCCGACCTGAACCGGCAGAGGAGGGGGCAAGCCCCTCCCCTACGAACGGCTGAAGCGAGAGTCGTAGGGGCGGGCCTTGCGCCCGCCCCGAACTGGTACGCGAGGGGTTACAGCATCAACCGGTAGCCCACCGCCAGGTTGAGCGCGCCCACGTTGGTGTTTCGCATCACGTAGCCGTCCAGCCCGGCGTAGGCTATCTGCAGCTCGGCCAGCACCGCGCCCGGCCCCAGGAAGATGTCGCAACCCAGCGCGCCGTAGAACCCGACCGAGGTGGCGGTCTCCTCGTTGTCGCCGAAGCTCTCGCCCGCGGCCTCGGCCTCGATCAGGGTTCGCATCATGTAGATGCGGGCGCCGATCGCGGCGTAGGGCCGCAGCAGCTCGCCTCCCACCGGCAGGCGGTAGAGCACTCCCGGGGTGACGACCAGCTGCTGCTGGGTGATGTCGTACTTCATGATGCCGTCGTCCGGCAGGCGCGGGTCTGCCTGCTCGATCTCGCCCTCGACCGAGGGCTGCGCGTAGTGCAGGGTCGCGAAAAGCTGCAGGCTGCGGCCCACGGGGTCGGGCAGGGGCAGCATATAGCCCAGCTCCAGCTCGGTGACCAAGCAGGACCCGAGCTCGCTGAAGGGCTGGCTGAATCCGGCGCCCAGCTTCAGCCCTGCCACCAGCCCGATATTGGCCCGCTCCTCGAGCGGATCGGTCTTTCCCTGGTCCGGGTCGTCCTCGAGCATGTCGTCGGGGAGCGAGTCCAGCTCGGCAGCCGCCGAGCCCTCTTCGCCACCCGGTGTATCGTCGCCAGCCTGGGCCGCAGCAGACGGCACCAGCGACGCAATCATGAAAATAGCCAGGATATATCGTATCATGTTCGTCATCGGTTCCTCCTACTGTACCGTCTGCTCGGTAGACCTGAGCGCGCTGGTACCGTCGTGCCCGCCCGCCAGGAAGAAGAAGGCGCTCTCCTGGGCCATCCCCAGGTAGATGCGCTGCTGCGTGTTGTTGCCCGGCCCCAGCGCGTTCCAGCTCTGCTGCAGCTCCGGCAGGCAATCGGGCGGCGATACGCAGAGCGGAGAGCTCATGCCGCCGGCGTCCGGCAGGCCGAGCTGCCCGCCGAACATGATCAGCTTGTTATTGGCGTTGCCCGAACCGTAGCCCGCGTGCGGCTGCGGGAAGTCGTTGGTGTGCATGGAGTCGATCAGATCGCCCAGGTCGCCGCCCGACTGCATGAAGTTGGCGTCCATGGTTCGGGTCAGCGAGTCGTCCGCCTCGCGTCCCGCTCCGATGTAGATCAGGACCTCGTCCTCGCCGATCAGCACTCCGTCCTCCGACGTCAGCGCCCAGGCGCCCAGCTCGGCGCGCGGCTCGGTGAGCACCGAGGGCGCGCCCGAGCCGTCTATCAAGGTCCAGGTCGACACGCTCTGCGTCCCGTCCCCGTTGATGGTCACCTTGGCGTACTCGTAGGTGTCGAGATAGGTGCCGGTCTCGTCCCGCCCGCCAAAGGCGTAGAGGAACCAGTCGTCCTCGGGGGTGCCGAGATCCGGCGCGGCCACCGTGGCGTGCGCCTCGCGCCGGGTGTTGAGCGGTGAGCCCGCCACCTCGTGCCAGACGCCTAGCGAGCCCGGGGGCAAGGGCGAGGTGTCGGGCGTGGTATCGACCAGGCCGTTATCGAGGTAGCGGCACTTTTCCGGCTCGGCGCTGCAGTCGCAGAGCGCGGTCGGCCCGCAGGTGATCTCGGTAAGCAGCTCCAGGTCGTCGACGCTGCCGTCCACCAGGGGCGAGCGATAGACTCGATAACCGTTGGCTCCATCCACCGGCTCCCAGGTGAGCTCGAGCTCGATGCGGTTGGGATTGATGGGAAGCTGCACGGTCAGCGTCTCGCCCGCGACCGACTCGCCGCCCGGGTTGTTGGGGTCGTCGGTGGGATAGGTGGCCGCCACGCGGTAGAACCACATCCCGCCCTCGAGCCCGGTGCCGTCTTCCCCCAGATAGGCGTCCAGATCCAGGATCTCGGGCCCGACCAGCGGGTCGAGCACCTCGCTGCGCAGCAGCGTGTTGGTGGCCGCGTCCGTGGCCGCATCGCTGTCCCGTCCGCCCGTCAGATAGATGAAGCGACCGATCAGCGCGGCTCCTGCCCAGGTGCGGGGCGCGGGCAGGCTGTTGCGCTGTAGCGCCCAGTCCCCCTGCTCGCCGTAGACGTCGACCGACGCGCTCTCCACGCTGCTCAGCACCGTGCCCACCTGGCGCGGCTCGTCGCTGACCCCGTCGTCGCCGCCGATGGCGTACAGGTAGCGGCTGGAGGGCGTGGGCCGGGCCGCGATCAGGCTCAGCGCCCGGCGGGCCAGCACCATGTCGTTGGCCAGCGACCCGGCGTCCATGTTCTCGGTGTTGTTGCGGATGGAGATGGCCGAGTAGGCGAAGCTGGAGCCGTCCAGGTTGGTGAGCACCACCAGGCAGATGTCGCCCTTTTCCAGCTCGCTATCGAGGATGTCGAAGTCGGCTTCCACCGTCTGGCTGTCGATGACGTTGAGGTTGTCCCCGACGATCGAGCTGCTCAGGCCGGTGCAGATGAGCTCGACGCCATCCGGATCGAAGTTCTCTCCGTAGATGACCACGGTCTGGTCCACCTCGTTGTGCAGCAGCGAGGCCGGAAGCACCGAAAGGATCACCGGGGGCTCGGCCACGGTCACCGTGACGGCGGCCAGCGCTACCCCCACCTCTCCCGAGGGGTTGACCACGATCAGGTCGTAGGTCCCCGCTTCCAGGCCCTCGGGTACCACCGCGGTCAGCGTGTTCTCGTCCAGCATGACCACGGCGCTGAGCGCGGTGGCCGTGCTGTCGCTGTCGGCATCGGCCGGGTTGAGATACACGCGCGGAATCGACTCGAATCCCTCGTCCGTGCCGCTGTCCGTGTCCACGGTCACGGTGACCGCGGTCGGCCGGCTGGGCGAGGCAAAGGCCGGATCGATCGTCAGCTCTCCTAAGGTAAGGGTGTCGGTGATGGTGACCGCGCCGGGCAGCCCCCCCACGCAGCCCACGTCGCTGGTCACCCGCACCTGGTAGTCGCCCGGGGCAAAGGTCTCGTCCCCGGGGATGGTGGCCAGGATGCGGTTGAAACGGGTCGGGCTGGAGAAGTCGAGCAGGGTAGCCGTGCCCTGCTCGTCGACCAGCTCTACCGTGTCGGCCAGCGCGGCCAGGCCGGTGGTGAAGATGGTGGCCTGGATGCTGACGTCGTTGTAGATGACCGGCGGGTCCACGAAGAAGACGATGGGCGTGGGGTCGACCACCAGGGCCGAGACCAGGGTGTCGCTGCAGCCCAACCCGTTCTGCACGGTCACGTCCTGCACGCCCGCGGGCAGTCCCCCGCTGAAGATGGCCTGTAGCTCGGTGCTGCTCGTGAACACCACCTCGTCGGCGCTCACCTCGCCTATGGTCACGATGGCGCCCGGCGCGAAGTCGGTGCCGGTGATGGTGATGGTGGTCGGCACGTCGCTGCACACGTTGCCCGGCGTGACCCCGGTCACCTCGGCCGGCTGCACGATGCGCAACAGATCGCTCGACGCGTCGGCGCATTCGCTCGGCGCCGGGTTGGTGACGGCCAGCGGCACCGCTCCCACGCCCAGCGCGCTCGGCGAGACGGTGGCCATGATCGCGTTGCAGGTCTGCACCGTCATGCCCTCTACGGTGAGCGCCGTGCAGGAAGCGGTGTCGTCCGGGACCACCACCGAGCCGTCGATCTGCAGCGTGAAGTCGCTGCTGTCCACAGCCAAAAATCCCGAGCCGCTGATGGTGATCTGCGTATCGCCCTCGGAAACGCAGATGTTGCCCGGGGTGACCGAGGCCATGTTCACTACCGGCGGAACCGTCAGCACCTCGCTGCTGGTCGCCGTGCACCCGGCCGGATCCGGGTTGGTGACCGCGACCGCGGGCCTGCCCGCGCTCAGCGCTCCCTGCGCGACCGTCACGCTCAGGGTCTCGCACTGTTGCACGGTCAATCCCTCGACCGTCATGGCCTCGCAGTCGTCGATGTTGTCCACCGTGGCCGCCGTGCCGTCCAGGGTCACCGCGGGCAGGTCGTCGCCGATCTTCAGGAACCGGATTCCGGTGATCTCCAGCTGCCGCGAGCCATCATCCGTGCAGACCAGCGCCGGTACGACGGCGGTGACCTCTGGCCCCTGGATGACCAGGAAAGCGTCCTCGACCGTGTCCTCGCACCCGGCCGGATCCGGGTTGGTCACGGTCACGTCGTGCGCGCCGGTTTGAAGCGCGCCGCCTGGGATGGTCACCACCAACGCGTCGCACCGTTCTACCTCGAGACCCGCGACCTGCAGCGTCTCGCAGCCCTCTGCCTGTACGCCGTCCGCGTCGATCGCGGTGTCGCCCAGCAGCACGGCCGGAGGCTCTCCGTCCACCACCAGGAAATCGCTGCCGTCCACGTTGAGCTGCCGGTCGTCCTGCTCTAGGCAGAGCATCACGGGTTGCACCTGCTCGACCCGGGGCTCCACCACCACTCTGAGCGAGCCCGCGGCCTGGTTCTCGCACCCGGCCGGATCCGGGTTGGTCACCGTGATGTCGTACAGCCCGTCTTCCAGGCTGGCCTGTTCGAGGGTGAGGGAGATTTCGCTGCAAGCCTGCACGACCATTCCGGGAACCTCCAGCTCCTCGCAACCGTCGAGCTCGAGGTTGCTCGGGTCCAGCGCTTGCTCGCCGATTTGCACCGCGGGCAGTACGCCATCCACGATCAAGAAGTCGCTGCCGTCGATGCGCACCACCCGGTCGGCCTGCTCCAGGCAGACCAGCGCCGGGCTCACCTGGTCGATGGTGGGCTCCGGAACGATGCGCACGGCGCCCTCGGCCGTGCCCTGGCAACCGGCCGGGTCGGGATTGGTGACGGATACGGAGTGCAGACCCGCCGGCAGGGCGTCGACCTCCACGGTCAGGGTGATGGAGGTGCAGCTTTCCACCCCGTGCCCCTCGGTGGGCAGGCTCTCGCAGCCGCCCAGCGTATCTCCGCTCAGGGTAAGCTCTCCCACCACCACCGTGGGAGCCGCGCCGTCGATGCGCAGAAAACCTTCGCCCTCGACCACCAGCACGCGCTGTTGCTGCTGTACGCAGGCCAGGGCCGGCACTACCCGCGTCACGCTGGGCGCGGGCACCACCCTCAGGTGTACCTGCTCCTCGCTCTGGCAGGCGGCGGTTTCGGGATTCTGGATGGTCAGCAGCGGCAGCCCGGCCGCCACCTGTCCCTGCGCCAGCAGCGCGGTCGCGCTCTGGCAGCGCTCGGCGTCCAGGGTACCCATCTCGATCTTCGAGCAGTCGCCCAGCTCCAGGTCGAGCTCGCCGTCGACGCCCTCGATACGCAGGGCGGCCTCCCGGTCGTCCACCCGGAGAAAGGTGGTCCCCGACAGTTCGATGGTGCGCTGCCCCTGCTCCAGGCAGACGATGCCCGGAGTGACCGGATTCAGCACGGGTCGGTCCACAACGGCCAGCGTGCCGGCGGAGTGCGCGCTGCTGCCGTTGGGGTTGCTCACCTCTACATCGTATATCCCCTCGGCCAGCATCCCCGTGCTGCCGTCGGCCAGGGTGAGCTGCGGGTTGACTACGAAGCTCATGCTCTGTTGGCTCTGCCACTTCAGCAGCGGGGTGGTCCCGTCCTCGGCAAAGGCGTTGCTCGGGTCCGCTACCGGCTCTCCGCTGTACAACACCCGTTCCGGATCCGAGACCGCGCCGCCGTCCAGGTCGAGCGAGCGGACCAGGGTGATGTCGGGAAGCGCCGCCCTGGGATCATCGGGTATGTCCACCGGCATGGGCGAAAAGCCCTCCCCGGCGATGCTCACCTCGGTGGAGAGCTGGGCGCGACAGACGATGCCCGGGTCCAGCATTGCCGTGGCCCCCTCGCCGTCCGCTTCCGTTCCCAAGGAGGGATCAGGGCCGGCCACGGCTTCGCTGCAGCAGTACAGCCCGGCGATCATCAAAAGGAGTAGCGAATACCGCGCAACCGACGAGAGCGCGGCGCGAGCACCGCGGTTTACCCCCGCATCCATTTGCTTGCTGTATCCTTTCATTTCATTCCTCCTCTTAGATGATGGTTTCCACGCAACACCCGCTGATGCAGTAGTATCCCGGGTCGCAGATGGCCTGACCGGGCAACCCGCAGGGCACCTGGCCCTCGGGGCACTGCCCCGGGACCACCCAGTCGCCGCCGGGCACCGAGCCGCCGTCCACCTCCACCGTCCCGCCGTCCGGGTTGAGCACGCCTCCATCGGGTGCCCGAAAGCAGGAAGGATCGGGCAGCGGCTTGCCCACGCAGACCTCGCAGAGCCCGCACTGGTT
Source organism: uncultured Sandaracinaceae bacterium (assembly GCA_964450715.1). Lineage (GTDB taxonomy): Bacteria > Myxococcota_A > Polyangia > Polyangiales > JAFGIB01 > CAYVFC01. Next base: position 10,875 of record CAYVFC010000083.1, on the reverse strand, counting down.
GAGGCAGCCCGGAACCGGGGTGCAGGCCGGGCACTTCTCGCGGTCCATGACGTCGTCAAAGGTGCAGGTGCCCCGGTGGCTATCGTCCTTGGCGCCTATCCAGACATAGAGGTCCTCGCCGCCCTCGCCCGCACCGGCGAGCTCGGGGAAGGTGCAGCAGCCGAAGCAGTCGCAACCATTGGGCGTATAGGGGATGCAGATATCCGAGCAGGTCACCGACTGGTCGTCGGGACACATGCGCGGGTTGTTGGTGCCCTGGGAGTCGTACTCGCACGTCGGGGCCTCGGGCTCGAGCGGATCGCAGCGGTGGTCCCACCAGCAGTCGTCGCTGCCCGTGCCCGGCCCGTTGCCGTAGTCGAAGTAGCAGTCCACGTGACAGGTGGAGCCGGTAACCCCGCCCACCCCGGAGATGAGCACCGCCCCTTCGGTGTTGTCGCAGGGCCCCAGGCATTCGCGGTCGCGCCAGTCGACCTTGCCGTCGTCGTCGTTGTCGATGCAGTCGCCGCACTCGAGCAAGCGGCCGTCGCAGGTGGTCTCGTAGCAGACCACGGTGGTGCCGTCCTCTTCTTCGATCACCACGCCGCCCTCGCGCACCACCACCAGGCCGCCGTCGCCGGAGGTCCAGCCGGTGACCACGATGGAGCCGTCTATCTCGATCACGGCGGAGGAGCCGCCGCCCGACGCTCCGTCCGCGGAGGAGGCAGACCCGTCGGCTGCCAAAGTCGCGCCGTCAGCGCTCCCCTCTCCGGGCGCGCTTCCCGTGGCGGCATCGCCGGAGGTTATCGCGCCGTCGCCACCAACGGTGTCGCCGCCGCTGCTGCAGCCCGCAAGGAAAAAGCCAGACGCGATGACCGCGAGGGAAAAAAGTGATCTATGCATGGGGGTCTCTCCTCGACGACAGATAAATCCGAACGACGGCCGTACAGATCCGGTACGGCTCGCCGAACGAGCAGGGGTTTTTGTAAAGCGCATCAACCCGGCTCGACGAAACCTGGGCATCCCGGGCGATCGGATACGGGTCGACGGACTGGTGCATCAACCGGGTTGTTTCAGCACCAACCGTGCCAGATCAGGGACATCGCCGAAGGGCGCAAGAACGGCTGTTTTACAGTTCTATCGAGATATTCCGGATCGACCGGTACCCTGTGAGGTCGCGAAACTCGACCTTTTGGTCGAACCGGGTTCGACCAAAAGGTCGAGTTGGGGACCAAGAATTACAGCGAAACCGGAATCGGTCTTAGCGCGGCGCCTATATGCGCCTATATATGACGTCGGTCTCCCCCGCGGCTGGGTCGACGGCGAAGCGGTCTACGAGAAGACCGACATTTGTTTTCGCGATATGTACTACGGCGGCAGCTGGACCTCCCCGGCCGACATGTACGCCGACTTCGCCGCGGCGGTCATCGCCCACGGATATATCGGGACGACATAATCGCGTTAGAACCGCCAGACCGGTCCCATCTGCAACATGAATCCCGCCTGTTCGAGCTCGCGTTCCGCGACGATTTCGTTATCGCGCCTGCGCAGGTCCACGGTTCGATCCAGAACGGGCAGAGCGACCGCGGCGCCGATGCCCAGCGCCCAGCCATCGGTGAGCCGGATGTCGGCGTCAATATTGTTGACAACCGCCAGCCAGAGCCGGGTGGCGTCCTGCGAGCTTTCGAACCCATGACCGTGAGCGTAAAGCGGTCCGCCCGCCAGCCCGGCGCAAACCCGCAACTGTAAGCCTTGCGTGAGGTCGCCGGCCGCACAGGCCGATAGCTGAGCGGCGACGATCAGAGTGTCGAACTCGCCGGATACATCGGGAAACGATCGATTGGGCGCGTAGGCCGCCAGCACGGCCGTACGCGCCGCCAGCCAGGAACCCAGGCCGAAGTCAACCCCTGCGGTCAACCCCCAGCCCAGCTCGGGCACCACGTCATAGGAGGGTGCGAACGATATCCTGGCCGTGTGGGAAATTCGCCTGGTCGGCGGCTCCGACGGTGGTGGCGGCGGCGGCGGTTGTGGTTGCGGTGCGGGCGGTTGCAGACCGATCTCCTCGAGCAGGTTCGCTTTCAGCGCCAGCGCGATGGCGAGCCCGACCGCGGCGTGCAGCGAGGCGCAAGCCTCGGGACCGGGGTCGAAACGGCGGGTCGCGATTACCCGATCGGATTCGAGCAGCTCGATGGTCACGCTGCGGTGGTCGGTCTGGCTGCCGCGTACGACGATTCTCGTTCCGGGCGGGAGACGATCGCCGCCGAGCCACTCCTGCGCCCGTTGCAGTAGTCCCTCGCGTTGTAGACAGGTTGCGCCCGGTTCGAGCTCCAGGCCCGTCTGCAGAGTACCGGGCGCTGTCTCGCCCTGGGCCGCTGCAGCGCAGGGCGTCCAAGCGCAGAGCGCCGCCATGCACGACAGGCAGAAACGGGTGATCGGGGCTGACATCTGCTTCTGTCTATCCGAATTCCGTAACGATTTCCAAGCGCGCGCCCATCGGGATGCAATATTTCCGCCAAGGATCGGAAGAGTTCTGGCATTAATATTCAATGCCCGTGTCTCGATTAACTGCCCTCGGCTTGCTCGTCGTTCTCGCCGCCCCTGGATGCAGCGGCGACGACCCCAACCTGACGGTGGGGCAGATCAGCGAGCCGAGCCTGAGCGGTGGGTCGGGCGGCGCTTTTGGCGGCAGCGGGACCGCCGGCGGTTCCGGCGGCCAGGCGGGCAGCGGCGGTGAGGTCGTCGCCGGGTCCGGCGGCGGCACGGCGGGAGCGGGCGGCGAAGGCGGAGCCGCCGGTGGCCCGGTTGGGGGCTGCGACCCCGGACGCTACGAGGGCTCCTATGCGTTCGAGTGTTATCCGCTGGATATGGTCCCGGTCGCCAGCGGCGCGGAATTTTCCTTCGAGCTCGTCCTGGCTGACGCGGGCGCGACTGGCACGAATTGCCAGGAGTTTTGCGGCGGCCTGGTCATCGGGGAAGGCTCCGGTCGCCTGTTCGGAACCTGGGGGGGCGTGGCCGCCTTCGAGGGCTGGCTGGTGGGAGGGCTCGACTGCGGCTCGGGCGTGTTTCGCGCCGACGTGGCCGACGGCGTCTGGGGCTTTCCCGTGAACGCCGTACCCGGCAATCTCGCTACCGAGGTCACGGGCGTTTTCTTCACCGATCCCCTGGAGGGGACGCTGATGGGGAGGTTCGACGTCGGACCGCCTCCGAAGATCGAAGGAGAGTGGTTCATGATTCCCGGTCCCAACGCCAATCGCTGTCTGGGGACCTTCTCGGTCGAACGTCAGCCCTGAGAGGGTGCCGAAAGGGTGCCGTAGACGCGCCTCGAGCGCCGGCCCTGTATCGTTCGTGAGCCGGGTTGTCCTTTTTAATAGGGACGATTTCCGCCAAGGAATGGGCCGCGGGCCGGTAGTAACCAGGGTAGAAAGGGCTTCCCTCCGGGTGTCGGGCACGAGACCATGACGGACGAGACCATGCGTTCTACCTCGGGCGACGGGCCACCGGCCGGCGGGATCGGTCGAAGATGAGCGGTTCCTCCCAAGCCGGGCACGTGAGCACCGAAGAGCTGTTTCGGCAGCACGCCGGGTTCGTGGCCCGTTTCCTGGCGCGCCGCGGCGTGCCCGAAGAGCACATCGAGGACGCGGTCCAGGAAGTCTTCCTGGTGGTGCACCGCAACGGCGGCTACAGGCCCGGCATCGCCAAGCCGATCAGCTATCTCGGCAGCATCGCCGTCCACGCCGCGAACAAGCACCGGCGGCGCCAGAGCGTCGACCGGGGGCGAAGGTCCGACGGCTCGGTCGAGCGCGTGGCGAGCGAAACCGAGGACCCGGCGCGCGCGGCGCAGGTCCGACAGGACCTCGAGCGGCTACAGCTCGCGCTCGACCGGCTTCCAGAGGAGCTGCGCACCACGCTGCTGCTCGTCGAGGCGGAGGGCGAGAGCTGCCTTTCGGTCGCCGCGGCCTTTAGCTTGCCCGTGGGGACCGTGTACTGGCGCCTGCACCAGGCGCGTAAGAAGCTGCAATCGGCGCTCAAATCGGTGGACGCCGAGCGCAAACGCCAGCGGCGCGCTGCTGCGCCAATGGTTGCACTGGGGCGAAGCCCGCTAACGAACCTGGGGTCAGTCATGCTCTTTGGTCGAGAATCCTCCTTCAGCAGGTCGGAGGCAGGGCGCCTCTTGCGCCTTGCCGGCGAGCAACCCACTTCGGTTGTCGATCTCGATCGACTTTTCGCTCAGCACCAGCAGCTCGTGCAAGCGGGCGCCGAGCTGCCGTTGTGGGCTGCGAGCTGCCCGCCGCAGGCGACGACCTCGGTGGTCGGCTTGATCGGGACCGGTCCCATCGGCACGGGCCTGGTTCTGGGCGGCGCAATGGTGGCGGCCGTCCTGCTCCTGTCAAATCCGACGGCGCCGGAGCCCGGCGCCGCGCCCATGCCGAGCGCACCGTCGCTCCTGCCCGCCGCTGCGCCCGTCGCGGAGCCGGAAAAGCAGCGGCCCGCCCTTCCGACCGCCACCGCGCCGCGCGAATCCGAGAGCGTTCCGGCTGGCGACGACCGGGCGACGGCAGAGCCGGTCGCGCCGGACCAGAGCGCGGCGCCGAGGGCGCCGAGCCGCGCGTTGAACGAGCGACACGCCCTGCGGAAGAAGGCCAACAGCCGACCGAGCTCGCCCGATGCCGCGACCCGGTCCGGCCTCGTACCGACCGGCGACGAGGCGGCGATGGAGATGCGCCTGGTCGGACAAGCCGAGCGCCTGCTCGCAACCGAGCCGGCACGCGCGCTTACGCTCGCCCGGGGGTTGGAAACGCGTTTCCCGCAGGGCTACTTCCGCGAGGAGCGCGCCTACGTGGAGGTGATGGCGCTGCTCCGGCTCGGACGGAATCGGGAGGGCCGCGTCAAGGCCGCTGCCTTCCTGCGTGCCTACCCGGACGGTCCCTACAGCCGGCGTGTGCGCAGCGCGGTGGCCGATGCGGCCGAGACCGGACCTGCACGCTTCGAGTCCGTTCCGGCAGATGGACAGGAGGGGGTATTTCCATGATGAAAATCGTGCAACAGGAAGGTGCTGCGGCAGGCCCGCCGGCACTCGACGTATCGAGCTGTGCGCCGATAGCCGAGAATGAGCCGGTCGTCAGCGCGTCGCGAGAGGTCAAGGTCTCCGGGATGCTGGTGCGCGTGCTCGCGGACGTACTGCAGCAGCGTGGAATCGCTCCCGAGAGTTGGCTGGATGAACGCCTCCTAGGTGCCATGAGCATCGATGCGCATGGCCTGCGGCTTCCGCTCTCACAGTACGAGGCCCTGTTCGCGGATGCCATTCGTTTGACCGGGGACCAGGCGCTGGGGCTTGCTTGCGGTATCCGGGCCAGTGAAAGCAGCTTCGGGCTGTTGACTCCCCTCATCTCGCACTCCCGTACGCTGCGCGACGGAATCCGCCTCATCTGTCGTTTTCATCCTCTGGTACTGGAGGGCCTCGCCGTCGAGCTGCGCGAACGCTCGGGAATCGCGCGGCTGCGCATCGAGTTTCCCCGCTCGCACTCGGCTTTCGACCGCGGTCTGTCCGAGTTCATCGTGGCGGGCCTGATCCGCGGGCTGCGGGACTTCGGTTGTTCCGAGGCGGACATTCGCCAGGTGTGCTTCGAGCACGCCCCGCCGCCTCGTCACGAGGCTTACCGCGCCTTGTTCGGCGATCGGGCGCGCTTTCGCCAGTCGTTTTCAGGTATCGATTTCTCCGCCGAGGCCCTCGACCGCGACCACCTTCGTTTCGATCCGGAGCTGCAAGGGATCGTCCGCAAACAAGCCGAGCGCTGCCTGGACCGCCTGTCCAAGCCGCGCTCGGTGGTCGAGGCATTGCACGCCGTCTTTCTCCGGCAGCCTTCGGGGCTGCTGCCGAACATGGAACAAGCCGGGAAAGAGCTCGGCATCAGCGTCCGCACCCTGCGTAGACGCCTGGGCGAAGAAGGCAGCTCCTACCAGACGGTCTTCACCGCCGCGCGACGGCAGGCCGCCAGCAGCATGCTCCGCAATCCCGACCTCAGCCTGCAATTCATCGCCGATGAGCTCGGCTTCGCCGACGCCACCACCTTTCACCGAGCGTTCAAGCGCTGGACCGGTTGCACCCCCACCGAGTACCGAAAGCGAGCCTTTTCGGGGACCATGGCCTGATATCGGTCACGGCACCCGGCACGACGTAACCGCTTCTCGCGATTCAAAGAGCGGGCTGCAAAACCGGACCGAGCCTCGCGCCGCGCCATGGGGCGGATGCAAGGCGGACCGACGAGCACGGGTAGGGTTCGGGTGGGCGTGTGTAAATATTCATGTTCTTCTGGTATCCTCGCTGTTTACCAGGCCCGTGCCTCTGACCCAGGAGTCACCGGTGGATTATTATTCGGCTATCGAAAGCACCCGAGAAAACCAAGCGATGGTTATCCGGTTGAATCGCCCGGAGCGGATGAACGCGGTAAACGAGGCGATGTATGGAGAGATCCGGGATGTACTGAAGAGGACGGAATCCGATGATGGAATCCGAGCTCTCATCATCACGGGTTCCGTCTTGAAGAGAGACGGTGTCGAGAAGCAGGCCTTCTGCGCCGGCGCCGACCTCAAGGACCACTCGTCGGGAAGACGGGACACGGCTGCCCGCAGGGCATACATAGAGCTCGCCCATGAAACGACCCGGATGATCTACCGCTACCCCAAGCCCACCATCGCCGCCGTCAACGGGCCGGCCAGGGGCGCCGGGCTGGAGATGGCCATCAACTGTGATTTCATCCTGATGGCCGAGAATGCCACCCTGGCCTTCACCGAGGTGGGTCTGGGGACGTTCGTGGGGGGGGCGGTCACCTCTTTGCTGCCGACACTCGTCGGAATGACAAGGGCCAAGGAGCTTATATATACGTGTAAAGCCATCGACGGAAATCAGGCCCTTGCCCTGGGGCTGGCGTTGAAAACTGTTCCGGTTGCATATTTGATGGAAGCCGCCCTCTCATTGGCCGAAGACCTTTCCGCGAAGGCTCCCATATCGATGAAAATGGCCAAGAGCATGCTGCAAGGTTCCAGGTTTCACGATATCGAAACCGTATTGAAAAACGAAACCGAAGCCATTCTTTCCTGCATGGAAACGGAAGATTGGCATGAGGGGATCCGGTCCTTCGTCGAAAAGAGGAAGCCGATCTATAGAGGGAAGTGAGATGGAAGAGCTAGAGAGAATATTCAAAGCGCAATCGGTCGCCGTCATCGGGGCATCGAAAGACGAGGGTAAGCGCGGATATCAGGTCATCAAAACGTTGCTGGAAGAGAAATACGAGGGACAGATATACCCAATAAATCCCAAAGAGGATTCGGTGCTGGGTCTCAGGTGCTACAGAAGCATCCTGGATGTAGAGCGGCAAATAGACATCGCATTCATCGCCACGCCGGCTACTACGGTTCCGAAGTTGATCGAGCAGTGCTGTGAGGCTCGCATGGCGGGTGCGGTCATCGTGGCGGGTGGGTTCGGGGAAACGGGCGAAGAAGGCAGAAAGATCGAGAGCCAGATGGCCGAGATCGCGAGAAGGCACAACCTGCGGTTCGTGGGCCCCAACACCTCCGGCTTGATAAGCGTTCACAACAGAATGAATCTCGTCGGGCTCAGGGACGTTCCCATGGGTAACATAGCCTTATTAACCCAGAGCGGTAATGTCGCTTTACATCTGATAACCGAGGCGAAACTCAGAAGCAAGGAGGGTTTTTCCCATTATGTAGGCGTAGGCAATGAAGCCGACCTGAAGTTTCACGAGTATCTCAAGTATTTTCGGAACGATGCAGACACCCGGGCCATAATCATCTACGTCGAGGGGCTGAGAGACGGCAGGAAGTTTCTGCAGGAGGCGCACAGCACGACGCTGACCAAACCCATCATTCTGCTGAAGAGCGGTCGCTCCTCGACCGGAAAGAAGTCGGCGGGCTCTCATACCGGAGCGCTGGCGGGAATATCGGAGGTTGCGCGAACCGCCTTCAACCGAGCGGGTATCATCACCATCGAGAACCCGGACGAGCTTTTCCCGGTAGCCGAGTCCCTGGCCATCCTGCCCCCCATAAAAAACAATAGGGTTGCCATTCTGGCCGATGGGGGTGGGCACGCCACGATAGCGGCCGATCTGCTGTCCGACTGCGGTGTGAGTATTCCACCCCTGGGTGCGAGCACGCGAAATCGACTGAGGGAGATCCTTCCCTCAAACGCCTCCCTGCGCAATCCGGTCGACGTGGCGGGCGGCACCGACACGAATCCGGCGATTTTCGCCGATTGCGCCAAGGTCCTGCTCGAGGACGAGGACATAGGCGGTTTGCTCATCGTCGGGCTCTTCGGGGGCTACGGCATTCGTTTCGCCGAGAGCCTGACCTTCATCGAAGAGGACGCGGCTCACCGCATGGGGAAGCTGGTAAAAAGCGTACAGAAGCCCATCGTCTTGCAAAGCCTGTACAACTTCGCCAAGCCGCATTCCCTGGAGCTTCTGAGGTACTACAAGATACCGGTCTACGAGTCGCTAGATATAGCATGTAGATGTATTGGCTGTTTGGCGCATTACGGCGATTACCTGGGCGTCAGTCACAAGAAGGCCAACTTCGTCTTCAATTGGGGGGCGAATGCCAAGGCAAAGGGAAAAGCGATCATCGAGAAAGCGTTGTGCGAAAGACGAAGCGCCCTTTCGGAATTCGACGCGAAGGAGCTCTTGCGGTTGCACGGGGCGCCGGTGATCAGGGACAGGGTAGCGGCTACCGCTGACGAGGCGGTGAATATCGCCAAGAAACTCAAAAAAGAGTGCGCATTGAAGCTCGCCTCGGTAGATATCCTTCACAAGAGCGATGTCGGGGGCGTTCGCCTGAATTTGCGAAGCGAGCAGGAGATCAAAGCGGCATTTCGCGAGATAATAAAAAACGCGAAGAAGCACAACAGCAAGGCCAAGATCGACGGTTGTCTCGTCGCGCCCATGATCGGAAAGGGACTGGAGGTAATCATCGGCACGAAGATCGATGATCAGTTCGGGCCGGTCATCATGTTCGGCCTCGGGGGGATCATGGTCGAGGTTCTTCAGGACGTGGTGTTCAGGGTATTGCCGATATCGAGGAATGCAGCGCGAAAAATGGTCACGGAGATCAAGACGGCTCGCTTGCTCAAGGGTATACGCGGGAAGCCGCCGGCGGACCGGGAAGCCATAATCGATCTCTTGCTGACGGTATCGGAGATCATTGAGGCCTATCCGGAGATCCGGGAGATGGACCTGAATCCCGTGATCGCGCACGAAAAGAGCATCACCATAGTCGATGCCCGGATCATCCTGAACAGGAAGTGATGAATAGAATAGGAATAGGGGACGTACCCAACTTTAACAACTTAGAATAGTAGAATAGGAATAGGGGACGTACCCAACTTTAACAACTTAAAGGAAGTCGTTTGGAAGAATAGGGGACGTACCCAACTTTAACAACTTAAAGGAAGTCGTTTGAGTCGAATATGTCTCCTTCCCCCCTTCCCGATTACTGCAGGAGCGTCTCCAGGTGCTTGGAGGTCAGCGTCCACAGGCCGGGGTCGCAGCCGGTGCAGATGTTCGGCGAGGTCAGCGCGTCGTAGGCCTCCGGGGTGCCGTACAGCGCCAGATCCATCCAGTTGAGCGAGATCTCGGCCTCCCGGGCCACGATGGTCTGGTCGCCGTACGAGATGGTGAGGTGATCGCCGGTGGAGCGCGCCACGATCATGGCCGGCACTCCGTCGCTCAGCGCCGCGTAGTCCGCCTCGGCGGGGGCGCGGGAGATGTCCTCGGGGCCGCCCTCTATGAAGCCGACCGGAGCCGTGATCGAGCCCATGACGGCCGTATCCGTGGCGCCGATGGCGCTGGAGCCCGAGAGCACGAACACGGCAGTGACCCGGTCGTCCATGGCGGCGACGTTGAGCGCGGTGACGCCGCCACAGGAGTTACCGGCGGAGACGATCCGGGTGGTGTCCAGCTTGCCGGCGTAGGGGCTTCCCGATCTGGTGTCTTCCTCAAACACCCAGTCGATGAGCGCGGCATGGTCTTCCGCCGTATGCATAGCCAGCGGGTTGTTGTCCGGCATCACGTCGAGGCCGAGCACCACGAAGCCGCCGGCGGCCCATTGCTGGAAGAGCGTCTCCCAGGCCGCGGAGAAGCGGAAGCAGCCTCCGTTGCCCCACACGATGACCGGCAGCAGATGCCCGGTCTCGGCCACGGCCGCTTCCAGGTCCTCCGGGCGGTAGACGATGAAATAGGGGGCGACGCCCGGGCTCTCCGTGGTCATGGAAAACGAGAAGTCGAGCGCGGGGGGGCGATCGGCGGGCGCGCTCGCATCGGGCGCCTCAGCGTCTGCAACCGTATGCGCCACGGCCGCGTCTGATACGGCCGCGTCTGGCGTGGTCATGGCCGCGTCCGAACCGGGCTCGCCCGATCCAGCGACGATCGAGACGGTCCCCGCTGACCCGGCCGCATCCGATCCGGCCGTCGCCGGCCCTCCCGCAATCGGTCCATCCGTAATCGAACCGGCGCCGCCGAACCCGGCCGCGACCGATTCGGCCGCGTTTGCCCCGGCCGTGGCGCCGGCCCCGCTCTGTTCTTCTCCGCCGCCGTCACTACTGCACGCGCCTAGCAGGAGTAGCCCTGCCAGTGCAGCTAAGACTGCTGGCCCTAAAACGGCCGTATCCCGGACTGCTGCAGCGGTTCCCGGTATGCAGAGGATTCTACCGATGTCGGTCACCGTCTTCCTCCCGATACATCATTAATGTAGGTTGCGCCTCTTCCCCGTTCAACCGCTCGGCTTTTTTCGCACACAACCGGCCCGACGCTGACCTTTCCCTTCATTCATATCCTCTTAGGGTCCGTGACAAAATAACTCATCCATCTTTCGGGCGGGACGGCCCCGGCT
>CAYVFC010000082.1:0-35790 GCA_964450715.1 uncultured Sandaracinaceae bacterium | reverse complement strand
CGTCGCCCGCGATGCCTTCGGTCCAGCCTCCTGCCCCTGGATCGGTCCCGTCGCCTGCGATGCCTTCGGCGCGGCCGCCGACCGGCGCGGTCTCGTCCGCGTCCCCGGCCAGCGAACGACCGCGTGCGGTCGTTTCGCCTCCCCTGGCGACCGATCCGCTTCTTTCGGAGCAGATCGATTCGATCATCGAGCAGCTTCGTCCCTACAACAAGGCCTACCGCTACGCCTGGGCCAATCTGGTAGACCAGATAGAGGCGCGGATGGCGAAGATGACGCCCCAGCAGCAGGTTGCGCTGGCACGGACGCTGCAAGAACGCTATCCCGACGCGGCCAACGAGCGAGGATTCCAGGGGCTTCTGAAGAACCTCGATCTCGCGCCCGCCCGCGAGGATATCCCCGAGCTGACCGATTGGCTGAGACGTCTGACAAACGGCGTTCTTCCGCTGGCGGGCCATCCCATCGAATCCGCCAACCTCATGGAGCACCTGGGGGCCCTGCTGGAGGTCTTCGGCCAGGCATTTGTCGAGCTTCGCAAGACCCAGGACCAGTTCGTCGAGGAGCTCGGCTTGATGCGGATCAAGGAGGACTCGCCGCTTACCAAGATCGACGACCCCGGGACCGTGCTGGCCCACCTGCTCAATCCGTCGTCCGACGCGCGCGGTCGCGTCGAAGAGCTCGCGCGCATGTTCGCGGAGTTCGCGCTTCATCACCTGGCGGTGCTGAACGCCACCCTCGAGGGAGGGCGTAACCTGATGAAGATCCTGTCGCCCGAGTCGCTGGCGAACGAACCGTCGCCCGACCTACCGGCCGACGAGGAGGAGGAAGACGAGGGGCTGATGGAGAGGCTCTTCCCCTACAAGACGCGCAAGGCGTGGCGGCGCTACCTCGCGTTGCACCAGAAGCTTCTGGAAGAGGACCGGTTCACCCGGGAGCTTTTCGGTCGCGCCTTCGCCCGTGCCTATTACACCTTTACCGGGGGCCGGATCGAGGAACCGCCGGTTTCCTGAGCAGGGGCTTCATGCGAGCGTGGTTTGACGAGCGAGCCGCTGGTATCGATGACCGGGAACCACCCGGCCGCTCGAGGTCGCGGCCGACGGCCGCCCGTACCCGCTTTGCCGCGGGCGGTTCTTTCATCGCCCTCTGCGTGCTCTTGTTCGCCGTGCGGTGCGGGGGAGGTCAGGTGCCGGAAGATCCCTCGGCGCTGTGCTCCATCCCCAGGCAGGCGGCCGGGACCGGCGGCGCTCGACCGGTACGCCCGAACCACTGGATGAACCTCTTGCTGAAGGGCTTTCGTTTTCGGCGCGACGCAAAGGGGCAGCTGGACTTCCGGGCGCATTACGACTGTATTGGCGAGAGCATCGTCTGGCCCGCACCGCCTGCGGACTGCCCGGCACCGCCGCCCGATCGGCCCTCGCCGGCTCGCCTGGAGGAGAGCTCGGTCATCGAACGCCGCTTGCCCGACGGCGACCGCCTGGTCTGGGTAATAACGCACCGCTATGCTGACGGGGACGGTCTGGGACCGGTAGCGCTCGCGACGGTCTCCGACCGCAGGTTGTCGGTGCGCGCGCTGGGCCACTACCGCGGGCGTACCGGGCGGGTGCAGATGCGCCTCTGGTCTATCGGGCAGGGCGAGGTGCTGGTCGTCGAGGGCGAGCGATGCCAGCAGCCGGACAAGCCCGCCACCTGCGAGCGGGAGGCGGGCGTGATGGTGCTGGACCGCGACCGGTTCGCGGTCGTGCCCATCCGCGATAGAGAAGGTAAATGCATCGAGCCGGCCCGCGTCGAGTTTCGCCGGCAGGCCGAGATGTCGATCGAGTCGGGCACGGTCCGGCGCTTCGAGTTCAGCGCTTCGATCGGGCACGACGTTCGCTACCTGGTCGTCACCGAGCAGATCGACATCAACGACTTCGACCCGACGCAGTCGGGGCTGCCGCCCAGGCACGTACGCCGGGTGGACACCGAGCGCTTCATCCACCTGCAGGGACGGGAGCTGGTCTCCCGACAGCAACCGCTGTGGAGACGGATGATGCCGACCCGAGGATTCACCGAGTTAACGGTAGGGGACTTCGAATGAGCGATATCGAGCAAGCCAGGGATCGGGCCAGGCTTCACTGGCTCATACTGGGCGCCTTCAGCCCTCGGCCTCAGGGCCGGGTCTTCGTCGCCACCCGCGAGGGATTCGCCGACTGCCTGCAACAGTGCGAGCTGCAGATGCAGCTCCCGGTCGCGGATGCCCTCGGTGACGGAGCGACCCGTAGTTATCGCGTGGATTTCCAACGGTTGCGATCGTTCACCCTGCAGGGCATCGTCGAGGGCGACGAGCAGCTTTCGCAGCTCTGCGAGCTGGCGAGCGATCTGGCGCGACCGGCCGCCCGTCCTTCGCCCGAAGCGGTTATACAACGGGTCGAACAGCTGGTGGGCCCGGGAGCGCTCTACCGGCGATTGCAGAAGCTGCAGGCGGCCGCGCGGCCCCCCGCTTCGGAGGCCGGCGATCCGGCCGGCGGCGATTCGCCCGCGGCAGACCCGGTGCAGGGCATCTTCGAGAGGGCCGAAGTGGGCAAGCCGCGCACGGCGGCGGGGGCGATCGACGCTTTCGTGAAGGCTACGAGATCGGAGAGCGCGGCCAGCGGTGCGAGCGCCGCCGTCGCCCGCGACGCCTCGCGCTTGATCGAGGACGCGGTCTACGTGACCGCCGCCGAGATCACGCGCGCCACGACGGTGGCCGAGCTCGAGTCGTGCTGGCGGGGGCTCAAGTTGTTGGTCGACCAGCTACCCGCCGCCGGGGAGGTTCTGCTGGAGGTGGTCGATACCGAGCCCGGGGAGGTGTGCGAGGTGCTGCGGGCGAGAGGGTCCGAGGAGCCCTTCGATCTGCCCGACGCTATCTTCGTCGTATCCCCGCTGCAGACCCTCGAGGCCCTGTCCGAGATCGCCGAGCTGGGCGAGCAACTGTACATACCCTGCGTGTTGGCGATCGAGCCCGATCTGATCGGAGTATCCGATCCCTTTTCCGCCGAGGACGGCCAGCAGCAGCCCGCCGCCGAACGGTGGGCGGCGTTGCGCCAGAACGACGCCGCGCGCTGGCTGTGCGTGACCGCTAACCCCATCGCGGTCTTCGGCGAGGGAGCGGGCGAGGCGAAACGCACCGTGTTCGCCAGCCCGGTCTGGTCGCTGGGGGCGGCGATGACCGCGAGCTTCCGGCAGGTGGGAACCTTCTCGCGCATTCTGGGGGCGGAGGGCCGGCTGCGCGCGCCGGCCACCTGGATCATCCCCCGCGAACCGGGCAAGGGTCTGGCGGCTCCGACCCGGGACTTCCTCTCGATTCGCGCGCAAACCCGGCTGGCCGCGCTCGGCGTCACCGGTATCGGCAGCGCGCGAAACAGCGACGCGCTGATGCTCTCCGCCGTACCGACCGCGTACCAGGGCGAGGGCCCCGGCGCGCTTCCGCTTCCGGCGCAGATCCTCACCGGCCGGGTGGTGCGTTTTTCCAGCTGGGTCGCCTCGCAGCTATCGGCCCGATCGAGCGACGAGGAGATCGCGCAAGTGTACGCCGACGCCTCCCGCGCCTTTTTATTCCCCGGAATGGATCGCTCGGCCCGTCTGGCAGCGCGCGCGGTACGGCGAGAGGGTAGCAGCGCCGTCGCGATCGAAGCCAAGGCTTCGGCCGCGTACGCGGGGGCGCCCTTCGAGATCGAGATAGAGGTACCGCTGAGCGACTGACCCTCCTTGTGTTACTCGCCCACCGCCTCGATTCGCGGCACCGGCGGATAGCGGATCTTCAGCGTCTCGCTTCTCGGGCCGGTCGGCAGGTAGACGGTACGCGTACGCTGGACCAACTTTCCGTCGTTGGCTTTCTGGACCACCCGCCTCTCCCCCGGCCCGAGCGCGGGATCGATCTCGGTCCTGACCTTTCGGGAAGCGATGCGCTCGATCTCCTCCGCCTTCCACTCCACCGGGTGCCCCTTGGCCGCGCCCAGCAGCGCAACGCGCGCGGTGCCCCCCGAAGCCTGGACGCGCACCAGCACGCCGAACGGATAGGGATTGCGGATCTTCAGGTCTTTGTTCGGCCACGACACCATGGTATCGAGCCCCATATCGATGTAGCGCACCGGTCGCGAGTGCGGCTGGTAGACCGGCATCTCGAAGCCGCCGAGAAAGGCCGCCGCGTGCAGGGTGGCCGCGACCTGGCAGACCCCGCCGCCCACCCCCTCGACGAACCGGCGGTTGAGCAGCTCCTTGGCTGCGCGAAAGCCCCGGCTGGTGCTGCGCTCGCCCACGACCTCGTTGTATGACAGCTCGCCGCCGGGCTCGATGGTGGCTCCGTCCAGCAAGAAAGCGGCGTTCTCGATATTGGCCGCCCGTCCGCGATTGCCCACGGCATAGCGCGTTTCATAGCTCCCCACCGTATGGTTGTAGAGCTTGAGCTCGGGCGATTCGCGCGGGACCGGCTGGGGCGGCGGTATCGATCGGGTGGCGATCGAGACCTTGGTCAGCGAGCCGCGCAGCGCGCGTTCGATGGTCGCCAGCGCGGTGATCGAATTGACGGTCAAGCCGGGGATACCGGCGATGGGCTTGCCCTGCCGGTCGAAGGTTCCCGCCACCGGAGCGCGCTCCAGCTCGGTACGGATGGCGTTGACCGCCCGGTAGAGGTGTTCCCGGTCGATAGAGGGCGTCCAGCCGATCGATACGCCGCGGGTGATCGCCTCGAACGCGGTGCCGAGATCGACCAGCGGGTTGCCCGATCGGCCCAGCGATCGGACCTTGCGGGCCAGCCGCTCGTGATCGATGTTGGCGCCGAACTCCGCGCGCGTTCCTCGAGCCCGATAGGGGCCGACGTGTACGGTAAGCGTCTGCTTCGCCCAGAGCCCGGCGCGTTTTTCGAGAACGCTCTCGGTTGTGCCGGTTCGCTCCAGGGGCTCGCCGCCGACCCGTACGCCGGCCAGCGTGCAGCTGGTCACCTGTAGCCCGAACCAGGCGAGCGTTGCCAGTGCGACCGCGACCAGCGGCAGCGCCATTGCCGCGCCGAGCAAAAGGTGGCGCTTTTGCCAGCGGCGAAGATTCATCGAAACGCCCTGTACCGATGAGACGTCATGCCTAGCGACGGACCAGTAACGGCCTCGGATCTACCGCAGAACCATCGATACGGTACTCGAAATGAAGGTGCGGTCCCATCGAGATACCGGTGGAGCCGACCTCGGCCACCACTTGACCGCGTCGCACCTTCTGTCCGGGAAAGACGTAGATCGCGTTGCAGTGGGCGTAGATGCTGACGGCGGCATCACCGTGAACCAGGGCCAGCAGGTTGCCATAACCGCGAATGGTGTTGTCCGCGTAGGCGACCAGGCCGCTCTTCATAGCCACGATCGGGGTGCCGATGGGAGCGGCGATGTCGAATCCCTTGTGGATCTTATGCCGTAGCGCACCGGTACGCACGTAGCCGAATCCCCTGACGAACCGACCTCCGGGCACCGGCCAGAGCAGCGCGATATCTTCGCTTCCGGTCGAGGCCTGCCGCACCCAGGTTTCGTCCGGAGAGCTCGCGAAGAGGTGTCCGACCATGCGGATATCGCCGAGCTGGAGCTGCTCGGCCAGCGCGGCGGCGCGACCGGAGGGCATCGGTACCCGGCGCGGTCCCTGGCAGTAGGCGCGTACTTCTCCGGCCTCGTGGCACTCCGGCCCTCGGTCCGGAGCCCAGACCAGCGAGGGCGGCGGAGAGGCCTGGATCACCTCCCGCCCGTGCGACTCGAAGGCGTACAGCTCGGCTTCCTCGGCAAAGAGCGCCGCGTCGGGAGGGCCGAGCGAGACGGGATCGGGCGGCGGGATCTCTCTCAGCCGGAGCTCCACGAACGCGCGACCGCTCCGTACCGCCTCTTGTAAGGTGGCGATGGCGTCGACCGAGTTGAGCGTCCGGCCGGGGATACCGTCCATCCCCCATCCCTGCTCGTCGATGGTTCCGACCACCGGCGGCCGTTCGATCCGTCCGGTCGCCGCCCGGACGAACCGCGCGAGCGCCTGGCGATCGAAGGTCACCGGCCAGGCCACCTCGCGTCCCTGCCGGCTGACGCTCCACCACATCGAGATGTCCGCTGCCGGGTTTCCCGATCGGCCCAGCGCGAGAAGCCGTTCGGCAAGCGGCTGTACCGATCGGCGCGCGCCCAGCCCGCCCCGGCTCATCTCGGCCTCAACCGGCCCCACCCGGATGGTCACCTGTTCGGCTTCCCATTGCCGGGCTTGCTCCTCGAGCCAGCGTTGGGGCTCGCCGGTGCGCGGCATGGCCACGCCCGCCACCCGAATTCCTGAGAGCGTGCGGGTGTCGGCCTGCAGCCAGCCCCAAAGCCCGAGCAGCGCGGCGACCGACCCGAGCAGCGCGCGCTTGAGAAAGGTGGCGACGGGCCCCTTGCTGAAAGGCACCCGTATCTTCTGGTTTCGGCTGGCCATCGGCGAATGCTGGAACCGAAGCAGAGCCCCGGACGATCGGTCCTCCATCCTAAAGGGTCCGGAGCCGAGAGCAAAACCGTAAGCGTTCTGAACGGCTCTACAAAACCGCCCGTCGCCGTTGTCTGGTTTCGCCCCGTTGTGTTAGAGGGTGGGGGTGAAACGATTCCCGCCCCAAAGGCGAGGGGGATTCGACACAGACACGGATCGAGATCGATGGTGATGCGAACGCTCGGTATCGCTGTAACGCTCATCGCGCTGCTCTGGCAGCTTTCCTGTCCGGCAGCGCTCGCCCAGGACGCCCCGGTCGACCCGTCCGATGCGGGTTCGGTTGCCGGTTGGCTTCGCGTCGATCTGGATCGCCACGGCATCCAGCCCTGGGTCGGCGCCGCCTACCGGCTGGGCGAAGCGGCCGATCTCAACGCCGACGTCTACATGAGGCAGAGCAGCGCGCGCTTCGACCTGGGCCTGACCTTCTATCTCGGCCCGCTCTCGTTCAACCCGGCGCTCGGACTGGTCATGGACTTCCACCCGGACGTCATGCAATGCACCGGGCTGACCGCGCCGCAGCTGTACACCATCCTGGAGATCGGGCCGGTCTACTTCGAGTCCTGGATCCAGTTCTACTTCAACGACCTGTTTGCCTCGGACCAGGCGCCGGCGCGGGACTACTTCTACACGCGCAACTTTCTTCTATTCGTCCTCAGCCGGCAGATCGCCATCGGTCCCCAGATCGAGATCGACACCACCTTCAACAACTCGGGCGGCGACCTGCTCGCCTCGCTTCCCCTGGGAGGCCGGATCAACCTCGGTTTTGGTAAGGGAAACGTGCTGGGCGCCTTTCTGGGCTACGAGCTGGAGGACAGCGCGCGCGGCCCCGATGCCGGCGCGCTCACCGGTCGCTTTACCTTCCTCCGCTACTGGTAGCCAACCGCTTGCCGGCCCCGGCCATGCCCTTGCTTGCCTCCGAATTGACGGGGTAGAGTCGGCACCAGCAGCGACCGCTCGAGGTCGGGGGCAGCGATGGGCCCGCGACCGCGAGCAGAAGACGGGGACGGTAGCGGTGGCGCAGAGCGGAAAACGGGCCATGAACAAGATCGCCGAGGGTCTGCTCGGCGTCTCGACCGGCAGGGTCAGCTACGCCTTTCGAACCGAGCTCGAGGGCCCGCTGCGCGAGCAGGGCGACGGCGGCGGGGCTCAAGCCGACGCCGCGGCGGAGTGGAGCGTCCGGGCCGTGTATGTCCACGAGCCCATCAGCGCTCCCTACCTGGCCGAGATCGACCTGTCGGGCGAGGAGTCGCTCGACCCCGGCGAGCTGGTGGGCAAGAGCTGCCTGTTGACCATCCAGCGAGACGCGCACCGCGAGGACCTCTGCGGGCTGATCACGCGGGTGACCGTAGGTGGGAGAATTCGCGACCGGTTACAGGTCCGCGTCTGCGTGGAGCCGGCACTGCGCGCGCTCGAGCAGCGGGTGAACTCGCGAATCTTTTCCGAGATGTCGAGCGTCGAGATCATCGAGCAGGTGCTCGGGGAGGGTCTGGACGGCTACGGTCGCGGCTTCCGCAATGAGCTGCAGGCGGAACAGTCGGGCGGGAGCGGGTCGGTCTACCCGGTACGGGAGTACACCGTTCAATACCGGGAAACCGATCTGGCCTTCATCACGCGGCTGATGGAACGCGACGGCATCAGTTACTTCTTCGACCATACCGGCGAGTACGAGCAGATGGTGCTGGTCGATACCAGCGATCAGTATCCCGCTATCGAAGGCGATCCGGATAGCCCGGTGCCGCTGGTCGCCGTCGAGACCGAGCAGGAAGCGCTCTCGGTCTTTCACCTTCGATCCCGCGTGACTTCCACCAGCGTGACGGTGCGCGACTACGACTGGACCCGGCCGCAGAAGCCCTTCGAGGCCCGCGTCGAGCCGGCCGAGCCGCCCGATCCCGATCGGGAGATCTACCATCACTCCGAGCTCAGCATCACCGGTTATGACTCGGGAGCGGCCGCCTACGCCGAGGTCGACGATAAGCGCCAGGCCGAGGTCAAGGGGCAGGCGCTGGCGCAATCGAGGCAGCTGTTCGTGGGCAGAGGAACGGTCACCGGCTTTCGTCCCGGCAAGACCTTCAAGCTCGAGAGCGGGGCTTCGGGTGAGCAGAGCTACCTGTTGACCGGCGTGACCCACGAGCTTCCCCTGTCCGAGGCGCCCGAGGCCGGGGTGGGGGGCGGAGCGTCCGCCGCGGCGAGCGATGCCGTCTCCGGCCGGACGACGCTGACCTACCGCAATGGCTTCGAGTGCATCCGCTTCGACGAGAAGGTCCCCTACCGTCCGCCCCGCAAGACCGACAAGCCGCGCATCACCGGGATGCAGACCGCCACCGTGGTCGGGCCGCCCGGGGAAGAGGTCTATACCGACGAGCACGGCCGCATCAAGGTGCGCTTTCACTGGGATCGGCTGGCCACGGGCGATGACAAGAGCAGCTGCTGGATACGGGTAGCGCAGTCATGGGCCGGCACCGGGTTCGGAACGCTCTTCATCCCGCGGATCAACATGGAGGTGCTGGTCACATTTTTGGAAGGCGATCCGGACCGCCCGCTGGTGGTGGGCTGCGTCTACAACGGCTACAACCGGCTGCCGGCCGACCACGAGATGCCGGCCAACAAGACCCGGAGCTTCATCCGTACCTTCTCCTCGCCTCGGAACGACGGCTACAACGAGATCATGCTCGAGGACGCGGCGGGAGAGGAGCTGATCTCGGTTCATGCCCAGAAGGACTACAGCGAGGTGGTGGAGAACGACCACAGCACCGAGGTCCGGAAGAACCAGACCAACCAGGTCAAGGCCAGCCAGAGCGAGAGCGTGGGCGCGAGCCAGACGCTGACGGTGGGCGGAGAGCGCACCAAGACGGTCAAGAAGGACGAGACCATCACCGTGGAGAAGAACCGCACCCAGACGGTTCTGGAGAACGAGACCGTCACCATCGAGGGCGAGCGGAGCCAGACGGTGGTCAAGAAACAGACCATCGAGCTACAGGACGAGCAGCAGGTCACCATCACCGGCAAGGACACCCTGACCGTCAACAACGACAAGGCCGATCACGTGACCGGCGAGTACACGGTGGATGCGGATACAAAGTTCAAGCTCACCCAGGGCGGCACCAGCCTGACCCTGGAGAGCGACCACGTGGAGCTCGACGCCGCCGCCTTCATCAAGGCGCTGCACGGCTCCGGGACGCTGGAGATCGCGGACGACGGCTCCATCACCCTGGAGAGCGGCGCCACCATCACCCTGAAGGTAGGCGGCTCGCAGGTGGTCATCTCGCAGCAGGCAGTGGAGATCAAGAGCATGCAGGTCAGCGTCGCCGGTCAGACCGGGGAGCTCACCGTGGACGCTACGGGCGGCAAGCTGGCCGGTCCCATGGTGACCATCGAGGGGCAGGCCATGACCGAGATCAAGGGCGGGATGGTCAAGATCAACTGAGCGGATGTTGAACGGCTTTTACTCGATGAAGAGCGCCAGTCCGAAACGGTCGATGATCTTCTTTCGATAGCGTTCGGCGCTGGTTGCCTGTACCAGCTCCAGCGGATTCCGATCGTCGGTAACCACGGCTCCTCGGTCGACATCCATGGAGCTCTCGAGTCCCCGCAGATGATAGGCCGCGCGCACGAGCTCCGGTGATGCGCCGGCGCCCCCTTGCTTTTCGGGGAAGGCAAGCTCGCTCCTTGACGCTACGAAGACGTGGTCGATCAACTCCTGGCCGCGTGCGGGTAGAAAGAGCCTTATAAACGGAAAGACCGATCGCAGGGTGCTTCCCACCCGGGCCACCGATTCGCCTCCCGTCTCTCCAAAGAAGTTCAGAGCCAATACGCCTTTGGGACCGAGAAGCGCGGCCGCCTCCTCCAACGCCTCGCGAGTGAGCAGGTGAACGGGCATGGTTCCGCCCGTGAAACAATCGTGCAGGATGAAATCGTAGGACTCACCGGCGCCGCCGAGCTCGCGAAGCTCCCGCCGAGCGTCTCCGACCAATATCCTGCCCGGCGGAATCAGGGAGAAATGCTCTCGTGCCGCTCGTACGACGTCCCTATTGATCTCGATAGCGTCGACCGCGATCCCCCGCGCGGAAAGCCGACCGACGAGATGGCCGCTTCCGAGCCCGACCACCAGAGCCCGATTCCCTCCTGGCCTGAAGTGAATAATAGATTCAAATATCGCCAGGTACGGTAGGATGGTTTTCCCCGACGTCGTCCTCTGCACGCTGATCGCCGATCCATCGACGAGCATCCAGCGAAGACCGCGGTCGGGCTCCTCGACGACCTGTACCATTCCGTCGAGCGTAGTCCGGCTGAAAAGCGCCTTGAAGCGATGGCCCGGGCGCGAAACGATATGGGTGAGAGCCACGAGCAAGGCCACGACCAGCCACAGCGCGAGATAGTGCCGCGCCGTTACCGCCTTCGAAGTCCGGGTATAGATGGCGATGAGCGTGGCGATCAGCCCGAGACCCAGGCTGAGACCGGAGAGCAGCGCTCGTGCGCCGAACATCGGGAGCAGGAGAAAGCCGGTGAGCAGGGTTGCGGAGACCGCGCCCAGGGTGCCCACAGCCGAGACAACGCCGGCGACAGCTCCCACGGTTTCGAAACCGGTCGCGATGATCTTGATGGCGATCGGGCTCGCGGCCGCCAGCAAGGCGAGGGGGATCCCGAACAGCAGGAGCGCGGCCGCAAGCGACCCCGCACGTATCCCCATCGAGTCGGTCATGGGCAGGACCATGCGCGCCAGCAAGGGGATGGCCGCCACCGCTATCGCGGTCCAGGACAGCGCTGCGAAGAGCAGATAGGTGTCCTTGCGATCGGCGACTCGGCCGCCGGCGTAGTACCCCACCGCCAGGGATAGGAGCGTTACCGAAATGATCGAGGACCAGACGAAGAGACTCGCCCCGAATACCGGGCTCAAGACGCGGGAGCCGAGCAGCTCGAGGATCATGATGGCGGCGCCACACGCGCATACGGCGAGGTAGACCAGGAATCTATCGAGTCGCGCCTGCCCGCCGCCGCTCTCAGGCGCGATCGCGGAATCGTCGGGACGCCTCGACTTTCTCTTGGTTCTGCTCAACGCGCTCTCCTTATCCGCTGTTGATCCGGCGGAGACCGCGGTTGCCCTCTATCACGCGGCCGCCTTCAATACCGACAATGGCATCGCATCCGGCGCTGAGCACGGTCCACACGATTACAGTCGCTTCTGTTGTCGGTATCCCCGTTTCTGCGGAGTCGTCTTCCTTACCAGACCGAGGGACACTCCCCCTGGCCGCAGTCGTCCTTCAGGTTCTCGCAGACCAGCCGGCTCTGCGGCCCGTGTACGCCGTCCGCGAGCTCCGAGGCCTCGCAGGTCGGAAGCGCGCCGTTCTGACCGATACGCACATTGCCCTGTACGATCAGTAGCCCGCTCAACCCTGCTGCCGAGGCCAGGCTCTTGTTGGCCCGGAGATAGAGGCTTCCGCCCACCTCTCGCAGCCTGCCCAGACCCTCCAGCGACGCTAGCGCCTGGTTGGCCCGTATCCGCAGGTCTCCGCCGATGGCCGCCAGAAGGCCGAGCGCGCTGAGGTCGGCCAGCTGCCCGTTGTAGTCCACGATCAGATCGCCGCCGATGCGGGTTAAAGATTGCAGCCCGGCCAGGCTCGCCAGCTGCGAGCTCTCGCGAATGACCAGCGAGCCGCCGATCGACTCTAGCCCGTCGAGCGCGCTCAGGTCCGCGACCGACGCGCTATCGATCACCAGGTTGCCGGAGATGGAGATGCACCCGGCGATGCGGTCCACGTCCCCTTCGCCGGTGATCCGTACGTCGCCGCCGACCACGCCTTGCGGGCAGGCCGGATCGGGACCGCCTGCGTCGTCGAGATCCCGCAGCCCGCCCGGACCCCTTCCCGAAACCCCGCTGGAGCTTCCGTCGCCGCCGCCGCCCGGCTCCTGCTTGCAGTCCGGGTCGTTCGCGCAGACCAGCTGGCAGAAGCCGTCCGCCACGCAGGGAACGCCGGACGAATCGTCGTCGCCGCACGCCGCGAGCGCGACCGCCGCGGTGATCAACAAAGCCCACGAAATTCGCATCATAAGACCGCCCATCGTCTACTCGCAGCTGCCGCTGTCGTCATTGCCATCGATGATCGCGTCCTGCTTGAAATCGCCCGCCAGCAATCCGTCCCGCAGCGATTGCGCCCTGCAGGTCGCGAGCGATCGGTTGCGCTCGACCCGCAGCGAGCCGCCGAGCTTCTGCAGCGAGCCCAGGCCGTTCAGGTTGCGGAGCGCGCCGTTGTCGGAAATGGTCAGCGCTCCCTTGACCTCCTCGAGGCTGCCCAGGCCGTCCACCGTCCCCAGCGAGGCGTTCTGCATGAGGGCCAGATCCCCGTCGATGGTGACGACGTTGATCAATCCCTGTACGTCGGCGAGCGACCCGTTGAAGGAGACGCGGGTATCGCCGCTGATCTCCGTCAGGTTGCTCAGGGCATTGATCTCGAGCAACCGATCGTTGTGGGCGATCTCGATGCAGCCTCCGACGGTCTGCACGCCGTTCAGACCCTGCAGGCCCAGCAGGCCGTCGTTGCCCGTCACCCGCAGGCACCCGTTCACCTCGCGTAGATTGGATAGCGCCCCGAGCTCGGCCAGGGAGCTTCCAGCGATATCCAGGTCGCCCTCGATCACCGTGCACCTCTGTACCGCCTCGAGATCTTCGCCCCCGGTAACGACGTGGTTTCCGCCGCAGACCACGTCGTCGCTGCAAGCGGCCAAGGCCGGAAGCGCGAGACCGAACGCGAGGACAAACGCCGTACACGGCCGTTGGTTCCCAAGGCTGAGCATCTTTCGCCTCCCGGCTTCCATAGATCGCGCCAACCATAACCAAAGCCCGGGCGATACGCCAGCCCGCCCGCTCCGCCATTCTCGTGCGTGCGTTTCCCTGCTGTTCGAGGTCGGAGAGCGCCGGCAGCCCGCGATGGTCAGCCGCTCCCGAACAGCTGGCGAGACAGCCACAGAGCTCTTCTGGTACCCTGAAACTCGAGATCAGGAGCCCTTCGACTCGGAGCCAGGCGCGAGCCATGCGGAAGTCGTCCCCGAAAATTTGCGGTTTCCTGGGCGCGTTCACCGTCACCCTGGTCGGGATCGCCGGCTTGCCGGCGGCAGACGCGGCGGCGCAGGGCGAGGTCTCCGACAACGCCTCCTACAAGAGACTCATCAGCGAGGCGCTGAACGAGTACAAGGCCCGCCGCTGGGATGAAGCCCGCGTCCTATTCGAACGGGCGCACGCCATCAATCCCAATGCCCGCACGCTGCGCGGTATCGGTATGGCTTCGTTCGAGGCGCGCGAGTACGTGAGGGCGATTCACGCCCTGGAAGCGTCGCTGAAGGACCAGCGGCGACCGCTGACCGAAGAGCAGCGTACGCAGATCGACGGATGGCTTCGAAGCGCATATCGCTACGTCGCTCGCTACCGGATCGAAATCGAACCCGCCGACGCCTCCCTTACCGTGGACGGAAACCGGGCCGAGATCCGCGAAGGCGTGCTTCTTCTGGACGACGGGCCGCACGAGATCGTCGCCTACCTCGAAGGGTATGCGACCGAGAAGCGCCGCATCGAGGCGTCGGCCGGAACCGAAGAAACGCTCCGTATCGACCTTGCCCCCGCGGCCGGATCCACCCCTCTTTCGGATAGGGGTGAGCATCCCGCCGACGACGCGCTTTCGAACAGCAAAGGCGCTGTCTTGAACACCGACTCGAGCGAAAAGGACGCTCTCGGTGCGGGACGTCTCTGGACCTGGGTCGCCGCGGGTGGAGCCGTCGCGTTCGGCGGCGCGGCCGTCTTCTTCTGGCTCGACGCGGACGCACGCTACGACGAAGCCGAGGAAAGCTGCTCGCCTGTTTGTACCGACGATGAAATCAGCGGTATCCACACCGCCGATACCCTCGGCAATGTCTTTATCGGTCTATCCACGGCTTCGGCGGTTGCTGCCGTGGTTCTGTTTTTCGTCGAAGCGCCGTCTAGCGAAGGCGGGACCACCAGCGGCGTCTCAGCCGAGGTCGGCGCGGGCTATCTGCAATTACGGGGGAGTTTCTAGACGGTGGAGCACGCCATGCCAAACCGGATCCGAGCCGCTGCACTGTTTCTACTCGCATCCGTCGCCTTACCGGTTTGCACGCACGACACCGACCGGTTGCAGCGCGGAAGCGAGCTCGAAGGCGAAGCCGATGCGGCCGGCGTTTCGAGCGGCGGTACCGGCGGTACCGGCGGAAGCGGCGGTTCGGAAAGCGATGGCGGGGGTATCACCACCGCAGACGCCGGTCCATGGTTCGACGCGGGCGAAGCCGTCGATTCCGGCCCGTTGAACGACGGCGGTCGGGACAGCGGCGATGCCGAGAGGCCCGATACCGGTGGGATGGACGGTGCGCCCGGTGAGGACGCAGCCGACGGCGAGCAGGCGCCGGTCCTGTTTCCGCTTTCGGTCGTTTCCGACGGCGCCGGCAATGGCACGGTTACCTCTGAACCCGAGGGGATCGATTGCGGGGCGACCTGCGTGCAGGACTTCGCCGACGGCGAATCGGTCACCCTGACCGCGACCCCCGACGGTTCATCCGAGTTCACGGGTTGGGGCGGCGACTGCACGGGAACGGGAAGCTGTACGCTCATCATGGACGGCACCCGCTCGGTGACCGCCACCTTCGCCGTCAAGACATATCAACTTTCGATCACGAAATCCGGCGCGGGTTTGGGAACCATTACCTCCGAGCCGGAGGGCATTGATTGCGGCATCGATTGCGACGCGCTCTTCGAAATCGATACCAAGGTCACTCTCTCCATCACACCCAGCCCGACCTCTATCTTCGACGGCTGGTCCGGCGACTGCGACGGCACCAGCGATTGCGTCGTGACCATGGATACCGCGCGCAACGTGACGGCCAACCTCTCTTTGCAAGCGTTCTCGCTTGCCGTGCACAAGGCGGGAAACGGGACCGGAACCGTCACCTCCGTCAACGTCGCGGGCATCGACTGCGGCATCGACTGCGACGAAACGTTTGATCCGGATACACCGGTTACACTGACCGCGGTTCCCGATGCCTCTTCCATCTTCACCGGTTGGTCGGACGACTGCGATGGCACCAGCGACTGTTCGCTGACCATGAGCACCTCCCACGCGGTGACTGCGACCTTCACTCTCAAGAGCTTCCAGCTCGACGTCGGCAAATCCGGCGACGGCGATGGTACCGTTACCGCCACCGGCATAGACTGCGGGAGCGACTGCAACCAGACCTACGACTACGGTACCGTCGTTACCCTGAACCAGACCCCGATCGGCTCCTCGCGCTTCACCGGCTGGAGCGGCGACTGCAACGGAGCCGGCGGCTGCCAGGTCACCATGACCGCTCCGCGCAACGTCACCGCTACCTTCGAGTTGCCGTATTCCCACACCATCGTGATCGACGGCACCAATGATTTCGCCGCCGCCGACGTCTTCACCACGACCTCAACCGTCTCGGCCGGGTATACGGGGTATATATCCTGGGACGAAACGAATCTTTACTTCGGGATGGATGGAATGGCAGTCGGCGAGATGCACCCGGGCAAGTTCCTGCTGATCTACCTGGATGGCATCTTACCAGGCGGACCGGGCACTACCGACGGAGTGCCGTATGGTTCCCAGCAACCCCTGCTGCCCTTTGAGGCCGGTTATCACTTCCGCTGGAAAGCGGACAACACCTATACGAACGGCGAGGTGTACGACGCCAGTAACTGGATTGACGCGGGATGGGATTTCGCGGGCGATGTCTACCAGTATATGGAATACATCGAGGTGCGAATTCCGTTGGCCGACATCGGTAACCCGACCACGGTCAAGGTGCACATGTGCATGGTAAACGAAATGGTGGGAGAGGAATGGACCTTCGCGGGCGTTCCCGACACCTCATTTGCCAACGGAGACGATCCGGACTACGGCGCCTACTTTGAGTTCGACCTGGGGTCTCCCGCGGTTCCCAACTCCTACTCGCCGCTCCCGTAACGGACGGGTGGGTCGATTCGGCAGGTCGGGTAGCTAAACGGAAAACGATCCGGGAGGACCATCCGCTTCTCCCCGTCTTCTCTTCTCCGATCCTTCACTATAGACCAACCGGCTTGCAGGTAATCAACTCGTATAGCACTTTTTGGGGTCGGAATAACCGGGTAACGCTAACATAGATGTATCGAATGCCTTCTCCGGATAGATTTCCCGCAGGGCTCGATCCTAGATCGATCGACTTTCCGGTGAGTCTACCGGCGCTATCGTACCATTCGAACCGATTTCGATATAGATTCGACTTGTGCGGATCGGTAGCGGGCTCGCGGGTGAGTCTGGCTTTGAGAGTGTCCGGCGGGGGCATCGACATATCGGGTGTTAATTCGAGTGGCTTGGATTCGAGAGAACCATCTCGGTTGATCTCAAGGATTCTTCTTTTGCGGTTGTCGCGGCCGCTATAGACCAAACGCAAACGCTCTCTGTCGAGAAAGCTGAAACCCCGTATCTCGGTTTCCTCCGGAAACGCGTGCTGAAGCCGCGAAAGTTTTCCGTCGGCGAAAGCTAGGTAGTATCTGTGTCGTAGAGAGGAATCGGTTCTTTCCAATAGCGCGGCTGCTCGCCCGTGACCGACGGCCAAGGCTCTCGCCTCCGGGAAAGCGCCCCCTTTGTCCCTCTTGCCAGAAACCAGCTCGTCATTGACCACTTCTCTCTCGATACTGCCATCCGTCTGTATCCTGTAACGCTCGAATACCGGCGGGCGGTACACGTGACCACGAAGAACGACGATGCCATCCTCCGTTGGTTCGATAAAAGATTCGGCCCACTCTCCGGTCTTCTGCTCGAAAGCTGGCCCGCCCGCCCCGCCTTCTTCATTTAGCGCGCGTAGATAGTAGCATTTATTCATGTATCGTTGATCGACGCAAAGATCATGAGTTACCACCAAGTAGCGGCTGCCCACCCTCCCCAGATATATCATCTTCAGCGCTTTGGGGACCTCGATCGTACGCGCCTCTCCGATCGGCGTTCCGTCCGCCTGCAGCTTCCGTGAGTGAAGGTTCCCTAGATTTCTAGCCCAGACGACCAACCCTCCCTTTCCGTCGAAGGTAACGCCGACGAACCGAAGGCGCCTCGCTTCGGAAGGACCGAGGATACTCGGTTTCGAACGTTCGCAAGTCGCGTTTACGTCGGGCCTTAGAACCTCTACGCTCTTCCGCTCGAGTTTCTCGGGCCGTAGAACCTCTTCGATCTTCCGTTCGAGTGCCTCTTCGGCGCGAGCGATGGGTCGACCGTCACTTGAATCGCGACGCCGACCCGGGGTTTTCGCCGCAATAGGCGTCGTTTTTGCGGATTTCGATGGCTGTTGATCTACCTGTTTCGAAGCCGTTTCACTGCACCCCGAAATAGCGGCGATTTGAAGAAGGCAGCAGATGCTTCCATAAAACCGAGTCACCGAACTCCCCTTACCCCTAATCTCGTCCAATACCAAACGGATCGCCTTTCTTACGGTGTTTTTGCCGCGCCTCCTAAGTACTAAATACCAAACGAAACACCTCTTCGCGGGTGCTGGTTTCGGGTTTGCTCGCGTTCGTGGTACTACGAGCGGGTTCTGCTTAGGGTCTGGCGGGAATTGGAGAATCGCGGTGAAGACGTACATTGCGGGGACTTTCGTAGTGGCCGCGGTCCTTTTCGGATGCGACACAGACGCGGCATCGAGGACCGAAAAACAACGGCCGGCAGCCTCGTCGCACCAATCGTCGAGTCGGCAAACCCGGCAGAAGCATTCGGCCGTAAAACCGGCGGCCCAACAGGAGCCGGAGGTTGCGGCGGGGGATCCGGAGAGTGAGAAATGGGACGAAAAGTGGGACGAGGTGATCGCCCGGATGCAGCCGAGGCAGTGCAACCCGGATGGCTGGTGTACCGTATACGAGCTTCCGCCGCGTTCGGGTAAATGGTTGGGCTCGATCTGGCCTAAGGACGGTCAGCTATTCGTCGCCGGCGGGTATGGTGCGGTCGTGCACTTCGACGGAACGAGTTGGCATTACTACGACACACCGGCGAATTCGATGCTTCGAGAGATCCGCGGCTCTGGCGTCAACGACATGTACGCCGTAGGGACCATGCTGACCATCGTGCACTGGGACGGAGAGACCTGGAAGGCTGAGCTGGGACCGAAGGGGAATCCGAGAGGGAACGGATGCTGGGATCTACGCGTCGTCGCGTCCGGTGAAGTGTATGTAACCTGTAGAAGCGGGGCGAAGCTCGAGGCGTATCACCGAGCGGATGGCAAGTGGTCGAAGATAGATGAAATACCAGAGACGGTACCGGATATACGAAGAAACCGAATCCCTCCGCCGGAGCCTTTGCCAAAGGAGTGTTCTAAACCGCGAAATGCCGCGTTCGCGTATTCCGATCGGGACACAATCGCCGTCTGCCAATTCGGAAAGATATACCGGGCAGAAGCAGGCGCTCAGTGCTGGCAGCGATTCGGAAGAGAAGAAAAGCGCGGTTGGTTCCGCTATTTCCGGATGGGAAATCGTTGGATCGGTACGGAATCGGCATACGCTGTCTTTCGCGAAATCGATGGCGAGAAAGATCCATACGAACGCTGGACCCGGCTTCCCTATCCGAAAGGGCTCAGGAATCCCTCAGCGGTTTTCCTCGAGAGTGATTCGGGACCAGCCTATTTCTTCGCCAAGGGTGGGGAGGTCTTCGTGTACGATGGCGAGAGCTGGAAACAGGAATCCACAGGCGCCAAGCATGGGGTACAAAACGCAAAACGACTGGGAAGCGCGATATTGGCGACCTCGCGTACCCGGGTTCTGGTGAAGAAGCTCGACGGCGGCTCGAAGGAGTCGCGTACGTCGACAGGGGACCGTCCCTCTCCTTACTGACCGCTCCTTCCGCTCGTTCCGGGCGGTTTCAGGTTTTATTGCGCTTATGGTACGAAGAACATGGGTTTTGCCTGGCGGGAGTCGGAGCATCGCGATGAAGAGGTACATTGCGGGGTCTTTCGTAGTGGCCGCGGTCCTTGTCGGATGCGACAAAGACGCGGCATCGAGGACGGTTAAACAACGGCCGGTGGCCTCGTCGCACCAATCGTCGAGCCGGCAAAAGCGGCAGAAGCATTCGGCCGAAAAACCGGCGGTCAGGCAGGAGCCGGAGGTTGCGGCGAGGGATCCGGAGAGCGAAAAGTGGGACGAGGTGATAGCCCGGATGCAGCCGCGGCAGTGCAACCCGGATGGCTGGTGTACCGTATACGAGCTTCCGCCGCGCTCGGGTAAGTGGGTGGGCTCGATCTGGCCGAAGGACGGCCAGATATTCATCGCCGGGGGATATGGCGCGGTTGTGCACTTCGACGGGCGGCAATGGCGTTTCTACGACACGCCCGCTTCCACGAAGCTCTTCCAAATCCGCGGCTCCGGGGTCAACGACATGTACGCGGTGGGGACCATGCTGACCATCGTGCACTGGGACGGAAATACCTGGAAAGCAGAGCTGGGACCGAAGGGAACTCCGAGGAATAGCCACTGCGGCATTTCGAGCGTTGTCGCGCTGGGAGATGTCTACGTTTCGTGCACCCATGCGGGAAAGGAACGTATCTATCATCGCGAAGACGGCAAGTGGTTAACGGTCGAGAAGATCCCCGATACGATACCGCTGATAGACGATCCAGGTCCGCCCGAGCCGTTGCGCGATCCCTGCTCGAAACCACAATTTACCTGGTTCGAACGATCCGGTCGCGATGTAATAGCCGTATGCACTTCCGATGAGATATACAGGGCAGACGAGGGCGGTCAGGTTTGGCATAGATTCGGAAGAGAAGGCAGCACCGGGTCCTACGGGTCGTTCTGGTATTTCCGGATGGGAAATCGCTGGATCGGTAGAGGGCCTGAGTACGCCGTCTTTCGCGACATCGGTGGTGGGGAGGATCCGGAACAGTCCTGGACACGGCTTCCCTATCCGGAAAAGCTCAAGCGACCCCAGGATCACCTGCTACTGAGCGATACCGGCCCAGCATATTTCTTCTCGGACGATGGTGGCGTTCACGTCTACGATGGTAAAACATGGACGTCCGAATCCACGGGTACGAAGCCCGGGATACGAAACGCGGAGCGTCTGGGAAACACGATAATGGCGACCGCGCACAACCGGATTCTCATAAAGAAGCTCGACGGAAGCGCGAAAGTGCCGAGCCCGTGAACGGTAGCCCAGGGATGGGTAGTTGTCGTCGGTTGATCGGCGTGGTTTAGGCGGGGGGCAGACCATACTTCTCGTAGACGTAGGCCTCGGCAGCGATCAGGCGGGCCCGGCGATGCCCGTCGTGACTGAAGCCCTTGGTGCCGTCGACGAAACGCGGGTCCTCCACATAACGGCGGTAGTACTCGTCAGCATTGCTACTCGTCAACTCGCCTACCAGGGTTTTCAGTTGCCCGAGAACGTGTCGCGCGGTTCCCGGACGCCCGAAGGTCAACTGGATCATCGCGCGGCGATGGTGGCGGTCCGCCTCGTCATAGGGTCGGGTGCTATTGAATACTTGCTGCGTCAGGAATCGAAGGTGCCACCGTTTCCACAGGCTTACCGCTGCAAAGACCGTCAGCGTGTGGCCGTTATCGATCATCGCGGGCCGGATTGATCTCTCTTGCTCGTTTTCGGGGTCTTTCTTTTCTTCCTTCTTTTTGTTCTTACAGGCACTGCAGTGCTTGGTTGTGTTACCGGCCTCTCTCCGCCTCAGTCGACCGAGTTTCTCGTCGGGTAGAAAGTCGGATAGCTCGAATCGCTGCCCCTTCTCCTCTCCGGGCCGACGCGTACTCTGCCGCGGCCTGGAAGCCCAGTTCCATAGATCATCCAGCCCGCTGGAGTGATACGAGCAGTGCCGGCCGCGCCCCGCGACAGCATTTCTACCCAGGACGTACTTGGTGGCTTCCCTACCGGCCAGGGCCAGGATAAACGGGATATCCAGGATCAGATCGGGATCCGGATCTACGGCCGAGGTGAGCCGTGGTCGCTCGCTGTCGATCCACGCCTGGTACTCCTGTAGCGAGCGTTGAAAGAATTCCCGGACTTCCTGGCGGCGAAACTGCCTGAGCTCGTATCGCACGACCGCCATGGGACGGGGCGGCGTCTTGCCGTTTCGCGCCTTGATCCAGCGATAGAAGCTGATCCAGCGCGCCCAGGGTTTGGACACGTACCAGCCGTCGAAGCGACGGTTGTTCCGGCTATTTTCTCCCATTGCGGGGATCGCGAACTTCTCGCGCGCTTCCTGAATCAGTTCGCCCAGCCGGTCGTTCTCGATGGTGATCCGCACCTGCTCGTCGTTGGAGAGCGTGATGACGCTGATCTCGTAATCCCGTGCCTCGGAGGGCTTGAATTTCGTGAGGTAGCGACCCGTGTGGTTCGCATCTCTACCCCAGATGGGCCAGCCCTTGGTCCACTTGCGACCGTCCGGTTTCGGTACGGCCTGAAACTGAAACTCGGATCCGATCTGTACGGTCAGATCAGAAGGTACGGGCTTCCAGAGCCACGAGTCTATTTCGAGGAAACCATCGGGCGACCAGATATTTTCGTCGACCGCCAAACGGTACTCGACGCGGTCGATGAGGGTCGGCTCGGCGGAGAAGACGTTCCGGCCGACACGGATGGGGAGCCGTCGAAGCGCCTCGTCCAGGATGTCGTCGGTGTCGTCGGTCGCTTCATCCTCGAAGTCCTCGGCTTCCTCTTCGGGGTCCTCGGCGACGTCTATCGGTTCTCCGGGATCGGCTTCCGTTTCAGCGTTGGCCGGCTGTACGGGATCGGTCGCGGTACTGGTATTGGTACTGGTATCCGTCATGTTTCCACCAGCTCCCAGCCGTCAGCCAGCTCGGGAAACGATATCTCGTAGGTACCCTTGGGCAGAGCGTCTTCTCGCGCATATCCGTTCTTATCCAGGACGCCCTCCAGCCTGGAACCGTCGGAAAAGTGAATCACGTAGCGAAGTTCGGGCCAGCGCTTTCCTGCGGTCTCCATGATGATTTCCAGCCAGAGCTCGGAATCGAGCTCGAACGACTGCGTCGTACGGGCGGACCATAGAGGGTATTCCGGGCTGTTTTCATTCGAGATGGTGCTGGACGGCGGCGGGGTGATCTTCCCCTCGAAAAGAAAGATTTCGACCCGCCGGTTGCTTTTCTTGTCCTCCCTCACTGCGGCGACCGCGTCGGGGTCGGTAGGAAAGCTCTCTCCGCAGCCGTGCGCTATCGACGTGATCTCGTCCGGCAGCGAGGTGCCGTCCAGCTCCATATAGTCGGTGATGAGCCGCCTGCGGGTGTTGGGGCCGGCGATGCCATCGGCCTTGAGATTGCGAGAGCCCTGGTAGCTTTTAATCGGGTCCGCGGCTTCGGTGTGGATCTTGCCGTCGGGAAGAGCACCGAGCATGGCCATGTCCTCGGACTCTCCCCAGCGCTTCTTTATCGGTACGCTCTTTTCGTACCACTTCAGCCATTCTTCGACATTTTCTTCCTTGCCCTTCAGGTAGGACTCTACCGCCTCGGCTCTCTCGAGCGACAGCTGGTCGTTGTACTCGCGCTCGCCGCTGGTGTCGGTGTGACCCACGATCAGCATCTCGCCCTCGGGGTGCTTGTCGTAGACAGCGACCATCTTCCGGATGCCCTTCATGGCCGAGGGCAACAGGAAGCACTTGTTGGTGTCGAAGAAGGCGCCGGTGAGCCTGACGCAGGTGACCCGCGGGTCGGGGTCGACCGGGTAGTAGTTGAACAGGAAGCGCTTCTGGTCGCGGTAGAGCCAGGCGCCCGGGGGCTCTGCTTTCTCGAGATCAGGGATGGGCTTTTCGTCGTCGGGGATGAAAAGAAGCTCGACCTTGCGGGCGCTTTTCGAGCGGCGAAAGGGGCGGTCGCTCCAGGCCGAGGGCCATTGCGCACCGCAGCCGAGCGCCTCGGGAGGTACGAAGGTGAGCTTCGCGCGCGCCTTTGCGGGATCCTTCTCGCCGGCGCCATGGGTCTCGAGCTCGTCGGCCAGGCACAGGTCGTACAGCTCGAAGAAGGCCTCGAAGTCCGCCGCGTCGACCGGGCCGGTGTCGGGTAGAGCCCCGGCCGCGTCGCTATCCTTGAACCGCTTCTTGTACCCCGCGCGAAAGGCGTCGAGCGCTCGGCGGAATGCCGGGCTTTCCCGGTTGTCGATGGCGCCCGGGTCGCAGCCCAGGCCGTACCGCCTGTCGGCGAAGCGCAGGAGACTCTGGATGTCCTCGATCTGGTACAGCTCGTTGCTGCTGGCGGCCCACGCCTTTCCGTCTCCCTGGAGCAGGCAGAGCACGTTGCGCGCGCGAAGCCGGCTCAGCCCTAGCGCCCGGCCGGCCGCGTCCGGTCCGGCAGCCGCGTCCGGTCCGGCAGCCGCGTCCGGTCCGGCAGCCGCGTCCGCGCCCGCCCCCGCACCCGCGCCCGGATCCTCGTGCGCGGCAACCAGCAACTTCTGGTTCGGGTGCTCGGCGGCAAAGGCGAGCGCCTGGGCGATGATGCCGAGCGCGGTGATGTAGGGCGTCTCCGGGTCGTCTGGTACCTGGTCAGCGACGGGCAGCAGAAGCGGGCTTTCTCGGTGAAAATGCACGTCCTCGAGCTCGAAGACATCCGTGTAGTGACGGTAGACCACGAAGGTGTGCCGCACGTCGGTCTGCAGCGGGACCCCTCTGTCGAGCTCTTCCCAGCTGGTTTCGACCACTTTGCGCGGCGTCGGCACCGTCTACCCCTCGCGGTTTCGCGCCCCGGATCGCGCCGGAGCTCCCGGAGGATATAACCCGGGAGCGCAGCGGGGCAACGCGGCGCGCGCTCACCCGGGAGACCAAGCGATTGTTAAGACTCGTTTGTTAAGATTCGTTAGCAATCGCCAATAGGCGTACCGAGACCGGAAAATGCGGCCTATACCTCACGACGACGAGTAAGCGCTGTCGCGCTCACGAGTCTTTTGGGGACATTCTATTGGCCAATTCGGTCACGGGGATCTTTCCGCGAGATGTCGCCAGAAATCCATGGTAGGCACCTTTCCGTACATTTCCTGACAATGTCGGTTCGCTATCGGTATAGGGGCCGGGAATAGCGAACCGGGAGCGAGAAAATGCTAGGGATAATTAGAGGACCATCCGGGACGGGACCGACGGCGGTCCGCGTTTCGAGGCGTAATGGTTCGATCTACGGTGACGGTAGCGACGCGTTGCTCAGCGCGGTCGGGCCGAGCGGCGCGAGACCGGCTGCTTTCTCTAGGACCGTGGCGCTGGCGCTGCTCTGCACCGTTTGCCTTTGCGCCACGGCGAGCGCGCAGGGGCGCGGGCGCGCCTCGAAGCGGAACCGGGGCACGCCAGATCGAACCTCTGAAGCGAAGGGCGAAGCGGCGAAGGGCGAAGCGACGAAGTCCGACGCGAGCGCCGAATCGGCCGCCGGAACAGATGCAGACGAAGCCGACCGCGAGGCCGAATACCAGACCGTGGTCAAGGAGGCGCTGGACGACTACAAGCGGGGTAACTTCGTGGAGGCGCGCGCCTTGTTCGAGCGCGCGCACGAGATCAAGCCGAGCGCGCGTACGTTGCGCGGTATCGGTCTGGCCGCCTTCGAGGCCAAGAGCTACGCCACTGCGCTCATCAACCTGTCGCAGGCGTTGAACGACCCGCGCAGACCGCTCTCCGACGCGCAGCGACGGCAGGTCGAGCGGATCGTCGAGCGGGCCAAGAACTACGTGGCCCAGTACAAGCTGGATATCACCCCCGGGGTGGGGGTGGTGGTGATGGTGGACTCGAGCGAGCCCATCATCGTGGACGGCAAGGTGCTGCTGGATCCGGGCGTGCACGAGCTGGTGGTGAGCGCGTCCGGCTACGAGTCCGAGCAGCAGCGCATCGCGGCCGAGCCCCGCGAGGACGAGGTGCTGCGCATCGAGCTCAGCCCCACCGAATCGTCGGGCGCTACCCGGGCTCGGATCTCCGACCGCACCGGCCGGCCGCTGGCGGGCCAGGGCCAGTTGGAGCCAGAGCAGGCCATCACCACCCAGCAGTGGGTGGGTATCGGCGTGGGCGCGGCCGGCGTGGTCAGCATCGCCGTGGGCTCGTACTTCGGGTTGAGCGCGATCAGCAAGAACGACGACTCGGGCTGCGAGGACGGAATCTGCCCCGACGCCAGGGGCAAGGAGCTGAACGACGAGGCGATGACCGCGGGCACGGTGTCGACGGTGACCTTTATCGCGGGAGCGGCCGCGCTGGGAGCCGGGCTGTTTCTCTTCCTCTGGGAGCCCGGAGCCGAGAGCGAGCGCGGTCCCGGGACCGCAGGCACCGGGGCCGGTCTACGCTTCTCGCCGGTCATTGCGCCGGGATACGCCGGGGCAACCGCGGGAGCTAGCTGGTGATGGACCGGAGCGGAAAGATCGGCATCGGGAAATCGCTCGCTCTGGCGGCGGGGGTTGTTCTGGGTTTGTGCGCGCTATCCTGTAACGCGATCCTGGGCATCGAGGAGAGCCGGGTGCTCGAGGGCGACGCCAGCGCCGGCAGCGGCGGCGGCGGCGACGGCGGCAATGGCGGCGGTGCCGCGGGGTGTACCGGTGCCGACTGCCAGTACGAGTGCGGCGAGGGTCGCCCCTGCCCCGGCGACCAGCAGTGCGTGGCGGGAAGGTGCCAGTCCCCGGTCCTAGATCCGGATGCGGGCGAGGGGGGCGTCGCGGGTGACGGCGGCGACATGGACGGCGGTACCGACGCAGGCACCGATGCCGGCTGCGCCCAGGACGAGATCCGCTGCGAAGGGCAGGCGCAGACCTACCGCTCCGCGTGCGACGAGGGTCAATGGGTATCGACCGAGTCGTGCACAAAGGGCCAGCTGTGCAACAGCGAGACCGGTGAGTGCGCTCCCATTGCCGAGGGCTGTAGCGGCGTCGATCCCGAGGGGTTTACCTGTATCGATCGCGACCGGATCACCTGCGGCCCGGATCTGGTGACCAGCAGTCGCGTGACCTGCAAGACGGTCGAGCACTGCACGGGCTCGAGCGACGGCGAGTGCCTGCCCTGCATCGAGGGCGAGTACCGCTGCCAGGGCGACGAGCTACAGGTGTGCAATGAGACGCAGAGCGGTTTCAAGCAGGTCGAGCTGTGCAACGCCGACGAGTGTAACGCGTTGCTGGGCATGTGTACGCCTTTCGTATGCAACCCCGAGCAATACGCCTGCATTATCGAGACCAACACGCTGACGCTGTGCAACGCGGACGGCACGGACTTCGACTCGACTACCGATTGCGGCGACGGCATCTGCGACCGAGTGGGCGGGCAGTGCGACGTATGCAACGAGGGGACCGGCACCTGCCTGGACGGCGAGACGCGCTCGGTCTGCTCGGAGGACGGCCAGGAGCTGAGTCAGGATAATTGCGCGGTGCTGACCGCGGACGCACAACCGTTCTGCGTGGGCTCGGGCGATTGCGTAGATTGCCTGGACCCCTCGAGCGAGTGCGTGAACGCCTCGCAGCAGCGCTCCTGCCAGTCGGACAACACCTGGGGCGAGCCGGAGACCTGCGACCAGCAGACCTGTGTCGTCGATCGCTGTACGGGCGAGTGCTCTCCGGGAACCTATCGCTGCGCCGGCGAGGCGAGCGACCAGCGCGAGAGCTGCAGCGACGACGGCTACTGGGCCGCGGATCCGGGCGCGACCTGCGCCTCGGGCTCGCTCTGCGACCGCTACGCGGTCACGCCGGGCACCTGCAAGCCCATCGTCAGCGGCTGCGAGGGCATGAGTCCGGACGACGCGGTGTGCAGCGGATTGACGCGCATCGTCTGCGGCCCGGATCTGGTGACGAGCAGCAACGGCGATACCTGCTCGAGCGCCGCGCTCTGCCAGCTCGGCACCGGCACTGCTTGCGCGGTATGCACCACCGGCCAGCATCGCTGTGAGGGCGCGCAGCTGTACGAGTGCAACGACACCCACACCGGGTGGGACATCGACGGAGCGCCCTGCTCCAGCGCGGCCCTGTGCAACGAGACCCTGGGACAGTGCACCACCCAGGTGTGCTTTGCGAACAACTACTACTGCGACGTGGACGAC
The DNA here is from genome assembly GCA_964450715.1 of uncultured Sandaracinaceae bacterium. Taxonomy (GTDB): domain Bacteria; phylum Myxococcota_A; class Polyangia; order Polyangiales; family JAFGIB01; genus CAYVFC01. Next base: position 8,285 of record CAYVFC010000082.1, on the reverse strand, counting down.
AACCTGCTGCACTGCAACCCGGACGGCACCGGTTACGTGGCCGCGGATACCGTGCCCTGCGGCGAGGGGTTGTGCGACGCGACCGATCCCCTGGCCGGCGAATGCGACGTCTGCTTCGTCGGAACCTACCTGGGGTGCGACGGAAACAGCCGCATCCGCTGTGACAGCGAGGGCCAGGGTACAACTCTCGAAGCGTGCGGCGGTAACTTCCCGGTCTGCATCGAAAGCGGCGATCCGGTCACCTCGAGCTGCGTCGAGTGCGTGACCGGCGACGCCTATTGCGACGGTCAGGAGCTGAACACCTGCGTGGACAACAGCTGGACGACCGACGACTGTACCGACAACGGCACTTACGGCCAGACCTGCCGCGACCTCGCCGGCGGTTTCGCCTGCATCGGCGAGTGCACGGTGGGTGTGACGCGTTGCTCGGGCAACAACAGCGAGCTGTGCGACGCGACCGGCGACTTCGACTTCGTCGAGACGTGCCCCGTTTGCATCGCCGACGGCGATTGTGTGGAGTGCGTAATCGACACGACCAAGTGCGACGGCCTGACCGCGCAGTTCATTTGTGTTGGCTATAACTGGGGTTCGTCGGTTCCCTGCGTGGACTCGACGTGCTTTGGCGACGTGGGAGGTGTCGGTGGGTACTGCGACGGCGATTGCGTGGCGAACACGTTTCAGTGCACTAGCCGTACCCAGTCACAGCGCTGCGACAGCGAGGGTGTCTGGTACGACTACGAGGTGTGTACCGCCGATCCGCCCGAGATCTGTGACGAGGAAGTCGGCAGCGAGACCTACGGACGGTGTATCGACAATCCTCCGGTGGAAGTGGGACTGTCCGGACCCGGAGACGTCGAGTACCCGCTCTCCAACAACCTGCTCATAGCGCAGCCAATTCTAATCGAGGAAGACGTGACATTGGTTGCCTTCGGGATACGGACGACTCCGAACTCGTCGGGTGGGCGGGCGTATCTCTCTCTGCACGCCGACGAGATAAATACGGCACCCGAACCGGATCAACACGAGCCGACTACGATTATCAATCGTACCGGACAGATTACCCTGTATCCCGATGACAAGAACTGGACATATCGTGAGCTCGGTGCTTCCCAGTACACGAGTTTGACCGGCGGCACCCGTTACTGGATCGTCGCGAACATTTCCGAGTCCAGCGGTAGCGGGGAGGACGTCCGTATCTACGCGAATACCGCGTCCTCTCCCGTAGATGGGTATCGCTCCGGAACGAGGACCTTCGCCCTGCCCTCCAGCCTCTCTTTCGGGGCGACCGGAGCGCGGAACGGTGAGATTGGTTTGTTTATCGAGGTTCAAAAGTAAGCACCGGATAACCTCTTGCTAGATCAGTAGCTATTAGAATGAGTGATAAACGCTCGAGAGTGAGAAAGTAAAGGAGATAATCGTTATGTTTCGACTGTTTACCAAACCGACGCTGCGTTACGTTGTCGCAGGGTTGCTCGCGGCGCTGGCTTCGGCGCCTACGGCGAGTATCGCAGCCCCGATTTGTTTTCAGAAACCTACTCGGGTGCCGAACTTCGCGGGTATGCCCCAGTGGCCCGGGGCTGGTCAGTCGCCCACGTCGGACTCCGATACCGACACCCCCTATGACGAGCGGACATCCGGTTTCGTGAGCGACCCGCGCTGGACCGGTTCGCCGTTGCGCCAGATGTTCATCAACGACCCGGAAGATACCTATAACGACAGGGTTCGCTACCGCGTTGTCGTAGACAGGTATGCGGACGCCGTAACGGACCCGGACCCGACCCAGCTCGCTGTCAGCATGCAGATACGCCAGAGCCCGAGCAATCCGACGGCGAACGACTACATATACTTCGGTATTGCCGACAATCCGGACTCGGGACAGTTGAATGAGTACCATGCCTGGGGAGTACGGATAAGCTTGCAGTCGTCAGGCGATCGCTACTACGCGCCGGTTGCCGACTCGGATGTCACCCATTTCAGCCTTTCGGGCGGGACGTGGAACTCGGCCGAGGGCGAGATTCCGGGCTGGATAGTACCGGACACCCTAGCAATCTGGAATCTGACCGATCCGGACGAAGCCGCGTTGAACGGCGCGAGGGTGGCCGTTCATTTCAAGATCAATCTCGAGACTCCGCAGGCCGGATCCGGCTTGCCCGATCTCTCGCCTCTTGCGCGCAACTCGGCGAGGATGATGTTGGGAGCCGATTACACGATTGCAGCTGGCAAAATGGTTCAGTTCTCCATTCCGAATGTCGGAAGCTGTTGGCCTACCTGTGACTGGGGCGGCGGCGGCTTCGGTGTTTCCAATCCGTTTTTCAACAATCCTGCTACATGGGCGGAAACCGCGGTCATTGGTTCGAAATGTACCGGCATAAGCATTAGCCGGGCGGACATCTCGGCCACCCACGTCGGTGCCGTGGCGACAGATTGCGAGGGACGCAGTAATTGTCTTAGCCCGTTTGCCGGCTCGACGAATACGTTCGAGGCGTCTCCGGTCGTACCACCGGAATGGTTGACGAATCCTCTGCCGACTATCATCAATGACGGGGAACTAATAACGTCTTTTTGGATGTCGAATTGGGGTACTGTAGCGCGAGCGTCGGAGTGGAAACCGCTTGGAGAAGCGGTGTACGATGTGCCCGTCGATCCCGTGACACTTGACCCGATATATCCCGATAACGATCTCGACGTTAATCCGATGAATCTAACCTGTGCCGCGGAAACCAGCGACCAAGAGGTCTGCGGCCAGACATTCACCACCACTGGTTCACCCGGGTTCCACCAGTGCTTGCTTGCGTCACTGCGAGCGAATTCTCAGGCAGCCGAAGAAAAGATGTCTTTCCAGAAAGCCTCGGCGTATATCAACACGCGCTTCGAAGAGGCCTCCCTGATCGATACGGTAGCCGAGATCAACGTGAGGGGTCTGTTAGACAACGATCCGAGCAAACCCAGCCGCGACGTTTACCTTCACGTCGTTCGTACCAATATGCCGCCCGCGGGTGAAGATGCCGTAACCGACGACGTCTCGGCGCTCGAAGCCACGCGCAGCCAGTGCGATCGTGACTTCTCCGAGAAGACCGACGGCTGCTCGCATCCGACCGACGTGTGTCTGCCGCTCGACGGTCCGGAGGTGTCCGGTTGCGTCTCCTATTGTATCGGTGATGGCGAGGAATGTCCGCCTGGCCGGATGCCGATCCAGTACGTGGAGGAGACGTGTATTTGCATACCGGAGAACACGATAGAAGATATGGAGTGGTGTACCTTCGAAGCGCTGCCGCAAGATGGCGGTTACAATTCGAACGATACGGCGCTCGATTGCGGCGAGGTATTGACCGCCCAGTATCCGACTGTCGAGGTCTTCCCTTATTACGACAGCGGTCGCACGGCGCAGGTCAACGGAGAGACGATTCAAATACTCGTTCCGATGCCGAGCTTCGGCATCCACGCCTGGCATGAGGGAACTTTCTACGGTTGGCTGACCGACATCGTCGAGGAGTCGGGCGGCAACGTCGACGTCGTTATTCCCGATTCGCTCTACAAGATATCGGTCGACAAGGCCGAGGGCATCAAGCGTATCCGTGTGCTCGTTTCTGCCGAGACATCGCCTCACTACGCGCCGCTCACCGAGATTGCCGGTTCCGCGGTAGTCCTGAGCTTCCGGCTGGGCAGCGTTTTTCTGACCGGCGTTACCAATACCTCGGTTCCGATCGACTTCAGCAAGAGCGAGTTGACGTTGAGGAACTTGCTGCTGGAGGGCACCACGGAGCGCGTGACCAACCTGAACGGCCCAGTCACGCTTTCGCGCCTTCCGGGCGCTACGCCGTTCGTGGCGAACTTCGTAGGTGGTGGTTCCGGCCGGCCAACCTTCGAGGTTACCGTGACCGACCTGCCCCTCATCGGACAGCTGATCCAGATCAACGCCGTGGGAGCGAGCGTTACCAAGCCGAAGGCGTGCCCCTTCTTTTTCGGAAGGGCCATGCTGCAAACGGAGTTTTCGCTTGGTGACGGAACCAACGAGATCGCGGTTCGCGGTGAAGATCAGTGGAGCTGTGCGCCGTTCGCGCTCTGGAACTGACGGATAGTCCCTTTCGAGATGCGCGGGTGGTGACGTGGTCACCACCCGCGTATCCTTGCTTTTGAGGTCTTGTTATGTCCTTTCGAAATGTGATTATCGGGCTCGTTGTGGTCGTCGTCGCGGTGGTCGTTTTGATTCGCGTAAAATCGGTTGATGAATCCGCTGCCGAAAAGACGGAAGAACGCGCAACGAATTCGACTACTGCGTATTCTTCCGGAAGCGGGGTCGAAAGTGATACCAACCCGGAAAAAACCGCCAAAACGCGTCCGAAGAGCATCGAAGAGCTCGAATCGAGAATTGAAGCACGCGTTCAGGCCGAGCGCGAAACAAAGACGCGACTCGAGGGCGAGGCAATAGAAAATAGGAAATCGACGGCCGCAAACGAAAAAGCCGTGCCGGAAGAGAAAGCCGACCCCGCCGAACCGCGGAATACGGCCAGTGGACCTGACATCACGACCGAAGAGCAGGCCGTGCTCGTTCTGTACGAAAACATGGCGAGCGCCTTCGAGCGTTTTCCCGACAATTGCGAGGAGATGGGTATAGCGGTCGGTGAATTCGTCGAGGAGAGCACACCTGCTGTTTCCGAGCTTGCCCGGTCTCGATCGCGAATGGCGCCCGAGGAGCGCGCCGCAGCCACACAGCGGCTGGAAAGAGAGGCCGCAGATCAGCTCAAGGCGCTTCGACAGGCCATGCGCATCGGGGTCTCCAAGTGCCCTAACGAACCGCGTCTTCAGGAAGCGCTTCGCAGGCTGGCGGAGCTCGGGGCTGGATAATTGGCGCGGGTCGCACTACCTATTGGGCGATATACTGAGCTGTTCGCAGACAGGAGGCTTGATAATGCGGCCAGGGCGATACGTTTTCGCGTGGTTGATTCTGCTTTTGATCGCCGCTTGCGGCTCGGACGGCACGGCCACCGAAGGCGCGGGTGAAGGCGCCGGGGCGAGCGGGGCCGGCTCGGGCGGCGTTGTCGGCAGCGCCGGCGTGACCGGGATCGCGGGCAACGCCGCAGGAAACGGCGGAGGTGGCGCATCCGGTTCGGGAGCGGGCAGTGTATCGGGAAGCGGAGCCATTTCCGGTGACGGCGGAACCGAGGACGGCTGCATCGGAGCCTGCGGCGACCACGGAAGCTGCGATGCCGCGGTATGCGAGTGCGATCCGGGCTACCAAGGAGCGAGTTGTGAGCGATGCGCTGACGGGTATCAGGAGAACGCCGAAGCGGGGATATGCGTGAGCGACCTGTGCGACCCCGATCCGTGCACCGGCAAAGGCGAGGTATGTGACCCGGTGACCGGTAGCTGCTGTAGCATGGAGTGCGAGGTCGGCGCGAGTGAATGCGAAGCGGGCGAACAGACGGTCTGCGAGGAGACGATCCCCGGATGCTCGGCGTGGAGTGCGGCGGTGCCTTGCGATTTCGGGAATTGCTTTTGTGCTTTCACCGATCCGGACGTGCGCGTCAATCAGTGGACCGGAGAAAATAGCGCTCGCGGTCGAGCCGTGATAGTGCGCGGCAACGAAGTGATCGTGGCCGGTGGTTTTGGGGGATCATTCAACGGATACACGCCGGCCGGAAAACTGGATATGTACGTTCGAGCACAGGTTGTTGAGTCCGCGATACGGCTCAGTGATTCCTGGGTGGTACAATGGGGAACAAGCGAAACGGACATCGCCGGTGCTCTGGAGTTTGGCGGAGGTGGCGAGCTGTTCGTGGGTGGCGAAATAGGGGGTCCGTTTGACGGGGAGCCGTACAGCGGGCTGAGCGACGGTTCGGTGACCAAGTGGAACGCAGATCGAACGCTTGCCTGGCACCACCAGTGGGGAACGTCTTCGGTTGAAGGCGTGCACGATCTCACATTGGACGCAAACGGCAACGTCTATTTTGTGGGTTATACGGGAGGATCTCTAACCGGCGACAATCAGGGTGTAAACGACGCGATCGTTCGAAAACTGGATGCGCAGGGAAACGAGGTCTGGACCAGGCAATGGGGAGCCGCGGGCTACGACGAGGCTTCGACCGTCTTGACCCGCGGTGCAGATGAAGTCTGGGTTGGAGGCATTTTCGATACCGACGGCTTTTGTCGCAAGCTCGACGGCGACGGCAACGAGCTCTGGACTGGCTGGGTGAGCAGCTCGGGCGATGAAGCGGTCTGGGACATGGTATTGCTCGAGGACGATAGCTTGATCGTGGTCGGCGGTACCGACGGTCACATCGATGGTGGAACCGGGGGGTGCTTCGTAAGCCGTATAGAGGACGGAGGAGCGGTCCTTTGGACCGACCAATTCGGATTCAAGACGTCGGACTACGCAAGAGGCGTCGCGCTCGGTCCCGATGGCGACGTATACATCGTAGGAGAGATCGACGGAGAGCTTGTTCCCGGTGCCCACGTCGGAGGCGATGACATGTTCGTACAGCGTCGGACCATCGACGGAGACGTGGTCTGGACCAAGCAGATCGGCGGGACGGCCCACGAGCGCGGGTACGGAATCGACGTGGCAGCGGACGGGACGGTATACGCGGTGGGACAGTCCGAGGGTTACTACCCCGGTTTCTTGGATCCCGATCGCGTGCTCGCCGCCGTGTTGATCCGCATTACGCAATAGGTATGGATGACTGGTCAGGACACCTGCGCGTTTTGTCGTTGACAGGAGCGCAGGCGGCTGAATTCTTAGAACGATCGCGTTCTCGTGCTGAAAATATCCCCGGTGGGCTCGAGGTTTCGGAGGGGGCAGCGGAGGGCCGGGAGAGCTGGAAGAACTAAAGGAATGAGGGTTTTCGATGGGACCGTCCAGGCAAGGACCGGTGTCGGTTTGTGTTAACCGAAAATCAAACGAGGGGGACGCAAACGAGGGGGACGGGGCTAAGATTTAAGTTGTTTGCAGACTGGAGACCGTCCAGTAAACCGAACCGAGAAACAAGACTTCAAGAGCGAAGTTCCGCCTCGTATGCTAGGCGTTTGACGGGAGACGATAGAATGCGTTCCGGGTTCGAGAACCTAGCGTTGTCGCTGTTGGTCGTCTGCGCGGCTTGCGGTTCTGACGGCGGAGCATCGGCACCGGGAGGGACAGGGGGTAGCGCCGGGGGGAGCTATGCTGGAAGCGGCGGTATAGCTGGCGGTGCCGGTGCGTCGGGGAGCGCCGGAAGCGCGGCGGGGAGCGGCGGGGGCGGCGAGTCGGGGTCGGGCCCCGGCCCCGGGGGGGGGGGGGGGGGGGGGGGGGGGGGGGGGGGGAGGGGGGGGCGGGGGGGGGGCCGGGGGGGGGGGGGGGGAGAATCGGGAGACGGGGGCATCTCCGGTGACGGTGGTACCGAGGATGGCTGCATTGGCGGGTGTGGCGACCACGGACAGTGTGACGCCGGGGTATGCGAATGCGAGCCGGGTTACGATGGACCGAGTTGCGAGCAATGCGCCGCCGGGTACCACGAGAACGCGGGCGGTACCGCTTGTGTGAGCGATCTGTGTGATCCGGATCCCTGCGCGGGCGAGGGTGAGGTCTGCGATCCGGCGACGGGAAGTTGCTGCAGCATGGAGTGCGAGATAGGCGAGAGCGAATGTGAGGAGGGAGAACAGACGCTCTGCGAGGAGACGATTCCCGGATGCTCCGCATGGAGCGCGGCCGTGCCGTGCGATTTCGGAGAGTGCTTTTGTGCTTTTTCCGATCCGGCCGTGCGCGTCAATCAATGGCGCGGCGGGAATCAAGCGCGGGGCCGTGCCGTGATGGTACGTGGTGACGAAGTGATAACGGCCGGGGGTTTCGGAGGCTCCTTCAACGGATACGTCCCGGCGGGATATTTAGACATGTTCGTACGCGCACAGGTAGTCGATTCCGCGGCGCGCCTTTCGGACTCGTGGGTGTTGCAGTGGGGAGAAAGCGAGACCGATATCGCTTGTGCATTGGGGTTCAACACGGGCGGCGAGTTGTTCGTGGCCGGCGAGATAGGAGGCCCGTTTGAAGGGGAACCGTACGGCGGGCTCGGTGATGGTTCCTTGACCAAGTGGAACGCGGATCGAACCCTTGCCTGGCACCACCAGTGGGGAACCTCTTCGGTCGAAAAGGCCTACGATTTCGCGCTTGTTACAGACGGTGCCATCTATCTCGCGGGTTATACCGGAGGAGATCTCGTCAGCGAGAACCAAGGTATAAACGACGCGGTACTCCGGAAGCTCGTGTGCTTCCGGCAGGCGTGCAAGAGGCGGGAATTCGGGCCGGGGCGCCGGCG
>CAYVFC010000081.1:23451-36001 GCA_964450715.1 uncultured Sandaracinaceae bacterium | reverse complement strand
CCCGAATTCAGCTTCTGCCCACCGTTTGCACGCGACGTTCATCATGCAGGCAAAACACCGCTGAAAATAGTAAAATTCCCCGAAAAACGAATCTCATTAAAAATGTGATCAATGGTGAGGCCTAGCGCCCGCCCGGTCCCGCCCCTACCTACTCCGTCGCCGCCGCCTAGCCGCCAACCATACCGCGGCCAGCAACCCCGCCGCCCAGCCCGAGAGGGACGATCGCGACGCGGAGACCGCGCAGCTCGCGCACCCGGCAGGCCGTGGCTCGGGACGCGCGTCCGGGCAATAGACCTGCTTCTCCGCTTTCGTGGGCGCCGGTCGTACCGGCACTTCGCCCACGCCCATGGCGTCGATGTCCTCGCCGGCCTCGACCGCCGGCCGCGTGCGGCCGCACAGGCTCACCCGCGGTCGCGGCTTAGCCTGGTGCGCGTAGACCAGATAGCTCTCGCCCTGCTGGAAGCTGTAGCCGCAGGCGGCCTCGTCACCCGCGGTGAGCACGGTCATCCGTTCGCCGTCCACGCCCTTCCAGGCCCTGACTACCTGTAGCGTCACCATCAGCTCTGGCGCTCCGCCGTCCGGACCCTCTTTCGATCGCGTCACCTCGGTCACGCGGCCCTCGAACACCGCTGCGGCGGATTCGAAGGCCTGCTCGCGCGTCGGGGTCGAGCACGAGCAGGCCCGGGCGCTAGAGGCTCCCAGGGGCCAGGGGGCGACCGGTAGCGCCAGCAGAAGCAGGGTGATCGGCAGCAGGAAGGAGAAGAAGCGGGCGTGTCCTTGTGGCATGGGCGTACTGTATCGCGTTGACAGGGTTTGACCTATGGTTACATAACTCGATTTCCCGGCGGCTCGGCCGCCCCGCGCATTTGAAAACCCGTGATCACTGGAGAGGTGGCCGAGCGGCTGAAGGCAGGCGCTTGCTAAGCGTCCGTACGTTAATAGCGTACCGCGGGTTCGAATCCCGCCCTCTCCGCCATCCCCCCTTGCCGACGCCTCTTTGACAGAAACCCGGCTGCCGCTTATATACGCCTTCTTCTGCGGCCATAGCTCAGCTGGATAGAGCGTCGGTCTACGGAACCGAATGTCGGAGGTTCGAATCCTCCTGGCCGCGCCAGCCATGTATTGCAGCAACGGCGCTGCCGGGTGATTTCCGCGGAGCCCATGACGTTCCCCCTCGAGACCCTGGACCACGAGCGTTTCATGCTGCAGGCCCTGCAGCAGGCCCAGGCCGCTCGCGACCTGGGGGAGGTGCCGGTGGGCTGCGTGCTGGTGCACGAGGGCCGGGTGATCGCCCGCGGGCACAACCTCAGGCAGAGCCGGCAGGATCCCACCGCGCACGCCGAGATCATCGCCATGAAAGAGGCGGCCGAGCGGCTGGGAAGCTGGCGGCTGATCGACGTGGTGGCCTACGTGACGCTGGAGCCCTGCCCTATGTGTGCGGGTGCGCTGGTCAACGGCAGGGTCGATACGGTCGTCTACGGTTGCGACGATCCCAAGGCCGGGGCGCTGCAGACGCTGTACCGGATCGGTTCGGACGAGCGGCTCAATCACCGCTTCCGGGTGGTGCGCGGGGTGCGGGAAAGCGAGTGCGCCGAGCTTCTTTCCAGCTTTTTTCAGAGGCTTCGGGCGAACAGCGCCCGGCAGTGATCCGCGAACGCCGTCGTTGACTCCCCGGGGACCTTTGCTAAGTTCGCCCGCGGAGAGCTGACCGAGTGGTCGAAGGTGCTTGATTCGAAATCAAGTGTACCCTTACGGGTACCGCGGGTTCGAATCCCGCGCTCTCCGCCAGTAGCGAGTGGCTGCCGCGTACGGGATACCGGCGCCAGGAGAGGTGACCGAGTGGTCGAAGGTGCACGACTGGAAATCGTGTGTACCCTTACGGGTACCGCGGGTTCGAATCCCGCCCTCTCCGCCCTACTTCTTCGGTAATGAGCGCTTTACCGGGACGGCAATGACGGTATAGTACCGCCCTGGTCTCGCCAACGCCGGCTCGTGAACCCCGCCAGGCCCGGAAGGGAGCAACGGTAACGTAGATCGGCGGGTGGCGGGACCTTTACTTTTCACGTATCGGCGTCCGGGTCGGACGACGCCGCGCGCTCGGCCGCCTCGCGAACCTGGCTTTCTACGCTGGCCAGGGTGGCGGGCGAGCGCGCCATGGCCGCGATGGCCGCCGGCCCCCCTACCCGTTCGGCCCAGGCGGCGAGCCTGCGCATGCCTTCTCGAACCGATACCCCGGGCTGGTAGTCGAGGTCCTTGGCCGCCCGGCCGACGTCGAACAGCGAGCTGCGGGCCCGCCGGGCCACGTCCGCGGTCCACGGCCCCGGTCGCCCGAGCCTCTCGCGGATCCAGGCCGCTCCGTAGGCCAGGGGAAAGAAGCCCTTGCGCGGGGGATCCAGGCCCACGCTGCGACAGAGCATGCCGATGAACTCGCCCGCGTCCAGGTGGTCTCCGTCGGTGACGAAGTAGGCGTTGCAGGGCGCGTCCGGTGCGGTGGAGGCGGCGAGCAGGGCGTCGAGCAGGTTGTCGATATAGAGCGTGGCCACCAGGTTATCGCCGCTGCCGAACAACCGTACCCCGCCCGCTTCGGCCTCCAGGCAGAGCTGCGGCAGCATGGTGTGGTCACCAGGGCCCCAGGTCCAGGCCGAGCGGATCGCGGTCACTTCGGTCGAGGGACGGCTCGCCGCCAGCGCCAGCTCCTCGGCCAGCCGCTGGCTGCAGGCACACCATCCCAGCGGCTGCCCGGCCACCACCCTGTCCTCTTTCCAGTGCAACCGGTCCTGGTTGAGCAGAGTGGTGTCCGCGCAGGAGAGGTGAACCACCCGCCGGCAGCCTGCGTGACGCGCCGCGTTGATCAGGTTCTCGGTGCCGGCCACGTTGATCCAGTCGTAGACGCGCCGGTCGGCCCGCAGCGAGCTCTCGCCCGCGCAGTGAAAGACCAGCTCGCAGCCGGCCGCCGCCCGAGCCATCCGGTTGGGATCGCAGACCGAGCCCGCGAACAGCTCTGCCCCGGCCTCGCCGAGCTCTCCCACACGTTCTGGATCGTGTATCAGGGCGTGAACGACGTGACCGTCCTTCAGTAACCGCAACACCAACGCGCGGCCCACGAAGCCGGTGGCTCCTGTCACCAGGGCTTTCACCCGGCAGGGCGTAGCAGCGATCGACTCGCGTGAAAAGGCCGGCTCCACCTTTGGGATCCGTTCTCACTACCGGTACAGCCGGCGCGCTAATATCTTGGCAGCGAAGTCGTGGCCCAGGGGTGACCAGTGACCATCGCACCCCAGGTAAAGCTCGCGTTCACGGCCAGCGAATGCTTCAGACATCGGTGGGAGCATATCGACGAATTGAAAGCCGATCTCTTCGGCTGCTCGCGTCATGGCATCCCCAAAGGGATTCACGCGTTTTTGCTTGTATCGCATCAAGTCGATCAGACGCGGGATTCCCATCACGGCGAGACGGCCTCGAGGCACCAAGGCGTAGAGCTCGACCAGTGACTTACGCATCCTGAGGAACTCCTGGTGCGTGAAGTCGAAATAGCCCGCATAGTCTGGATCGCTGGACCTTCTATGGAGCACCTTGCGGGCTCCGACCACCCAGTCTGCAGCGTTGTAAAAGTAACTGAAACTGCCCAGAATGTCGTGGGCGGTGAGTCCCGACTGGTGATGGCTGGGGTGATGCAGGGATTGTTCGGGGCTCTGGAGCGTGTAGTGAAGTGTATAGTTCGGATGCTCGCCTGCCCAGTACGGTTGGTAGCGAATATCGCTCCGTCCTTCAAAAAAGTCGTTGTCCGGCAGGATCGACACCAGGACGCGGTCGTGTCCGAAGTCACGCGCCAAATGCTTGTAGACCAAGAAGTACTGTATGGGACCGGTGCCTCCCGCGGCGAAATTCATATGAGGTATCCCGGTCAGCTTTTCGAGACGATTGGAAAAGCGGCGCGCCTCGATCACCCCGTGTCCCGTAGCGAATGAGTCGCCGAGCACGATGGCCCGCGGTCCATCGGCCTGCCGCTCGCGTTCGACATCGAGCGCGCCGTAGCTATTGGATCGATAGGTCGTAAAATAGCAGGCGCGTCGATGCTCCAGGGTTCGGTTCGGCGGGTGCCATGCGCCGAAGTGCGGATCGATATCAACAAAAAACGGCACCCGCGGTTCCGGAATCCCGAACGTCGGCAACCGAGAGGGGATCAAGCCGGCGTATATCACCAGCGCTGCGCCGCCTTCCAAGAGCACCATGGTCAACGCGGCGCTCAGACAAAGCTTGAGCGCCAACCGCCTGGATCGGGCAAAGAAGCGCGAACCCATCGTCGCTTTTCTATCACAGCTGTTCTCGTGAAGGGATAACTACAGACACAGACCTCGGATTAATGACGGACGTCCCGGATCATGGGTAAGACGGCCGACCTCTGCGCTCAACGCGGCATTGCTCACGAGGCAGCGTTCCCGGTTACCCGTCCGGCTCGTACCAGATGCTCGAGGTCACCGCTCTTTGCTGGATTACCGGGGCGTGGGGATGGGTCGTGCAGACGTCGGAGGCGTCGATGCCCCGTTCGGAGAGCCTGTTGCAATCGTATTGTCGCCAGCTGCAGCTGGGGTTTTCGACCACTCGGGCGTAGTAGAAGGCGGGGGTGTCGGGATCGAAATCGGGATCGGTCCACGCCGCGCACAGGCGTTGCGCCCCGGAACCGGTCCGCGCGCAGGTTTCGCGGTCGACGGCGGCGCTGTTTTCCGGATCGCCGGCTGCCAGGTGAACCTTTTCCCGCACCGTTCCGTTCTGATCGATCCATCCCTTGATGATCTGGATCTGCTGCAGATCCGCGCCGGGATGCTCGTCGCTTCCCGGATCCTTCTGCGCCCATACCACCAGGACCGGCGCCCGCTCGCCGTCGGCGTTCGGCGGCAGGTCCCCTCCCATGGGCACACCGCCCGCGTATCCGGCCGGCGCGACGTCCTGCTCGTCGCAGATTTCCTCTTCGTAGTTCCAGCCGCCGAAGAACCGTACCGCGATGCGCGGGCCGCTGCTGCTGTAGGTTTCCCTCCGTAAAAACGCCTCGAACAGGGCGTCGCGGCTGTTCTCGACCGCCCAGACGGCGGTCAGTCCCCCGGGGTTGTAGGCGAGGTCGTCGTAGGTGGTCAGCGCCGTCTGCTCGTCGATGCCCAGCCGCTTCTGCGGCGTGTCGTCGGCGACTCCCACGTGTCCCGGCCAGTCGTGCTCGCTCACCCGGCCGGCGATCCCGTTGTGGGTATCGGTGGAAGCGATGACACCGAGCTTGAAGGGATTGACGCCGACCCGGCTGTATTCGACCAGACCGAGTCCGAGAATGCCCCGCAGGTAGTCGAAGCGCGAACGGCAGGCTGTCGGCAGAAAACCGATGGAGCCGGGCGTGTCCCCGCAATCGACGAAATCGGGCCAGAGCTTTTCGAAGTCGCAGAGCGGATCGACGGCCGCGCCCTCGAAACCGTTCTTGCACTCCATGTCCCCCTTGTGCTGGTGTATCTCGATGAGGGGCTCGGACCGCACGCGCTGCCGGTGCGCGTCCCGCCGCGCCGTGTCGGACAGATCCTGGAACGTCTGCGGCGAAAACATGTTGCCGGCGCTCCAGTTGGCGTTGTGAGGAATCGCGATGTAGTCGCAGGCGTCCAGCTCCTCGCGGCAGCTATCGCCCAGCGCTTCCCACAAACCTTCTTCGTGGGCGGTTTCAAAAAAGGACGGCGGTAGCGAGGGCACATCGGCGTTGCGAAAGATTACGTTGCGATGATTGTTCGAGATGTTCGCGTTTCCGGTGTACTCGTACCCCACGAAAGCGGTAAAGGCGCAGGCCGACGAGGTATCGTTTGCCTGCTCGGCAGTGCTCACGATCGATTGCCAGACCCGTTCCGCAACCTCGCCGCAGTCGATCCCGGGCTGCGCGCACACCTGCTGGAAGCGCTGCGGCGGGTGCACGGCCATCTTCGTGCCGAAATCGGTCACCACCTGGTCGCCGCCCTGGCGATAGCTCGTACAAAAAGGGGTGTCGTACAGCTCGGAATCCGGTTCCGTGCAGAGATGCACCTCGGCCAAATATTCCTGGTGGTCGGTGAGTGCGGCGAAATCGAGCGGCCGCGACAGCGATACCTCGCGGGTGCCGTTGCCGTCCGCGTCCAGCGGCGGCAACCAGACCGGTTCGCCTCTGGCGAAGGCAAAGGCCTGCGCGGGCGTGGTGCGCGTCCGGTAGGTATAGGCGTCGAACGATAGCCGGGTGTGGACGTGAAGATCTCCCCAGAACAGCCTTCGGTTGGCATCGCGGCCGCTACAGGCCTGGCGCTGCTGGGAGTAGTGGACCAGGGGCTGTTCGCTGCCGGCGTCCCCGCGCCCGGCATCGCCGTGCTCAGCGCCCGCGTCGTCGCTCGAGCAGCCGCCGGACGGCCAGCAAGTCGCCACCACCGCTGCCGCCACGGTCACGAGGTGAAGTTGCGGGTTGCGAGCCATGTTGCCTCCGTGGCTGGAGTGTAGCAACTTCCCCCTTTGTCGCTTCGATTCTGCGTAGGGGCCCGGACTACAGATCGAGTGCCAGGAAGCCCAGCCGGCGAGCGGCTTCTTCCTGGTGCCGGTCGAGGGTGAGAAAATACACGTGATCCGGTTCGGGGAATAGGTGAAACGCCGTGGCCAGATGGTGCAGATCGGCGCCCCTCAGATGTCCGTGCGCGAGTATCTTTCCGATTTCTCCGGTCAACCGGCGGTCGGGGAAGATCCAGCTAATCGGGTCCAACAGCCGCGATGCTTGTTCCCGTACCCCTTCGCGTTCGGCCGCGGCGAGGAACTCGGATTCGAGCAGGGAAGAGCTCAGCAGCTCGTCGAACGAATGAAGTCGTTCGGCCCATCGTTCGGCGCCGGGCTCGTCGAATGCGACCGCTATCAGCATCGAGGTATCGAGGTATCCGACGCGCATCGATCAGTCGCGATCATCGAGAAAACGCTCGAGCGCTCCGGGCTTGCGGACCAGGGGGGCAATAGTCTTCAGCGCGGTCCTGTCGCCGCGTTCGAGGATGCCGCTCTGCTCGAGGTCAGCCAGTTTCGTCTCGAGGTCTTGTCGGGAACGCGAAACCGGGCCGATCTCCGCGATTGGTTTTCCGCGGTGCGTGATCACGATGCGCCTGTTCCGGCGGACCTTGCGTAGGATTTCGCTCAACCGGGCTTTGGCCTCGTAGGTCGAGTAAGTATCCGTTTTCATAAAATAAAGTATATATCGACCTAGTCAGACTAGTCAAGTCAGGAAAGGACGTAGCCGAGCTCGAGAGCCCACACCGAGGAATCGACCAGCCGGCAGCGGCCCTCGATTACGCGGCCCGCGACTCTTTGTTCTTGTCCGGCAGGTTTTCCCGTCCGGCAGCCCCTTCGCTCGGGCCGTTAGCTCCGGCCTCTTGCCCGAGGGTCTTCTGGGAAATCTTCTCCCGCAGCGCGGCGTTGGACAGCAACACCTCGCGCGCCTGCTCGCGGCCCTGGGCAAAGCTCTCGTCGCCAAAGGCGTAGTAAGAGCCGCGCCGCTCCACCACCTTGGCTTCCACGGCCAGGTCGAGCAGATCGGTGGGCGCGTCGATGCCCAGGCCGTAGCGGATGTCGAACTCGGCGATACGGAAGGGCGGCGCTAGCTTGTTCTTCACCACCTTGACCCGGGTGCGGTTGCCGACCACTTCATCGCCCGTCTTGATCTGGCCCACGCGCCGGACGTCGAGCCGGACCGAGGAGTAGTACTTGAGCGCCTCGCCGCCGGTGGTGGTCTCGGGCGAGCCGAACATCACCCCGATCTTCATCCGCAGCTGGTTGATGAACATGATGATGGTGCCGGAGCGGTGGGTGATGCC
This sequence comes from uncultured Sandaracinaceae bacterium, assembly GCA_964450715.1. Classification (GTDB taxonomy): domain Bacteria; phylum Myxococcota_A; class Polyangia; order Polyangiales; family JAFGIB01; genus CAYVFC01. The sequence goes on along the minus strand of CAYVFC010000081.1, from coordinate 28,163 downwards.
GGTGAGCTTGCGCAGCGCCTGGCTCATCAGGCGCGCCTGCAGCCCCACGTGCGCGGCGCCCATTTCGCCCTCGATCTCGGCGCGGGGAACCAGCGCGGCCACCGAGTCGACCACGATTAGATCCACGCCGCCGCTGCGCACCAGGGCGTCGGTGATGTCGAGCGCCTGCTCGCCGTAGTCGGGCTGGCTGACCAGCAACCGGTCCACCTCCACGCCGATCTGCCGGGCGTACCCCACGTCCAACGCGTGCTCGGCGTCGATGAACGCCGCGATGCCGCCCCTGCGTTGGCACTCGGCGATGGCGTGCAGCGTGAGCGTGGTCTTGCCACTGGCCTCCGGGCCGTAGATCTCCACTACCCGGCCGCGCGGGTAGCCGTTGCCGCCCAGCGCCCGGTCCAGCGAAGGGCTTCCGGTGCCGATGGCGGGCACCTGTTCTACCTCGCGCTGGCCGAGCCACATGACGGAGCCCTTGCCGTACTGCTTGTCGATGCTGCTGATGGCCTGTTGCAGCGCCTTTACCTTCTCCTTTAGCGACATGTTCTCTCTCCGCTGTTTGGGGAATGGCTCGGGCGCGGAACCGCCGCGCCGTCCCGTTCCGTTCATCCTGCGCTTCCGAGCTGGCGCGGCCGCTGTCGCGGTACGGGCAGGCCGTGCAAGCCCTCGCTTGCCGGGTCGCGGTCGAGCAAGCGGTACTGGATCGCTTCGGCCACCTGCGCGGTCTCGACCCATTGCGCGCCCTGCAGGTCGGCGATGCTGCGCGCGACCTTGAGCACCTTGTCGTGGGCGCGCAGGCTCAGGCCGAGCTTGTCGATGCACCGGTGCAGTAAGCGCAGCGCCTCTTGCTTCACGCAGGCCCTGAGGCGGTCGCTCTTGCTCGCCCGCGGAGCTCCGAATGCGGGCCTTTCGGCGGCCTCTCGTCGCTCGCGCCGCGCGCGAGCCTCGAGCACTCGTTGCGCCACCACTGCGGTGCTCTCCCCTAGCGCCGCACCCTTGAGCGCGCTCACCCTGACCGGAGGAAGCGCCACGTGGATATCGAAGCGGTCCAGCAGCGGGCCGGAGACGCGGCCCTGGTAGCGCTGGATCTGGTCCGGGGAGCAGCGGCAGATCCGCTTGCTGTCCCCGTGGTAGCCGCAGGGACACGGGTTCATGGCCGCCACCACCAGCGGCCGGGCGGGCATGACCACGCGGTCCTGCGCGCGCACCAGTGCCGACAGCCCCGACTCCATGGTGGGCCTGAGCGCCTCGATGGCGCTTCTGCGGAACTCGGGAAGCTCGTCCAAAAAAAGCACCCCCAGGTGGGCCAGCGTCACCTCGCCCGGACGAATGGGGACCCCGCCGCCGATCAGCCCGGCGTCGCTTACCGTATGGTGCGGCGCGCGAAAGGGGCGCCCCACACCGTGCCGTCCCGAGGGAACCCGGAGCCCGGCCGCGCCGGCGATGGTGGCGATCTCGAGCGCCTCCTCGGCAGAGGGAGGCGGCATGATCCCCCTGAGACGCCTGGCCAGCATGGTCTTGCCCGTGCCCGGCGGGCCTACCAGCAACAGGTTGTGCCCGCCGGCGGCCGCCACCTCCAGCGCTCGCTTGGCCGTCTCCTGGCCGCGCACGTCCTTTAGATCCTCTTCTCCCTCTCCCTCGCGGTCGGATCGTTCCTCCGGGGCGCTCGGGGCTACCAAGGGCAGCGCGCGCGTATTGTTGAGGAAGCTGACCACCTCGGCCAGGTTGCGGGCGCGGTAGATTTTCAGGCCGGTAGCCAGGCCCGCGGCCCGGGCATCGGCATCGGGAACGACCGCTGCTTGCAGACCTCGTTGCCGGGCTGCGCGAAGATGGGCCAGAAGACCGCGCACGGGTCGCAGTTGCCCTTCCAGAGAAAGCTCGCCCACGAAAAGGGTCTCTTCCAGGCGGTTGGGGGCGCACAGCCCGCACTGGCAGAGCAGGGCCACGGCGATGGCGAGGTCAAAAGATGCTCCCGATTTACGCCGGTCGGCCGGCGCCAGGTTGACCACGAACTTTCTGTGCGGAAGCTCGAAGCGGCTGTTGACGATGGCGCTTCTCACCCGCACCTGGCTCTCGCGCACGGCGGTTTCCGGCAGACCCACGATATCGATGCCCGGCAGCCCCTTGCAGAAGTCCACCTCGACCAGCACCCCGTAGGCATCGATTCCCAGCAGCGATCCGGTGTGTACTCTGGCGACCATGGTGCACACGCGGAGCAAGCCGCGTGCCCGGGTATCGCCCGAATGATCTCGGACCTTTACGCTCGCAGGGCCGGCGGTTCGCCGCCATCCGCCAGGCGGCCGCCGCCCGACCGGCTCTGTTCCACCCGCCGCCGGTCGGCGGCACTCCCTCCGTTTCCGCTCTGTAGTGAGGCGTGCCGAGATGATAGGATTCGATTAACGATTTGGGTCATGGCCAGTCTGGGCCGGGTTCGAGCCCGGATACGGCAAGGCCACTTCATCCATGAACGGCGAAAACTCCTCGCAGCCTCCTTCGCGCCGGTCCGGCAAACCCGGATCGCCGAAGCCCGGATTCGAATCGGGCAGCCGGCCCTCGGCCAGGCCGGACGTCGAGGATCCGAGGTCGCCGCAGGATAGGCAGCGGGTACAGACCGCCGATTTTCCCGTGACCACCAGCGCCCTGAGCGGAGCGCCTCCCTCGTCCTGGGAGGGACCGGCGGTGGGCATGTTGATAGACAATGCCTACCGCGTGATAGGCCCCCTCGGTCAGGGCGGCATGGGCGTGGTGGTGCTCGCTTTCGACGAAAAGCTCGAACGCGACGTGGCCATCAAGTTCATCAGGCCCGCCTATGCCACCCAGAATCAGGTGCGCGAGCGTTTTCTGAACGAGGCGCGCGCCATGGCCCGGATCCGGCACGACAACGTGGTGGAGATCCACGCCTTCGGCGAGCTGGAAGGTGTGCCCTACTTCGTCATGGAGTACGTGGCGGGAAGCTCGGTGGCCTTCTGGTTGCAGGACGCCATGTGCAGTGCCGGCCCGCCGCGCCTGGACGAGGCGCTAGGTCTGCTAGACCAGATCTGCCGAGGGCTTTCCGCCATTCACGCTTCCGGGACCGTGCACGGCGATCTCAAGCCCACCAACGTGCTGATCGGTACCGCCTTTCGCGCGGCCATCGCCGACCTGGGCATGTCCCGCGTGCTGGCTGGAAATGGCTCGCCGGACGAGCGGGCGCTGGCCGGTACGCCTGCCTATATGGCGCCGGAGGTCGTACGCGGGGATGCGCCGCCCGGGCTCGAACAGCGCAGCGATATCTACTCGCTGGGCGTGATGGCCTTCGAGATGTTGACCGCCGAGGCGCCCTACGACGTAAAGAGCATAGAGGATTTGCTCGCGCTGCAAGCGCAGACGGCGACCAGGCCCTCCCAGATCCGCCACGATATCACCGAGCAGTTCGATGAAGTTATCCTGCAGGCATTGCATACCGACCCGGAGAAGCGTACGGCCGATGCCGACCGCTTCCGCGTGGAGCTGTTGCGGGCCAGGGAGTCGATGGGGGCCTTATGTCCCGCGCAGAGGATCCTGATCGCCAACCGGGATCCGACCTTCTGCGTCCAGGCCTTGGCCACGCTGGAGCAGGCTTTTCCCGGCACCGCGGTCGAGTGCGTGAACAATGGCGAGGAGGCGCTGAAAGTGCTGGAGCGCGAGCCGGCCGAGCTGGCGGTGGTCGGTCTGGAGCTGCCGGGTATGAACGGGTTGGAGCTGGCCGCCACCCTGCGGGGTACGGAGACCTCGCGCGCCATGCCCATTATCGTGGTCAGCTCGTCCGGGTACGCTTTGGAGTGGAAGCTGCTCTCCTCGTTGGGGGTGGACGGTTTTTTAGTGGAGCCGCTCGATCCGTATGCCCTAGCCCAGCTGGCGCGCAAGATACTCGGCGTGGCGGTTGCACAGTCGCGATGCGAGTCGTCTCCGAAAGGATGGTGAACGCGATGCCGCGACCGATTCTTCTGCTCTTGATGGTCGTTCTTCCACTCATCGCCCTCTGTTGCGGGCCTTCTGCCTACGAGCTGCGCAAGGCCGATATCGACCGGCGCGTGAAGCAAGCGCGGGCTCTCGCTCCCGCCGAGCGCGGAATGCCCGAGGATTCGGCGCGCATGGCGCCCGATCTAGGACAATGGATCGAGTATCTATCGTTGACCAGCCGGCAGGTCCCTTCCTTTGTCACCTACAAAATCGTGGGCGTGCACGTGGACAGCTTCTGGCTCGAGGTCTTGCAGGAGGGATACCACGGACGAGATCTGACCCTGATGCAGGTCGACCCGGGGGACGGGCTGAGCCCGAGCGGGGTGCGGGTCCTGCAGATGACCGTGGTGAGCCCCGACGGCAAGACCATGGATTACGACCGGGAGCAACTGGAGGCTGAGGATTATCTCTGGCGCCCGATCCTGGGCGGTCTGGTCGGCCCCTGGGAACCGCTTGCGCGCGAAAACGTGACCGTGCCGGCCGGCTCCTTCCCGGGCTGTTACAAAGAGAAGCTGACCATATCGGCCGGCATGTTCAAGAGCAACAGCGAGGTCTGGTACCACCCCTCCGTGCCCATCACCGGTATCGTACGCCGCGTGGACCTGGAGGATTTCTCCACCATGGAGCTCTCGTCGTTCGGTCTCAGCGGCGCGGTAAGCGAGCTGATGGAGCCGGAATAGCGCCCATGTCCTGCGTCACGCCCTCGTTCTGTCATTTCGACGGCGCGTGGCCGCGTG
>CAYVFC010000081.1:0-23351 GCA_964450715.1 uncultured Sandaracinaceae bacterium | reverse complement strand
GGGTCGGACTTAACTTATTAACAATTTCAAATCGCTTCAGAACGAAGAGAGGGCGCGTGGGGCGCGTGGGGTCGGACTTAACTTATTAACAATTTCAAATCGCTTCAGAACGAAGAGAGGGCGAATTGTTAATAAGTTAAGTCCGACCCCTGTTTACCTGTTTATTAGCTTCCGCAGGTCGGGTTGACGCAGAGGGCGAAGCCTGCCTGGTTCGCGAACACCGTTTGTAGCTCGGTGTCGCAGGCCCAGGCCGCCGGGCAATCCGCGTTGCTGCCGCAGCTGATGACGCAGGTGCGCGCCTTGGGGTGGCAGCGCATGGGCGAGGGCCCGCACTCCTGGTCGGCGCTGCACTCGAAGCCCACGGTGGCCGCGGCGGTCTCCTCCGCGCCCACGATGCTCTGCACCTCGTTCAGGCACTGAAGCTCGACCGTGGCACCGGCCGGCGGGTCGGCCGTGACCTCGCCCGCGGCCGTGGCGGTGAGCGTGAAGGCGATGCGCTGCAGGTTGTCAGGGTCACCCTTGCAGTCCTTGAGCCGGTCGGCGCTGAAGTCGTCGTAGTACCAGCCCTGTACCCCGGGCTGGAGCGCCTGTTGCGGGTCGTCCGTCGCCGTGTTGATCACGGGTACCTGCTCGACAACGCAAAGGGTCTTGCCGTCCTTTGACTGGGGTCGGTCGGTCGGCGGCGGGGACAGGAAGGGTAGATCACAGGGGCGCCCGCCGGGCATCCCCCAGACCACGTCGCACTCCACCACGCCGTCGCTGTTGCGCTTGAGCTTGCGCGGCAGGCAGACGCCCCCCAGCTGCTTGCTGATGGCCTGGATGATGGAGTCCATGGCTCCGGTGAAGTTCTCCTGGCAGATGGACTCGATGACGCCGTTCTCGCCGAAGCCCTGGGCCACCTCGGCGATGCGCCGCGCCGGGTAGGCCTTGGTGGCGAACTGCTCGCTTTGCGGGTCGTTGGGGTCATAGAGCGGGTTGGGAAGCGTGCAGGAGGGCTCCAGGTTCTGCAGGTCGGCTCGGATTCGCTCCTGCATCAGCGGATCGCTGAAGATACGCTGGTAGAAAGCGTCCCGCTCCGGTTGGCTGATGAGCCCGTCGCCGTCCGCGTCAAAGTCCGCCTGCCTGACGTTGGGCGGGATGCCGGCGATGGCGGCGAAGACCACCAGCTGCTGGTAGCCCGGACGCAGCGCCTTGAAGGCATTTACGTAGCGCCCGACCGGGAACTTGTTGCCCTGGTTGTTGACGGTGTCGAAGTAGCAGCGCAGGTTGGCCGGCTGCTCGTTGATGCCCGGAGGCGCGGTGTTGGGGTGCTCCAGGAAGTCGAGGTTGCCGCGCGCTCCGGCCGAGCAGTCCTCCTCGTCGGTCACCAGGATGATGGCCAGAAGCGACAGGGCCTCGGACTCCTGCGGGTGGTACTTGGTGCCCCTGAGGAACTCGATATGCTGCTGGTCGCCGTGCGAGGGGCTGTTGCCGAAGAAGACCACGCCCACGCTCTGCTGGCTCTCGTCCAGGTTGCCCGGGTTGGCAGGCCAGAGCGCCTTCAGCCCGGCTTCCAGCTGCATCTCGAAGCCGCAGCCACCGATTCCCAGCGCGGTCACGCACTGGAACTGGGAGGCGATGTCGGCGGGACCCTGCCCGGTCTTGTAGGCGAGGATGGGTGGGTATTGCTGGTTGCAGGTCAGGTTCGGGTCACCGGCCGGGTTGCCGGCGCTCTGGAAGAACCCGTCGTCGCCCAGGCCGGCGGTGCACTTGCCCTCGGGATCGATGGACTGCTTGACGCCGGGAAGCCCCATGTCGGTGGTCACCACGGCCAGATGCAGATCCTTGGCCGCGGGGAAGTCCTTGTTCTCTTCCGGGATGCCGCCGTTGTCGTCCGGATTGAGATCGCCGGTGGTCAGGATGGTGATCATGCGCGGCATTTCCTGGCGCAGCTTCTCCTGCTCTTCCTTCATGGAGCCGGAGTTGTCGAGCACGAACAAGAGGTCGACCTTTTCCACCTTCTTGACGTCGACGTCCGCGATCACCCCGGAGACCAGGCAGGGGTTGAGCTCCTTGAGCTCGGGCGCGAGGCATCCGGCGGCCGATACAGCGGCTACCAGAAGCGGCGTTACTAGTAAGAGCCTCAGGGATTTCGAGCTCATGCTTCCTCCTTGGACCAGGTGGCGACCCCGCCGGTTTGCTGACCCGGTCTTGATATCATTATTACAGGCTACTCTCCAAGATCAATTCTTGCACTTATCCTTTCAGGCATCTACCCGCCCGACGTTTTATCCGTCCCTTTTCTTATATCGCAAGTTCTGGGCCATGTCCGAGGTGGGGAGCCCGCGGAAGATCGGCACCAGACCCGCCCTTGTTAGATTGGTCCGAGCCAGGGGAAACGATAATCTTTTTCGGCCGATCCCAGAGAGCGAGCCGTTTGAGCCCTGCCTGGGCCATACCGAGCTCGTTCAACGATCCACGCCCCCACCCGGACCAACCGCAGGCGATGTTCTCAACGAAGTTGTCTGCCTATGACAACTTTGTTGTCGATCGTGCGGCGCGCCTGCACCGCAATCATGTAACAGGGCTTGCAATCCGGTAATGGCAGCGTGATAATTCTTGCGGCCGAAACTGGAAAGAAGTTCACAGAAGGGAGCAGAAGAGGCGTGAGCAGGGTGCTGGTCGTAGACGACGAGGAGAATATCCGCCTGGTGCTCGGCACCTCGCTCCGCAAGCAGGGCTACAAGGTCGAGCTGGCCGCCAGCGCCGAGCAGGCGCTGGAGATCTTCGAGGATTTCGGCCCCGACTTCGTGCTGGCGGACGTGAGGATGCCCGGAATGAGCGGCATCGAGTTCTGCGCCGAGGTCAAACAGCGCTCCTCGCAGGCGGTGGTAATCGTGATGAGCGCCTACGGCTCGGTAGAGCTGGCGCTCGAGGCCATCCGGGCCGGCGCGTACGACTACCTGGCCAAGCCGTTCAAGCGGGACGAGGTGCTGTTCCTGCTCCGGAAGGCCGAGGAGCACGAGCGGCTCAAAAGGGAGAATCGAGCGCTCAGAGCCGAAGCGCGCCAGCGCTACTCATTCGACGACCTGCTGGGCAAGAGCCTGGCCATGCAGCAGGTCTTCCGCACGGTGGAAAAGGTCGCTGCCTACCGGACGACCGTCTTGATCCACGGCGAGAGCGGTAGCGGCAAGGAGCTGGTGGCGCGCGCGGTGCACCTGCACAGCCCGCGCTCGGCCAAGCCCTTCGTGGCCATCAACTGCGGCGCCATCCCCGAATCGCTGATGGAGAGCGAGCTGTTCGGCCACAAGCGGGGGGCCTTCACCGACGCGCACGCGGACAAGCAGGGCATCTTTCAGGAAGCGCACGAGGGAACGCTCTTCCTGGACGAGGTGGGCGAGCTTCCGCCCAAGCTCCAGGTCAAGCTGCTGCGGGCGCTACAGGAGGGCCAGGTGCGCCCCCTGGGCGACAGCAAAGACGTCGAGGTCGACGTGCGGGTGATCGCGGCCACTATCCGCGACCTGGGCAAGGAGGTGGAGCAGGGCGCGTTTCGCGAGGATCTCTACTACCGGCTCAACGTGCTGCAGATCTCTATTCCACCGTTGCGCGACCGGTTGGAGGATATCCCGTTGCTGGTCGACCACTTCGTGGAGCGGAATAACCAGAGGCTGGGCACCGAGATCCGCGGGATCGACCCCAAGGCGCTCAGGCTGCTGCTCAACCACAGCTGGCCCGGCAACGTGCGCGAGCTGGAGAACCTGGTCGAGCGGGCAGTGGTGCTGGCCGAGGATGACGTGATCGCGGCCGAGGATCTTCCCGAGCGGCTGCGCGAGCCGGTCAATCCGGTAGCCATGGTGCTGGCGAGCGGGGATCTCTCCATCAAGAAAGCGGTTCGCGTGATCGAGGAAAACCTGATCCGGCGAGCGCTGGAGAAGACCGGCGGCAACCGCACCGCCGCCGCCAAGTTGCTCGAGATCAGTCACCGGGCGCTGCTGTACAAGGTGAAGGACTACGGGATAGCGTAGCGTCCGCTTGTTGCTCGACCTTTAGCCTCCGCGTGGGTAGACTTCTCGGGCCGCCATGCTGAATCCCCGTACCACCCCCCATTCGCCTATCGCGTTCGCCTGTCTAGTACTGTCGCTGCTCGCAGGCTGCGCGCACTCCACCATACCGAATACCCACGTAGAGGATACCCGGGAGAACCGGGAGGTGCTCGAGTTCGTCGAGAAGTATCGCAAGGCGGTGGAGACGCGCGACATGGGGATGCTGCTCGCGCTGGCCTCGCAGGACTACTTCGACGACATGGGCACGCCTCGCGGGGAAGACGATATCGACTACGAAGCGCTCCGGGAGGGGCTGGTGCGCCTGCGCGAGGAGGTGATGGCCGCGCGTTACCAGATCAGCTACCGCAGCGTCACCTATGTGGACAATCGCGCGCTGGTCGACGTGCTGTACACGGGCTGGTTCCGCGTCAACACACCAGAGGGGCCGCAGTGGCGCCGTCGCCTGGAGCCGCACCGCCTGGTGGTGCGCAGGGAGAGCGACGGATACAAGATCCTGTCGGGGATGTAGTCAGGCTGCGCGATGAAATTCCTCTGCGGCAACTGTAAGGCCAAGTACCAGATCGCCGACGAGAAGGTCGAGGGGCGAACCTTGCGCATGACCTGCCGCGAGTGCGGCAAGGAGATCATCATCCAGGGCAAGCCCCGCGCTTCCAGCCACCCGGCAGCTGGCAGCAGGCGCGCGGCCGCCGCGCCGGCCCTGGCCGCGGCATCGGTGCTGGCTCAGGATTTTCGCAGGCAGCTCGAGCAGCGGCCCTCCGCGCGCCGGACCGCTCCTGTCCTGGAGCAGTGGCACGTGGCCATCAACGATATCCCCGTCGGTCCCATGAACCGGTCGGAGCTGGTCCGCAAGATAGAGCTCGGCGCGGTCAATGCCGATTCGCTGGCCTGGCGCGAGGGGCTGGACGACTGGATGCCGGCTCGCCAGATACCCGAGCTGGCCATGCTGTTCGCCCCGCCGCCGGCCCCCAGCGCCGCGGCCATGTACGACCCCAGATACGCCGACCACCAGGGGCAGGCCAGGCCGGCCGAGCCGGTTCGGCCGGGTGCGCGCTACAGCGCCGCTCCCATAGGCGGCCGCATGGTGGCCGAGCGCCCCTTCGAGGACTTCCAGTTGCCGCCGGCCCCTCCGCCCGACGGGTCCCAGGGCATGGCCGTGTCGCCCCTGGCCCGGGCCAGCGAGGCGCGGCCGCCGACCATGACCAGCCAGATGTGGCAGATGGCCGGGCCGCTGTTCGCCGCCGTCGGCGCCGGGGCCTTTCTCATCCTGGGCGGCGCCTGGGTGGGTGTTCGGTACCTGAGCCCGCAGCCGGTGACCAAGCAGATCACCATCGAGAAGGCCTCCGAGCCAGCCCCGGCGGTCGAGCAGGAGTCGAACGGCGTGGTCGCGCTCGACCTGCAGGACATAGACGGCGAGGCCGAGCATAAGAGCGGCGGAAGTATCGAGAGCAGGAGCAAGGGCTCCGCGACCCGAAAGACCGAGAAGAAACCGACGAACGGGTCGGGCAAGCAGTTGTCGGAGGCGGAGAGGGAGATGTTGGCGCGCATGGGCGGAGGGCTGGGCGCCACTACCCTGAAGCAACGCGACGGCGCCGGAAGCAACCGGAGCGGAGCGTCGGGTGGCGGCTTGACCGCGAAGCAACTGTCCAAGGTGGTCAGCCGGGGCAAGCGAGAGCTGCAGCGCTGTTACGAGGCGGCGCTGCGCGCCAACCCTTCCGATGAGACCATCCGTCTGGATGTCGAGATCAACGTGGGGCTATCCGGCAAGGTCACCTCCGTGAGGACCAAGGGGCGACCGCTCGGCAACATGGGCACCTGTATCGAGCGCACCATTCGCATGTGGAGCTTTCCGGCAGCCGGTGAGGTCACCCGCACCACCTTCCCGGTGGTGTTTCAACCCGGTGCCTGACCCGGGTCGGCTTTTCCTGTCGTCTCCAACGCAGCGAGAGATCTCTTCCCTCTGTCGAAATGCCAGTGCGCCGTACGGGCTTGCGGCCGGTAACAGCAGCCAGTAGCCTGGCGGGGTGGATCCCGCGGAGATCACCCGCCTGGCCTCGGAAACGCTCTGGCTCGCGCTTGTGGTCTCGGCGCCCGTGCTGATCGCCAGCCTGGTCGCCGGAACGCTGATCGGGCTGCTGCAGGCCGTGACACAGGTACAGGAGCACACCATCTCCTTTGTTCCCAGGTTGATCGCGGTGGCGCTGGTGCTCGCGCTGGGAGGCGAATGGATGGGCTCGGAGCTGATTCGCTTCACCTCCGGGTTATGGGAATCGATCCCCGAGCTGATCCGTTGACCGCCGCGCTGCACGGGTTGCTGCAGGGTCTTGGCACCGATATCGAGGCAGGGCGCTGGCTGGCCGCCACGCTTCTGATCGCGTTACGGCTGCTTCCGCTGGCCGTCCTGTCGACCCCGCTCGGCGGCGGCACCGCGACCAACCTTCTCAGGCTCGCGGTGGCCGCGGTGCTGGCGCTGGCCCTGGCGCCCTCGGTCGTGGCCGGCCCCGCGCTTTTTCCCGAAGAGCTCCTCGGCTTGTTCCTCTGCGGCGCTCGGGAGCTTCTGGTGGGCACGGTGTTCGCGATCGCCGTGGCGCTGCCCTTCTTCGCCCTCAGGTGGGCGGGGGAGCTCACCGATCTCTGGCGCGGATCGGTTCTCTACCAGGCCCTGGCCCAGGGCGAGCACTCGAGCCCGATCGGCTCGCTGTATCTGATGACCGGGCTCGCACTCTTCTTTTCGCTGGGTGGCCACCGGGTGGCCATCGACGCGTTCGCCGCAACGCTCGTCCGCGTACCCGTGGGCTCGGCCCTGGCCGCGGCCGGCCTCTACCAGACCGCTCTGGGCAGTGTCGAGCTGCTGGGCAGCGCCATGGCGTTTTCGGCCGCTTTTTCCGCACCGGTGGCCGCCACCTTGGTTCTGAGCGAGCTCGGTCTGGGGCTTTTGGGTCGGGCCGCGCCGCAAATACCCCTCTTCTTTGCGGCCATGCCGCTGCGGGCGGCGCTGGCTCTGGGCGCGGCTCTGCTCGCGCTTTCGGCGCTTCTCTCGTTTCAGGGCGATCTGTTTCTGAGCTCGATTCGACAGGGGTCCGATCTGGTCGATGCGCTTCGCCCATAGGAGATGAGCCCCGCAGAGGGTCGGATCATCCCTTTGCCGGTGGCGTTTCCCGAGCCCCGTATTCGGCAAGTCTTTGCCAAACGGCGATTTCACGCTAATTTTTGGTGATCGCCTATACGATCGAAAGCAGCGGCAGGTCCAGGTGAGTAGACGTCCAGACGACACGACGCAGATTATCCAGGTTCAGCAGAACCGGCAGGGCACCCAGGGCGAAGCCGTGCAGGCTACGCTCACCGTATTGACCGGCCCCAATCCCGGAGCGGTCTACAAGCTGGACGGGCCCAACACCGTCATAGGCCGCAGCACGGACGCCACCATCCCCATCACCGACCGGGGCCTGTCTCGGCGCCACGCCCAGGTGTTGCGCTTGCCCGACGGCTTTTATCTGGAGGATATGGGCAGCACCAACGGCACCTTCTACAACGGCGAGCGGATCGGCGATATGCGGAGGCTGGAGAGCGGCTGCCGTATCCAGATCGGCGAGAACACGGTGCTGCGCTTCTCACTGCAGGACGAGCTGGAGCAGGAGGCGGCCCAGCAGATGTACGAGATGACGGTCCGCGATCCGCTTACCCGCTTGCACAACCGCAGGTACCTGGACGAGCGGCTGCACACCGAGTTCGCCTTTGCCGCCCGGCACAAGACCTCGCTCAGCGTGCTGGTCATCGACGTCGACTACTTCAAGCGGGTTAACGACACCGTGGGCCACCAGGCCGGCGACGCGGTGTTGCGCGGCCTGGCCGCGGCGCTCGGGCACATGGTGCGGGCCGAGGACCTGCTGGCGCGCTACGGCGGCGAGGAGTTCGTGGTGGCGGCCCGCGGCATCGACGAGAACAGCGCCGGCATATTTGCAGAGCGTATCAGACGCAGCGTGGAGCTTCTGGAGATCCCCTGGGCGGACAGCCGTCTGAAGGTCACGGTCAGCATCGGTCTGGCCCATATGGGCGAGCGCCGCTACCCGGCTCCCGACGCCCTGGTCGCCGCCGCCGACGGCGCGCTTTACCGGGCCAAGAAGAACGGCCGCAACCGGGTGGAGAAGGCCTGAACGGGCAGGGACGGGGTAGCCAGCTCCCGTTACGGCGAGCTACTCCGATTCCTTTCCGATGCGATCGCTCTGCAACCGCCCGCTATCGCCGGCGGCGGCCCTCTCGCTACCGCGGGGGGGACGACCGGGAACCGGTTCAGCGCGCGCACCGGCCGCGGCCAGGGAAAGGCATAGACGACGGAGTTGGGCTACTCGCCGCAACCGCCTGTCGATCGCGCCGGCGGACATGTCGACCCTCATGGCTCCTCGCCTTTCAGCTTCGCGATGTCTTCCAGGTCGACTGCACCGCCCCTGATCGACTTGAGCTCGATAAGGCCCTCTCTGGACACGACCGATAGCTCACCGCCGCCCCATTCGAGGCGCTTACGGGTTTCCCATACTCCGCGGATAGCCGGTGTAACCAGCAACAGATCGAGCATGAGAAGATCGTCCGAATCCGGATCGAGCTTGGTCAATCTTCTTATCTGAATCGTTCCGTCGGCGAACGCCATCGGATTCGCCTCGACGGTGAAACCGAGATTTCCGGCCACGGCTTTTACGGCGGCGAGCGATTCCGGATCGATCATCAGATCGATGTCTACAGTTGCACGTGGAATCGAGTGAACGGCCATCGCCAGGCCGCCGCACAGGGCATAGTCGATTCCAGCCATGGCGATGGCTGCCGTGAGCGATCGGAATTCATCGTATAGATCTAGCACTTGTTAACCGTCCCGATTGTCACCTCGACACCGACGAATCCGTTACCTGTCAAGGATAACAGGAAAGAAGCGGCGGCAGAAAGGCATGGTTCGAGCGCTGCGGGCACACTATTTCCGACGGACAGGCGTGATCCCCGGTTGCCTCGACGCCATTCGTGGTTAATCGTGACGATATAAGCCGCCGCTAGAGGAGGTCGCCATGACCGGAGCCAGCTACGGGATAACGAGAAACCTGGGTCAGGTCGATTTCGACCAGGCCCTACAGAGGGTCGCCGCCGCGCTGAAGAGCGAAGGATTCGGGGTGCTGACCGAGATCGACGTCAAGTCCACCTTGAAAAAGAAGCTCCAGGTGGAGTTTCGCAACTACCGGATCCTGGGCGCCTGCAATCCGGCGCTGGCGCACCGGGCGCTGAGCGGAGAGCTTCTCATCGGATTGCTGCTTCCCTGTAACGTGGTGGTGTTCGAGGAAGACGACGGCACGGTCACCGTGTCCGCCGTCAAGCCAGCCGAGATGTTCAAGGTGGTAAACAACCCCCAGCTTGAGAGCATCGCCGACGAGGTCGACGGCAAGCTGCGGCGCGCGGTCGAGGCGGTGTAGGGAGCGGTGGCGAGGGTTCCGCTCTGGATTTTCCCGGGCAGGTACCGAGCGGTTTCATAGTACAATGGGTGCCTGCACCGCAGACCGGAAAGGAGCCCCGGATGGACGACGCGACCGACGACGTGACCAACGACGTGACCAACGATGTGACCGCCGAGCTGTGTTCTGTCGGGTACCAGTCAGAGGCTCGAGGTATCGAGTCCTTTCTTCATTCGCAGGACATCGATTGTATCGTCGTGGTCAATCAGGATACGGCCATCCCGGGCGTATCCGATCAGAACAAGCCCTGGGGGAGCATCCGGGTACGGGAGCAAGACCTGGAGCGCGCCCGGGAGCTGCTGGAGGAGTGGCGAAAGGGCGAGCCGCAGGATATCGAGCAGGCCTGGGAGCAGGGCGAGTCGGAGCAGGGCGAGCCGGAGTCCGAATGAAATAGCCGGGAGCAGACCGCACGCGCAGCCCGCCCCGGGGCTCGGGCGCGACACGGATGCCATCCGGTGTGCCACGGGTGGCAACCCCCTTTGATCGCGCCCCTCTCGGTCGCACCGACCGTCGCTCCTCGTCTGAAAGGTCGTGGAGCCGATTTTCGATAAGACCAGAAGGCGGTCGGTGCGACCGAAAGAGGCGCGTTGTACCGCTCACAGCTGCCGGCGCACCGGGCGCTTTCGCTCTTTTCGAACGCATCGCGAAACCGCCCGGAGCCGTATCGCTTTCCCTTACCGCTGCTGGCACCCGCCTTGCATATCCCAGAAGCGAAACACGGCGAACACGAGATTTCTTGCTTTGGGAGGATGACCATGACGCGCTCGGCTTTTCGGATAACCATCCTGGTGAGCACCGCTCTACTGATCGCCAGCGGATGCGCCTCGGACGACGACGATGACGGAGGCGGCGGCGCCAATGCCACCGACCTGCAGCCGGGAACCGGCGGTACGGCAGGCTCGAACTCTGGCTCGACGGTTTACGATCGGGAACAGGAGCCTCCCTGGTATCCGGACGATTCCAACTCCGCCGGCGCAGGCGGAGCTTACGCCGGCGGCGCCGGAGGCGCAGCGGGAAGCGGCCCCGTCTATGAGATGTACGCGAACGCGGCAGTCGCGGACGCGGGCGGCGTCATGCCCGTCGAGCCCGAAGAGCCGCCGGTTACCAGCCAGGGCGACCGCTACGAGGCGCCGGGTACCAATCCCTTTGTCGTCACCGCGCACGATCCCTTCAGCACCTTTGCCGCGGACGTGGACACGGCCAGCTACGACATCTTTCGCCGCGACGTCGAGGATGGGGTGCTTCCGCAGCCGGCCAGCGTGCGGCTCGAGGAGTACGTGAACTACTTTTCATATGACTATCCGCAGCCCGACGAGCAGTCCGAGCACCCCTTCACCATCTCGCTCGAGGCCGCTCCGGGCATCGCGAACAACGGGACCACGCTGCTGCGCGTGGGTATCCAGGCCCGGCAGGTGGACAAGCCGCGCGCCAACCTGGTCTTTCTGGTGGACACCTCGGGAAGCATGAGCAGCTACGACAAGCTCCCGCTGGTGCAGACCGTGCTCACCGCGACCCTGGAGGTGCTGGAGCCCGAGGACACCGTCGCCCTGGTGGCCTATGCCTCGGGTACCGGGGTCAAGCTCGAGCCCACCCCGGTCTCGCAGAGCAGCGTCATTGCCGCCGCCATCGACCAGCTGTACGCCGGCGGCAGCACCGCCGGAGCTGCCGGTATCGATCTCGCCTACCAGCAGGCCGAGGCGGCCTTTATCGAGGGCGGCATCAACCACGTGGTCCTGTGCACCGACGGCGATTTCAACGTCGGCCCCTACACCGACGACCAGCTGGTCGAGCTCATCGAGCAGAAGCGAACCAGCGGGGTGACGCTGACCGCGCTCGGCTTCGGTAGCGGCAACCTCAACGACTCCATGATGGAGAAGGTGACCAACGCCGGAAACGGCGTCTACGCCATGATCAGCACCGAGCAGCAGGCGCGGGATTACGTGGGACGCCGGATGCTCGGCTCCCTGGTCTACGTGGCCAAGGACATGAAGCTGCAGGTCGAGTTCAACCCGGAAAGCGTCTACGCATATCGCCTGCTCGGCTACGAGAACCGCGACATCGCCGACGAGGACTTCCGCAACGACGTGGTCGACGCGGGCGAGGTAGGCTCGGGTCACCGGGTGACCGCGCTGTACGAGCTGGTGCTGACCGGCGGCGAGATACCCGAGCGCGAGGGGGCGCCCGAGATCGACGACGGCGATCCGGTCGACGGGGAGCGGGAGATCGATACCGCGGACATGGTGCTGGTCAAGGTGCGCTACAAGGACGTGGACGCGACCGAGCAGGATCCGGCCTACGAGGTCTCGGCCTCCATGACCGACGGCCAGATCGAGAAGAACAGCGCCGACGCGGTCCAGGACTTCCTCTGGGCGGCGGCGGTGGCCTCCTTCGCGGAGATCCTCAAGCAGAGCCCGTACGCCGATTCGGACGCCATCGACGTCATCGAGCAGATCGTGACCGCCCAGGCCAACCGGGACGCGGACCGCGCCGAATTTTCGCGCCTCTTGCAGGCGGCGATGCCTCTTCTCCCCTGACTTCTCTCCTCTATCCGTGTGTGACCCGGTCGGCCCGCGCGCGACGCGCCGGGCCGGCCGGGCGCTTTTCTGTGCGAAGCGGGAAACAGGAGGGCCTGGACACTCGTCCGGGCCCGGTGATAAAATATATTTACCATGAGAGTGCCGCAAATTTCGGCAGTTTTATCGGTGGTCGCGCTTTTTTTGACCGTAGCCCCCGCGGTCGAGGCAGGGGACGACGCCCGGGCGGGAGACGGATCGGATGGCGCGGGCCGCGCCCGGGTCGAGGAAACGTCCGGGCAGCGGTCGAAACGGGTGAACATCGACCTGGTCAATGCCGATATCCGCAACGTACTGCGGCTTTTCGGGGAGATATCGGGCATGAACTTCGTCTATGGCGAGGAGATCAGGGGCACGATAACCATTCGTTTGCAGGGTGTACACTGGAAGAGCGCGCTCGAGGCGATCCTCAAAGTCAAGGGGCTGGACATGGTGCGCGAGGGAAACATCGTGCGGGTCGCCACCCAGGAGAAGCTGGCCGCCGAGCGCGAGGCCGCGATACAGGCACGCCGGGCCTGCCTGCAGACCGCGAAACCGCGTACCCGGTTCATACGGTTCAGCTACGCGCGTGCGGAGGAGATGGCGCGGCTGGTGCAGGCCTCGCTCAGCGAACGCGGCAAGGTGACGGTGGACAGCAGGACCAATACCCTGATCGTCACCGACGTGCGGTGCCCCTGAGTCCTGGTTTCTATAACGGCATTCCCTGGATATCGAGGTTGGTGAGCCCGGCCCGCTCGGCCCACCGGATCGCCTCGGCGTACTCCTGCCGGGTGATTCTCCGGTCGATCTCGGGATATTCGCCCGCCCGGTATATGGGGCGGTACTGTGACATGATATTGATGTAGGTATCCTTGGGCAGGTTTTCGGCGATCCACTCCAGTACCTTACGGGTGCCGCTTACCTGGTTGGGCATGACCAGGTGGCGTATCATCAGTCCCCGGTACATCAGCCCGTCCGCGGCCGCGCGCGCCACGCCTACCTGTCGGTGCATCTCCAGCAGCGCCCGCTGCGTGAGCTCGGGATAGCTCGACGCGCCCGAGGAGTACTTCTCGGCCATGCGGCCTTCCGAGTACTTGAAGTCCGGCAGGTAGATGTCCACGATTCCGTCCAGCTGTTTCAGGATCTCGCTCCGCTCCCAGCCGCAGGTGTTGTAGACCACCGGCAGCCTAAGCCCCTGGGCGGCGGCCAGGTCCAGCGCCAGCACGATGTGCGCCGAGTAGTGGGTGGGGGTCACGAAGTTGATGTTGGGGCAGCCTATCTCCTGTAAACGGAGCATCATCTCGGCCATCTCCTCGAGGCTTCGCTCCCGGCCTTCTCCCTGCTGGCTGATCTCCCAGTTGATGCAGAAGACGCATCGCAGGCTGCAGTTGGTGAGGAAAATGGTTCCCGAGCCGCCCTTGCCCACCAGCGGCCGCTCCTCGCCGAAATGGGGGTGGGCGTCGAAGATCTCGAGCTCGGAGGTCGAGTGGCAGAACCCCTCCTCGCCCCGCAGCCGATTGGCCCCGCACTGCCTGGGGCAGAGCTCACAGCTCTGCATGACCTTCCACAGCTGCTGCCCCCGCCTCTTCAGCTCGCCGCTTCGGTGCAGCTTCAGGTAGGCCGGCTCGAAATCGATTCCCGCTCGAGCGCTCTTCTTCCGCTTCTGCAGCGGCAGCGTGCTAGGTTCTTTATCCAGCGTATCCGGGCTGGAAGTCGAGGACCGATTGCACTCGCAGCCGGACAGCAGCGACAGCACCGGCGAACCCGCTCCCGCCGCCGCCAGGCAGAGGCAAGACTTGCCGAATGATCTTCTGGACAGCCTGTGCGTCATCGGTACCTCGTGTAGTAGGGGAGGGGCTTGCGCCCTGCCGAACGGGCGTGCCCGCTGCCGTCAATTACGACCGCCTTGCAGGGCGGGCGCAAGGCCCGCCCCTACCGGTTCTGCTCTAGAACGGCGACCGGTTTGAAACGTCTTTGAGTTCGCGAGGATAGAGGGGCCAGATGTGGCGTCGGCCCGACGAAGGACTGGCAGAGCCACTTCGAGGAGGGACGGCGCCGCAGATGGCCTCTCTAGACCGCGAAATCATGGCGTTTTCAAACCGGTCGCCGTTCTAGGGGCGTTCTAGAAGCTGACCCGAGTCTCCAGGAAGACCAAAAAGGGCATGGAGCCGAGCTCGCTGCCCGGCCGGGCAGCGGTCGGGGGCAGCCCCGGCTCGAGCCCGGGTTTCTTGCCCCAGGGCAGGAAGAGGCCGCCCAACAGCTCTGCCTCGTCGGCGATGCTGTACAGCAGTGTCAACGCGCTCAGCCCGGAGGGGTCGGTCAGATTGAAGATGTTGACGAGCCCGGCGTAGAGGATGGGGATGATCTCGCCTCCGAGGTTCAGCCCCAGGTAGTGTCGGCCCAGGTAGGGGAGATCATCGGGGAAGAAGCGGGCCGCGCGCTCGACCGCCTCGAGCGCGCTTTCGGCCCCGTCCGAAAGGAACGCGTACTCGAGACCTATGCTGCTGTTGTGCCAGGCGAACGGGATCTCGAGCCCAGCGGCCAGCCGGCCGTGGATCTCATCGCGGTCCAGACCTGCGGCGGTCTCGCCGTCCAGCCGGAAATCCCCCTGCAGGTCGGCCAGTCCCAAGTGACCCTCGCTCCTGAGCGCCAGCGGGCCGAGATCGGCCTGAAGCGAGGCGCCCGCCATCCAGCGCTCCGCGAGCTTGCCGCCCAGCAGCGCGCCCTCGATACCGGCGAGCACTGTGCTCGCGCGCATGACCACCGCGCTTCTTCCCCAGTCGGGCCTGCCGCCGGGGTCATAGCCCATGACGGCCAGTAGCTCGGCCGTGGAGAGCATTCCCAGAGCCACACCCAGCTGAACCGCGTCCACCCCGGGCTTGTAGATCTTGTTGATGGCCGTGGCCGAGAAGGGGGCGAAGAAGTCGTTGACGGTGAAGATTCGGGCCACCGACCAGCCGACCGGGAAACGCCCCACGGTCAGGTCGGCCGGGTAGGCGTCCAACCTGAAGCGCAGGCGGTCGACGCCTGCCTCACCCTCGACCGTGCCGCTGCGCCAGTATTGCCAGGAAAGGTTGCCGTAGCGGTAAGGCGTCCGGAAGCTCCCGGCCGTGGCAAAGGCCCCTCCCAGCTGCAGCTCGGGCATCCGCGAAAGGTCGTTGAACAGGTTGACCTCGTAGTCGACCCTCTCTCCCAACCGGCCGTCCAGCACCAGGCGCCCCACGCTCGCTACCAGCGCGTCGTCCTGTTCCGGGTAAACCCCCTCGACGTCGGGGTAGACCAGGAAGGCGCCCAGGAGCCTGAGGTTGCCCACAGCCTCGATCGAGCAGCACTCGCTCTCGGCTCCGGCAAAGGCCAGAGCCGGAGCGGGAACCACAAGCAGCAGCGCTGCCAGCAGCGAGCTCGTGAGCGCGGACCGGCGTGTTTTGGCCATAGCGTTCTTCAGGGCAGTCGAACCCCGATTCGACCACCATCGTAAGCCCTGGCCAACCCATTGCCCTGGAGAAACGACTTCGTATCAAGAAGGCTACAAGACAACGTGAACACGGATCGTTCGCGTAGTCGAGGCCGATCGCTTCCCTTCATCTTCTCGGCCATTCCCCGTTGACCTTAGCGCCGGGCGGGCTAAACTGCGCCGTCTCTTCGGCTGGAGAACGCCAATGCGGGATCTCATCAAACTGACCTGTCAGGAGTGCAAGCGCGACAACTACGTCAGCGACAAGAATAAGAGCACGATGAGCGAGAAGTTCACCATCAAGAAGTACTGTCGCGCCTGCCGCAAGCACACCGTTCACAAAGAAGGCAAGATCTCCAAGGGTTGATCGGCGCCATTCGGCGCTATAGGGAGCGCCGGACCGAGCGGCGAGCAAGCGCGCGCATGAAGG
This sequence comes from uncultured Sandaracinaceae bacterium, assembly GCA_964450715.1. Lineage (GTDB taxonomy): Bacteria > Myxococcota_A > Polyangia > Polyangiales > JAFGIB01 > CAYVFC01. Next base: position 7,386 of record CAYVFC010000081.1, on the reverse strand, counting down.
TTCCCCCTCTCGAGTACCCGACCGAGGTGGTGCGCCAGGAGCTCGACCGCTTGCGCCACCCGTTGCGAATCGCCATCGTCCGCTCCAAGAACCCGTTCAACGTCGGCGCCATTATACGCACCGCCCACTCCTTCCTGGTGCGCGAGATTGTGCTCGTAGGCGACGAGCCCTACTACGAGCGGGCCTCCATGGGGATGGAGAAGTACGAGAACATCGTGAACATCCCCACCGACGAACAGTTCCTGGATCTGTGCCGCGAAAAGGGCTGGCAGCTGGTGGTCTTCGAGAAGGAGCGCGCCAGCATAGGGCTGTGGGAGGCCGAGCTGCCCGAGCACTGCATCATGCTTTTCGGCAGCGAGGACTTTGGCGTGAGCGAGAGCATCCTGGCCGCCGCCCACACCGTCGTGGGCGTGCCCATGTTCGGCATCAACCACAGCTACCCTGTAACGGTCACCGCCGGCATCGCCATGGCCGAATGGGCCCGCCGCTACTACCGCGGCGGCCGGCTGGTGGTTCCCTCTCCCTCCCCTACTTGCCTTGCGGGCAAAGAGGATTAAAGTCCCCTGTTTCCCGTTTCCGGTGGGCGTAGCTCAGTTGGCAGAGCACTGGACTGTGGCTCCAGAGGTCGCGGGTTCAAGCCCCGTCGCTCACCCCCATTTCCTACGGGCGATCGTCCGTCACTCCGCCAGCGGGCAGCGGGTCCAGCCCCAAACGTTGTTCTCGAATACCTCGATCCGGTACCAGTCGTTTTTCCGATCGATGACCTCGTAGTCGCGGTGCGGGTGGACCTTGCCCACGTCGTCCGCCCAGCCGGCGGGCCGGGTGCGAATCGGACAGGGTTCTCTGAAGCGGACCTTGGGCGCACGCTTGCACCCCGTGCCTGCTACCGCCGTTGCGACGAAGCAGGCCGCCAGCGCCGCGATAACGAAGGTCTTGTACGCGATATAGGGAAAGGGGATGAGCCGGTAACGGTCGCGCATGGGTTCAATTGAACCCCACTTCGCGGGGATAATTCAACCCGTTGGAGGTCGTGTGCCTTCCAGTGCGGAAAAGGGCGAAAAAAAGGGAGCAAAAGGGAGCAAAGGGGGCTAGATCTCCGCGGGTACCGTTGCCATGCTCTCCGACTCGGTCTCGACGTCACTGAGCGCGTCGTCCACCACCACCTCCAGCGAGCGGTAGGCGTCGAGCCCGGTACCGGCCGGGATCAGCCGACCCATGATGACGTTCTCCTTCAGACCCCTCAGGTAATCGACCCGGCCGCTGATAGAGGCCTCGGTCAGCACCTTGGTGGTCTCCTGGAAGGAGGAGGCGCTGATGAAGGAGTCGCCGGTGAGCGAGGCCTTGGTCACGCCCAGCAGCACCGGCTCGGCCACCGCGGGCTGCCCACCGCGGGCGATGACCCGCTCGTTCTCGCGCTCGAAGCTGGTCTTGTCGACCTGCTCGTCGATCAGGAAGCGGGTGTCTCCCACCTCCTTGATGCGTACCTGGCCCAGCATCGAGCGCACGATGACTTCGATGTGCTTGTCGTTGATGGAGACGCCCTGCAAGCGGTAGACCTGTTGCACTTCCTTTACCAGCCAGGCGGCCAGGATCTTCTCGCCATTGACCCTCAGGATGTCGTGCGGGTTGTTGGGCCCGTCCATCAGCGGCTCGCCGGCCTGCACCCGGTCGCCCTCCTTGACCGTCAGGTGCCGTCCCTTGGCGAACAGGTGCTCGCGGGGCTCTCCCAGCTCCGGCGTGATGATAAGCTTGCGCTTGCCCTTGGTATCCTTGCCAAAGCTGACCGTACCGTCGATGTCCGCCACCAGGGCGTGATCCTTGGGCTTGCGCGCCTCGAACAGCTCGGCCACGCGCGGCAGCCCGCCGGTGATGTCCTTGGTCTTGGTGGTCTCGCGCGGGATCTTGGCCACCACCTCGCCGGCCTCGACCACCTGCCCGTCCTGCGGGATCAGGTTGGCGCCAACCGGCAGGTAGTAGCGGGCCGGAACGCCTTCCCGCAGCACGGTCTCGCCGCTCTCCGCGTCCTTGATGGTGACGCGCGGCCTGGCCCCGGTGTCGCGCGACTCGATGACCTCGCGGCGCGAGAGGCCGGTGACCTCGTCGAGCTTCTCCTCGATGGTCACGCCCTCGACCACGTCACTGTAGCGCACCACCCCGTCTACCTCGGTCAGCAGCGGTATGGCGTAGGGATCCCAGACGGACAGGGTCTGGCCCTTGGCGATGCGCTCGTTCTCCTTGACGCGTACGAAGGCTCCGTAGGTGAGGTTGTACCGCTCGCGTTCGCGCCCGGTGGCGTCCACGATCTTGACCACGGCGTGCCGGTTCATCACCACCCGTGAGCCGTCCCGCTTGTCGGCGTACTGCAGGTTCTCGTACTTGACCGTCCCCTCGTAGCGGCTTTCCAGGCTGGACTGCTCGATCTTGCCGCGGGCCGCGGCGCCGCCGATGTGGAAGGTGCGCATGGTCAGCTGCGTGCCCGGCTCACCGATGGACTGCGCGGCGATGACGCCCACGGTCTCGCCGATGTTCACCTTGTAGCCGCGAGCCAGATCGCGGCCGTAGCACTGCGAGCAGATGCCGCGGCGGGCCTGGCAGGTCAGCACCGAGCGGATGATGACCCTGTCGATGCCCGCTTCCTCGATCTTCTGTACCGTTTCCTCGTCGATGTCCGAGTTGGCCTCCACCAGCAGCTCGCCGGTCAACGGGTCGACGATGTCCTCCAGCGCCACCCGGCCCAGGATGCGCTCGCCCAGGGCTTGTACGATTTCGCCGCCCTCCTCGAGCTTGCCCACCCAGACGCCGTCCAGCGTCTCGCAGTCGTACTCGGTGATGACGGCGTCCTGCGAGACGTCGACTAGCCGCCGGGTGAGGTACCCCGAGTTGGCTGTCTTGAGCGCCGTATCCGCGAGCCCCTTGCGCGCCCCGTGGGTGGAGATGAAGTACTGCAGCACCGTCAACCCCTCGCGGAAGTTGGCGGTGATGGGCGTCTCGATGATCTCGCCCGAGGGCTTGGCCATCAGTCCGCGCATACCGGCCAGCTGCCGGATCTGCTGGTTGCTGCCGCGCGCGCCCGAATCGGCCATCATGAAGATGGGGTTCAGCGACGCGGTCTCCTGCGTGTCGCCGGTCCTGTCGTCCAGCACCTCGTCCCTGCGGATGCCGTCCAGCAGGTCGGCGGCGATCTTGTCGGCCGCCTCGGCCCAGATGTCCACACCCTTGTTGTAGCGTTCGCCGTCCGTGATCAGCCCCTCCTGGTATTGCTCGACCACCTTCTCCACGTTCTTCTGCGCCACGTCCAAGATGGTCTTCTTGCTCTCCGGGATGATCATGTCGTCCATGCAGATGCTGATGCCGGCGCGCGAGGCGTGCTCGAAGCCCAGCGTGCGTAGGCGATCGGCCAGCAGCACCGTGCTCTTGTTGCGGCTGCGGCGGTAGCAGGCGTCGATCAGCGACGAGAGCGCCTTCTTGTCGAGCACCTTGTTGATGAGATCGAAATCTACCGCATCCGGTACGTACTCGCTGACCAACACCCGGCCCACTGTGGAGTCCTTGATCTGGCCGTTGATGCGCACCCGGATGCCGGCCTGCAGATCCACCTCGCCGTTGTCATAGGCCATGCGCACCTCGGAGACACTGGAAAAGATGCCGCCGAAGTCGCCCTTCTTCTCCTGGCCCGGCCGGTAGGAGCCCTTGGCGTAGGGGCGCTCCCGCGTCATGTAGTAAAGCCCCAGCACCACGTCTTGGGTGGGGTTGATGATGGGCCGGCCGTTGGCGGGCGAGAGGATGTTGTTGGTGCTCATCATCAGCACCCGCGCTTCCATCTGCGCCTCGATCGACAGCGGGATGTGCACCGCCATCTGGTCGCCGTCGAAGTCCGCGTTGAAGGCGGTGCAGACCAGCGGGTGCAGCTGGATGGCCTTGCCCTCGATCAGCACCGGCTCGAAGGCCTGGATGCCCAGCCGGTGCAGCGTGGGCGCGCGGTTGAGCATGACCGGGTGCTCGGTGATCACCTCTTCCAGGATGTCGTAGACCTCGGGCTTCTCCTTCTCCACCATCTTCTTGGCGCTCTTGATGGTGGTGACGAAGCCGCGTTCCTCCAGCTTGTTGTAGATAAAGGGCTTGAACAGCTCGAGCGCCATCTTCTTGGGCAGCCCGCACTGGTGCAGCCTGAGGTTGGGTCCGACCACGATCACGCTGCGGCCCGAGTAGTCGACCCGCTTGCCCAGCAGGTTCTGCCGGAAGCGGCCCTGCTTGCCCTTGAGCATGTCGCTGAGCGACTTGAGCGGCCGCTTGTTGGGCCCGGTGATGGTCTTGCCCCGCCGCCCGTTGTCGAACAGCGCGTCGACCGCCTCCTGCAGCATGCGGCGCTCGTTGCGCACGATGATCTCCGGCGCGTTGAGCTCCACCAGCCGCTTGAGGCGGTTGTTGCGGTTGATCACCCGGCGGTACAGATCGTTGAGATCGCTGGTGGCGAAGCGGCCGCCGTCCAACGGCACCAGCGGCCTCAGGTCCGGCGGCAGCACCGGGATTACCGTCAGCATCATCCACTCGGGGCGGTTGCCGGAGTCCTTGAAGGCCTGGATGACCTTGAGCCGCTTGGCCAGCTTCTTGCGCTTGGCCTCGCTGCTGGTCTCCTGCATCTCCTTGCGCAGCTCCTCGTACAGCGCGTGTACGTCCACCTCCTTGAGCAGCTGCAGGATGGCCTCTCCACCCATGCCGGCCTGGAAACGGTCGAATCCGAGCTCTTCGATCAGCTGCTGGTACCTTTCCTCGGTCAGGATCTCGCCTTTCTGCAACGAGGTGTCCATCGGATCGAGCACCACGTAGCTCTCGCAGTACAGCACCCGCTCCAGCTCCTTGAGCGCGATGTTGAGGATCATGCCGATGCGGGAGGGCAGGCTCTTGAGGAACCAGATGTGAGCCACCGGGGTGGCCAGGGTGATGTGCCCCAGCCGCTCGCGCCGTACCTTGGTCTGGATGACCTCGACGCCGCACTTCTCGCAGACCACCCCGCGGTGCTTCATCCGTTTATACTTGCCGCAGTTGCACTCGTAGTCCTTGGTGGGCCCGAAGATCTTGGCGCAGAACAAGCCGTCGCGCTCCGGCTTGAAGGTCCGGTAGTTGATGGTCTCCGGCTTTTTCACCTCGCCGTGCGACCACTGCCGGATCTTCTCCGGCGAGGCCAGGGAGATGCGGATGGCGGAAAAGGACAGCGAATCCTGGGGCTTCTCGAAAAAACTGAAGATATCCTTCATTCTCCTCACTCCTCCGCCGCGAAGACCTCTTCGGCCTTCCGCGTCGCGCTATCCGCGTCGATCAGCTCTACGTTGAGACACAGGGCCTGAAGCTCCTTCATCAACACGTTGAAGCTCTCGGGGATGCCGGCGTCCAGAGTCTGGTCGCCCTTGACCATGGCCTCGTACATGCGGGTACGGCCCTGCACATCGTCCGACTTGACGGTGAGAAACTCCTGCAGCGCGTGCGCCGCTCCGTAGGCTTCCATGGCCCACACTTCCATCTCGCCCAACCGCTGTCCGCCGAACTGCGCCTTGCCTCCGAGCGGCTGCTGGGTGACCAGCGAGTAGGGCCCGATGCTGCGCGCGTGGATCTTGTCGTCCACCAGGTGGTGTAGCTTCATCATGTACATGACGCCCACGGTGACGTCGCGATCGAAGGGATCGCCCGTGCGGCCGTCGAAGACCACCGCCTGACCCGAGGTGGGCGCCTCGACTGATTCCAGTATCTGCTTGATCTCGTTCTCGCCCGCGCCGTCGAAGACCGGCGTGGCCAGGTGCACTCCGTTGGCGAAGGTGCGCGCGAAAGCGAGCAGGTCCGGCTGGTTGAGCTGTTTGACGAGCTTCTTGGTGCTCTCCTGGTGGAAGCAATCCATCAGCTTCGCGCGCAGCGGCTCGCCGCTCAGCTTCTGCTCGCCGATCATCTTCTGGATGGCGTTGCCCAGCAGGTAGCCGCCCCAGCCGAAGTGCACCTCCAACACCTGGCCCACGTTCATGCGGCTGGGAACGCCCAGCGGGTTGAGCACGATGTCGACCGGCGTGCCGTCTTCCAGGTAGGGCATGTCCTCGATGGGTAGGATGCGGCTGACCACGCCCTTGTTGCCGTGCCGGCCGGCCATCTTGTCGCCCACCTGCAGCTTACGCTTAATGGCGATATACACCTTGACCATCTTGATGACGCCCGGCGGCAGCTCGTCGCCCTTGGCCAGCTTGCCGATCTTCTCCTGGAAGAGCTGTTCCACCGCGGTCAGCTGCTGGTTGAGCTCCTCCAGGATGGCGCCTATCTGCTCCTTGCCCTTGGAGGTTTCGATGGCGCCCCAGTACTTGCGGCGCACCGATCCCAGCGTCTCCTTGTTGAGCGTGGTGCCCCTGGGCAAAAGCTCCTTGCCGTGGTCGTCGACCAGCTTGGCGGTGGTCTTGCACCCCGACAGCAGCTTCTCGATCCGGTCGTAGGCCGCGTCGCGCAGGATCTTGAGCTCGTCGGCCATGTCCTTCTCGTACTTCTGCCTCTCGTACTCCTCGATCTCGCGGGCGCGGTCGTCTCGCTCCGCGCCCTTGCGGGCGAACACCTGCGCGCCGATCACGATGCCGCCCACGCCCGGCGGAACCCTGAGCGAGCTGTCGCGTACGTCTCCGGCCTTCTCGCCGAAGATGGCCCTGAGCAGCTTCTCCTCCGGGGTGAGCTGGGTCTCGCCCTTGGGGGTGATCTTGCCCACCAGCACGTCTCCCGGGGTCACCTCGGCGCCGATACGGATGATGCCCGACTCGTCGATGTCCTTAAGCGCTTCCTCGCCTACGTTGGGGATGTCGCGGGTGATCTCCTCCTTGCCGAGCTTGGTGTCCCGCGCCACGCACTCGAACTCCTCGATGTGAACCGAAGTGAAGGTGTCGTCCTTGATGACGCGCTCGGATAGCAGGATCGAATCCTCGAAGTTGTATCCGCCCCAGGACATGAAGGCCACCAGCACGTTCTTGCCCAGGGCCAGCTCCCCGCGCTCGATGGCCGGCCCGTCAGCCAGTACGTCGCCCGCCTTGACCCGCTCGCCGGGGCGGACGATGGGTTTCTGGTTGTAACAGGTATTCTGGTTGGAGCGCTGGAACTTGGTCAACCGGTAGATGTCTGGCAAGGGGCCCCCCTCGCCCTCGGCGCGCACCACGATGCGGGTGGCGTCCACCGCCTCCACCGTGCCGACGCGCCGGGCGATCACGCAGGCGCCGGAATCGCGCGCCACCCGGCTCTCCAGCCCCGTGCCCACCACCGGCGCCTCCGAGCACAGCAAGGGCACCGCTTGCCGCTGCATGTTGGAGCCCATCAGTGCCCGGTTGGCGTCGTCGTGCTCCAGGAAGGGGATGAGCGAGGCGGCCACCGAGA
>CAYVFC010000080.1:0-36671 GCA_964450715.1 uncultured Sandaracinaceae bacterium | reverse complement strand
GGAACCCTGCGCGAGCGGCTGGCCCCGCTCCGGGAGCGGGCAAACGGAGAAGCCGATGAACGATAGATCGAGAACAACGGTCGACCTGGCGCGGTTTCGCACCATCGTGGAGTGCTACGGCTCCGACAGCTCCAGGTGGCCCGAGCAGGAGAGGGCCGAGGCGCTGGCCCTGGCCGAGACCTCGGGCGAGGCGGCGGCCGTACTGCGGGAGGCCGCGGGGCTGGATAGCCTGTTGAAAGAGCTGCTCGCGCCAGAGCCCTCGGCCGACCTGCTGCGAGCCGTGGCCGAGGTTCCGCTACGGCGCGGCGCGGCGACCGGTCCGGCCATGCCGTCCGGCTGGGGCCTTTACTGGCCCTTTGGCGCGCCCTGGAAGCCGGTGCTGGCGGCCGCGCTTGCCGGGGTGCTGGGAATGGTTACGGGCGTGGCGACCGTCGAGATTTCCGCGGAGCGGACCGCAACGACCGCGCCGTACGAGGACATGTCGCAGGCGAGCGAGGAAGACCTGGCCGGCTGGGAGGATCTCACCGGAGTGGTGTTCGCCTCGGATACGGAAGACAAATTGTCGAGCCTGGTGCTCGCCTCGAACCTCGAGCAGGAGCAGGAGTTATGAACCCGGTAAACCGTCGCCTGGTCATCGCGCTGGCCCTGTCGGCCGCGCTCAACATCTTTCTGGCGGGATTCGTCGCAGCCCGTCTCGTTTATCGAGGCGGGCACGGGCGAGACGCGCCGGCATTCGCACCGCACGATCGAACGCGCCCGAACGAGAGGATGGGACGCCCCGGCCCCATGAAGCGGATCTTTCACGAGCACGCGAACCAGCTGGCGCCGAAGCGCAAGGCGTTGCGCAAGGCGCGGAAGAACGTGGCGCGTTCGCTGGGCGCCGAACCGTTTCAACCCGAGTCGCTGCGTGCGGCGCTGGACGAGCTCCGGCAGGCCACGGTCGAGTCCCAGCAAGTATTGCACTCCGCGCTGGTGAAGGCAGCAGCGAAGGCGACGCCCGTACAGCGCCGCGCGCTGTCGCGTTCCAGGTTCCTGCAGCACCCTGACGGCAAGCCCCCGCTCCGAAAGCGTCGCTGAGGTCGGGAGGTACAGTACCGAGGAGGAGTAGCGGGCAGGCGATGATGGGGCTGACGCCGGACAAGATGCACCGGGCGCCGAGCAGGCGGCCCGCCTGCACGGCCTGCATCAGATGGTTTGCCACCGACGTATCCACGATCTCGACCCCGGTGATATCTATGATGACGTACTGGGCCTGGCGATTCGTGATCGACGCGAGCATTCCCTCTACGATGCGATGGCCGCGCGCGGTATCCACCACGCCGACGGAAATTCGAACGGGGCCGGCGGTGTTCCCGCACCGCGCCGGGGTCCGCTGCGGGAAGGCCGTGAGCTGCTATACTTCGAAACTCGGCGGCAAGGCGAAAGGAAAGCGAGATGGCCGACGACGAGAAGGAGCGTACCGATCAGGGTGAAAACCGCGCGGCAGACCGCTCGAACCGGAAGGGCGGGCGTCTGGTCACCCGGCGCCGGGTGTTGATAGCGGGCGGCTCGGTCCTGGGCGCGGCCGCGCTGGGCGCGGGGGGGTATTTCGGCCGCGCCTACCAGCTGCACTATTTCCGCGACGCCGAAGAACAGATCTCCGACCACCGCGTTCGGCTGCCGGTCACGGCTCCGCGCATGGTGATCGCCCGCGGCACGCGTCCCGCGCGGAACGTGCGCGCGGTCCTCGAGCATATGGGTACCATGCGCCGCTTCATCTCGCCCGACGACGTGGTGGTGATCAAGCCGAACATCGGCTGGGACCGGTCGCCGGAGCAGGCCGCCAACACCCATCCGGAGGTGGTGGCCGAGGTGGTGCGGGCCTGCCGCGAGGTGGGCCCGAAACGCCTGATCGTCTGCGACTGCCCGGTCCGCAATTCCGAGCGAGCCTTCGAGCTGAGCGGCATCGGCAAGGCAGCCCTCGAGGCCGGAGCCGAGGTCCTTCCCCCGGAGCGCAGCCGGTTCCTGCCGGTCAAGCTATCGGACCGGCTCGGCACCTGGGACATACTGGAGCCGTTCGTGCTCGCCACCAAGCTCATCAACGTGCCGGTCGCCAAGCACCATTCGCTGACCGGGGTGGTGGCCGGCATGAAGAACTGGATCGGCATCACCAACAAGAAGCGGGTGATGTTTCACGGTGATATCCAGCGTTCCATAGCCGAGTTGGCCGCCTTGATGCGGCCCACGCTCACGGTGATCGACGCCACCCTGGTGCTGATGGCGCGCGGCCCGGCCGGCGGCAACCCTAACGACGTGAAACCGCTCAATACGGTGGCGGCGGGCATCGATCCGGTGGCCCTGGACGCCTGGGCCTACGCGCTGTTCGACACCCCGGCGGGCGAGCTTCCCGGCTCGCTTTTCCTGGCCGAAAAGATGGGGCTCGGCCTCTCCGATTTCCGCTCGCTCGAGCCGGTCGAGATCCAGACGGGCTGAGGCAGGGCGCGGGTCGGCTGGGACTGGACGGAGGAGGTCGCGCGGCCTGCCCTCCCCTTGCCGCTTCAGCACTCTTCGGGCACGCCGGTAAAACGGAAATCGTTGTTGCGTCCGGGAAGACAGGTCCGGTGTGTCGTCTCGCAACCGAAGAGCACGTCGATCTGAACGCTCGTCTGCCGCTTCATCTGCACGCAGGTCACCGGACAGACCGTGATCTCGCTCGGGGCGCCCGGATCGTCGAAGTACCAGCCGCCCTCGGTTCCGCACCCGGCCAGGCCGGATACGCCGGCCAGAATGACCTGGCTCTGGTCGGCCCTGGTGTACATGACATTGGTCATCTCCTTGTCGAACGTCTCACCGGGCGGCGGATCGGGGATCTCCCACCGGCACTCGATATCCGAGGAGAGTATGACTCCGGCTGCCAGCCGATCGAATACCGGCTGGAAATCCTGCTCGCACAGATCCGCGGCCACGCCGCCCGATTGATCGATCAACATCTGATAGACGGTACCGATGGCCGCGGCGGCCGGGCAGGGCGTCTGGCAGAACACACCGCTGATGCACCAGCTCTCGAACAGGTCGGGGTGGCCCCGGATCAGGTCGAGGAAATTGTAGCCGGAATACGCGTTGTCGTCGGTGACCACCACGAAGGTCTTGAAGGCTTCCGGCCGCAGGTTCTGCTCCCAGCTGGCAAAGGTCGAGGCGATGAGATCGAGCGAGTTGTGGCTGTCCACCCACTGGCTCACGTGCAAATAACCGGGAGGATTGCTGTCATCGGGACAGCTTCCCGAGCCCAACGGCTGTCCGATACAGACGCCGTGCGAAGGGGGATCCTCCACCAGGGAGGCCGAGATCAGGATCACGCGTACGTCGATACCGCTTTGTACGATCTGTCTCGAGAAGTCGTTCATGCGGGCGTTGACCTCGTCGATCTCCGTGGCCATGCTGCCCGAGTTGTCGACGACCCAGATGATATCGGCCGACTGTCTCCGGTTCTGCGCGGTGACGGTGAAGGCAAAACAGGCATCGCCGTCGTCCGAGGCGGGATCGCTCCCGGCGTCTTCGTCTGCCGCGTCTCTCGCGGCTTGGCCGCCGCCTCCCCCGCTGTCGACCGCCGGGCGCGAGGGGAAGGAACCACAACCCATGTCGTCGGCGCAGGCGGCGTCGCAGACGGCGCCCGAGCAGCTAGGAGCGCCGGGGGCCGTCTCGGCCGACTCGCATGCGACAGCCGCCAGAAGCAACCAGGCGGCGATCACCCCGGGGATTGCCGCAATCGTCACGCTTTTGTTAGCGGCGAAACGGATCATGAAAACATGTTATGCTGATTAACCCAAATGGTTCAGGGGGTCAAACCGATACCAGCTTGAGTCTGGAGCCCCGGACAGGTCGAAAACGCGATGATTTCTCGGTACACGGGGGTGGTCGGAGAGCTTTGGGCTACCCGGAGCATCTCTGCCGCCGCGCGGTCAAGCCGAGCGGGGCGACTCGCCGACGCATCCGCGCCAGGCGACAGGCGCCTCGCTCCCCTCGCGGCCCTGACCGCGTTGCTGCTCTGGTCGACCGGTTGCGACGAATGCAGCCAGGACGGCGATTGCAGCGACGGTATCTACTGCAACGGCGACGAGATCTGCCGAAACGGTATCTGCGCCGCCGGAGCCGCGATCGTTTGCGATGACGACCTCGGGTGCACCCGGGACGAGTGCGACGAGGAGCTCGGCGGATGCCGTTTCGTTCCCGAGGACCGCGACGGTGACGGGCACTACGATATCGAGTGCGACGGCGACGATTGCGATGACGACAGTGCCGAGAGCTATCCCGGAGCCGAGGAGCTGTGCGACGGAATGGACAACGACTGCGACGGAACGGTGGCCGAGGACAGGGACCAGGACGGCTCGTTCGGTCCCGGACCCTGTGCCGAGCAAGCCGGAGAGGAAGATTGCGACGACGACGACCCGGGCGCGTTTCCCGGCGCCCGGGAGATCTGCGACGCGGTGGACAACAACTGCAACGGGAGTATCGCCGACGAGGAGGATACCGACGGCGATGGTGCGATCGACCAGACCTGCGGCGGCGATGATTGCGACGACGAGGTCGCCACCGTCTATCCGGGCGCTGTCGAGGGCTGCAACGCGGTGGACGACGACTGCGACGGACAGACCGACGAGGACTTCGAGTGTGTCCGCTCGTTCGAGTACACCTGCGTGACCTCCTGCGACTCCCTGGGCGTTTTCGCCTGCTCCTTTTCCTGCGAGCTACCGGTGCTGCCCGACAGCTGCGATGCGGGCGACGAGCGGTGCAACGGGCTGGACGATGACTGCGACGGGGAAATCGACGAGACCTTTTCCTGCGCCCGAGGCTCGGTGGCCGAATGTACGGATGCCGAAGGTAAATCGGGCCTCGGTATCTGCTCCGAGCAGTGCAGCCCGCCCTCGCGCGCGCAGTGCCAGGCGCCGTACTGATCGGAAGGGGAAAGCGCTACGGCAACCGCGGACAGATCGTCTCGTCTGCACCGCCCGCGCAGTCGGGCTGGCCGTCGCACACCCGTTCGAGGGGAATGGGGTTGCCGTTCTCGCAGAGGAAGAACCCGCTGGATGGAGGCGCAAAGCCCGGACAGCTCGTCTCGTCCGAGCCGTCCGCGCAGTCGAAGACTCCGTCGCATTGCTGGTCGGCCGATATCGTCTGACCGTCACCGCAGCTGTATACCGAAAAGCACCAGACCAACTCCTCGGTGAAAGATAGCGTGAAGTCGCCGCAGGCTCCGGAAAAGGGGAGTACCGCCGAGTCGGGGGCGGGCGTCGTCAGCGCGAAGCAGCTCTGCATCAAGCTCGTATCGCAACTCCAGCTTCTCAGACAGGCGTTCATTTCATCAAACGCATAGATCGTACAATCGATCTGTTCGGCATACTCGGCCTCGTATCGCCCGAAAACCTCGAGCATGCACGGCTCGTCGAAGACGATGCCCGGGCACCACTCGACGTCCTGACCGTTGCACCTGCACATCTCGTCGAACATGGCCACCACGGCGTCCAGCAGCCGCTCGGCCCTGCCGCCACCGCTCGCCCCGGGGCAGAGGTCGGAGTCGCCGTGCTCGGTGCAGTCCAGGCGGACGTTTCTCTCGGCCGGCTCGCTCAGCCGGCCGCTGGCCAGCCTGACCGCCTCGAACAGGAGCAAGTCGTGTATCTCGGCGCAGCGGTAGTCGCACAGGCCCGGATCCACCAGCACCGTGTTTTCGATACGGTTCGGCGCCGGGCTCGAGGTTCGCGCCACCTCGACGCTCTCGCCCGCGGGCCCGAACTGGACGATGGTGCTGACCACCGGATCGTTTTCCTCGTCCGGGTTGTCTACTTCGAGCAGCAGAATCACCGTCTCGCCCGGACGAATGAAGGGCGTGCCGCCGATGGGCGTCACCGTGAGCTGGCCGGACGCGCTCCAAGGGCTCGCGCCCGATCCGGGCTCCCCGTCGCTCCCGGCAACGCCCGGAAACCGTTCGTCCCCGCGCTGCGGGGGCTCGGCCAGCTCCGCATCGACGCCGGCGTGCGAACGGTAACAGCCGGCGAGCGCGATAAGTGCCGCGGCGAGCACGACCGGGTGGACCACCATCGCCATCCGGATCGCTCCCGGCGCCTCTGCTCGAACGACCGCGTCCATGATCTACCGCAGAGTCTTAATTTACGGCCTAACTGCGGTCATGATCAATCAGGCGTTTCGCGAGGGTTGGCGAGATGACCTGGAAATGGGACTATTTAAGAACGACCCGAGGGGAACGAATGGGCGGAAAAACGAGGAACTGACGGATGTCCGAAATCCAGATCCGGGGCCGGCGCACCGGTTTCGCCGCCCTGCTGGTGCTACTGGCCGCCGGGCTCGGGTCGTGCTCGGCCGAGCAGAGCGAGGGCGGGCCGGGAGGACCTCCGGGCTCCGGCGATCCCGTCCCCGCGTCATCCGTCGGGACCGGAACGGGAGCCGACTCAGCGGTGGCGCCAACCGCGGACGGCACGGGCAATGGTACCGGAACGGGCACGGGCACCGGAACGGTACGAGACGCGGCCAGCGCCACCGGCCCGGACGGCGGCTCGGCTTTGCCCGCGGAGCGCGACGCTGCCGAGCCGCCCGTCACGGTGAACGGATGCCTTGCGCCCGGAAGCACGGGCAGCAGCCTGAAGGACGACGTCGACCTCGAGTTCTCCTATATCTGGATCGCGAATGCCGAGGAGGGCACCGTCTCCAAGCTCGATACCCGGACGGTGGACGAGGTGGCCCGTTACATCGTCAGGCCCGACAGCGCGGGAAGCCCGTCGCGTACCTCGGTCAACCTCAACGGGGACATGGCGGTGGCCAACCGCCTGGGAGGGGTGACCAAGATCTACGCCAGGCTCGAGGACTGCGTGGACCGGAACGGGGATGGCACCATACAGACCTCGAGCGGCCCGAGCGACGTGCTCGCCTGGGACGAGGACGAATGCGTGGCCTGGTATACCGACTTTCAATTCAAGAGCCAGCGGCCAATCGCCTGGACCCGCGGCGAGCTCGACCCGGTGACCTGCAAGTACGAGCACGCCAAGGTGTGGACCAGCGGCACCAACGCCGACTGCACCGGAGGCGTCTGCGAGATCGAGGTGATCCGGCTCAACGGCGACACCGGGGCGGTGGAGGAGCGGATCACGGTGGCCGGGCTGGCGGGGACCGATTTTCTGGCCACCATGCCGGGCATCGGCTGGCTGCTGGGCGCCTTCGGCGACGGCCACGGCGGGTACGGGGGAGCCGCGGATGGCGAGGGCCACTTCTGGATCTTCGTCAGCAGCACCACCCAGCTGGTACGGGTGGACGCCGAGACGCTGCAGTACCGCGCCTGGGATATCCCGGACGACAACGGTTACGGCATCACCCTGGACTCCAAGGGCCGCCCCTGGATCTGCGGCTCCATGGGCGTGGCGCGCTTTGATCCCACCACCGAGACCTGGGAGACCAATCCGGCCGTGGATAACGGCTTCAATGGCTGCATGACCGACGGCGATCATACCCTGTGGGCCGGGGGCGGCGGCGACTTCGGAACCCCGAGCCTGAAGGGAGTGGATACCGAGACGCTGCAGCTCATCAACGAGATCAGCACCGGCGGCGGCGTCAAGGGCGTGAGCATCGACTACGACGGATACATCTGGGGCGTGGAAAAGGGCGATCGCGCCTGGCGCGCCGACCCGGTCACCCACGAGGTGCTGATGTACAACGGGCTGACCGGCGCCTACAGCTACAGCGACATGACCGGCTTCGCCCTCAGGCAGGCCGGGACCATCGTGCCCGTCCTGGAATAGTCGCCTCCGCGGCGCCGGTTTACCGTCGCCGCGAGACGGATCGGCGGCGCGGTCTGGCGGCGACCAGGAGCAGGACGGAGAATACGAGCAGTAACCCAGATCCCGAGGAGGAGGCGCCTACCGCATTGCACTGGCAGCCCGAGCCGTCGTCTTCCTCTTCCTGTCGGGATCCGCCGTCGCTATTCCCGGCCAGCGAGCCGTCCGCGGATAGCGCGGGTCCCCCATCGATGTCGACTCCGCCGTCGATTCCTCCGCCCGGACCCGGATCGCCGGCGTCCGGCGGCCCGGCGTTATAGGGATCGGGGTCGCCCGCGTCACACAACCCGTCGCCGTCGCTGTCCTCGCCGTCGTTGGCCGGGTCGCGCTTGCCGGTCACCGCACAGTCATCGCAGGTGTCGTTATCCGAGTCACCGCAACGCCTGGGGTCGTCGGGCCTGGGATCTCCCGTGTCGCACAGCCCGTCGCCGTCGCTGTCCCGTCCGTCGTTGGCTGGATCTAGATGGCCGCTGACCGAGCAGTCATCGCAATCGTCGTTATCCGAGTCACCGCATTGCCGAGCGTCGTCCGGGGCCGGGTCGTCTGCGTCTCCCACGCCATCCCCGTCCGAATCGATCACGACCCGCACCGTCACCTGGACAGCGGGCGAGGTCAGCACGGACACGCCGACGCGGTACCGCATTCGGGCCTGCATCGGGTATTGCCCCTCCGCATCGAAGGTCAAGGCGGCCCAGCGCGATCCGGCGTTGTCGGGATCCCCCGCCATCGCCAACCAGGAGCCGATAGAGCCGATCTCCCATTCCAGGTCGCCCGATACGATAGCGCCACCGGCCTGCTGATCGTCTACCGCGGCCCCGGCGGGCGGCGTCAGCACCAGCACCGACTCCAGCGCCGCGCCGATGCCCAGGTTCTCGTAGCTCACGGTATAGGTCTCGGTCACGGGCAGGGTCTGGGTCGCGATCTCGGTCTCTCCGCTCAGCTCCAGCACGAAGCTGGGTTGCCCCACGGTGGTGACGCAGTCCGCCTCGAACAGGGCGTTGAGAAACATGCGGGTGCCCTGGGTCTGCCAGTTCTCGGACACGGGAAGGTCGGTCTTGTACTCGTGCCCGCCCAGGTAACTGACCTTGCCCACGCCCTGGCACTGCCCGGCGCCCTCGGCGTGAATGGCGCAGGTGCCGTCCAGGTAGCCGGTCATCCAGATATCGTCCTGGCCGGGACCGTCGGGGCCGGTCAGAAAAGTGATATCCATGTCGTTCTTGTACTCGGTACCCAGAAAGGTGCTCAGGTTGTAGGACTTCTCGCTGCCCCCGGTAGTGCCGAACCAGCCGTCGAGCTGGTTGTAGGGAATGGCGGGCGAGAGAACCTTGACGTCCGCGGTATCCGGTTGCTCGCCGATCAGGAAACCGGCGCCGAGCTCCTTGTTGTCGTCGGGCAGACAGCAGTCGCGAGCGCCGTCGTCGCAACCGCCGGCCCCGCAGCTCACCTGGGTATCGGCGCCGGTACAGGGGTTATCGGCGTCGCAGGAGGGAGGCGTACCGATGGTGGTGAGAAAGTGACCCACGCGATCGGTGTCGTCGAGAAAAGGCGCCTCGGGATCGGGAACCGTGTTCTCGTAAGCGTTGACCGCCTGGCACTCGGCGAAGAAGTGGGTCGGGTAGTTCAGAAACTGGCGCACCTCGGCCACCACCTCGTGCCCGTGGTAGGTGAGGTTGTTGTCGCCGTCACAGGTGACCGTATTCCGGTCGTTGACCCCCCAGTGCATGCTCATGATCTGGCAATAGGCCGGTACGCCGTCCGCGGTGAAGAGCGCTCCGTTCTTGTGGTCGTAGTTCTGGTCGGTGCAGGTTCCCATCTCCCCCATGATGGCCTCCACCGTCAGCATGTCGGGGTTGTCCGTTCCGGGACCGCAGGCGCCGCACTTGGCTGCCGGAAACTCTTGGCCGTTTGACTGATGTATTCCGGCGGCGCGCAGGTAACCGGTGGCGATGTCCTCGTTGCCGTCCGAAAAGACGGCTATGGTCGGAGCGGCGACCATACGCTTGCGGATCTCGCCTTGAAAAGCGGCGGTTGCCTCGTGCACCGTGACCGTATTGAAAACGCTGCGCCGCGCCCAGCAGTCCGACTCGCCAGGAGTGGCGGCGGGCGGGCACTGGTCCGCGGCCGGCCAGCGATCCGGATCGTTCCAGAGATCGATGATCTCGCGGGCACGGTCCGCCTGCGCGGCGTCGATTACAAAGGGCCCGCCCCGGTAGCCGTGGTTGCTGATCGCATCCGCGGTGGAGGCCCCGCTGTCCGCGTCCCACACCCGGCCGTCGCCGTCCCAGAGCACGGTCGCCGAGGCGTAGAAGTCGGGCGAGGCCGTGGGGTAGGCGCATTTAATTCCCGAGCCCTCTTCCCAGCAGTCCCAGGCGCACTCGTCGCCCGCCGTATCGCAGGGCACCGCATGCCATTTCTTTTCCTCGTAGATCACCCAGTAGACCGGTATACCGTGGCGCAGCAACTGAAAGACCAGGCCGTACGCCTGCAGCAGCCCGTGGTCCTGGTAGGACAGATCCATGGGGATGATGAGGCTTCCCGCCTCAAAGGTTCGCTCGTAGGCGGCGGTCGCCGACCAGGGCGCAAGGCCGAGCGACACGGCCAGAGCCGCCGCCGCTACCCATCTATCGATGCCTTTTGACATTTTCATTTCATCTATTCCAACCGAAGGAGTCGTTGAGGTGCTTCTCCTCGCCAGCGGACAAACCCCCTCCTTCATTCGCGGTCGCGATATCGGAGCCGAGGAGATCCTCGCTTCGCCTTTCGGGAGTACACCTCGTTTTCGGAAAATTAAACCATTTATCTCGTCTGGTATCCATCCTACATTGTCGTCAAGAGGCCCACACCTTTCGCCCCGCGCCGAGCCAGTAGAAAGTATTTTCGCGAAGCGGGTTCTGGCAGCTGCTCCTTGCGGCCGTATCGGGTCGGCTGTTACTATTTTGTGTACTGTAGCGAACCGCGACGCGGCGAGTCGGTTCGGAGTCTCGAACCGAACCGTAACGACGGCGCAAGGTAGAGAATATGCTGCGCTCGATTATTATTCTTACGTTAGTCACCCTAGCGTTCTTCCCCGTCGGATGCGAAGGAGAAGAGGGGCAGCAAGAGGGAGAACGGGCAGCAGGGCCCTGTGCCGGGGAAGATCCGCCGGAGGCCTGCGGCCGGACCTGCAGCGACGACGATCCCTGTCCCACCTGGTTTTACTGTCAGGACGGCGCTTGCACGCAGGATTGTAGGCCAGACTCCGAAGAGTCCTGCGGAGACGAAATCTGCGGCCTGGATGGACGCTGCAAGACGGCCGGCAGCGATGCGGGCGAGACGGTCGCCGGTTCCGGCGGCTCGGACGGCCCGGACGGAGGGACGAGCGGCGCCGGCAGCCAACCGATCTACGACGCGGGAATCGTGGTCGACGGCGCCAACGTCTGCGCGCGATCGGTTCCGGCGACCAAGCTGACACCTAACGTGATCATCATCATCGACCAGTCCGCCACCATGGATACCGCCTTCACCGGTGCGGACGATCGCTGGGACGCGCTGCGCACGGCGCTGGTGGGCGAGCAGGGGTTGATCAAGAAGCTGCAGGACGTGGTGCGCTTCGGGATCGCGCTCTATTCCGGGTCCTACCACGCGCCCGAGTGCCCCTTGCTTACGGTTGCGCCGCAAAAGGACCCTTCCTCGGGCGAGGTCGAGGTGAAGCTCGGCGCCTATGCAGAGATCGACGAGATATACCGGGCTGCTGAAACCGTGGGGGAGACCCCCACCGGCGACGCCATCGAAGCCATTTTGGGCCAGATAGCCGGCTCGGCGCTCACCACCGGCAGCGACCCCACCATCTTCATCCTGGCCACGGACGGCGAGCCCGACAGGTGCGAACAACTCGATCCGGACGGCACGGCCGGAGCGCGCGAGGAGGCGATAGAGGCGATTCGTCGGGCCTACGACGAATACGGCATCAAGACCTTCGTCATCGCGGTGGCCGAAGAAGACGAGTTATCGCAAGAGCACGTCAACGACCTGGCCAACGCCGGCCAGGGCCTGGCTGCCGAGCCCGGCGAGGCGGTGGCCGATAGCTATCGCGTCAGTTCCACCGACGCGCTGGTCTCCACGCTGGCGTCGATCGTGGGCGGTCACCTAACCTGCGTCATCGATTTGCAGGGAAGGGTGACGAACATCGGCGACGGCTGCGCCTATGGCAAGGTCGAGCTCAACGGCACCGCCATCCCCTGCGACGACCAAGACGGCTGGAAGCTGATCAACGACCGGCAGCTCGAGCTGTTCGGCACCCCTTGTGACGATCTGCTCGACGATCCGGATTCAACCGTGAGCGCTTTCTTTCCCTGCACGGTGATCGAGCTGGAATAGGGCTCCCTCCCCCCAACGATTCAAACGCTAACCCAAGTCGATTTACCGCCCCTTTCGTCGAGTCTTGCCCTTCTTCTTCCTCGATCGCTGGCACAGGCTACACCGTTCATCGCTGCACCACTGGCAACAGTGGCAATCCTTGCAGCGGTGTTTCTTGCTGCCGCACGCTTCCGGCTCCCAGACCAGGCCCTTCACGCCCCTGACCCTGACGAATGGCATCGTCCCGATTATGGCCGGGAAATCGACCGTAGGCACGCGGGCTCGAGGAAGCGGGGGACAGCTCGACCGGTGGATAGTGGTATGATGCAGAGCCGGAGGTCTCCTATGACGCACATCGTACCAATTCGGATGGGCACGGTTATCGCCTTGCTCTGTCTCTGCGCGGCCAGCGGGGCCTCGGCGCAGTTTGGCATATCCAGCAGCCAATTCGGCTCGGGCGGGGGGCGCAAAAACGGAGTGTTGAGCCGCGTCGCATACCGGTCCTGACGCACGACCGCCCCCTTATCGAACGGTGCGCCCTGTAGCTCGAACTGCCGGTACTGGTTGACCAGCTCGGCCCTCATCGCGCCGCCTGCCCGGTCCACGCCTGCTCGCTGAGCAATCGCCGGCCCCAGGCGAGCAGCGTGGCTCCGCCCGCGGTCAGATAGATGTCGGCCAGGTTGAAGGTCGGCCAGAAATCGAAGTTGATGAAATCGATGACGTAACCTAGCTCGACGCGATCGATGAAGTTGCCCGCGGCCCCGGCCAGGATCAAGGTGAGCGCGGCGCGCTCGGCCAAGGTAGCGCGGCGTAACAGGAACAACGCCGCGCACAGGGCGACGATCGACGCTGCCACCATCGAAAGAACGAAAGGCTTGCGGATACTCGCCGGTATCCAGCGCAGAGCCCGGAAAGCCACGTCGCGGTTCTCCACGTACCGGAGGTCCAGGACGCCCGAGATGACCTGTTGCGGCGGCTGGCCCGCGTACCGGTCCTGCGCGTACCGCTTGCTGGCTATGTCGCACCCGGCCAGGGCGGAGGCGGCGATCAGCAAGACCAGCACCCCCGGGATTCGTTGCCTCAGCGTCATCCGGATCTCCGCTTTCTCGCTTCCTTGTAACACCTTTATAACACCTAAATCCCGCCGGGTGTTCCCCAGCGCTGTACCACTGAGACGAGGAGCCCGGTATCTCCGGCGCGTTCCGGGTACAGAGCATCCCCACCGTGGTGGCCATGCAGGGCAAGGAGGTCCTGGATGTACAGGTCGGCTTTGGTGGAGAGGAGCGTCTGAACACGCTGTTTAAAACCCTGGTCGAGCGGCAAGCCGAGAGCTGAAAATACAGGCCGCCGTCGGCACGGGGCGCTGTCGGAAACCGGAATGAGAAGGGAACGCCCGCGAATCGAGGACGAAAGGGACGGATAGCTTGACCCCGACGACGAATCGGCGCATGGTCTGTTCGTTCCGAGCGGTATCCTGGAACAGTTCCGGAGATATTCGTAAAAGCAATAATATAGGGTATTTGGCGGCCGCGGGACCTTGAGGTCGCCACGAGAAAAGAAGGAATACAGTGGAAAAAGGTTCAGTGAAGTGGTTCAACGATTCGAAGGGTTTCGGTTTTATTCGGCAGGAACAAGGGGGTGAAGACGTATTCGTTCATCACACCTCGATCCAGATGGAGGGGTACAAGAGCCTCAACGATGGTGACGAGGTGGAGTTCGAGATCACGAGGGGACCCAAGGGGTTGCAGGCTTCCAACGTCCGCCGTGTCGGTTAGCGGGCTACTATATATAGACAGCTAAGCGGGCGGGTCCTACGGACCCGCCCTTTTTTTATCCATCCCGTAAACCCGTCAGAACGGATTGGCCGGAATCCCGTCCGGCGGAAGGACGGGGTCGAAAGATCCGGAACCGTTCGGGTCGCCCCGCGAACTCGATATTCCGCTCCCGGCGGGTTCGAACGGGTTTTCGGGTATCCCGGCCGCGGTCGGGCTGTGCGGGGAAGGGGCGGGACCATCGACTGGGCCCGGAGCTCGGTAACCGGGCAGCTCGAACGGGTTGTCCGGGATACCCGGTACCGAGGAGAGCGTCCTCGCGGGTCTCGATGGTCCGAAACCGCTCTTTTCGGTCGCCTTTTCCACCGCCCGAATCTCTCCCGAAGCCGACGTCGCCCTCGCGCTCGCCTGCCAGCGACCCCCGCCGGCCCGGTCATCCAGATCCCGGGACTCCGTCTCTGTGGTTCCCTCGTCTTGATAGTACAGACATCGCGCCAGCTGGCTCTCCTCCGCCGTCGATTGGGGCGAGCCCTCGAACAACTGCAAGCACCCGTCCGCTGCCAGACCGACGCCCCCGGGCGACCCATCCGTGTCCCCGTCCAGGGTCTCGACGTTCGAGGAAAGGAAACGCGACTGCTCGACGGCACCGGTTGCTGGAAACGTCTCGCTCTTCGGAACCGCGTAGACGCTGACCGTCTCGCCGCCCTTGGTGAGAAAGGCGGGTACGGCAAACGCAACGCCTATCGCGATCCCGAGCCCGATCCCGCCGAGCGTCCGGACCAGCCGGCTGCCGTACCGCGCGCGCCCATCGTTCGGCCCGGTGCCGGCCGCGACCGTGGCGTCTGGAGCCCAGGGAACGCCGTTGACCGTGTCCTCGGATTCCGGCTCGGTGTCGAGCGAGGTTGCCGCCGCACCGATCAGCTCCCGCTCGATGGCCAACTTCTCGGACGCGTGCTTCTCGACCAGGTTCGAGACCGTGCGCCGCGACCCCAGCCCGCCCAGGGCCTCGGCTGCCTTCTCGATCGCGTCCGCGAACTCGACGGCGGATCCAAAGCGGCGCTCGACGTCCCGGTGTAGCGCCTGGGCCAGGATCGGATCGAATCGCGCCAGCCCGGCATCGAAGCAGGACGGCGGCGCGATAGGCTCCCGGCATACCATGCTCAGCGTGGCCGCCGGATTATCACCACGGAATAGACGGCGGCCGGTGAGACACTCCCAAAGAATGATACCCATGGAAAACAGGTCGGAACGCTGGTCGGCCTGCCCTCCGGACGCCTGCTCGGGAGCCATATAACAAAGCTTGCCTTTGAACTGGCCGTCGCGGGTGGCGCTGATCCGGTTCTCGGCCCTGGCCACGCCGAAGTCGGTCAAGCGGGCGATCCCGTCCGTTCCCACCAGGATGTTCTGCGGCGAGACATCGCGGTGCACTAGGTTCAACCGCTGCCCGCTCTCGTCCCGCAACTCGTGCGCGGCCGCCAGCCCGGCCAGCGCATCGACCGCGATGCGCAGCGCGTCGCGGACCGGCAATGGTTCGCCAGAGCGAGCCGCCCCTCGCATGAGCGCCCCCAGGTGGTCCCCGGGTATGTAGTCCATCACCAGGTAAAATCCGGTGTCCGGAGCGTCATCGATATCGATGGTCGACACCACGTTCGTATGGTGTATCCGAGCGGCCAGCCGGGCCTCATCGAGAAACATGGCGATGAATTCCCGCTCGTGGGCGATATGGGGGTGCAGGATTTTTACCGCCACCAGCCGCTCGAATCCCGCCACTCCCAGCGCTCGGGCCACGTAGATCGAGGCCATTCCCCCCACGGCCAGCCTGGTCAGCAGCTGGTAACGCCCCAGACGCCGTCCGGCAAGACCGGCGGAGGGGCAATCCCGATGTACCGTAATTTCGCCAAGCATCGCAAATCAGCGCCGCCGCCCCGGGACCGTCCGGTACGGAAGGCATCGGTTGAAGGCGAATCCGCAAGCCCGGATCGCAGCGTCGGGAGTCTAAAGTGGACAGTGGATTTACGCCACTGAGGAGGCCGGTTTTTTTTCGACCTTGCCCGTTTTGTTACAGTGACAGCGGCACGCGCCTTTTCTCCCTACCGGCAGCCCGCATCAGTGTTTCCGGCTCGTACGACCGGCTTCCGGGAACGCCCCCAAAAAGCCCCCGATAATATTCTCTATTGTCCCCCGGCCCTGCCCCCGGCCCTGATCTCCTCCTCGAATAGCGGCTGACCCTGCCCGTGAGTACCCACCAGTCCCTGTACGAAATTGAACAACCCCGACTCTCTCAGCCATAGTACGAGCGAGACCAGGAAGAAGAGCGACATGAAAGTCGCGTAAAGACCGCGAGAGGCTTACCGTGTCCTATTAGCCGAAGAGACGGTCAGTAAAACCGCTTCTAGACCTATCTCTTATCTCTCTTCTTTCGACGCCCCTTCTTTCGCTTCCTTTTCTCGTCACCCAAGACCTTTTTTTCTCTCAGTTGTTGTTCGTTGAAAATCGCGTTTTCGTCGTTGACAGCCAGAACGTTGTTTTCGGCTCTCCACTTTTCCGCGTATTTGTGCTGCTGCAAAAACGCAAGGATATTCTCGTGATCCCCATGTATGAATTCGTAGACGATCGGGGGCTTTTGCGACTCGATTACTTTCGTCGCCCCTTTCATCGCCTGTAGCTCCATCCCTTCGACGTCGAGATGAATTAAACAAACCTTTTTCGAGCCGACGAGTTCATCGACGGTAACCAGGGGAAAATCCCCCTCGGACACCTCTTTCACTTTCCAGGCCCCTGGTTGGCCTTCCTCGACGGGCTTTCCTTGCCCCCTTTTATCAGAAAGGCCCACTCGAAAGGTCGCGATATTACGGATATCGTTGAGTTTCGCCATCTGCTCGATAAAGTCGATTTTCGACGCGTCCGGATCGACTTCGTATACCGTAATTTTATTCGAAGTATTCGACTGAATGTATTTACCCAGCACCAATCCGGTATCACCCACGTGGGCGCCTGCGTCTACTATGACGGAGTCATCGGGACACAACAAGACTAGCCGCATCAGCAACCGGTTTGTCCTTCGCTCGTGTTTTCCCAATCGCCGGGCAAAATCGTCGACCCATTTGTTCGAGGGAAGCTTGAACCGCTGTTTGGTAACCGAAGACCGTACCGATTCTTCCCGCTTCGTCTTCTCCGGTCGTTGCTTTTGGGTTTGTGCCTCGGTAGCTTTTTCGGTTTTCGGCGCGTCTTTTTTCGCGCTTCCCGAATCGCCGGTATCACAGCCCGTCAGAACGCCGACGTCCGCCGCTAACAAGATCGAGGCGATTATAAGGATGGTGTTTGGTTTCATCTCGAACGCCCTTTCCCGGATCTTCCGAGTCGAAAAGATATCCGGAATGGGCACCATCCGAAACCCTTTTATCGCCTATTTCCGCGCCGTCCATTCGACCCGAACCGGCTCTTGGAGGGTATTTATCGAGTGCCAACCGAGTATTTCGGAGCGCGACGGCCCGAAATGCAAGGTGGGACGACGAGGAATAGCGGCGCTATTTCAAGGCGGGGCAATCGGGTACCGGCGCAGATCGAGCTTGTTGCCGGCGAAAGCTCAGAGCCGAGCACCGCGTACCGTCCGGCGTCGCAGGGAACGCTTTGCGCGACGACGGAAGATCTCGAACCGCTTCCTGATAAACTCGAAGCGTTGCCCGCCAGAGCTTATGATGTTGCGCGGGTCGCGGTGGTGCGCCACGCCGAAGAAGTGGCCGAGCTCGTGCGTGAGCGCGAAGTCGTCCGATGCGCTACTTGTTGGCGTCCGGTACTACTTGTTGTGGATCACGATGTTTCCGCCGTCCAGAACGCTTCGCGCCCGGTCCGTCGGATCTCCCTCGACGTCGTCTTCAGGGGACCAGATCTTCATGTCGAAGATATCGCTACTGCCCGGTTCGCCGTTGTCGACGACCTTGGTTAAGAAGGACCAGCCATCTTCGCCATTGACCGAGGCCGTTCCTTTGAACTGCGCGATTGTGGTGCCGGCGATCACCAGCTGGTCGAGCGTCGAGCTCTTCAGGTCGATGGATGCGTTAGTGTACCGGAACTCGACTTGGCCGCTGGGTACGTCCTTCTTGTACCTGACGTTGAATCCGAAGTTCGCGCGCTGTCCCGGTTGCGTGTTCACTTCGTCTGCCTGGGGAATGATCCATCCCCCGCCGGTCGCG
Source organism: uncultured Sandaracinaceae bacterium (assembly GCA_964450715.1). GTDB lineage: Bacteria > Myxococcota_A > Polyangia > Polyangiales > JAFGIB01 > CAYVFC01. The sequence continues at coordinate 18,554 of CAYVFC010000080.1, read as the reverse complement.
AAGCCGCCCTCGGGGTTGTATACCGCCAACAGAGCGGTCCCGGTGGCGTCCGAGCACGCCGTCTGCACCAGAATGGAGTAGATTCCAGGCTCCAGCGTGACGCCCGCCTCGGCCACTCCGCACACGGTGAACACCGGTCCCACCTCGATCACCCCGACGCCTTCGGCGACCAGAGTGAAGGTGACCTCCTGGTCGTCGATACAGAGCGGATCCCCCATCTCGTCCAGCAGCGTGGCACCAATCGCCGCGTCGGCGGTCGGCGCACCCTCGGTACAGAGCAGCACGTCGCCGTCGTAGGCTACGTTAGTAGGTCCGATCACGGTGACGGCGGCTGTACACGAATCCTCCACCATGCCGTCGCTCACCGTCAGGGTGACTTCGGTGGTTCCGATTGGATACGGGCCTGCCGGGTCCACCGAAAGGCTTAGCGTGTCGCCATCGGGATCGTACGAACCCGCGTCCACGTCGGCCGCCGACGCCGTACCGTTGCAGTCGACGTCTGCCAACACATACACATCCTGACATACCGCTACCGGTGGCGTATTCGGGCAGACAGTCGTCGTCTCGTTCTGGGTTGTAGGAATGACCTTGTCACCCGGGAACGTTCCGGCGATTTCCGCCGAGTTGGCCAGCTCGCTCTCGGGCGGCGTGCCCGAGGTCACCAGTACGCCGATGGTTTCGCATCCGCCGAGGTCGCCGGCGCCCAGGATGCCGACATCCCAGGTAACGGTATGAGCGTCCGGGTCGTATGCCGCCCCTCCGCTTGCCGACACGAAATCGACCTCCGAAGGCAGGGTATCGGTCAAGGTCACGCCGGTGATGCTATAGTCGTTGTCCGTGTTGTCGTAGCAGATCGTGTATTGGATGCCATCGCCGGCATACACGCACTCGTCTTCTCCCAATCCATCGACCTTGGTCAGGTTGAGCGGGTTGTAAGAGATATCCCTGCCCGGCACCACGATTCCAGTCGGGTTTCCGATGTCGCCGGTGGCACTTAGAAGCGCCAGGGTCGAATCGAAAGTGAGTACCCTGTCACTACCCCCCACGCCTTGGTTTCCGGTGGTAACGAAGACAAGCCCTGTTAGCGGATCTACCGCCACACCGACCACGCAGTCGGTGTAAACCGCCCCGGGTAGAGTCCGTATGTCGACGGACGTTTCCGTGCTACTGACCAGGTCGTACTGCACCAATTCCCCGGTGCAACCGTAGGGTGGATAGGCGTTCCCCGAATAAACATACCCATTGGCCACGTCGACCGCTACGGCCATGGGCAACTGGCTTACGGGAATCTGATCTACCAGCGACCAGTCTTCGGTGCTGTATACCTTGATCTGGTGGCTGAGGTCACCCAGGTAGAGGAGGTTGTTCGCTTCGTCCAGGGCGAGCCCATAAGCTTGGTAGGCGCCGCTCAACGCCACCGTACACTCCAGCGTCAGCAGGGGACCGGAAGAGTCCCAGTCATAGACGTAGAGACTCGTGGAACCTCGATTCACCGTATAGAGCTTGGACTTGTTCTGATCTACCACGATACCCGCAAGGTTGGTCGCCCCAGGTGCGGTCACCCGTCCCCGGATCGTCAATGTCTTCGCGTCAACGATGTCGAGCGTGCCCGAACCTTCGAAAGTAACGAACAGGATCTCCGCGTCCGTATCGATGGCCAACCCGACCCCGCCGTACCTGGTGGGGCTCGAATCCATCTGAAACACCAGGGTTCCGCCGGCCTGGATGTCATAAGCGCGAATGGGGCTGCCAGCGTTGAGATCTCGATTGACGTAGAGCGATTTCGCAGAAGCTCTGGCTGCGATGGCCATCACGGACGCCAGCGTCGCAAGAAATAGAAACGCTACCGAATATTCGTTTTTTTTCATGTCCCCCCTCCAAACAGTCGATGTCACCGGGCTTCTCAAAAATGGGTTTCGAGACCTCTTCGAAAAGGATCACCGATAGATGTTATCGCTATATGCCGTTAACCAAAGCGTCGGAAGTTTTCTCTCGGAAATGAAGCTGCGTTGACAAAGGCGAGAAAATTGCCCCCCCCGACTTTATCGATCCCCCCCCCTTTTGTTCGAAAGGAGGAACCGAGAGTAGTCGGGGGAAGCGCCCCCCTTTTTTTCCTCGGAAACCGATGGCCTGCTGTTATCGGTGGCGAGGATGAAACAAACGACGAGCGAAGATATAGCACGTTACGTGCCAAGCCTGCCTGCGCCTTTTTCAAGAGGTAAGAGGGGAGAAGGGTTACGAAGGAAGAAACCGACATCCTTCCGCGTTACCTAGCCGTAACGCGCCGAATGAAAAGAGTGGCGCACGAAAAAGGGATTCGGCCCGAAAGACCATACCAGGGCCAGGAAGGTGAAAACGGCGCGCGCGTTCGTCAGGTTCGTTAATTGTATAATTGATGGGCATCGACGAAGAGTCCGGATGACGGTGCCGCTTCGGTACCAGAGCGGGAGCGGGTAGCGATCGTCGAATGCCTCGTGACCGGAAACCGCAGATACCGGATAGATCCCCCCCAGGTACCCCCGACAATCGCCGAGCTTTCCCCTCGCGCTTCCTGTCTTGCCGTGGAGCGGCCTCGGGCCTTACCATGGTGGTGTATGAGCCCGACCCTTTTCGTACGCGGTGGTCGACCGGATGCGCCGGAGCCGGGCGGCGGCTGCCCGGGCGCGACCGGCGTGGTCGCGTTTGCACCACTAGAGCCCATCTTAAAAATGCGGACCGAGTATTTCGGAGCGCGGCGGCCCCGGATGCAAGGAGCGACGACGAGCAATAGTGGTGCTATTTCGAGCAGGAGCGACGCCGCAGACGGGACCGCCCCCGCCCGAAAAACGACGGTAGCATTTTTGAGATGGGCTCTAGTCGCGCTCTGCCTGGCGAGCGCTTTTTTGGGGGGATGCGAGGCCGATGGCGGGTCGAGCCCGGATAAGGGAGGCGCCGATGCGGTCGATGGCGGTAAGGCCGAAGGTGGCCCGGACGCCGGCAGCTTCAACCCGCCGGTCGAGGCCAGCGACCCGTGTGGGACGGCAGGGTTTTTCTTCGACGGGAGGTCCGACTGCGACGTGGTTCGCTGTCCGGAGGTCACCTGCGAGTGTCCGTCGCCGGAACAAGCCGGGGAGCCGGGCGCCGGAGCAAGCGGGAGCCGAGTCTCTTCCGAGCCCGGGGAGGTGATCACGCTGGTCGAGTGCATGCCGCAAGCCGGCTGTCTATCGCTGCTCGACTGCAGTCGGGTATGCGATCCGGCGCTGCGGCTGATCCGCGAGGCCTGCGAGGTGCGGATAGATTCTGCGAGCGCGCAGGCCTGCAGTACGGACGAAGAATGCCCGGCCGGTACCTGCCGGCAGGAGAGCGTGGGCCGGATCTGCGTCGATCCGCTGCCCTGCGGCGAGGACGGCCACTGCGGCACGGGCTTCGCCTGCCTGTTCGATCCGGACGAGCTCGATGGGGAAACCTTTTTGCCGCTCGCGCTCGGGACCTGCTCGGACGGTGCGGGCAGCAGCCTCTGCTACGATGATTCGGACTGCGTCTACGATCGGTGTATCTCCAACCGGTGCGCGAACGGGCTTCAGGGCGACAGCTGCTCGTTCGACCGCAACTGCGCCTCGGGTTTCTGCCGTATCACCGATCCGGAGCAGCGAACCGGTAGCTGCGTGAGCGGCGAGCAGGGAAGCGCCTGCCAGGACGACGGCGACTGCGGAGAGGGGCTACACTGCACGGGCAACGCGTGTTTCTCCGACGCGGTGGGGCAGAGCTGCGAAAGCGACGAGCAATGCGCGAACGGCATCTGCGTTTCGGGTCGCTGCCGCGCGGGCCGGCCGGGCTCGCTCTGCGAGGACGACGCGGACTGCGCGGAGGGATTCTGCGTGGGATTCTGGTGCGCCTCGGGCACGCTGCTGGCGCCCTGCCAGGACGCGGACGACTGCCTGGAAGGGCTGGGCTGCGCGCGACAGAAGTGCACGGACGGCGCGCTCAGCCATCCCTGCTCGACCGATGACGACTGCAGCGTGCTGGCCTGCGTCAACGGCGTCTGCTCGGACGGTTCGAACGGCTCGCGCTGTGACGCCCCGGATGACTGCCAGAGCAACCGCTGCGCCGATCCGGCCGGGGTGGAGCCGGGCGAGTGTACCAGCGGAGATCAGGGTTCGTATTGCGCTTACGACGGCAACTGCGCCTCGGACGACTGCAATGCCAACAACGTTTGTAACTGAGAAGCGAGGGTGGATGGTGAGGTGAGGCGAGGCGAGGCGAGACCAGGTGAACTGAGGTGAGCGAGAAGATGGCGAGCAAGACGGAAGCGAAGCGGGCCCCGGCGGTGCGGTCGGGCGTGATAACCCGGTTCCGCCTGGCGGGTCTCGCCTGTACGTTCACCTTCGCGCTCGCGCTCGGGGCCTGCGGAGAGGCCGAAGAGCCGGAAGCCGACGGCGGCCTGCTCGAAGACGGCGTGGCCTCCTCCTCTTCCGGAGACGCGCTTGATCCGTGCCTGGGGCTCGGCATCACCTTCGGCGGGGAACAGTGCGATGTCTATCTTCCCTGTCCGACCTTTGACTGCGAGGAGCGTTGTCCGGGCGCGGAGCTGATGATCACCACGCAGATCGGCAAGAACCTGGCCACCACCGGGCTCTGCATCCAGGGGCTGGGGTGCGTGACCAACCTGGACTGCACCAGCCTCTGCGACCCCGTGGTCCTCGATGCCGAAGGCGACGGAGGGGAACCACCGCCCTTCGCGGACAGCGATCCGTTCGGAAACGGACCGCTGGTGATCATCGATCCCGATCGGGTCGACGAATTCGAGCAGCGGGCAACCCACTGCGTGCAACGCGCCGCCGAGATCGAGGGACACGAATGCGAGACCGATGAGGATTGCTCGCTCGGCACCTGCCGGCAGGAGACGCTCGGCATACTCTGTGTAGACGAAGTTCCCTGCCGCGAGCACGGCCACTGCTCGCTCGGTTTCTGCGCGCTTCCTACCGACCGGCTCTACGCGGCACAGTACGGAGGGGTCTGTACGGACGGCATCGCGGGCTCGGCCTGTTTCAGCGAGGCCGATTGCCGCTGGGGCTGTAGCGGGGCACAGGACGAGCGCGCGGGACAGTGCACGGACGGGCTGCCCGGAAGCGCCTGCGAGTCGGACGCACAGTGCCTTTCGGCGCGCTGCCAGGACGACGGCCTGTGCGGGCAGGGTGAGCACGGCGACACCTGTAGCGCCGATTCCGGGTGTGCGTCCGGGATCTGCGCCTACTGGGGCTTTCAAGATCAGCGCTGTACGGACGGCGCGCACGATGACCCCTGCCGCACGGACGAGGATTGCCGTGTCGGCCCCTGCGTGCATGTCAGCGGAACGGGTATCGACAGTACCAGCCGTTGCCAGGACGGCTCGCCCGGCGCGCGCTGCGAACAGGACGACCAGTGCACGGACGGCGTCTGCATCGACGGCGCCTGTACGACGCCGCGGGCGCTCGGCGCCGACTGCGAGGCCCCGGGCCATTGCCAGAGCGGGTTCTGCGGCTCGGGCGAGTGCACGACCGGGGAGGCGGGCGAGAGGTGCAGCTCCTACCGCCCGGCCGAAGGCCAGTGTAGGCCCGGTTTCACCTGCGTATCCAGCGAGTGCAGCGACGGCAGCGGACGAAGCCCCTGCGAGACGGTAGCCGACTGCAATACCAGCTTCTGTATCGACGACCTGTGCTCGAACGGTGAGCAGGGCGAGACCTGCTTCGAGCAGGCCAACTGCCAGCCCGGGCTGCTCTGCGGGCGGGGCACCTGCAACCGGGGAGAGGTGGGCGACCCGTGCTCGCTCGACATCCACTGCCTGAACCTGACCTGCGCCGACCCGCCCGGAGCCGAGCAGGGGCTCTGCGGCCCGGCGCCGGGCGGCCGACCCTGCACCGAAGACGGCCAATGCCTGACGCAATACTGTCTGGACGGCTCCTGTACCAGCGGCCGGGCGGGCGCGCCCTGCACAGAGGACGCCAACTGCCCCCTGGGCTCCTGCCGAGACGGCGCCTGCGTGCTGGACGGCATCGGCGCCTGGTGCACGGCCGACGACCAGTGCCAGTCGCAGATGTGCGCGCGGCAGCGCTGCGTCGATGGGCTGGTGGGCTCGGCCTGCGACGACGGCGCTGACTGCCTGAGCGACTTCGAGTGCCACTCCGGGTTCTGCTCGGACGGCGCGCTGGGCTCCACCTGCGATGCCGGAAGCGACTGCGATTCCGGGTTTTGCGGGACCATCCTCTGCACCGACGGCAGCCTGGGAAGCGACTGCGACGATCCGGTCGACTGCGCCACCGGCGCCTGCCATCCGATATCGGACAGCTGCGTGGAGAACGACAAGCCGCTCGGTGATCCGTGTACGAACGGCGTCGAGTGCGCCTCCGGATTCTGCTACCCGGACCAGTGCGTCGACGGCTCGCTCGGCTCGGCCTGCGGCAATGGCACGCATTGCCAGAGCACGGTGTGCGTGGACGGCTTCTGCGTGGACGGGGCCATCGGCTCGCCCTGCAACTACGTGAGCGATTGTCTCATCCCCAACTGCCTCGGCGGTTTCTGCGCGGGCAGCGTCGGCGACAGCTGCACCACCGACGCGGCCTGCGAGCTCGGGCACTGCTACCAGAGCCAGTGCACCAGCGGCGCCACCGGAGAGGGTTGCGCCAATGCGGCCGACTGCGAGTCGGCCATCTGCGTGGGCACCACCTGCAGCGACGGCTCGGCCGGCTCGGCCTGCGTGAGCGACGCCGACTGCGTGGGCCTGCCCTGCGGCGCCGGTTTCTGCACGGACGGGGCGGTGGGATCCACCTGCGACGTGGATGGCGAATGTAGCTCGGGCTACTGCTACGAGCCCACGCCGAACGACGGCACCTGTAGCTCGGGCGCGCTGGGCCAGCTCTGCGCCGAGAACGCCGACTGCGCGCTCGGCCACTGCCCGGTCGATGTGCCGCGGGTCTGCACCGCCGGCGCCGGGGGCGACACCTGCCAGGACGACAGCCACTGCGAGAGCACCTGCAACACCTCCAACAATCGTTGTCAGAACTGACGGTTCTGGTTCGTCGGTATCTGATCTATACTCGGGCCGGCAATTGCTTTGCGATGCCGGGCAGCTCTCGCGGACGAGTTTTCGGGCGCCCGGGAACCGGCAAAGGAGTCTGCGGATGGAAATGGATCGATTCGAGAGCTTGTTTCTTGTTATTCTTTTAGCTTCGACTCTGGCGGGCGTGGAGGGGTGTGGGGAAAGCTCGTCACCCGGCACGTTCGAGCCGGGCGGTTCCGGCGCCACGGCCACGGGCGGCGCGAGCGGCGGTGGCGCAGGAGGCAGTGGCGGGGCGGGCGGCGGCGCAGCAGGACAGAGCGGGGCGGGCGCGGGATCGGGAACCGGCGGCGGCGCGAGCGGGGGTGACCCGTGCGACTCCTTCGATCAGATAGATCCGAGCGGCATCGCACCCGGTAGTATCTGCGATCTGTTGGCCGCCATTCAATGCGCCGGCGAGGCTTGTTGCTGCGACGATCCGGGGCGCGACTTCGACACCTGCAAGCAGACCATGGCGAACGGTTGCAGCAACGACCTGATGCTCGACCGGATCTCCACCAATCCGAAGATCGGTTTCAATACCGAGTTCGCCAGAAACGCCTTTGACGAATACAAGACCAAGGCCCGAGCTTGCGACCCTTCGATCGTGACCTGGGGTACGTCGCTTCAGGGGCTGCGCGGAATCATCACGGGGACAATAGCGCCGCTGCAGGCCTGTAACTCCGATTCCCTGGCGCCCGAGGATCTGGTAGCCGCCGCCGCTTCCTGCAGCGACCCGGCTAATTACGCTTGCCTGAGCAGCGGCGGTCTGATCGGATCGATCATGTGGTCCTGCGATCCGCTTAGCGCCGCCGGTGGGCGATGCTTTTCGGAGGCGAACTGTCAGGCCGGACTGTACTGCCCGAATCCCGACCTGGATCCCATCGGGAGCTACTATTGCACGCAGCGCAAGGTCGACGGAACGGTTTGCGAGCTTCCCAACGAGTGCGCTTCGCTGGTCTGTAAACAAGGGCAATGCGTGGCCGCCGAAGTGCAGGCGGTCTACTGCTTGAAAGACAATTGAAGAACGCGGTCAACCGGTAACCGAAAGCCGGCATTTCCCCCTTTTACCGGCGGGAAAAACGTTGTATCTCGGCGTAATAGCCGTCGCTGGCAATGCGCCACTGGGGAAGGCGGCTGGGGGTGACCGGTATGAGCGAAGACGCTTTGACCGACGAGCTTCAGCGGCTCAGGCAGCGCATCGCTGACCTGGAAAATTCGGAAAAACGGCGCGATGAGCTGTCCGAGCGGCTCTCGCTCTTTCACAAATTCGTCGAGGCGTCCAACGAGGGGCTGGGTTGGGCCGATCTGAACGGAGACGTCAAGTACCTCAACCCGTCTCTCTGTCGCATGCTCGACATCGAGGCCCCCGAATCCAAGTACGGCGAGCCCGTGGCCCAGTACTACGACCAGGCGACCCGCGAGTACCTGGCCAGAGAAGTCTTTCCCACCGTGGTCGCTACCGGGGCCTGGAGCGGGGAGCTCGAGCTGCACTCGATAACGGGCCGGCGCACGCCGACCCAGAACAGCCTTTTTCTGCTCAGGGATACCGACGGCAATCCCATCTGCTTCGCCAACGTGGTCACCGACCTGACCGAGCGCAAAGCGGCCGAGCGCGAGCTGAAACAGCACCGCGACCGGCTGGAGGAGCTGGTGGCGGCCAGAACCCGCGAGCTCACCCAGGCCAACCAGCAGCTGCAGCTTCACATCGCCGAGCGCAAGAGGGCCGAGGACGAACGCATAAAACTGGAAAGGAAATTCCACGAGACTCAGAAACTGGAGAGCCTCGGCGTTCTGGCCGGCGGCATTGCGCACGATTTCAACAATCTACTTCTAGGCGTGCTAGGCAACGCCGACTTGGCCTTGACGGACCTCTCCCCGGAGTCGCCAGCCCGCCCTCGCGTGCTGGACATTATCGAAACCGCCAAACGCCTGGCCGAGCTAACCAACCAGATGCTCGCCTACTCCGGTAAAGGCCGCTTTTTAGTGGAACCCATCGATCTTTCCAAGCTGGTCTCGGAGATGGCGCACCTGCTCGAGGTATGCATATCGAAGAAAGCGGTCATCAAGTACGACCTGACGGAAGGCCTTCCGGCCGCCAAGTGCGACGTGAGCCAGATCCGGCAAGTGGTCATGAACCTGATCACCAACGCCTCGGAGGCGATCGGGGAGAAGAGCGGCGTTATCGCCCTGAGCACGGGCGTCGTCTACCTAGATCAGACGTATATTGACAATGTCTACCCCAGCGGAACTCTGCCCGAGGGCTACTACGTGTTTCTGGAGGTGTCCGACACCGGCTGCGGTATGGATCGGCAAACCATCGATAGGATGTTCGACCCCTTCTTCACAACCAAGGCCACCGGCCGCGGGCTCGGCCTGGCCGCCGTTATCGGCATCGTCCGCGGCCATCGCGGCGGCATCAAGATCTACAGCGAACCGAAACGGGGAACTACCATAAAGATCCTGCTCCCGCAGGCCGAGGTACAGCAGGCCCCGATCGCCGAAGAGGCCCCGCAAGCCTTACCTACCTACGGCGGCGAGACGATTCTGCTGGTGGACGACGAGGAGACGGTGCGCGCCGTTACCCGAATGATACTGGAAACGGTTGGCTTTCGCGTGCTGATGGCGGCCGACGGTCGCGAGGCGGTCGAGATCGTCAAAGAGCACAAGGACGAGATCGCCGCGGTGCTGCTCGACCTGACCATGCCGCACATGGATGGCGTAGAAGCCTTCAGCGAGATCCGCCGCATCTGTCCCGGTCTACGCGTCATCCTCTCCAGCGGTTATAACGAGCAAGACGCGACCCGTCACTTTGCCGGCAAGGGCCTGGCCGATTTCATTCAGAAACCCTACCTGGCGCGGCCGCTGATCGAGAAGCTGAGGCGACTGCTGGAACGGTAAGCCGAAGCGCGGCGGATCGACGCGGCGGTTTCGTCGTACCGGCCGGTTAAGAAACGCGCGGGCGGGAAGGCCGCCGGTGTCGCGCACTCGGGCCGGCAGTGGCGATATAGATCATCGGCGCGGATTCTGGTATACCCGCCTTCATGAGCACGAAATCCTGGATACGGCTTTTTGTCTACGCGGCCTGCGGCCTTCTCTTCGGTGGATGCGCCTACGGACCTCGTAACGTGGTCCTGAGATCCCAGTTCGCTGCCGCTCACGACTGTCAGGACGTCACGGTCGTTCGCGACGGGGTACTGTATACCGTGAGCGGTTGCGAGAAAACCGAAAAATACGAGTGTCCCGAAGACGAGGGTTACGTGGAGTACTCGGACACCTCCTGCCGGCTCGAGGGCGAGCGAGCGAAGGCGCCCGCCGGTGGGGAGCAGGTGCCCCCGGTGCAGGGCGAGGCCCCGCTGGATTCCCAGCAAGGCGAGGACCTGCCTGAGGACGCCGAGGACCTGCCTGAGGACGCCGAGGACCCGCCTGAGGACGCCGAGGACCCGCCTGAGGACGCCGAGGCCTCCGAGCCCGACTCGGTCGATACGGCCGAGCCCGCTCCGGCTCCGGACGAAGCGGAAGACTCGACCGAAGAGTAGAAGCCCTTTTATAAATACTCCCGTCGTCTTTCGGGCGGGGCGGCCCCATCTGCGGCGTCGCTCCTCCTCGAAACAGCGCCACTATTCCTCGTCGTAGATCCTTGACCTATTCGACACGGCGGCGCTGTATACCCCGGCCGCAGCCTCCACCGAACTCTCATTGTTCTTCAGGACAGCCATCCGGATCGGTTCCTTCCCATTCATCGAGAACCTCTCCATCGTCACTCGCCATAATTTCCAGCTCATCACCGCGTACGACGGGTCTCAAGTCCAGATTCCTCTCGTTTTGAGCGATTCGGCTTTCGTAGTAACGGGCGATGTTCCGGTCTTGAAATCGAATACGCCAAGAAACAGCCGTGGCGCTAGTCGCTTCTTCGTAGAACACGAATATTCTATCACCTCTCCATTGCAGGGCATCGTTCCACGCCTTCTCGCTCGCGAAAACCTCGTCTCTTTCGGATATGATTCCGAGAAACGTAAATAGTATAAGCGGTCCAAAAGTATCGTGGTCGTATACTTCGTAACCACGGGGAGCGGTTGCCTGCCAACAGGCCAGGGGAAGCTGCCAGTGTTCCTCTCTGCCTTGATTTGCCTCGTAGCCGACCATCCAATAGATGGACGACGACGGCAGCGAGTCGTACAGAGATTGCACCTCCCAGTTTCCGTTGTGGAGCCAGGCTTCCTTTGTATATCGACCGCCGATCGTATACCATAAATAACCCACGGCCGCGTCAAAGGGCGCCGTGCTCACCAGGACCCTTCTTCGATCATATTTTAAGTTTGTATCGTACCCCTCTTCCCAAAACAGATCTTCTACGGGTATCTCATTGAGCAGCGCCCAGGCGAGGTCTTGATACAGTTCCGCTTCGCCCTCGATCAGACACCCTCGAGATATCGACGTATCCGTGGAGTTGACCTCGCGTTCCGTGAAGTCTATCAACCCAACCTCTTGATCCTGGAGCGCGTGTACGAATTCGTGAGCCAGACGCAACATAGCGCCGTCGTCATCGAGTTGGAGGTTGTTGTCGATCAAAGTGATCGCTTTGTCCTTCGAGCTATAAAATCCCAATATATTGTCAACGTCGATATCGATACGCGCATCCATGAAATCATCAGCCGGAGGCATCAATCCGAGTAGTGACAGCGCTGCTTGCCAGTGCATAACGCTATCCGCTTTTTGCTCGCTTTCGTCCGGCGCTCCTCCGTCGGCGTTCCTGGTCGCCTGATCGCCCGCATCCGGTTCATTCCGGTGGGGCGAACCGGCGTCGGTTGGTTCGCCGTCACCAACGCCCCCGTCAAGAGCAACCTCGTCGCTTGTTCGATAGTAGTCTTCGAGGTGTTCGCGATACTCCTCTTTAGTGATGGTTTTAACCGGCGGCATCTGACCCGAGGTGCCGCGAACGCATTGCACCGCGTCGAATATGGTTTCTTGGCATCCCTTTTTCGAAATATCGCAGAGGCCCCGAGACAGTCCCGAACAAGTATCCGGGCATTTATCCGGCCGGCAGTGCCTGATGGCGAGCGCGTCGTCTTCCGGGCATCCCGAAATCGATAAAAGGAAGACCGCCGCCGCGAAGATACACGCCGCGAGTTCTATTACTGGTCGAACGGCGGGCATCCTTGTTCGTCCGACGCGTCGGCGCAGTCTTCATAACCGTCGCATTTGTCACGTTCCGGAACCGTCTCCGATCCGTCCTCGCATTCGAAATAATCGCACCCCCTTTCGTCCGAACCGTCGATACAGTCCTTCTCCATATCGCATACCCAATAACGGTGTATTTCCCTTGATCCATCCTCGCAAGGGAAAGGTTCGTAGCAGGTATCGAGGCACAAGCTCGTTTTATACAACGTGCTACGATCGCTGTAAAAGTCATCTATTTCTTCACAACTCAGCTCTCCTATACATAGAACAAAGCAGCGGCTTTCCGAAGTGGCGCACGGGTCACCTTCGGTATATACCCAACCACAATCCTCGATGTGTCGATCGGCGTCGCGACACGGGTCGTCACTCCCTTCGCAGGCGGCGGCGGTAAAGGAAGGGAACAGAAGTAGTGAAAAGAGCAACATGCGAACCGGAAATAGCGGATACCGTCCCCGTTTCACTAGAAGCGGTTTCAAAATCCCCGGACCGAGTATTTCGGAACGCGGCAGCCCTAGAAGTGGCTTCAAAATCCCGGACCGAGTATTTTGGAGCGCGACGGCCCCAGCTGCACGGCGCGCCGACGCAGCAATAGCGGGGCTATTAAGGAATTCGGCGACGTTGTCGTTGGAAACGTACGACGCGGAGCGGACGCCAGTCCGCAGAGTTGTACGTTTCCGGCGGAAATACCTAGGGCCCGCAGGGCCCGAGTATACGCCGCAGATGGGGCCGCCCCGCCCGAAAGACGACGGGAGGGGTTTTGAAACCGCTTCTCGCTGTCGTGCGGCGAACATACGTAACGATAACACGGTTTATAGAACTCAAGCCATCCAGGGACAGACCGGGCTCGAAGAGGACAACTTCCCCCGTTCCCTACGTCACGGTTCGACGGGGTAGTTTACCTATCGCGTGCGTTTCCGGAAAAGGCGCGACATTTCTGTCAGGGACCGAGGCGGAAACTGCCCGTAAGAATCGCCTGTCGATCGGAAAGTGCACGGTTCCGGACGGAAAACAGCACCTGAAGAGAGGGGCATGTTGGCACACCGATTGCGTAATCTCTGACGTATTCCTTAACCCAATCGGCCTCTCTTACCAGAATCTGACCAACCAAGAGACGTATTAATCGGGACGGCGATTGGAAATCTTTCCGTCGAGGAGTCTTTGGAGCCAGAGCGGCATCCAACGGCCGGTCCCAAGAGGACGCAGGTCAGCGCCGAAAAAATCAGCCGCGTAACGCCGTGATAGAGCATGGTAGCAAAAGGAATAAATCCGTGCAGGGCGAAGCGTATACGCCGCATTAACACCCGCGGGCGAAGTCGTTGTACAATATTGCTCCGTTAGTGGAAAGTTTACATATTACTACAAACTGCGACCTTCTGATGGTCGGGTTGCCGGGTCGCTGTATAGCCGCCCGGATAGCGAAGGACAAGCTTGGCCAGAAGCCGGCACTCTTTCTCCGCTTGCGGGACGATGAGGTAACTGATTGCGCAATCGCCGAATGCGCTTCCGCCAGGCAGGTTCGTCTCGATGCGAATCGTCACCTGCCTGTCACGCTCGAAGGCCACCACCTCGAATATGAACATCATGCGCTGACCCATGGATAGCCGGTCTAGACCGGGGGTAAGCTCCTGCGGGCTGCGACGGCCGAGGTTGTCGACCCAGTCGTAGCTGTACGGAGCCACCCGCATCTGGCATAGCCATTTGTAAATAATATCCGGACGAGCGTGGATCGACACGCCTCGGAAGTAGCTGTCGTCGATCCGATCGAGGACCGTATCACACGGGTATGCGAGCTCCCGCTCGTGCGGCTGCGTTCCCCAGATACGGATGGCCGAGGTCATTCGTCCCCGTTCTCTCCGAGATCGAATCTCAGGTGCAATCCCAGGGCGAAGTGGAAGAACATCCAGCCCATGTTCAGGTCCTGGTTTCCCCACATGGGAATGACGAACCCGATCTGCGTCTCGACCTTGAACGCTTTCCAGCCGAGGCGACCGAACAGGATGGGTTCCATGAAGAGCATGTAGGCGACGTCGTCGCGGAAACGAACGTCGGGAGTCGAGTAGTCGTAGCGGACCACGCACCAGCGCGCCGCAGCCCCCAGGTCCAGCGCGGGAAAGCTCAGGCCCACGTCGGCCTGCAGGAAGGGGCGAAAATAGGTGCCGCTGGACTCGGCCGTCTCTTCCATGGTCTCGCCCCAGTAAACGAGCTCGCCCCGCGTGCTTCCCCCACCCGCACCCGCGAACGCTTCGAAAACGAAGTTCTTCTCGAAAGGCAGGTAATAACCGAGCGCTGCCTCGCCGTACAGGTGGCTGTTGTCCAGATCGATCGCCGTTTCCGACGGGTCCTCGTCTTCGTGTCCCGACGGGTCCGCGGAAACGCTTCCCGTGACCGCGACCGAATCGGTCACCGAGTAGGCGAGCTGCGCGTCCAGTCCGTTGGTGCCCATGTAGGCGGCCAGGTGTAGCTCGCTCTGCTTGCTCAGCAGAGGCGCATTGGCCGCCGGCGCCATGTATACGGGCGTGCAGGCGCAGGCCAGCAGCGCAACCAGCGCGGAAACGACGACCCTCGCATCGTAACCGTTCAGGTGGGTATCGGTATTTGAAACGACCGCCCTCGCATCAACTTTCACCCGCTGCCGGCACATACGCGACATCAATGCCTCCCCTCCGGCGCCTCGTACCACTGCAGCGGCACCGTAAGCGCCTCCTGCAGGACCAGCGACTCCTGCAGCGAGAACCCCAAATGCCCGGATACCTGCTGGAGCGATTCGATCGCCGTACGGATCTCCTTCCTCGAAATGTCGTCTTCCTCGGAGCCGCAGGCGGCTGCAAGCGCAATCGCAGCTATGAACACCACTCTTGTCGTTTTCATTTCCGTCCTCCCCGTGCCTCCCTAACGCAGGTATGTTCGAAACAAGCGCACCTTTCGTATGGCCCGATTCTTTCGGACGGGCAAGCCTTCATTGCGGGGCCTCCTCGGAGTCGATTTCAAAACCGGACCGAGAATTAATCGGGTCGACGGGACGATAGAGGAATGCCCGTCGATCACGGCCACCGCCAGGGGAGATCGTCGATATGGAGGCCCGCGCCTCTTCGGAGGCTCCGAAAACGTGGCTACTGTGGCGGGATCCGCCCCGATCATAGGGAATAGTTAGCGGCAAACCAGATCACGATGGGAGCTTCTATCAGACGGGAAAGCCTTTCGAAAAGACCTTGGGAATCTGCAACAACATCTGGAGGCCCGTCGTCGGCCTGCTGAACGATAGCGGCGACCAGCCCCAAAAACTGCTGGACGAGATACTGCTAGACGAGGTCCGTGGTTTCGAGGACATCGATGCGGCGATGAACGACGGTTCTCGCAAGGTGGCCATGTTCGAGAACGGTTTTCTGCCGCCGATCTTTCACGCCTTCGACTGCGTTCCGTTCTGCCTGGAGATCTACGCCACCATGATCGCTGGCGCCGATGTACAGACGGTATACGATTTTCTAGCCGCGGCCAAGGAAGAGGGCTTGCCGTCCGACATCTGCTCCACCGACCGTTTCATCTTCGGCGCCGCCCTGCGCGGAGAGTTGCCCGACAACGCGTTTTTCGTCTCCTCTACCTCGCCCTGCGACGGAACCCGGATCGTCTATCCGATGATGGAGAAGCTCTTGAAACGCCCTTACTGCTTCGTAGAGGCGCCCTATACCTACGGCAAAGAGGCAGCCGGTTTCTACGCGAAGCAGATCGAGAACCGGCTCATTCCCTTCCTGGAAGAGGTCACGAAGAAGAGGTTCGATATCGACAGGTTTCGCGAGGCCATCGAGGAATCCAACCGGTGTTACCAGCTGTTGACGGACATACACGAAACACAAATGGCGAAGCCCGTACCCCACCAATTCGGGCTGCGACAGCTTCTTTTGCAGGCCTTCATGGAGCGCGGCGGCGACCCGCGACTGACGCGCATCCTGCAGGAGATCAGAGACGACGCCGTGCGCAGGATCAGGCAGGGACAGCCCGAGTCCCCCCATCCCGAGAAGCACCGCGTGCTCTGGCTTCACGCGCCGCCCGTCTACGACTACGAGCTCTGGGATTGGATGGAAAGGGAGTTCGGAGCTTGCGTATTCAATGCATCCAACCGCGCTGACCCGGCCGGGCCCATCGATACCACCAGCCTCGACACCATGCTGGAAGGCTATGCCTGGCAATCGCTGGACATCATTATGTCGGTCATACGCATCGATTCCGAGTATCTCATCCAGGGAACCCTGGCCTACTACCAGATCTTCAAGTGCGATTGCGTGTTTCTAACCCAACACGTCGGCTGCAACAGTATTTGCGGACTGGCTGGCGTGTTGCGGGAAGAGCTACGCAGGCACGACATTCCCTTTCTCTTTCTCGAGCGCGGCGCATCCGGATAGGTCGAAGAAGCTCCTGCCCTGTCGATCGTAGAGCGCGATGGTCTCGTCTTCCGGCAAGAATCCGAGTACCGGAAGACCCATCTGTTGCGCCAGAGGCGACATGTCTTCTCCCGGCTTGATCCGGTTGAAGATGACGGCCGTCTTTTCCGGTTCCACGCACCTGCGGGCGACCTGCTCTATCGTCACTGCCACATTCCTTCCCTTCAGCGAGGTATCGGTCACCAGCAGCAGGTGGGTGACGAGCTCGAATACCCTGCGGTTGACCTGTTCGATCCCGGCCTCGGAATCGATCACCAGGTAGTCGAAGCCGGCTGCGATGTCCCGAATGATATCCCTGAGCAGCGAATTGACCTGACAGTAACAGCCCTCTTTTTCCGGCCAGCCGATGACGAGACAGGCCAGATTGTTTCGTTCCGCCAGCGATGCGAAAAGCTCGTAGTCGAGACTCGCCAGCAATTCTCTACGTTCCAGCCTCTCTCCCTCGTCGATCCGTCGAATGAGATCGTTGCGAATATCATCGACCGTTCTTCGTACCTCGATGCCCAGGGCCAGCAGAAGGCCGATGGCCGGATCGGCGTCAATGGCCAGAACCCGGTTTTTTTCTCTGCCGCCAGTAGCTTTATCAGAAGCGAGCTGACCACCGTTTTTCCTGCCCCGCCCTTGCCGCAGACGGCGATGACCACCGGCCTTTTTCCCTTATCGTTCATGACGGAAACCCCGGGAACCATCCATACGAACGAGGAGCGGATTCCGTAGACTATCGGGTCTCCATTCTCTTCCGCAGCGAGGCCCTCATGGCCCTCAGATCATCCACCTCGTTGCACACGTTTTGATAGTCGCAGCTGGCGCAGTCGAGGTCCATCTCCTCGGTCATCTTCCTCATGGCACCGATATAGCGAGAAACCCGTTCCCTCCACCAGCACGACCTTGCCAAAGGGAAGGCGCTTTTCGGCCGTATCCGCCAGGTCGGGACCGACCACCGACAGGGTATCGCCCCTGACGAGAGAGGGGGTTCCGGTCCAGGCGGTGAAGGAGACGGAAGCATCCCGCGGATTACCCAGCTCGACGCCGACCTCCGATTGAAGGATGATATTGCCGTCATCGGAGGCGGGCCAGGAAGCGCCAGGAAGGTACGGAAGCGCTTTCACCCGCCCTTGATCGGCCTTGACGCCGATCAGACGCTCGAGCTCGCCAATGATGTCGTCGAAAAGGCGCATGCCCTAGGAGGAGTGTTTTTCCCTAGCCAGCAAAGCCGCGCCCAGCGCTCCCGCGATCTGCGGATCGATTTGCTAAGGGGACAGCTTCAGCTGCAGCTCTTCTTCCACGTAGCCGATGACGCCCCGATTCAGAGCCACGCCGCCGACCATGACCACCTTTTCCCTAAACTCCACCCTTCTGGCCAGCAACGCAACCTTGGAGGCCACCGAACGGGCGATACCGGCCACGATGTCTGCACCGACCTTGCCGGCTAACGTGCGTACGCGACGCGCCATGGCCTTGTTGATCCCGGCGGCAATATCGGCCGCGCTGCGCTCTTCCATCAGCAGATGCATGATCTCCATCTCGGTGAAGATGCTGCACTGGCTGGCGATCTCGATCTCCTCCTCGGCCCGCAGCGACAGATCTCCCAGCTCGGACACGTCCACTCCCAGCGCCTCGGCGTTCAACTCCAGCGATCTGCCCGTCCCGGCCGCGCACTTGTCGTTCATGGCGAAATCCGCAAGCCCGCCGTTCTCGTCCACCCTGATGGCCTTGCAGTCCTGCCCTCCCACGTCGATGACGGTTCGGATCGCCGGCACCAGAAAGTGCGCCCCCCTGCCGTGGCACGATATTTCACTCATATTGCCGTCGGCAAAAGGAATAGGCTCTGTCCGGATTTCTCACCTCAAAAATCAGGATAATCGATACGAAGCGTCTTCCTATTC
>CAYVFC010000079.1:0-36806 GCA_964450715.1 uncultured Sandaracinaceae bacterium | reverse complement strand
TGCGCCCGCCCACGCGGCCGCAACCGGATCGTTTATTTTGCGGTGCCTCCTTAGAGCACATTTAAAAATGCGGACCGAGTATTTCGGAGCGCGGCGGTCCCAGATGCAAGGAGCGACGACGAGGAATAGCAGCGCTATTTCGAGGAGGTGCGAGCGGCAGATGGGGCAGCCGCGCCCGAAAGGCGACCGGAGTGTTTTTGAGATATACTCCGATAGTTCCCTCTACCCCGCGCGCGTGAGCGCGAAGGAGGCAACGTGCGTCGGTTGCTGTATTTAGCGTTCTGGATTTTGGTGTCGTTTCTCGTTTTTGGGTGTGGCGCTTCGTCGACGAGCACGACTGCGGGTACCGGCAAAGCGACCGGGGCATCTGGCACGGAGCCGCAGCCAGAGGCCGAGGAGCTGGATCCCGAGCTGGTGGGTGCCTGGCGGGGGTACTGGTCTCCAAAGGGGTGCGCTCGCACCGAGAGCCACCTGTTCTTTCCCGACGGAAGCTGGAAATGGCGGGCGACCTTTTCCGAGAAGGAGCATAGCGCGGACCGGATCGCGGAGCGCTCGGGGCGATGGGAAAGGCGCGGAAGCGTGCTGGCGCTGACCGAGACGGGGTATCGGGAGCTTTTCGGCTGCCGCGACGAGGCGGGCGGCGGCGATAGCGCCGCGGACGCCGAGCCGACCGCGTCCTCTGCCTGTGACGAGCCCCGGTACAGGCAGGTACAGCACCCGACACCGGTGCTGAAGGAGATCACCTTGGGCGACTGCCCCCCCAATCGAGAAGCCGAGACCCTGGATGCCTCTTATCTCTGCAGAAGCATCGGGGGCCAGGCCTTCTGGCGCCGGCCGTTACCGGAGATACCAGAAGAGGGGGCGGGGAAAGCCGCAGGCGAGTAGATCGGACACTTCCGGCGAGAGCCCATGTCAGTCGATAATAGGCGCTCGGTTCTTCGAGAACTCGACGGACGGCGCGTCGGGCGGTGACCCCGGCTGCACTTCCGGCGTGGTCGCCGGCGGCGCCGGCTGGGGTTGCGGGGGCTCGGGTACGGTCGCGACCGGAACCAACGGCGTTTCGGCGGTCGGGGAAGGCGCAGGCAACGGACGGTCGCGAATACCTCTTGCGGACGGTCTAGCGCGAACATCGTGTTTTTCCTCGGTTTCGACCCTGTCGAGGGCGATGTGCTCCGGCGGCGGCTGGTCGTTGAAGGTGAACTCCCGGGTCTCGTGCTCCGGGGCGCTCACGCGTAGCAGGTGGGCGGTTCCGTTGCGCGGCAGATCGAGGGTGAGCGACCCCGTTCCTACCTTGACGCCGTCCAGCTCGATCTCCGCGTCCTCGGGATCCGTCCGTACCTCGATACGATAGATGGCCGGCTGCTCGGGCATTTCCACGGGAGCGGCGGCGACAGGCAGTCGGCTGTCGGGCGCGACGGCCGTCTTGACGCTCTCCTCTTTGCCCGGGACCAGTACCCGGTCCAGCGGCGCGACCAGGTAGACCCCCGCGATACCCGCCAGCACGACCGCGCCCCAGGCCGCCCGCCGGTACAGGCCCGTCTTCGCCGGGCTCTTCAGCTCGCCGACCCGTTCCGATGTAGCTTCGCTCAACGTCGTCTTGTCCGGCGTCTGCCTGGGTCGGGTCAGCGGCAAAGGCGGAGCCGACGGAACGGCATCGGGCGGCGGTACGGAGGGGTTGAACGGAGCGCCCACGACCCTGGCTGGCTCGAAAGCCGGGGACCAGATGGCGCGGTCGCGCTCGTCCGCAAACTGCAGCAAGGCTCGTCCCACGGACGGCAGATCGGGGAAGCGGGACTCGGGCTCCGTGCTCATCGCTCGTAGGATGAGGGCTTCGAAATCCTTCGGCAGGGTGGGGCGATAGACGTTGGGCGGTTCGAAGTTGCCGGCGACGATGGCCTGCAGGACGTGGTACAGCGAATCGCCCTTGAAGGGCTGCTCGACGGTGGCGCACTCATACAGGATCACGCCGATCGAGTACTGGTCGCTGCGGGAATCGATCGTCTTCGACTTGGTCGCCTGCTCGGGGGACATGTACATCGGCGTGCCCATGATGTTCGCCCCGTCGGTCAATCCCAGCGCCTCGTGGGTATCGACGAACTTGGAGATGCCGAAGTCGAGCAGCTTGGGCGTGGTAAGTCCGTGCGGCAGCTTGGCCAGAAAAATATTTTCCGGTTTCAGGTCCCGGTGCAGCACGCCCATCTCGTGTGCGGTCGCTACCGCGGCCACGACCGGAAGCATGATGTTGACGATCTGCGGTACGGGCAGCAGCCCCTCCCGGTTAAGCAGCTCGCCCAGATCCTCGCCCTCCAGCAGTTCCATGACAAGGTAGGGCGTCCCCTGCTCCACCCCGACGTCGAAGACGTCCACCACGTTGGGGTGTCGAATTCTGGAGGCCGCCTCCCCCTCCCGCAGGAAGCGGGTGCGCGCTTCCTCGTTTTCGGCGATAGAAGAACGCAAAGCCTTGAAGCCGACGCGCTTCTTCAGATCGACGTGTACCGCTTCGTAGATGGTGCCCATGCCGCCGGCGCCGAGGTAGCGCACCAGCTCGTAACGACCGAGCCGCGTTCCCGGTCGAAGTGAGTGATGGGGCGATGCGGTCATTGCGGCTCCCGATGAAAACGCCGCTTTCCGGTATCGATTCGCGAGCGTCAACGATAATGATAGCATGAGGGCGCGACCATGTGCACGATTCTGGCTATCTTCGGCCTTCATCCGGAATATCCTCTGGTGATCGCCGCCAACCGGGACGAGTTCACCGACCGTCCCACGGCCGGGCCGACGGTATTGTCGGAGGCGCCTCGCAGTATAGGCGGGCTGGACCTGAAGGGGGGAGGCACCTGGTTGGGGGTGAACGAGAAGGGGATCTTCGCGGCGCTTACCAACCAGCGGACCTACACGCTTCCGCTTTCCAACCTTCGTTCCCGGGGGCAGGTGGTGCGCCGCGCGCTCGAATGCGTTACACCGGAGGCGATCGCCGAGCAGCTGCGGGATCTCGATGCCTCGAGCTACAATCCGTTCAATCTCCTCTTCGGAAACGTCGACCGGCTTTACGCAGCGTATGCTCACGGACACCCGGAAGGGGTGGAGATCGAGGCGCTCGCACCCGGTATCCACGTGCTGTCCAACGATCGGATCGGATCCCCGCGGTTTCCCAAAGCCGAGCGCGCACGACAGGCGGCATACAAAGTACATACGAGCCCCTGGCCGGAGCTGTCCGCGGCCCTCGTCGCCATTCTCGGCGACCATGACCTGCCGCCCCTGGAGGCGATCGAGCCGCCGCCGCCCGGCTCGCTGCTGACGCGCGAGCAGCTCCGCGCCTTCGGGGCTATTTGTATTCATTACGAAGGCTACGGCACCCGTTCGGCAACGCTCGTGGCCATCGACCGACAGGGGGTGGCCCGCTATCTCTTCGCCCCGGGGCCGCCCTGCCGGACGGCCTTCGAAGACGTGACCCCTCTGTTGGGGGCGGTCAGTACCAGTAGCAGCTAGAGCGGGTCATCATCGAGATGCAGGCCATTCCGTCGGGACAGGTGGTGATGCCGGCGCAATCGAGCCGGCAGACCCGCGTCGTCGAATCGCAGACCGCGGGGGCATCTCCGCTCGAACCGGCCGGGCATTCATCGCCCTGCTCGCATGTCCTGGTGCAAAAATTGCCGCGATTCATGAAGGCCGTCTCGCAGATCAGCTCGTCCGCGCAGCGGCGGCTCTCGTCGCAGGGGCCGTACAAGGCCTGCTCCCCGGTGCCGCCTGCCCCGCCATCGGCGCCCGCCTCTGCACCGGTCCCGCCGTCGCCTGCCGTGCCCGCGCCGCCCTCTCCCGCCGCTCCCGCTTGTCCGGCCGTTCCGGCTTCGCCTCCGTTTCCACCCTCTCCGGCTTCTCCCGGGCCGCCTCCACTGCCGCTTCCGCCTTCTCCCGCTTGCCCGCCGCTTCCGCTCGCGCCGTTATCGGCGCAGTTACACGCACCCAGCGTACCGTCGGCCAGACAGGGTTGCGTGCTCCTACTGCCGTCGCCGCACCAGCAGACGACAAAGGAGCCCGGGCTGCAGGCCTCATCGTCGGCCCCACTGGTTCCGCCGGCGCCTTGATCGGCGGACGGGATCTCGTCCAGTACGCCGGTATCGGGATCCACCACGATGCTGCAAGCGGTCACGAGCAACAGCGCGGGCAGCCAGAAAATCGGCGCGACGGTCAGGTTCCCGTTTGCAGCCGTGCTCGCCAGGTTGCTCTGCATACCCAGGAAATTAGCCCCATCGCCGCCGTTCGGCAATATCCCCGGCGATATCGTCTTGGTCCTCGTCGCCGTCCGCTGATTCCACGGTCGGGTCGATCCCCAGGCGTTGCCACAGGCTCCGATCCAGCAGGTGCGTCGCGCGCACGTTTCCCAGCGCGGCGAGAATGCTGTTCTTGGCCCGGGGTGATATCGCCTCCAGATGCGAGAGCAGCTTCTTGACCTGCGCGCGTCTGGATGGCTGCCGTTCGTCGCAGAGGCTGCAGGTAACGACCGGGAAGCCCGCTGCCCGGGCGTAAGCGAGGATCGCCTCCTCCGAGCAGTAGAGCAGGGGGCGGATGACCACGTTTCGCCCGTCGTCGCTGCGCAGCTTGGGCGGCATGGCCTTGAGCGAGCCGGTGTAGATCAGGTTGAGCAACAGGGTCTCGATGGTGTCGTCCAGGTTGTGCCCCAGGGCCAGCTTATCGCATCCCAGCTCTTGCGCCGCGTTGTAGAGAATTCCTCTCCGCAAGCGCGAGCAGAGCGCGCAGCTCGTCTCTCCCTCGGGCACCTTCTGCGACACGATGCCGAAGACGTCTTCGTGCAATACGCGGTACTCGAAACCGTTGTCCCGCAGCCAAGTTTCCAGTCGTCCGGAGTCGTGCTCCGGGTTGCCCTGATCGAGGTGCACGGCCAGTAGCTCGAAGCGGATCGGCGCCCTCCGCCTCAATCTTTCCAGCAGGTCCAGCATGGTGTAGCTGTCCTTGCCGCCGCTGGAGCAGACCATGATGCGGTCGCCGTCGTCGATGAGCGACCAGTCGGTCACGCAGCGGCCTACCAGTCGACCCAGATCGCGCGCCATGCGCTCTCGCTCGTCCATGATCGCGAGCTTTATCCGAACGGGCGTGGGCGGCAAGGCCGGCTCGTCCGGCCCCTTTTGACCGCCGCGCGATTTTTTTATAGCTTCTCACCGGCTGAGGGCTCGGTACGGCAGCGGGGATGGTCCGGCACGGGAGGTGGCGCCATGTTGAAGGGATTGAAGTGGTTCGGACACGCCTCGGTCGGGATCGAGAACGACACGACCGCCGTTCTCGTTGACCCCTACCAGATCGGAGATGCCCGGCCCGCCCGGGTGGTGCTGGTAACCCATTCCCATTTCGACCACCTCTCGCCGGAAGACATCGTCAAGGTGTCGACGCCGGAGACCATCGTCGTGGCCCCGCAGGAGTGCGCGGCCGAGCTCGGCCCTTCTACCCGGATCGCAGCCCCGGGCGACCGGATGGACCTGGGCGGCGGCGTGGTGATCGAGGCCCATCCCGCCTATAACCTGAACAAGCAGTTCCACCCGCGGGACAAGGGCTGGGTAGGATACGTGATTGAAATGGACGGGCGGCGGATCTACGTGGCCGGCGATACCGACCGCATCGCCGAGATGGTCGGCATCCGCTGCGACGTGGCCTTCCTGCCGGTGGGCGGTACCTTCACCATGAACGCGGAAGAGGCCGCGGCCGCGGCGCGGGACCTCAACGCCCGGGTCGCCGTTCCCATCCACTGGGGGACCATCGTGGGCTACCGCGCAGACGCCGAGCGCTTCGTCTCCCTCTGCGGGGAACGCGGCAAGCTGTTGGAGCCGGCCGGGGGGTAGCTTTGCCGTCCGTTCGCCTTGACTACGATCGCCCGCAACACCTGCTCGGCGCTCATTCCGATCCGGCCCTTGTCCGGATTGTTTACGCCGCGCACCAGGTCCGCGTGTATCTTCTCGAAAATATTGGCTCCCAGGGCATCGATTATCTCGCTCATCGACCTGAGTTCCGCCGCGTGCTCGTGTTCAATAAAGGACGCGACAATCGGCAGCTGATTCGGTACGATCTCCCGCATCGGAGGTGGCTCCTTTCGATATAGGCAACCGAAATGTAGCCCCTCCGGTGCTTTTTTGTGCGGAATTTATTGGGCTTTTTCTATTTCGAGCCGGGAACTAACTAAGAGGGGACGGACCGAAAAACCGAAAGAGAATATTTTTGGGCGAGGAAGCGCGACGAGTACTTTTTCGGTTTTTCGGTCCGTCCCCTCGCCCTCCGAGCCGGCACCGACAGACTCCGTGGTCTGCGGCGGCGAGACCTGCGAGGTGGAGACGTCGTCGAGCTTCTTCGGCGGCACCAGCTGCATCGTACCGTGCTGCGCCAGCCAGGACGGGGCCGAGGTCTGCGGGGCCAAAGACACCACCGTGGACGACGAGGTCGCCTGCCAGCCGCCGCCCGAGCCCGATACGCGCTGCCCGGACTACAACGGCGGGGGCTTCGGCGTCGATGCCGGGGGGATGGGGACCGCGCTCGACGGCTGCTGCACCCTGGACAACCAGTGCGGCGTCATCTCTTCGATGCGTCCGCTCTGCATCACCTCGAGCCAGCTCATCGATCTGCCCGAGACGCCGCAGGCCTGCGACGCGAGCTGAGAGCCGGTCCTAGCCCTGCATCGACGCGGGCTTGTGGGCCGTGATGATGCGATACACGTCGTCCCGGTCCCGGATCTCGCTTTCCACGAGGTGCGCTTCCGACAGCCACGCGTCGAGCTGTTCGCGCGAGGAGAACAGCGGGGCAATCTCTCCCCGCGCGAGAAACAGACCGAGAACGCCGCCGGGCCTGAGCACGCGGGCCATCTCCTTCAGCACCGGGCCCTTCTCCTCGTCGGGGAAGTGAGGCAGGACGAAGGAGCTCAGGACCGTGTCGAAGGAGTCGTTCGCGAACGGCAGTGTTCGCGCATCCCCCCAGCGCAGCGATACGTTCTGCAGACGGCGAGCGCCGAGCTTCCGCGCGGCGCGCGCCAGCATGGAAGGCGAGTAGTCGATGCCCACGTAGTCCGCCGCCCGCTCCGCCGCGTATTCCGCCAGGATGCCCGTGCCGACCCCGACGTCCAGAACGCGATCGCCCCGGTCGACGGTACGGTCGACGAGCCGCTTCGCGTTCGTCCGGAATCCCGGATCCAGCCCCACGCTCAGGTCGTAGAAAAGCGACCAGAGGAAGTAGAGCAGTCGCGTGTACCACGCCGCCCCGTTCCAGGGGATCGACAGGGAGGTCAGCCTCATGTAGCCGCGACGAAGAAAGCCCACGATTGCTTTGCCCATCACAGCGCTCCTTTCCGCGACGGTGGTCGCGTCTTCTTTCGTCCGTGTCGCACGTGATCCAGCGCGAAAAGAAACACGTCCCTCACGTGCGAGTCGTCCAGCCGGTAGTACGCGTGCCGCCCCTGCTTGCGCCGCCGGACCAGTCCCAGGTCGCGCAGGATCCGGAGCTGGTGAGAAGCGGCCGATTGCTCGAGGCCCAGCGCGCTACACAGCTCGTGAACGCATCGCTCGCGGTCGTACATCGCGCTCATCAGGCGCATCCGGGTGGGGTCGGCCAGCGCGCCGAACATGCGGGCCAGCTGTTCCGAGGTCTCGACGTCGAGCGGCCGCGATTCCGCTGGAGCGGGGGAGCGTTCATTCATGAATATATGAATATACGATCATAGATTCATGTGTCAAGCGGAAAACGCCCCCTCGCCTCGCGCCGGAAAACAGGGCCCGATCGCGCCGGGCGGCCGGGCCCCGGTCCGGTTCTTCGGGGGAGAGGGGACGGACCGAAAAACCGAAAAAAGCGACCGGCGTTAGCTGGACCGACGAGCCCATCTGTCCAGAATTCGAAGTGCTTCGTCCAGCGTAGCGGAATCGGCGGTTCGGAGGAGGTAGCTCGCGGCCGAGTCGCTAATCCCGAGAGCGGAGCTTACCTCGATCAGCGGTCTGTTTCCGGCACGGCACGCGAGTACGGCGAGGCGGCGTGTCATCGTCGCTTTTTTAGAGCGGCCGCTGCCGCACAGTTCTTCGTTTGGCACTCCGAGCGAGTTCGCTACCTCCTCGAGAAGTGAGTCGATCGAAGCGGTAGATGCAACGCGCAGCCTGCCCCGGTCTCGGTTGCCTCGGTCTCGGTAGACGACCCGATAACGCGCCAGGCCCGATTCGGTGAAGGTCGGTGTAGCGACTTCGACAGCGGAGCTGTACCGCCGTCGCGACTCGATTCGAGCGGCCGCGGCTGTTCTGCCGCTCAGGTCCGCGTTGCGAGGTTCGCCGGCGCAGCCGTCGACCCAGTCGTTGAAACATTGCCCTCCTTCGGTCGACGCCGCATACCCGCACAAGGAGAGCCCGCGGGCGACATTCAACGAAGTTGGCGCCGCAGTTCCCAGGGTGTACGCGCAATGGCTAGACCAGCCGCTATCCATTGCCCGCGCACAGACTCCGGCCCTAACCGGGTTATCGCTTGCCCACCCCGGGGCGGTCACCCTGGTGCAGCGCTTCGATAGCGCGCTCAGGCTGAATGTGCACGCGCACACGCTCGCGCTCGACGGCGTGTACGTAGGGGATGAGCCCGGCGCAGAGCTCGATTTCCACCCGCTACCTTGGCTCGCCCCGGCGGATGTCCTGAACGTGGCCGGCCGCACCGCCGCGCGAATCCGCCAGGTGCTGCGAGCGCACGGCCGGCTGGTCGAGCAGGGACAAGCGGACGAGCAGCTGCTCGAGCCTACGGACTTCGCCGCCGAGCAGCCGGCGTTGCTCAGCTGCTACCGGGCCTCGGTGCCCCGGGGCCGCGACCTGTTCGGCGAACGCGCTGGAAGTCCGACGCTCGTTTCCATGGCGTATTCGCGCCCAACGCCCGGCTTCGCGCCCAGGTGGTGCCTGAAAGCGCCGACCTCGCTGCTCAAAAGCCGCAACAGTTAGAGCTGTTCACGCTGGACAACTACCTGCGCCTGCTCGGCGCGCCGCCGGCCAACGACGCGCCCCGGCCGACGCCGGGCCGCCGTGCCTGGGCCGAACTGTTGCGCCGCACTTTCGCCGCGGACGTGACCTGTTGCCCCAAATGCTCGGCAAGGATGCGTCTGGTGGAAATGGCCACCCGCGATGCAGAGAACCGCAAGAATCTGGCCCGGGCCGGCCTCGGGCCCATGCCGCCCCCGCCCGGGCCCATGCCCGATCCGCCTGGCCAGCTGCTTCTGCCGTTCGGGCTCGAATGAGCCGAACGGTCGATCGGTTGAGCGGAACGGTTGAAACCACAGCGGAGCGCGCCCCCGATCGCAGGGCGCTACGCACCGCTGGGCCCGCAACCACCGCAGCTACCTCCGCGTCGCACGCTCCGGTCGCTTCGCTCGCTTCCAGCCGCCGGCTGGCCCCGGTTCGCGGTCGGTTCGCGGTCGCAGTCCGTGTTCAACCTCGCACTCTTCCGGACAGTACCCGCTCGGTCATCTACGCTCGCTCCTGTTAATCCAGGTTTATTTGTCCTACCGGCTTATTTCCGAACGCATGGGGAGGCAGAGATTTTCGTGTTCATGCCCCGGTTATCGGCCAGTGGCGGCGGGAGGTTGCGTGCCGAGGGGGTGAAAACGTGTTGGAAGGTTCCTTGGCAGCAGCCCTCTCCTCGCCCTCTCCTCGCCTTCTCCTAAACAACACCCGCCCGTTCATCTACGCTCGATCTTGGAAATGAAGCTTTATTTTTCCTACCCGGCCCCGCAATATCGAAAGCGCAGCCCACCTCTCTCTTCAATGCATCTTCGCGGAACCGCCTCTCCCCTCCTTCACCCGGCAGTCGACCTCACGACCACCCATCCCCATTAATGCAACCTTGCGTGATCGTCCCCTTCCTTTCCTCCTTCACGCGGCATTCGACCTAACGAACACCCAATCCCGATTAATGCAACTTTGCAGGACCGTCCCCTTCCTTCCAAATGCAACTTTGCAGGACCGTCCAGGACCGTCCCCTTCCTTCTTCTCTCAGTCCCCTTCCTTCTCTCTTCCTTCTCTTTTTCTTTCGTATTTTCGACGAAAGCGTTCAACGTCACTTTGATTCGGCCACTTTTGACTGACGCTTTCTAGCGCTTCGCCGTATGTGACTCGCACCCCTCTTCTTCATCGTAGGACGCCTACGAAGCATATTTACGCAATACGTATTTAAACTTTCTCCTTTCCGTAACGCCTCTATCGCCAGTTCTTCGTGTAGATCCTTACCCAGTCGAACGACGAGTTTTCCGGAATATTCTCTCATTGCCGTCTGAACGGGAAGTTCCTCTCCTTCTTCCTCGTATATGTTCACCCATTCCTCGACGGCCTGGCAGAGTTCCTTGTATACTTTCGTTTCGTCGGATCCGTGAACACCCCCAAGCATCAAACCAGGGCATCTGCCGATGTAACATTTATCCTCATCAGACCATTCTACGATTTTCAGATATCGGTCACTCGGCTTCATATTTCGCCTCCTTTAGCGCTTTCTCCACATCGCGCTCCTGGTACTTCTTCGCGTCATCCCCGAGTTTTCCGCTAATCGTTATCTTCACTCCCGAAGGATGCCTGTAGTTTCGGTGGCTCCCCTTTCCTCCTCGGTCAATGAATCCCGACCGGAGTAATTCCGCTACGAGTTCGCGTATTTTCCTTGGCACAGAGCTTATAGTACTACATTAGTACTATAACGTTAAATGCAAATCTCTTCAATAAGGGAAGCCAGGGGAAGGTTGAGGGTATCTTCGAGAGAAGAGCACCAGTCGGGGCATGCGGGCCGGCATCGCCCCGCAGGGGGTTCAGAGGCCGAGCCGGGGGGCTGAAAGACCCGATCGGGCTGTTCTTAAAGACAATAGAACTGATCAAGGAACCAACCGTTCGCGGAACCTAGTCTTTGGTCCACCTCGATACCGGCGCGCTGACCGAGCAGGACGCCGAGGTCGTGTGTCTGGCGCCGGTCGCGGGCTACGCGGCCGCCTGAATCCAGGCTTAGGAGGCACCGCAAAATAAACGATCCGGTTGCGGCCGCGTGGGCGGGCGCAACCGCGGCTTTCGTCCTCGGAAAAATCCTCGAAATAGCGCTGCTATTGCTGCGGTTTTTCCTCCGGGCGCGCTCGCGATTGCGCTCCGCCGACGCGCCCGGTCTCGTATCGTTTATTTTGCGGTGCCTCCTTAGGCGCAAACGAATAGGAGAATGGGTTTCAGGGATTGCGCCCGGGCGGCGACCGTGCTGCGCCCGGGCGGCGCGAGGTCAGATCTCGACCATCAGCGGCTCCTCGCCCGTATCGGAGGCCTCGGCGAGCTTGCGCAGGGCGTCGGCGCCCTTCTCCAGCACGGCCGGGGGGACTCCGATCTCGGTGCCGATCTCGCGCATCCTTTCCAGGGCTCGGTCGGCCAGGTTGGGTACCAGCACCGAGGCGCCGGTGGCCCAGGCCGAGGCGCCGACCGCCGTGGCCCAGCCCAGCGGATCGAGAGGGCGACAGCCGAACAGGTGGCTGAGCCCGGGTACCTGCACAATGCCGAACAGGACGGCGGAGGAACCGAGGCTGGTCAGCACTACCGGGGCGCTCAGGCCTCCGTGCAGCAGCGTTTGCCCCAGCTGCGAGCCGACCAGCGATACCAGGCCGATGGTGCTCGCCCGTTCCCGGCTTCCGGTCAGGCGTCCCACCAGCCAGCCGCTGCTCGCTCCCATGGTGGTGGCCACCGCTCGCGAGGCGATCTCTTTATTGAGCGGCGTGCCTAGCGAGGCGCGCGGGCCCTCGCGGGCCAGCGCGGACAGTTCCGCTTCCAAGGGGGGGCGTACGGCGATGGCCATGGCCGGCGCCACGTCGGTGAGCAGGTTAACCAACAGCAGCTGCCTGGGATTGAGAGGTGAGCGGCCGGAGAGGAAGCCCGCTCCCACCGAGAAGCCGATCTCCCCCAGGTTGCCTCCCACCAGGATGGAGACCGCGTCGCGGACCGACACCCACATGGCGCGTCCTTCCGCGATGGCGTCGACAACGGTCTCGATGCGCGCCTCGGGCAGGACGATGTCGGCAGCGCTGCGCGCGGCCGCCGTGCTCCGCTCGCCCACGGCCAACCCCGCGTCTGCAGCGCGTATACCGGGAGCGTCGTTGGCGCCGTCGCCCACCATGGCCACCACGTGTCCGGACTGCTGCATGGCCCGTATCACCCGTACCTTTTGCGTGGGGGTGACGCGGGAGAAGACCGAGGAGTGCTCGAGCCTGCTCCCGAGCTCCTGTTCCGACATCCGCACCAGATCTGCGCCGTTGATGGGCGTGGTGCGGCCGCTCAGTCCCAGCTCGTCGGCCACGGCCGCGGCCGCGTTGGGGTGGTCTCCGGTGAGCATGATCACGCGCAGTCCGGCCGAGCGCAGCGCCTCGATGGCGGTCCGGGCCGTGGGGCGTACCCGATCGCGGAAGAGCAACAGACCCAGGCCGACCAGATCGGTGACCGATTCCAGGGCCGGTTGCTCGTCGCTCGACGATAGGCGCTTTTCGGCCACGGCTACCACGCGCAGCCCGTCGGCCGCCAGCCGGTCGACCTCCTCGTGCAGCTTGCTGCGCGCCGCCTTGCTGAGCTTCTTGCTCCTCTTTTCCCCGGCCCAGGAGCTGCAGCGTTCCAGCACCAGCTCGGGTATTCCCTTGACCGTGATCACGCGGCCCTTTTCGGTCTGGGTGAGCGTGGCGTGAAAGCCGCGGGCGGGATCGAAGGGCAGCTCCGCCAGGCGTCGCTCGGTTTCGCTGGCCACGGTAATGACCTCGGCGGCGGTGGCGCCGCGGACCAATGCCCGGTCCATCGGGTCCGCGTCCCCGGCGCTTTCGCTGGTGGACGAGGCGCAGCGCAACGCCGCCGATAGCGCTCGCCGGGCGATTGTGCCCAGCTGTTGCATCCGCTGCGCCTCCTCGCCGTCGTGAATGGCCCTGAGCTCGATGCGTCCCTCGGTCAGCGTCCCGGTCTTGTCCAGGCAGATCACGTCCACGCGGCCCAGGGCCTCCACGCAACGGGGATTGCGGACCATGGCGCCGCGCTCCGAAAGCCGCTGCGCCGCCGAGAGCTGGGCGGCGGTGGCCAGCAACGGCAGGCCCTCGGGCACCGAGGCCACGGCCAGGCCGACGCCGGCGTCTACCAGCTCCTCCAGGCTTCGGCCTCGCAGCAGGCCGGCGCCGGTGAGCGCGGCTCCCGCGGTCAACGCCACCGGCGCGGTCATGCTCATCAGCGAACGCAGCCGCTTCTCCACGCCGCCCTGCGCGGAGGACCTGTCGGCCGAGACGGCCGTGCGGTGCGATTCGGTCCGGTCGCCGACCGCGACCACCACGGCGGAGCCGTGCCCGGCGGCGACCGTGGTCCCGGCATAGAGCATGCAAGTCCGGTCGGCGATGCTTGCCTGGTAGCAGGGATCGGCAGTCTTGGGGATGGGCAGCGACTCGCCGGTCAGCGCCGCCGAGTCGATCTCCAGCCCCTGCGCTTCCAGCAGCCGGCAGTCGGCCGGGATCTCGTCGCCGGGTCCCAGCTTGATCACGTCGCCCGGCACCAAGCGCACGAGATCGGCGTCCTGCTCGGTCAGCACTCCGTCGCGCCAGACCCGGACCGGCCGTCGCGCTCCGCCCACCAGCTGCCGGATCGATCGCTCGGTACGGTAGCGCTGCACGCCGCCGATCAGGGCTGTTAGCCCCCCGGCTCCCGCCACCATGGCCGCGTCGGCGGTGGAGCCGACCAGCGCGGACAGGCCGGCGCTGGCGGCCAGCAGCGGGGTGAGCGGATTGAACAGCTCCTCCAGGACGAGGTCGATGGGGCCGGTGGTCGCGCTGCGAACCCGCTCCGAGGAGGTGACGCGGGCCAGCGCCGACTGTCGCGAGAGCCCCTGTCGCGAGCTGTTGAGGCGGGCCAGCACCCCCTCGCTGTCCAGCGCGTGCCAGGGCGTGGGATCGCGCGCGGGCAGCACCTGTTCGCGGTCGAGGCCGGTCGCGTTGCGTACGGCGTTGGTCATGGCCATCAGGCTGGCGGCGCTGACCGTGAAGGCGACGCGTCGAGAGGGATTGCGTCGGTGTGACCCGCCCGAGACCAGGGTGCTGACGATGGCGGCGCCGAGCGCGTAGCGTACGCTGTGCTTCGATATGTTCCGCGCCTCGGCGCAGGCGCGGATCAAGGTGCGGACGTCGTAGAGGCTCTCTCCGCAGATGATATGGGCGGCCCAGGGTGCGGGCTTGTTCGGCTTGAAGAGCGCGATTCCGCAGTCGGCCACCTCGAAGGCGGGCGCGCCCGAGGTGCCGACATAGCATACGCAGTGTCCCTGACTCTGCAGCTGTTGAATGGCCGCGCGCGCGCGCGCGCCGCCGGGTACCAACTCGTAGACGTCGAGCGCCTCTACTACCGATCGATCGTTCGACGAGATAATCACCCGCAAGCCCGATTTCTCTGCCGCCTGGATTAGCTCCTCGACGCCGGTCGGCGGCACGATGTTGATCTGTTGCAGCGCGACGATGCGGTCGTTCTGCGACAAGGCGAGCACGATCTCCCCGCGAGCGGCGAGCCGGGTAGCTTCCGCCTCGACCTCGCCGCGGTTTTCGACCGGAAGGGCCTCGCGCGGGCCCAGGGTCCACTGCTTGCTCTGTTGAACCTCCAGCGGTCGCTCCGGGTTGAACAGGACGCGCGCCTTGCGGCGAGCCGTCTCTGCATCCGTACCGGGCAGCGCCGCCATCTCGCCCAGGGTAAATCCCGCCTGCCGGACGAGCTCGCCGTCCAGGATCAGGCAATCCATACGATCCAGGCGTCGCAGGGCGTCGGGCGCCATCACCAGTATCCCCCGCCTGGAGAGCACCCGGGTCAGCTCCGAGGCGTAGGTCTCCCGCCCGAGCCAGGCCGGGCTGGGCAGCGCCCCGAAGGCGGCCGCCGTGGCGCTGCTCGGCCGACGCGTCGTCATCAAGCTCAGACCGAAGTTGGAGGCGGCGATCATCCAGGCGCGCCCCGCGTAGCGGTCTACCGGCCCGGGCGGCAGGTCGGCGGGTCTTGCCGTTGCCACCGGTTTTTCCACCGTATTGCGCGCGGGATGCGAGCTACAGAGCTGGTCCTTTCTCGCTTCCCACACCCCGCGCCTGGCGCGCAGCTCGCGCAGGGCTTCCAGCTTGCGGACGACATCGACGATAGACGAGAGCGGACGCTCGGAAATGGCCTGGGTCAGCGCCGTGGCCAGATTCAGAAGCAGATCGGTGCGCTCGGGGCCCAGCAGCTCGTCCAGATCGCTGCGGAGTCTCTGCACGTGCTTGACCAGGGAGAGAAGCGCCGTCGCATTAACCCCCAGCGAGGTGGGGGTGAGCGGAACCACGCGCAGCCCCAGCCCCAGCCCCAAGCCCGCCGCGTCGGCCAGCAGCTCCACCGCTCGCTGCAGCTCCAGGATCTCGTCGTCCGGAAGCTGGCGGGAGCCGTCCAGCTCGTCGCCCGAGGCTGGCGGCAGTGACCCTTCTACCTCCTGCACCGCCTCTACCAGCCTTTGCGCGGACACCCGGTAGGGATCGTGGCTGACCATCACCCGGCGTGTGTGCGGATTGACCTCGACCCATATCACACCGGTCAGGGACGCTACTCGCTCCTGGACGGCGCTGTTGAACGCCTCGAGCTGGGCGGTTCCGATATCGCGGAACTCGATGAAGGTCAGGCCGTCCGCGGAGCTGGTCTTGCGGGGGCGCTCTTTAAATAGACGCGCGAACGATGCTATGCGATCGCGAAGGGGCATACCGCTTCAGCACTGCTTCTGGGTCGAGAATGTAGGTCGTATGCTCACTGCCCCGCGTCGTCGGACTCGGACGCCGCTGAGTCCACCTGTCCCGCGTCGTCCGGAGCGCCCGCGCCGCCGCTGCCGGCGCCGCCGCCGCCGCTGCCGGCCATGCCTCCGTCGGGAATGCCCCCTTCGTCGAGGCCGCAGATCCCGGAGTCCGACTTGCATACGCAGGTGTTGAAAAGGGTATCGCAGGTCGGCATGGTCGGATCGGTGCAGTCCGAGTCTTCGACACACTCCGCGCAGTAGCCGCCGCTAGGAATACCGGAGTTATAGTAGGTCTTGACGCAGATCGTCGCCTTGGCATTGCTCGCGGGGGGGCAATCGGCGTCGCTGTAGCACTCATCGGGATTGTCCTCCGAGCAGGACAACAATGCGACCATGCCGGTCAGCAACAGCCCGGCTAGAATTCCTCGGTGCCATTTCGCTTTCATGCTCGCGCCTCCTCGCGTCCGATCCTCGATGTAGCGGCCGGCAGTGCTGAACGCAAGCCCACCGTCGAGGCCCCGGCAGTTGTATCGCGCAACAAGGCACAGCACAAGAGAGAAGCCGGCGAGCTGCAAACCGCCTTTTGCCTCCGGATCGGTCCTGACGCTTCGCCCGTTTTCGTTCGGGCTGCAGGCTTGCCGCGCCACGAGAACCGGGGGAAAGTAGAGCAGATCTCGAAAATACGGACCGAGTATTTTTCGGATGTGCCCAAAAGCGCGATCGGAGAGCTTTTCGCGGCAGACATGAGCAAAAAGACCAATGCGGCGCGGTTGCTGGATTCTCTCGGCGTGGCCTACGAGCTGAGGGAATACGGCGTGGGCGCGGAGCACATGACCGCGGTCGAGGTGGCGCGCGCCATCGATATGCCGGCGGAGACCGTCTTCAAGACCCTGCTCGCGCGAGGGGATAGCGGCGGCCCCTGCTTCGCGGTGATCCCCGGGGACGCCGAGCTCGATCTCAAAGCGCTCGGACGCGCCAGCGGCGAGCGGCGGGTGAGCCTGGCGCCGTTGAGAGACGTGCAGCCGTTGACCGGTTACCTGAGAGGGGGGGTGACGGCGCTGGCGGCCAGGAAGAGCTTTCCGGCATACCTCGATGAAAGCGCGCTCGGGCTGGAACGTATGGCCGTATCCGCCGGCGTCAAGGGATTGCAGATCGTGCTCGCGCCGGGGGAATACCTGCGCGCAACCGGCGCCGCGCCAGCGGCGCTCTGCGCAGCCCGGAAGAGGCAATAGCGGGGGAGCATGGGCGGTTCGCGAGCAGAGGGCGAGCGGGGCGGGGCGGCGGACCTCGGGCGGCAGCTGCACGAGAAGATCCAGGGAGAGTTGCGCTGCGACGCGCTGAGCCGGGAGCTGTATAGCACCGACGCGAGCCTGTACCGCGTCGAGCCGCTCGGGGTGCTGCTACCCGCGACCGAGCAGGACGTGGTGGAGGCCGTGCGCGTCTGCCGAGAGCAGGGGGCGAGCCTGACCGCGCGCGGCGCTGGCACCTCGCTCGCCGGTCAGGCGGTGGGCCCGGGACTGCAGGTGGATTTCAGCCGCTACCTGAACCGCATTCTGGAGATCGACGCCGAGCGTCGTTTCGTCCGGGTGCAGCCCGGCGTGGTGCTCGACGAGCTCAACCGGGCGCTATGCCCGCACGGCCTGCGCTTCGGGGCTGACGTGGCCACCGGCTCGCGCGCCACCCTCGGCGGTATGATCGCCAACAACTCGAGCGGCGCCCGCTCGCTGGTGCACGGGTTGACCGCGGACCACCTGCAGGAGCTAAAGGTGGTGCTCGCGGACGGCAGCCGCTGCTGGCTGCGGGCGCTGCAAGCAGAGGCGCTGCGAGCCAGGCAACAACAGCAGGGCCTCGAAGGAGATATTTATCGTTCTATCCCCGCCATCGCGCAACGGAACGCGGAGCAGATCCGGCAGCGCTTCCCGGCCCTTCGGCGTCGGGTGAGCGGTTATAACCTGGACGCCTTGCTCGAACCGTCCGCGGCGGTCGACCTCTGCCGGCTGATAGCGGGAAGCGAGGGTACCCTGGCCCTGGTGGTGGAGGCCCGGCTGGGGCTGGTCCCCATCCCCCCGGCCAGGGTGCTGCTGCTGGCCGGCTTCGCGGAGGTGCTGCGAGCCGCCGCGGCCGTACCGCTGGCGCTGGAGCACGGTCCGGCCGCGGTCGAGCTGGTGGATGGGTTCATCCTGGAGCGGACGCGGGGGATGATCGCGCATGACGCGGCCCGTGGCCTGCTGGACGGGGAGCCGGGCGCGCTGTTGCTGATCGAGCTGGAGGGGCAGGACGAAGCGCAGCTGAAGGAGCGGGCCGCCGGTCTGTTGCGCGCGCTGCAGGTCGGCGGGACGGGGGCCAGCTGCCGGTTGCTGCGCGACGAGGGGGATCAGGCGCGTATCTGGGCGCTGCGCAAGGCCGGGGTAGGGCTGCTGATGGGGATCAAGGGCGACGCCAAACCGCACGCTTTCGTGGAGGACACGGCGGTAGCCCCGGAGCGGCTGGCCGACTACCTGGGGCGTTTCCGCCGCATCGTGGAGGCGCACGGAACCCGCGCCGGCTGGTACGGACACGCGGGCGCGGGTTGCCTGCACGTGCGGCCGGTGATCGATTTAAAAAGCGTATCCGGACGCCAAGCCCTACGTTCCATCCTGGACCAGGTCAGCGACCTGGTGCTGGAGCTCGGCGGCGCGCTCTCGGGCGAGCACGGCGACGGCATCGTGCGCGGCGCCTACCTGGAGAAGATGTTCGGCGCGGAGCTCTACCGGGCCTTTCGCCAGGTGAAGGCCGCCTTTGATCCCGACGGGGTGCTCAATCCCGGGCGCATCGTGGACACCCCGGACCCCTTGCAGAACCTGCGCTCGTTGCCCGACGCTGCCCGGGTTCCCGAGGTCGCGACCCGGTTCGATTATTCGGATGAGGGCGGGTTCTACCGGGCGGTGGAGATGTGCTCCGGGGTCGGCCATTGCCGCAAGACGCTTACCGGCGCCATGTGCCCCACCTATATGGCGACGCGGGAGGAGGCGCAGAGCACCCGCGGACGCGCCAACGCGTTGCGGGCGGCCATGGAGGGAAGATTGCCGGAAGGGCTGGTCGGAAGCGAGGTGCGCCAGATCCTCGATCCGTGCCTCTCCTGCAAGGCGTGCAAGAGCGAATGTCCTTCCGGGGTGGACATGGCGCGCTTCAAGGCCGAGACGCTCGACCTCTATCGGAGGGAGCGCGGCCAGGGTCTGCGCGATTGGCTGACCGCGCACATCGATCGGGTGGCGGTCTGGGCCGGAAGGCTGGCTCCCTTGAGCCAGCCCTGGCTGCGCACGGCGCTCGCGCGCTGGCTAGCTGAGAAGCTACTCGGTTTCGACCGTCGCCGGCAGCTGCCGCGCTTCGTAGGCAACAGCTTCCGTCACAGGTTTGCATCCCGTATTGCGGGGGCGGATGCGGAAGGCCGTCCCCGGGTGGCGCTCTTCGTCGACTGCTGGACCGACCGCTGCGAGCCCGAGCTGGGGCTGGCAGCGGTCGGCCTGCTGGAGGCGGCCGGATTCGCGGTACAGCTCGGCGATACCCGCTGCTGCGGCCGGGCGGCCATCAGCAAGGGGCACCTCGGGCGAGCCGAGCAGCTGGCCGCGCATAACGTGCGGGCGCTTCATCCCCTGCTCGATCGCGGGCTGCTGGTGGTGGGCATCGAGCCCAGCTGTTTGCTGACCTTGCGCGACGAGTACCCGGCGCTGCTGCGCGGCGGTTTGGCCGAGCAGGCGCGGGAGATTTCCGGGGCCAGCCTGCTGGTCGAGGAGCTTCTGGCCCGCCTCCCGGACCAGAACTGGAAAGGCATGGCGCTCGCACCGTCACCGTCAGCCGTGCTGGTGCACGGCCATTGCCATCAGAAGGCGCTGTCGGGAATGAAACCGCTGGAATCGGTGCTCGATCGGGTGCCGGATATCCGATACGAAGTGCTGGACACCAGCTGTTGCGGGATGGCCGGCGCCTTCGGCTACGAGAAGGAGCACTACGACCTCAGCCGCGCTTGCGCCGAGCGCGTGCTGGCTCCCGCCGTGCGCGACTCGGTTCCCGACGTCACGGTGCTGGCCCCCGGTTTCAGCTGCCGCCGTCAGATCGAGCACTTCACCGGCCGCAAGGCCCTGCACCCGGTCGCCTTTTTGGCCGAGCGGATGGCTCCTACAGCTGCGACAGGCAATAGGCGTTCTGTACGTTGACCGGCGCGCAGATGCCCTGCTTGCAGACGAAGGAGGCACACTCGTTGGGGGTCAAGCAGGGCGCGTCGAGCGCCTTTTGCGCCGTGCAGACACCGTCGTAACCGAGGGCGGGGTTGAGGCAGTACAGGCCCTCTTTGCAGTTGGTATCCAGGTAGCAGGGGCCTCCCTCGTCGGAGCGCTGCTGGCAGGTCCAGCCCGAGGCCTTGGGCAGGCAGGCCACTTCGGCGCCGTTGCGGCAGGAGACCAGGGCGGCGCCGACCTTGGCCACGGTCACCACGGTCGGCTCGGGCGGCGTGCAGTCGTCGCCCTCGTCGATGGTGCCCTCGACCACGCCGGCGAACCCCTCGCGGGATATGGCCCAGTCCACGACGTTGGGGACGCAGTCGTCCACCAGGCGCTCGAACTCGTCAAAGGCCTCGCCCGCTTTCTGCGCGTCGTACCCCGATACCGGATTCATGGCGATCTGGTCCAGGGTGAGCTCGGTTTCGCAGGCCTGCTTCATGATCTGTTTGCAGGCATCGAAGTCGCGTCCGGGATTGTTGCAGCAGCTGGCCTCGCCCGAGCACTGGATGGTGCTCAGCCGCTCGCACACGTCCGCGGCCGCCACCGCTCCCGAGACCGTGGCGTCTCCGGCGTCCGCGGGCTCGGCGCCGTCCGGCTCCCCGCCGTCGCGCATCTCGCCGCCACCACCGCCGCCGGCACCGCCCTCGTTACCCGGGTCGCCGCCGGAACCGCCGCTCTCGCCGGCGGCCGCATCGCCGGCTTCCCCGCCACCGCTCGTTCCGGAGCCGCCTTGCGCCTGAGCGCCGCCTTCCGGGCCGTTGCCGGCATCCGGGTCGCTGGTTCCACAGCCGAGAACGGCCGGGCCGAGAATCAGAGTTGCAGTATAAAAGGATGTAAGAAGGGTCTTCGTTCGCATGGCGTACTTGTACCACGATCCCCGGGCGGCCGGTATCCGAATAGCCGGATCGACCGCATCAGGCGGTGGCAACCAGCCTGCCCGTGGCCGGCCGACGGTCTGCGTTTAGCAGCTCTACGCCGGACAGGGTTCCCTCCCGCCGCCGGTTGAGCGGGGAGGGCAGCAAAACGATTTTTATATAGTTATCGCTTACGCCGATGTGCGCGCCGGTCTTGCCGTCGCGCTCGATCACGCAGCTGAGCTGCCGGCCGACGAAGCGCCGGGCGTAGTCGAGGGACTTGCTGGCGCCGAGCTCGCGCAGGGCTTCCACCCTGGCGGCGGTCGCGGATCGGCCGGCCGGCTGCGCCTCGGGGCCGCTGGCCTCGGTACCCGGCCGGGGCGAGTAGGTGAACTGGTGAAGGTAGGCGAAGCCGACCGCTTCCACCGCGGCCAGGGTAAGCGAGAAGTCGTCTTCGGTTTCATCGGGGTAGCCGACTATCAGGTCGGTGCCGATCGCCGCCCCGGGGGAGCGCTTCCGTACCCGCTCCACCAGCGCGCAATAGTCGGCCAGGCGGTAGGGCCTGCGCATCGAGGCCAGGACGCGGTCCGAGCCCGACTGCAGCGGAAGGTGCAGATGCGAGCAGACCTTTTCGTGCTCGAGCAACTCGATCAGGCGCTCGGTCACCTGGGTGGGCTCGACGGAGGTAAAGCGGAGCCTGAACCTCCCGGGCAGCCGTACGATCGACTCCGCCAGGCCGGCCAGGTCGAGCGCGCCGTCCCGGTAGCGACCGATGGTGATGCCGGTCAGGATGAGCTCCGGGCAACCGCCGTCCACCAGCCGCCGGGCCCGCTCCAGTACCCGGTCGGCCCTTTCGCTGCGGGGCGCCCCGCGTACCGCGGGTACCACGCAATAGGCGCACGACCCGTCACAACCGTCCTGGATCTTCAGGTAGCCCTGGGTTCGCACGAAAGGCGGCTCCGGTGTCGGTTCCGCGGAGGCATCCGAGCGCTCGTTGCCGACCAGCTCGGCGAGCCGGTCGGCGAGCAGCGGTTTTTCGCCGTTGTCGAACAGGGCCGCTACCTCGGGCATGGAGGCGAGGCCCTCGCGGTCGCGGTCGACTAGGCAGCCGGTGACAAAGGCCTTGCCGCTGGTCGAGAAACGCGAGCCCTGCCGGATTTGACTACGGGACTTTTTGTCGGCCCGGTCCGTGACCGTACAGGTGTTGACGATCACGGCGTCGACTCTCTCCCCCAAGGGCCGGATCACCCAACCCCGGCTAACGAGCGACTCCGCCAGCCGGGCGGTCTCGTACTGGTTGAGCTTGCAGCCCAGGGTCTTGAGGGAGACGGTTCTGGCCATCGCCGACGACTACGGGAGCGAAACCGCCGTACGTTACTTAGGAGGCGGCTGCGGGCTCGGGCCGGCTGGAGGCGCCTTCTTCGCCGGCAACGGCGGCGCCGCCGGTCCCGGGCGGGGCGGCGGCGACTTCCTCGGCGGCAGTGGCCTTGCGGTGGGTCGGACCGCCGGAGCCCGCGGCTCCACGATGGTGTAGCCGATCTCCACCTTGGGCTCGTCCCGATCGCTGGTCTGTACCACGATGTTGTTGCGCCGGGGGCTCTGGTAAGAGGCCGCGGGGTCGGCCACCTCGGCCCGGATCATGGGCCGCTTGCCCTTGCCCTCGAGCACGGTGAGCTTGAGAAGCCCCTGGGGATCGTTCGCGCTCTTGATGGTGACGTCCTTGTCCGTGCGGGACTTGAAGACGATAGTCATGGGCTGGAAGGAGTCGTTGCGTTTGATGAAGCGGAGATACTTGGTGTACTGCAGGTCGCCCACCACCTCGACCCGGACCGGCACCCGCAGGGGCGACTTTTCGGCGCCCTCGTACTCGACCAGCACGCGGGTCGAGATCGGCCCCAGCTTGACGCCTCCCCTGAACGTGATCTGGTACTTGGCGGTCCCGGCCGCGTCGCCCTCCAGCTTCTTGATCGTGAAGGCCCTGTCCTCGACTTTGACGGACGTGACCTTGATACGTTCGGGATCGCTGACCTCAACGGTGAAATCGGCCGTACCCTTGGTCCGCTTCTTCAGCTGTCCCAGCCAGATGCTGCGCGGCTTGACCGCCACGTCGGTCTCGATCTCGCCCTGGATGCTCAGGACCAGGGTGGGGGTGACCGGGTCGTTGGACTTGACGGTGATGGTCTTCCGCGTCTTTCCTCCGCGGCCGGCCGTCCTGAAGGTCGCCTTGATCTCGCTCTCGCCGCCCGGCGGCACGTTCTTGCTGGTGGGCTGGGCTACCGTGCAGCCGCACGACGACCTCACGTTCTCGATGACCAGCTCGCCCTCGCCCTCGTTCTTGATCTTGTAGACGTGCTCTACGTTGGTGCCCTCTTTGACCTTGCCGAAATCATAAGACTTTTCGTCGACGACGATTTTCGGCGGTCCCTGTTTGACGACGGGCTCCGCGGCCTTTTCGACCGCTCCCTCCTGCTGTTTAGGTTGCTTGGAGCAACCCCCTGCTAGAACCAGCAGGGTGATCCCGACGAAGATCAACGACGTTCTCAGACAAGTGCGCATGGGAGCCCTCCTTTCTGGATTGGCCTTTTACCACGGTCCCGGATCAGGATCGAATTCACCTTTTCCCCCACCGAACAACCTCACCCCTCCACCGGTTTCTCGTAAATCCGGTAGGTCTTGTAGCGCTTGCAGCCCATGGCGCGAATGGTCAGGTTGATGGGGGTGTTGTCTTCCAGCGTCCAGCTCACCTCGGCCGCCTCGTACCCCAGGTTCGTCCCGCGCCTGGCGATCTCGGCGCAGATGAACATGGCCAGCGCGCCGTAGCGCTTGCGGTTGCGGAACTTCTTCTTGATGCCCATGAGCACGACTCGGGCCGTCTTGGGGTGCTGGACCTTGACGCGCCAGAGCAGCTTAAAGATGCCGAACGGGAAGAGCTTTCCCTGCAGGTCGTGCGCCGCCTCGTTCAGGTTGGGAAAACAGATGCAGATGGCCGCCGGCTCGCCGTCGATCATCACCCAGAAGGCCAGCCGCTCGTCGATGACCAGCTTCATATCCTCGGCCATCTTCTCGCCCTCGGCCTCGGTCGCCGGCACCATGCCCCAGTTCTCGCTCCAGGCGTCGTTGTAGATCTCCAGGACCTTGCGAATGTCCTCGCCCAGACTAGCCCGGTTGACGTTCTTGACCTCGACCTCGGGCAGGGAGTTGATATGCTCCCAGGCGCGCAGCGATCGCGCGGTGGGCTCGCCCACGTTGAAGCGCCAGGCGTACAGGTCCTTGGCCTTGACCAGGCCGCAGGCCTCGGCCAGGGCGCCCTGGTAGGGCGTGGAGTGGGCCATCATCACCATGGGCGGCGTGTCGAAGCCCTCCACCAGCAGGCCCAGCTCCTCGTTGATGGAGAGCGACAACGGCCCGCGGATGCTCTT
Organism: uncultured Sandaracinaceae bacterium; assembly: GCA_964450715.1. Lineage (GTDB taxonomy): Bacteria > Myxococcota_A > Polyangia > Polyangiales > JAFGIB01 > CAYVFC01. Next base: position 12,512 of record CAYVFC010000079.1, on the reverse strand, counting down.
CATCCCCCGCTTGCTCACGAATTCGCTGGCCGCTTCTACCAGGGCTCGGGCCACCTCCGGGTCGTCGGTGGTGTCGAAGAAGCCGAAAAACCCGGTCTGGTCCTGGTAGCGCTTGAGGTGCTCGTGGTCGACCTGGGCGGAGATGCGGCCCGCCAGCCGGCCATTCTTGTGGGCGGTGAACAGGGCCACGTCCGCGTGCTGGAAGAACGGGTTCTTGGCCGGGTTGAGCTGGTCCTCCACCACCATGTTCAGGGTCGGAATCCATACCGGATCGTTCCGGAATACGATGTGCGGAACGCGGATGAAGTCCTTGACGTCTTTGCCGGGTGCGTGTTGCCGGATCTCGATGGACATGCGAACCCCTCCTGAGCGCGGTGGGCGGTTTCCAAGGCCCCTGATAGAGCACAGAGACGAGAGGGTCGCAAGACCCCAGACGCCGGTGCGCAGCTCCCGACCGGAACGTGACTTTTTTCCCGTTTCTTGCCACGTTTCCCCCATCCCGTATGCGCAAGCCGTACGACGCGACGATGCTCGTCCTGATGGTCGGCGCTCTGGCGCTAGGCGCGCACGGCTGTACGCCGTCGGCCGAGCGAGATACCGCGGTCTCGGCCCGGCGCGCGGCGGAGGCGGCAGAGGCGGCCAGGGCGGCGGCCAGGGATACGTCCGGCGTCCCTGCCGACGCCTCGCCCGCGGGCGAGGCGCCGAACGCGCGGGCGCCAGAGCAGGCTGCGCCGACCGACCCGGAGCCGCGGTGCGGGTCCGGGACGCACGGGGCGGTCACGCGGGTCGAGATCCCGGGCAGCGCGTCCGGAAAAACGGCAGCGGCGGTAAAGGAGCTGGCGGCCGAGCTCGGCCAGGCCCGGCGCGAGCATTGCGGAAAGATCCCGGACCAGACCTTCGAAAGCCTGGCCTATACCGCCGAGGTGGCCGCGCGCATCACCGGCGGTTACGGGGCCCAGTCCGAGATGTGGCTCGGCAGGACCCGAAAGCTGCTCGGGCGCTTGCGCGAGGGTGGCAGCGATCCCTATCCGGCGGAACGGGGAAGGATCTCGCTGCGCGGCTATCGCTCGCCGGTATCTGAGCACCGTCAGGGATACGCCGTGTACATACCGCCGGACTACGATCCGGAGCGCTCCTATCCGCTGATGGTGGTGATGCACGGCGGCACGGCCAACGGCAATCTCTTTCTGGGTGTGGTGCTCGGCAACAACATGAGCTGGAAAGCCTACCGGGAGCACCTGTGGGACGAATTCGAGCCGCGCTGGAAGCCCGACTGGATCGTGATGGCCCCGGACGGATTCGGCCACGTGATGTGGCGCTGGATGGGCGAGCGCGATGTGCTGGACGCCATCGAGGAGGTGCAGCGCAGCTACAACGTGGATCCCGATCGGGTGGTGCTGGGCGGGCTCTCCAACGGCGGGGTGGGCGCCTACGGCATCGGCCTGCGCCATGCCTGGCGCTTCAGCGCCGTCATGGCCATGGCCGGCGCGCCGAGCTGGATGCAGTACGCGGGTGGCCGCATGTTGGAGGAAGAAGCGGACTGCGTGCGGCCCCTCTCCGGCCTGCACCTGGCCGAGAACGCCTTCAATACCGATTTCCGTTACTACCACGGGCGCGCCGATACCGGTCCCATGAAGCCGCGCTTCGTCGACCAGTTTACAGCGAGTATCCGAAGGCTGGGGGTTCCGTTCAAAAAAACCTGGTATCAGCTGGGGCACGATATCCTCTATGCGGTTCACAAGCACGGGCGCATCTACGAGAAGCTGGCCGAGGTAAAGCGCAACCCGCGTCCCCGCGAGGTGCGGCTGGTGACCGGCGACTACCGCGCCAACCGCCAGCACTGGGTCTCGGTCACCCGCCTGGCGCGCTACCCCGAGCTCGGGCGGGTGCGCGCCCGGGTCGAGGAGGGCGGCCTGGTGGTGGATACGGCCAACGTCCGCGCCTTCTCGCTTCACCTGGGCGACGCCCCTCTCGCGCCGGAGGGAACCGGCGACGGCGCGGCCGAGGTGAGCATCACCATCGACGGCAGCGTCGTTCACCGCGGCGCGCCCGAGAAGCTGCCGGAGACCGCCCACTTCGTCAGGGAGCGGAAGGAGTGGCGAAGGGGGATTCCGCGGGCGAAAGCCGGCCGGCTGCAGAAACGACCGGGCCTGTCCGGTCCCATCACCGACGCCTATTACGACGCCGTCGTCCACGTATACGGAACGGGGGCGCCAGATCTGGAGGAAAGGCTGAAGCGGGCAGCGGAAAAGGGTAGCAACGGGTGGCCGCTCTGGCTGTGGCGGGTCAGCCAGCCGGTGTTGGCGGATACCGAGGTCACGCCGGAGATCATGCGCGACAACCATCTGGTGCTCTACGGCACTCCGGGGAGCAACCGGATCCTGGAACGAATACGCGTACGGCTGCCGATCGCCCTCGGGCCGGACGCCATCACGCTGGGCGAGGAGCGCTTCACCGGAAATGGGCTGGGCACCCGCTTCATTTATCCCAACCCTCTCTTTCCGGACCGCTACGTCATCGTGCAGTGGGGATTGACGGCTGCCGCGGTGATGGCCGGCCACAACCTTCCGGATTTTCTTCCGGACTACGTCGTGTATGACGAGCGCGCCACCGCTGCCCGGGAGAGGCTGGTCTTCAGAAGGTCGCGGCGGCCGCTCGCCCTCGGTTTCTTCGACGACAGCTGGCGGCTACCCGTGCCGCCGAAGCAGGAGGCGAGCGGGAGCAGAGACGCCGGGGTCGATGCCGTCAGCGCCTCCCCCGCGGATACTGTCGAGCCGGGGGACGGGAGGCCCGCTACCGCCACGGCGGGCACCATCCGCTTCAAGGGGGCGCTGGCGTCGCTGCTACCCGTACTGCCGGCTCCGCCCAAGCCCCCTGTTCCCAGGCGTTTCCTGGCACCGCCGGAAGATCCGGCCGGCGTCGCCGCCAGGGAGATCGCCCGCAGGGTGGCCCGCTTCCCCAGCTTCCGCTCACTCGCCGCCGGGGCCACCTGGCGGGTAAGACCCCGGGCGATCTGGTCCATCCGGCCGCAGCAGCAGTGCCTGGACGCCATGAAGGACGCGGGCATCGAGGCCGAGCTCTGGACCGAGCTTCTGCCCACCCCGGTCCCCACACCGGTACATCTTCGGGGCTCGGTGGACGGCGTCTGGTTTCGAACCGTGCACGAGGACGAGGATCGGCCTATCATCATCTCCTGCGAGCTGGCGACGCGCCTGCCCGCCCTGGTCGCCATCCTCAAGCGCCACGGCGTCACCGCCGTGGACGTGATGTCCGACTACCGGCCCGAGCCCAGGACCAGCTTCCACACCTTGGGCCTGGCGCTTGATCTGTATCGCTTCCAGACCAAGGGTGGCTTCCTCGAGGTCGCCCGCCATTTCCAGCTCGCCCCCGATTTCCGCACCTGCAGGGCGCCTCCGCCGGACGATCTGCGCGGGCGCAAGCTGCTACAGATCGTCTGCCAGCTCGCGGCGAGCAAGAAGTTCTCCACGGTCATTACGCCCAACTACAACCTGGGCCACCGCGACCACTTTCACCTCGATATCAGGCCCAACGACCCCCGGTTCTTTTTGCGGTAGCAGGTAGTAGCAGCAGACGGTGTCATTTCGAGCGAAGCGAGAAATCTCGTTCAGTATTTGTGCTTCTCGGAGATCTCTACCTTCGGTCGAGATGACACCAGCGCGGCACTGCCGCGCTGGTGTCACTTTGACGCTTTGCGGTTGGCGCGGCGGAAGGCGGCCGGCGTCTTGCCGGTCCAACGGCGGAAGGCGCGTACGAAGTTGGGCACGGTCGAGTAGCCGACCCGCTCGCTGATCTGCTCCAGCGTGAGATCGCGAGAGCTCAGCAGCAGCAGAGCCTTCTCCCGACGCTCGCGGTCGAGCAGCTCCGAGAAGCTCTCCCCCTCGGCCGAGAGCCTGCGCTTGAGTGTGCGCGGCGACATGTGCAGGGTGGCGGCCAGCTCGTTCAGCGAGTGGAATCCTTCCGGCTTGGGCAGCAGGCGCCGTACCCGTTCGACCAGTCCCCGGTCGAAACCGAGGGCCTGCAGCTTGCGCTCGCATTGCTCGCGTCCCAGCAGCAATGCCACCCGGTCGGGCTTGCGCAACGGGATCTCGAGCAGCGCGGCGTCGAATACCAGCTGCGTCACCGGTTGGTCGAAGCGGACTTCCGGCAGTACGTGGGCGAACCGCTCGAAGTAGTCGGGCTTGGGTATGGCGAGATCGGCGGTTCCCTGAAGATCCCGCCCGGTGAGATCGCTCGCGATCTGCCACAATCCCACCAGCAGGCTGATCAGCGCCACCTCTCGCACTTCGCCCCGGTCCACCCGCTCGTCGACGATAAGAGAACCGATGCCGGCATCCACCTTGAGCCTGAGGTCGAGCGCGGTGGTGACCACATGCGAGAAACGGACGGCCAGCTCCAGCGCTTCTCCCAAGGTCGCCGCGCTGGTGGCGGCCAAGCCGAGGTAGCCGTAGAAAGAGGCTCGTTTTTGCAGGCCGAGGTAGAAGCCGAGGCCGGGCTCGCCGGTGAGCGCGCGCGCTCGCTCGATCAGGGTGTTCCAGCTCGAGAGCGAGATCCGGGCGTCCGGGTCTTCCAGCTCGCTGTCACTCACCCCGGAGCCGGCGAGGAGCTGCTGCTGGGTTACACCCCACAACTTGACGACATCGACCAGCTGGACCACCTGAAAGGCGGGAACGTTGTACTCCTCCTGTGGCAACCGTATCGCCATTGGCCCGAAAGGATAATATATACCCTTCCTCTACCTCCCGGAAACCGGCCGACCCGGGTCGATTGCGCGCGCGGGCGAAAGCGCGTACAACCGTCCCTCTTTTCATGTAAGGAGAGCTCCGTGAAAGAGTACGGAATCGGTCAAATACGCAACATCGCCCTGGTCGGGCAGGGGAATTCCGGCAAGACCACTCTGGCCGAGGCCATGGCCCTATGCATGGGAATCGTCAACCGCATGGGGACCGTCGACGCGGGAAACACCCTCTCCGACTTCACCCCGGACGAGAGTGAGCGCAAGATCTCTATCAGCGCTGCCATGCTGAACGGCGACTGGAGTGGGACCAAGATCAATATAATAGACGTGCCCGGCTACTCGGACTTTCTGGGGGAGTGCCGCGGGGCGTTGCGCGCGGCGGATACGGCGGTGCTGGTGATGGATGCGCTGTCCGGCGTGGAGGTTGGCATTGAGCAGGGGTGGCGCACGGCCGACGAGCGGAAGCTGCCCGCCATCTTCGTCGTCAACAAGCTCGACAAGGAGCAGTCCGACTTCAACCAGACCGTGGCCGCCTTGCAGGAGCAGTACGGCCGGGGAGTGGCCGCGGTACAGTTCCCCGTGGGTCACGGCCAGGCCGAGTTCAACACCGTCGTCGACCTGATCCTGATGAAGCAGCTCAGCTTTTCGACCGATGGCAGCGGTAAGGTAGAGGAGAAGGAGATCCCCGAGGACCAGAAGGCGACCGCGGACAGCCTGCGCGAGAAGCTGATGGAGGCGGTGGCCGAGAGCGACGACGAGCTGCTCGAGGCCTACCTGGATAAGGGCGAGCTCACCGAGGAACAGTTCGCTTCCGGTTTCTGCACCGCGGTCAGCAAGCGAGGGTTGTTCCCGGTATTCTGCTCTGCGGCGGAGGGCAACATCGGTACCCGGAGGCTGCTGGATGCGGTTTGCAGGTACCTTCCGGCCCCGGACTGGGCGAAGGAGGTGGTGGGGGCCAGGCCTCACAAGGACGAGCAGGTAGTGCGCCAGATCGAAAGCGCGGGCACACCGCTCGCCTTCGTCTTCAAGACGATTGCCGAGGCCCACGTGGGTGAGCTCTCCTTCTTCAAGGTCTACGCGGGAAGCGTGGCCAGCGGGGCGGATCTGCTCAACGCCACCACCGGCAATACCGAGCGTATCGGGCAGCTCTTCTTCACCAACGGCAAGAACCGAACGGAGACCGGGCAGGTGACGGCCGGCGACATCGGAGCGGCGGTTAAGCTCAAGGCCACGCATACCGGAGATACGCTCTGCGACAAGTCCGACCCCATCAAGCTGCCCGCGGTCGATTTTCCCAAGCCCTCCATCCACGTGGCGATCGTGCCCAAGGCGCGCAGTGACGAGGAGAAGATCAGCGACGGGCTGAGCCGCCTGCGCGAGGAGGATCCCTCCTTCACCATCACCCACGATTCGGAGATGTCGCAGATGATCATCAGCGGGCAGGGCGAGCTGCATCTGGCCCTGATCGTCAAGCGGCTGAAGGATAAGTTCGGGGTCGAGGTCGACACCAAGGAGCCCCGGATTCCCTACCGGGAGACCATCAAGTCCAAGACGCGGGTCATGTACCGGCACAAGAAGCAGACCGGCGGCGCCGGGCAGTTCGGCGAGGTGCATTTCTTCATCCAGCCCTATAACGCGGAACGTCCGCCGGCTGTTCCTTCCGAGTTCACGGTGCGGGGCGAGGAGCTGGAAGAGCTGCCCTGGGGCGGCAAGTTGTCGTTTATCAACTGTATCGTGGGCGGCGCCATCGATGCGCGCTTCATCCCCGCGGTCAAGAAGGGCATTCTGGAGATGATGCATGGCGGCGTGGTGGCGGGCTACCCGGTGCGCGATGTGCAGGTCATCCTCCACGACGGTAAGATGCACTCGGTGGACTCCAACGAGAACGCCTTCAAGACCGCCGGGCGCATGGCCTTCCGCAACGGCGTGCTGGAAGCCAAGCCGGTGATGTTCGAGCCCATCGCCGACGTGGAGGTACACGTGCCCGAGGAGTTCATGGGCGACGTGATGGGCGACCTCAGCAGCCGTCGCGGCAAGATCCTGGGTATGGAGAGCGAGGGCAAGTTTCAGAAAGTGAAGGCTCGTGTGCCGCTCGCGGAAATGCACCGCTACTCGACCAAGCTTCGTTCCATGACCTCGGGCAGGGGCTTCCACGAGATGACGGTCTCCAACTACGAGGAGCTCCCCCGCGAGCTGGCCGACAAGCTGATCGAGGAAGCCAAGAAGGAAAAGGAAGAGGCGTAGGGGAGGGGCTTGCCCTCTCCCGTCGCCCGCCCCTACGAGCCTTCCGGCAATCCGGTCTGTAGCTCCCGTGCGAACTGTTCGCTGAAGGTACCCGAGGCCACGCTAGAGACGCTTCCCCGCATGTGGATATGGCCGTCTGGTTTGATGGCGATGCCGATCACGCCGCCCGGCATGTGCACGTCCAGCGCGGCGTCGACCAGGCCGAGCCGGTACGCGGCCGAGGCAGCCGCGCAGCTGCTGCTTCCCGAGGCCAGCGTATAGCCCGCGCCCCGTTCCCAGATCTCGATCTGGATGTTGCTTCTATCCAGGACCTTGAGCAGCTGCACGTTGATGCGGTTGGGAAAAAGCGGGTGGTTTTCCAGCTTCGGTCCGAGGCGCTGGGCCAGCTCTGGGGAAATGGTACCCAGCGGCAACACGCAGTGGGGGTTGCCGACCGAGGCGCAGGTCATCTTGTATGTCGTATCCTCGATGGTGATCGCCTCGTCCACCACTTGGCGGCTCTCGCCGTTCACCGGAATCTCGTCGCTCTGGAAGGTCACCCTGCCCATGTCGACCTCCATCAAGCTGCCGTCGGATTCCAGAACGCGAACCTCGACCGCGCCGCCCAGGGTCTGCAGGGTGAAGACGCTCTGCTTCGCGTAGCCGGCTTCCACCAGGTAGCGGGAGAAGATGCGGATGCCGTTCCCGCTCTTCTCGGCCTCGCTGCCGTCCGGGTTGAAGATGCGCAGCGCCAGGCCCTCGGCCTTCTCGATGGGGCCCAGCAGGATCCCGTCCGAGCCGATGCCCAGGTTGCGGTGGCAGACGAGACGGATGGCCGCCGGGTCGAGCGCGACGGGATTCTGCCGGGGGTCGATGACGATGTAGTCGTTGCCTAAAGCGTGGTACTTGTGGAATCGCATGGACCGTTTCCTCTCTCCGGGAGTTGGGATGGAAGGCCGCCGATGGCGGTGGTAGGGTAGGCGCTCGTGCCGCCGATTGTAAACGAGCAGCGAGAAAGCGGTGCAGTACCGCTTCAGCCGTCCCACGAGTTGCCCGAGGATCGTCCCCGGGTGACCAGCCGTCCCTGTCCGGCCTGCGGCGCGGCGGTCGATCCGCTGCGGGCGGGATCGGTGGTGCTGTTCGGCGACGGCTTCCGGTATCTATGCGGAGCCGATTGCCGGCGCGGTTTCCTGCAAGGGGAGCGCTACGGTCGCGTCGAGTCCTCCGTCTCGGCCGCGGAGAAGCGATCCCGGGTACCCATCTTTTCGACCGACTCGGTATCGAGCTCGAGCGTCGATGCGGATCCGCTCAGGTCGTCTGATCCACGGGCGTTCGAGCAAGCGCTCTGGGCGGGTACGGTTGCGGTGGGGTGCGCGATGCTCCTCGGGTTTTTTGCTACTTCGCGCCTGCCGGTTCTCGCCTCGGCCCTGTTCACCTGCCTCGCCGCCGGCGCTGCGCTATTGGCGTCGTGGCCCGCGGTCAAGGACGTGGGCTATCTGGCCTGGGCGCTCGGACCGGCAGGAGCGATCGGAGCGGCGGTGGGCGCGGCCAACTCGGCGCTGGAGGGCAGCGGTTCCTGGCTCGGGATCGAGGGAGCGGCGCTGGCCTCGGCGGCCATGATCGCCCGGGCGTGGTTCGACGCGCGGGCGACCCGACCGGTGGCCCAGGCGATCCGGGGCCTGCTCAGGCGGCTTCCCTCCACCGTGCGCGTACCGGATAAGAGCAGCATCGATTCCAGCTCGCTGTCGGCCCAGGTCGTTCCCGTGGAAAGGGTTCGCACCGGCGAGGACGTACTGATCGCGGAAGGCGACCGGTCGGGTGTCGACGGTGTGGTCCAGGCCGGGGAGGCGTCGGTGCTGCTCTTTCCCGGCGCTCAAACCCCGGTCCGACGCCTTCCCGGGGACCCGCTGCTCGCCGGGAGCAAAGTGGTGAAAGGAGCGATACGCGTTCTGGCCTGTAGGGTGGGGGAGACCCGCGCGCTGGTCAGCCTGGCCGACTTCGGCAGCGTGACCGCACGCGAGGCGGCGCCCATCGCTCGTTTCGCCGGAGAGGTGACGCGGTGGGGGGGGCTGATCACCATGGCGCTCGCCTGCGCGGTCTTCTTTCTGGCCGAGGCGGGCGGGCTAACCGCCCCGGTTTCGGCGGCGAGCGCCGTCCTGCTCGCCGCCCCCCTGCTGGCCGTGCGCCGGGCCGCGGAGTCCCCGCTGGTCGCCGCCGCCTCGGCGGCCGCAAGCCGGGGTATCGTCTTCCAGAACGCGAGCGCGCTGGACCTGGCGGGAAGGGTCTCCGTGGTCGGCTTTTCCCCTTTCGGAACGCTCACCGAGGGAAAGCCCGAGGTGCTCGAGGTCCATCCATTGCCCGGAAACGAGCCAGAACCGTTGCTCGCTCTGGCGGCTGCCGCCGAGGAGGCGGCCGGACGCAATCCCATCGCGGACGCCATCGTTCGCTACGCGCTTTCCTGCCGGATACAGCCGCGGAAGGTGCGACGGGTCTCCTTTCTGCCGGGACGGGGGGTGACCGCGCTTTCCGGCGGCGGCGACGAGCTGGTGGTGGGCAATCGCAAGCTACTGCTCGACCAAGGGATCAGCGTAGCGGCGGCGGAATCGGTGGCGGCCGTCGCCGAGTCGAACGGTTTGACGTCTGTCTTTATTGCGCTCGGCGGACGGGTTCGCGCCGTGCTGGCGCTTCAGGACGAGCTGCGGCCGGGGGTCCGAGCGGCGGTGCAGCGCATGCTCGACCTGAATATCGACATCGCGCTGCTGACCGGGGACCAGCGCCGAACCGTGGAGAAGCTCGCCGGCGGGCTGGACATAGCGCACGTCAAGGCCGAGCTGCTGCCCGAGGAGCGCGGGAGGGAGGTCAGGTTGCTGCGCGATACCGGGGGCAAGGTGGCTTTTGTCGGACACCCGGTGGACGATCAGCCCGCTCTGACCGCGGCCGACGTGAGCATCGCGCTGGGCGCGGCCGGGGGTGCCGCGGGCGAGTACGCCATCTCCCTGGCTACCTCGGACGTTCGAGACGCTTCCGATGCCCTTTGGATCGCGCGCGCCGCCCGCGACCGCGCGTTCCGGGCCACCAGCGTGGCGGCGGTGGCGTTCGGCGTGATCGTGGCCGCGGCAGCCACCGGACTCATCGTCCCGGCCATCGCCGCAGTACTGGCAGTGGCGGTGGACGCGCATGCCGTCCGAGCCGGAGCACGTCTGCTACGGCGGATCGAGCTCAGGCTGCCCGCTCGTACCTGAAGCAGAGCAGACCGTGGTCCCGTCACCGTACTGCGAGGACACGAGCGTATTCCGGGGTTCGACAGAGACCCCTCGACGTTTTCCCAACGTACCCGAGTTGGTGTCCGAAGAAAGGATTATTAAAGAAAAACTATTCCGCAGGGGGCGACTTACTGATAAAGAAAAAACGGTTATTCGGGGCCATGGATTGTCAATAAGCGTCACGTAGTCATATTTAAGAAAAAGAGGAAAACAGGATGAATAAGTATTTTCCGGAAATAACTTTCAAGAAATCAGCGGCTCTGCTCTTTGCGATAGTCGTAGCGATCGCGGGAGCGGTAGCGTGTGGCGGTAGCAGCGACGGCGGCACCGCGGGCGGCGGCGGTGGCATGACCGGCGGTAGCGGCGGCATGGCCGGCGGTGGCGGAGTGGGCGCTACCGCCGGGATGGCCGGTGCTGCTGGAGTGGCCGGCACGACAGGCGGAGTAGGCGGCGGTACTGCCGGACAAGCCGGAAGCGTTGCCGGCGGTGGCGGCGAGGTCGCCGGCACGAGCGGCGCCGGGACTACCGGCGGAGATGGCGGCGCCGGGACCACCGGCGGCACGGGTGGCATGATCTGCTCGAATGCTCCCCCGCTTCCAGACGGGGCCTGCAAGCCCAACGCGGCCGGCACCTACGCCAGCAAGATCATCGCCGACGTCTACTGGATCCCCTCGGCAGACCTGCTCCTGTTCTCCTCGACAGATGCCGGTCGGGGCCAGATCGAGGTCTACGTCAAGGTGGTTTCGCCGGGTGTGTGCGATAACGGCGAGGCGCAGTCCCAGATCTATCCCTGCGGGATCAAGATGCCGCCGCTGACCAGTATGCTGATGTGCAGCTGGCTCAATCCGGTCGTACCCGACGCGGTATGGGACAGTCCGACCGTAGCGCCGGTCACGGTGACCGCTACCACCACGAGCTTCGATCCAGGCGGGTTCCTGTCGATACCCTTGCAGACCTATCTCTACGGCATTGACTTGAACGATCCGGACGCCACCTGGCCGACCGCCGCCGAGACGGCGACGCTCGCCTGCCCCGCGGGCAGCGGAGTGGCCTGTTTCCCGGACTACGACGGCGACGGCAATCCGGCGATTTCGGCCACTTTTGCCAATCTAGGGAGTCAGGCCGAGTCGACGGGCTGCGGGCTGGCCGGCACGGATCCGTTCACCTGGGCCGCGGCACCGCTTAGCGCCGATCCCACGGTTCTGTTTCCGGGCTCGAACGTTGCGAAAGCGGAGACCCTCTTCGTGGGCACCCGCTTCAGGGGTGATGGCGGCGGTACCATTGGCGACGACTGCGCGAGCGGCTGGGGCAAGGCCTCGGTCGAGAACTTCGACCTTCGTCTCTGGAGCTGCATCCGGGCAGAGGGAAGCGGCACGCCTGCGGCGACCGCGGGTCAGGAGTGCACCGTGGCCGAGTCGGACTTCATGGATTCTCACCTCCCGCTGTACATACCTCTGAACGAGGGCGATGCGCCGCCCGACACCTACAACGGCGTGGCCGTGACCTGGCCGACCTTTGTGGACCGCAGCGTGAGCAAGGGCGCGGTCTCCTACGTCAAGCGCGTGGCCGGGCCGGGTATCGACGTCAGCTGCGCGGATATTCGCGCGGAGGCAGACGCCACTGAAGCCGCGCTTAGGTCTGCGGCCGGCTTCTAGCCACTACTTACAGCCGTAGCTCTCGGGCCGCCGGGGCACCCTCGCAGGTGTTGCGGCGGCCCGAAGCGTTTAACGCCTCCCCCCCCCCTTGTCCGCGAGTGACCTCTCGAAACGGCGCGGCGACTATGGTTGCTGTATAGGCTGGCGGCGGCCCCGGATGCTCGCGATACGGTTAGCCGCGCCTTTTCGAGAGGTCACCTCAGCGCGATACGCTCTCGCTCTCGTGAACCAGGAGGGGCGTACGCGGGGTCACCGGAACCGCGCCCCTCGTGCCCCCTCCGGGTCACCGGAACCGCGCGCGACAGCTTTCCTGCTGGTGTCTTCCGCATCGGTCTTCCCGAACGTCATCAGTGCGCGGTTCCGGTGACCCCGCGTACGACCGCTTGCATAAATAGGGCCGGGCGCGCTCGGTTTTTCGGGCGCCTTGACCGCCGCGCTGCCCAAGGCCTGAACGCTTACTGCGCGCGAGGTATTGACCCCGGTCGGCAGGCCGAGTCTCTTACCGCCGGCCTCGCGAAATACCCCCTCCCCGGACAGAACGTCCGCCCGTATTCGGTCGCGGGGGGGGGGGGGGGGGGGGGGGGGGGGGGGCGGGCGCGGGGGGGGGGGGGGGGG
>CAYVFC010000078.1:0-38019 GCA_964450715.1 uncultured Sandaracinaceae bacterium | reverse complement strand
GAATCTGAAGTGTCAACGACCGGCGGCATGCTGCAGATGTCGCCGAACGGTGACAGCGTACCATGTATCGTCGATCGTTGACAATTAACGAATGTCGTCGACCGCCCTCCGACAAATCGGCCGCCATTTTTCACCCTGGCTGTAAGGACGCCGCGAGAGGTCTTGACCCGGAGGCTATCTGTTTATTCCGGCTTCCGCTCGGTCGAGCACATGCTCTACATGATGCAGCAGCTGGCCCCCGGGCCCTACAAGACCGCCCACTACGCGTTCGGTACCGCTCTCGTGCGCCTGTGCATGATGCTCGCCCGCATGGCCGGCGGCTTCGTCTACGAGGAGGTCGGCGCATACGTCCCCTTCTTTTACTTCGTCATGGCCGCCACCATCCCCTCCTTCGTCGTCACCCGCCTGACCCCCCTTTCACGTGAAGGAGTAACCGTCGAAGTCCTCACAGGATCCTGTCCGCGAGCTCGCGTAGCGCACGGCGCAGGACCTGGGTCCGCGAGCTTTTCTGCGACTCGGCGAGGCGGTCGAGGAGGTCGAGATCCTCGACCCTCAGGCGGAAAGACCGGAGCTGCGTTGGCAGCTTGTTCTTGTGGCCGACCGCCGGCAGCCAGCGCAGCAAGGCGGCGCCCGGGATGCCCCGGAACGCGTCGGGCCGTTGGTTTTTTCTCAGGGCGCCGACGGCTGCCAAAAGATCATCGGGCATCGGCTCGAGGTCGATGAAGAGCGAGGGGCGCTTCACGATCAGCGCCGGCAACAGCTCGAGGATACGCGGCTCGACCCGCCCGGCCCACAAGGCGTCGGCTATGGCGATGGGGTACCGGTAGGGGGTGACGTCTTCGGTGGTAGCGAGAACGCCCGCGGCCAGGTATCGCCCGAGCGCGCGTCGATAACGCGGGTCACGTCTCGCCCGCTCCAGGGCTGCCTGGCGTCGTCTGGCGCGCCTGGCGATGGTCTCGTTGTCCATCACAGGAACTGCTCCAGGTCGACGGCGTACTTCTCGGCCATCTTCAAGAAACGTTCGCTAGCTCCGCGGGCCAGGTACTCCACCAGCAGCGCCCGGTTCTTCAGAGGCGCCTTGAGCGCCTTGGACAGCAACACCGAATCTGCATCGGCCACCAGCAGGGTCACATACCGGCCGCGGTACAGATCCGTGTATTCGGTCTCGCGAGGCATCCAGATCTCGTCGCCCAGCGGATCGAGCTGCTTGCCTTCTCGAGCGAGCAAACGGCGAAACTCGCACTGTACCGCGTACTCGTAGTCGGCATACACGTCCACGTCGTTCGTGAGCGCCAGGGTCAGCAACGCGCCGCCTTCCAGCAACGCCATTTGCCCCAGCACCCGGATGCAGCAGGGACGCAGCTGGAGGACTCCTTCGGCCCGCGCCTCCAGGTTCCTCGCCACCATCCACTCGTCCAGCTTCTCGGCGACCTTCTCTATCACCCGGTTATTGTACCATACCGTAAATACATTTCAAACTTATTTGTATATACATAATAATATCGAACACGACGGTACGTAATAGGGAAGCCGGGTGAATTGTGATAAAAGCGGTCCCCCGCTACCAATGCATCTACGAATTTACTAGGCCTTGGCTTTCCGGTCGGTCGCGAATCGCGACGCAATATGAGAGAGTACCGTGTCATGGGTGGAGCGTCGTAGGTTTCGAAACGCTGATTACGGGTTCCTTGGTGCGAGGATGAAACGCTGGTACGAGATACGCGAACGGGGAAGCCGATGGGGCATCCGCGTTTCTTTGTGGTTGGTGCGCATCTTCGGATATCGGATCGGGCGGATCGTGGTCTACCTGGTTTCGGCGTATTTCATCATCTTTGCACCGACCGTACGCCAATGGTGCTCGGTTTTTCATAGACGCGCTGTCGGGAAGACCTCTTTCTGGATGTCGTATCGTACGCTGGCAAACTTCTCGCTTACCATCGTCGACCGCATTCTGATCCAGATGGGCCGCGCGCAACGTTTTCGCATAACAGTACAGGGCGAAGAGGTGCTACGCCGATACAAGAAAACGGGTAAGGGGGTGATTATTATCGGCTCGCACTTGGGGAGCCTCGAGGTTGCGCCCGCCGTAGCCGATCTGAAAGGCGTTCGCGTAGCCATGCTCATGTACGAACAGCAATCCTCCATGCTGTATCAGGAGCTCGAGCGAATCAATCCTCGACTGAAAGAAGACCTCATTCAAATGAATAGGGATTCGCTCAGCTACATGCTCGAAGTCCGCGATCGGTTCAAGCGCGGGGACTATATCGGGATCCTCGGCGATCGTACCTGGCTGAGCGGCGAGACGCTCTGGATACCGTTTCTCGGAGTGAAGCGCCCGTTCCCGATCGGTCCGTACCATCTCGCGGCCGTATTGAAAGCGCCCGTCCTAATCATGATCGTTGCCAAGGAGGGGGTCTGGGACTACCGGTGTTACGTCGAGGAGCTCTCGGCGCCTCTTCAAGTGCCCGCCAAAGACCGTCAAGATGTCGCCGAAGCTCTAGCGCGTAGGTATGTCGAGCGCTTGGAAGACTACTGCCGTAAATACCCGTTACAGTGGTATAACTTCTTCAATTTCTGGGAAGAAGGCGTCGAAGAAACCGGTGCAGAACCGACGAGCGCCCCGGTCAACTCCTGAATGTTTCCCGCAAATTTCGCAGGTGTCCGAAAACGATGAGGCCGACCGCGAGGACAATTGCCGATACAGAGTTTATGGTCGACCCACAGCGTACACCCGTACCGATCGCGAGCACGGCCACCATTCCGAAAGAGCCTATAAAAACCTGCCGTGAGATTCGATAGATGACTACCCATACGAGTGCCGACGCCGCCGCGAAGAACGGAGCCACCACGGCGGTGAAGCCGAGGTAGTTGGCAACCCCTTTGCCTCCCCGAAAGCGGTGAAAGACCGGAAAACGGTTCCCTAGCACCAACGCCAGCGACCCCCAGGGTACGAATTCGGGTGGCAGGTACCACCATGCCAGAATGCCCGCACCCGCCGCCCGGCCGATGTCGAGCGAGAAGACGGGGGCCGCCCAGACGAGACCATATCGGCGGTACACGTTAAACGTACCGGGATTACCGCTGCTCCATTCCCTGGGGTCGCCTTTCCCAAACAAACGCAACACCAGTACCGAGAAGTTGATCGAACCGAGCAAATAGATCGCGACGAAAACGATGATAGAAGTCTGCATGGCGCGCGACGGTTATCGGGCTATCCGGTCGCCGATCGGCTCGGTCCGTAGTCCGAATGGATCGGCGAACGGCAGCGACGCAAGTATCCGGTTAATTGCCGGCGATTCACGCTACTCGAGCCGCAGCGAGGTCGCGCCGCTTTCGCGTTCTCGGCGTGGGTTGGCGATTTTCCAGACCCAGCGCTTGCCGATAACGGTTTTCCAGCTCAAACGCGACCGCGCGTTCGTTTCCCGGCGGCGGCGGCGGTATCGGGTCCCATAACTCGATCTCGAGTTTCGAACGCTCAAACAACGGAAAGTACCATTTGTCCTCGTGAGGTAAAAACGGGGGGCTGTTCTTTATCAGCACCGGTAAAATGGGTACGTCGGCGCGCTGGGCCATCTTTAGAGCCCCAGCTTTAAACGGTAGAAGCTCACCCTTTGGAGAGCGGGTGCCTTCCGGAAAGAGCATCACCCGGTAGCCCTGTCGTAGAATGTCGGTCCCCCGCTGCAAGGTGTCGACGCCTTCGAATCCCCCGATTTGCGGAACGACTATATAGCCCCCCGAGGTTAAAATGGTATTCAGAGGGAGCTCCTTGATCAGCGCCCCCTTGACCAATACCGATAGTTTGGGGATTTCTCGGATCAGTACCAATACGTCGAACAAACCGGGGTGGTTGGCTACGACGACAAACCCTCCATCGGGGATCTGGCCGCGAAACCGTTTGGCATGGAGAAGACCGCCGAGAGAAAGCAAGCCGAGCCAGATCGAAAACAGAAATCGGTTCAACCGCTGCATCCGTAAAGGATCGGGACCGAGCAGCTTCTCCATAACCCACAGTACCGGCAACACCAGAACGAGCTCTATCCCGATAGCGGCTCCGAAAATCACGTACATCAGGCCCATATAGATGCCCTTCGCGATCCTGACGAGCCCCCTCATCCCGGCTATACCTCTGCTCGATTCGACGCCGCCGGCGTCTGTAAAAAAGCGATAGCCCAGGTGCCCGGGCCCATGTGCGCGCCCGAGGTACGCGAAAGCGGTCCCAGTCGAACCTCCGCCGATGGCAATCGCTCCGCTACCAGCGGCCGCATGACTCGCTCGACCCATTGAGCGTTATCCGAGTATTCCAGCATTACAATAGCCGGCTGTTCTGAATCGAGCTCGTTCGAGATCCTCTCCAAGGCGAATTCGATCTGCTGATCGCGGTTGCGTACGACGCCGACCTTGGTCGCCCCTTCGGGAAGTGGGCTGATAATCGGCTTCATGCGAAGCATGTCGCCGAAAAGCGCGCTCGCTCGAAAGATCCGACCCCCTGCGGCCAGGTATTGAAGCTTGTCGAGGAATATGTACTCCTTACAGGAAGCCAGAGCGTTTTTCGCGTAATCGACCACTTCCTGAACGTCGTTCGCCTCCCTGGATACGCGGGCGGTGGCTAGCGTCACCAGGCCGAGACGACCCGCGGCCGCTCCCGTGTCGATGGTTATCAGTCGGTTCTCGGGATCGTTCTCTCGTTTCCATTCCAGCACCGCCTGATAGATGCCGGTGAAGGCCGAACCCACGCACAGATAGAGAACTTTAGGATAGAGGCTTAATAACCTTTGAAAGTGTTGGTGCCTCTCGTATAAAGATGCCTGAGAAGTCGAAACACGCCTGCCTTCCCGCATCGCCTGGTACAGGTCGGAGGGTGAGAGATGGCTCTCCGACATGCTCCTGTCGTCTATTTGGATATAGCTATCAAGAACGGTTATCCCCAGTTCGCGCGCGTCTTGTACCGTTATCGAACCGGCGGCGTCGGTCACGATATGCAGCGCCTGCTCCGGATGCGCGGTCCGGAACTCTTCGGTTTGAGCGCGCATGTCATCCGACTTCCAATCGACCACCTTGGCCAGCGAAGAGAGCCTTTCGCGGAGCCGCGATTCGTCGTCCGTGTGAAAGTGAACCTTGACGAAACCGTCGTGGCTGATCGTCACCAGGTCTTCGCCTAACGCCGAAACCTCTCTCGCGACATCGGTGGACGCATCGTTCAATTCGATGACGGCATCTACGCAGGTTCGCGCCTCTTCGGGCGCCCGCCAGGACGGATTGAGCCGAATCAGATCACCGAACCTCTCGGCGATCGACGCTTCCCGCGCCGACGACTTGATCAATCGGTCAAAAAAAGCCTCGAAAAAAAAGTACAAGCCCAGCGCTCCGGCGTCGACCACTCCGGCGTTCTGTAACGAGGGTTGCTGGGTGACCGTCGCTTTTACGTCGGCTGCGAGCTGCTCGAGCAGATCCGCTTTCCATTCTACTTCCGGACGCGGCGGTTGCGCCTCCAAAGACCGTACCAGGCTGTCCAAAAAGGAGAGCATGGTTCCCGCCTCCGGATTGGCCACCGCCCGGTACGCGAGATCTCGTCCCCGCTTCACCGCCGGGGTCAGACGTTGCCAATCGCGCCCCTCTATGAAACTAGTAAAGAAGCGGGCGGAAATGTTCCCGGAATTTCCGCGAGCGGATAGTAGAAGATCGCGTTTGAGCATATCGACATCGCGGTCGGTTCTCTTGAGCGGTTGCAGGCTGATGGTGAGGTTTCTACCCGTATCGCCGTCAGCGACCGGAAAGACGTTGATGTCATCCAGTACGTCGGCCCAGGCGAAAACCCGTTCGGCGCCCCGGCAAAGGGCTTCGGTAAAGTCCTCCTTCATGTCTCCTTACCGAATTGGCCGCCTAACCGAGTCTGCCCTTCGGCTTTGATTAAAACCCTACCGCCCGTAGTCTGAATTGACCGCGAACTCAACCAAGAAAGCTCCACGCGACTTGCAGCTAAGCGATTTTAACGGCTTCCAGGAGGGCAGACAACCTCTTTTCGCGGCAAAAGCGACGGCATTTTTTAACCGTACGGGGTATTGATAAATTTGCGCGATATTTCAGAATTTGTAGCGGGCGTTCGCCAGTAAAAAAGGAACACAAAGGGCATCTGGTACGACACCAGTAGCCGAACGAAATGACACTCCCGACCGCGTCCAGGCCCGAGCTAACGGTCATCGACTACTCGACGTGCAACGCGTTAGGTATGTCGAATGCCGAGGTGCTTCGATCTTTGCGCGAAGGGACGAACGCGTTGCGGCCGCACCCCGATTTCGAGGGAGCGGTCTGCGGAGCCGTGCCGGAACCGCTTGCTCCTCTCACCTCCCGGCTTTCCGAATACGATACCCGCGCGAACCGATTGGCGGCCACGGCGCTGGAACCGATGCAATCTACCATGCAAAAGACGATTCGGCGCTGGGGCGCCGATCGCGTCGCTATCGTTGTCGGTTCTTCGACCGGAGGGATCGACGCGACCGAGAAAGCATACGCCGCTTTCATGCAAACGGGGTCTTTGCCGTCGGACTATAGTTTCGAGCGTAAGCATTCTTATGCGAATCTAATATTTGTTATTCGTCAGCTTTCCGGCATCCGGGGCCCCGGATATGTCGTCTCCACAGCCTGTTCGGCTGCCGCCAAGGCCTTCTGTTCTGCGGGACGGTTGATATCCGCTGGCTTTGCAGATGCCGTTCTGGTCGGCGGCGTAGACGCGCTTTGTCAGATAACGGTCAGAGGCTTTCGTTGTCTGAACATCCTCGCCGATGCCCCTTGCCGGCCTTTCGGTAGGGATCGAAACGGAATGAATATCGGAGAAGGCGCGGCGTTATTCCTTCTGGAGCGGGGAGGAGAGGGTCCCGCGCGTTTGCTAGGGTCGGGCGAAAGCTCGGATGCTTATCGGTTTACGACACCCGATCCCGACGGCCGCGGGATCATGTCTTCCATGCAGGATGCGCTTCGCCGGTCGGGCCTCGCGCCGGATGATATCGATTTGATCAATGCACATGCTACGGGGACGCGGCTCAACGACGCGGCGGAGAGCCGCGCTATCGCTGAGCTATTTCCGCCTTCGGTTAGAGTATTCGCCACCAAGGGTTATACCGGTCATCTACTGGGTTCGGCCGGCGCAATCGAAGCCGCGATATGCGCAATGGCTATCGAGTACGGTTGGGTACCGGCAAGCCTGGGAGCCGAACCGTTGGATCCGGAAGTACCGCTCAGAGTGACGCTCCGTTCCGAACCCGTTCCTTTGCGATTCGTACTCAGCAATTCATTTGCCTTTGGCGGGAGCAATGCCTGTATTGCCTTGGGGAGTACCGCATGAACGAGGGAGTATCGGTTCGCGGTATCGCTATGTGGGCCCAGGGCTACAACGATCTGTATAGCTGGCTCGACGGCGCGCGAGACGGCTCGATCGAAACGCCGTCTTGCCGGCTACTGTCGGTTCGAGCCAGGGGTCGCGCAAGCCTGCTAACCCGCATGTTCGCCGAAGTGATCGAACAGGCGCTTGCCGAGAGCGGAACCGACCCGAAAACGGTGCCGCTGATCTGCGCGTCGGCTTTTGGCGAAATCCAGCTCACCGGTCAGTTGCTCGAGATGATGAACAAGGGCAAGGGCGCCCTGTCCCCCGCTCGCTTTCAAAACAGCGTCCACAATGCCGCTGTCGGGCAAATCTCGATCGCCACGGAAAACCGACTTTTTTCGACCGCTCTTTCCGGCGGGGACGACACTCTGCTGGTGGCGCTGCTCGAAGCGCTGGCCTGGCTCCGTATCGAGGGCGGGGAAACCGTCGTCGCGGTAGCCGACGAGGCACCGATTTCGCCGTTCGACTCTCGCCTTCGCTTCGCGCCGCTGGCGTATGCTCTACATTTGACCGCTGATCCGTCGGCTCTGAACGCTTTCGGACGAATCGTTGCCATTCGCACAACCGAGAACCCGCTCAGCGTGGATCTTCCTCCGGAAATCCGCGATAACCCCTGCGCGATCGGCCTTCCTTTGCTGGAGGCCATCGCGAAGAGGAATTCGGTAGTCGTACCGCTGTCGGCGACGGACGGATACGGTTGGTGTATCGAGTACGAAGCGAATGAGGTGCGGACGTGACCTATCCGAAAATAGCCGAGCTCGTGGCCCATAAGCCGCCCATGCGGCTGCTGGACGAAATCGTAGAGGTGACAGAATCGGGCCTAACCTGCGAGGTCAGGTTACACGACGATTCCACCTTTGTCCGAAGCGGTTATGCTCGAGCTGTTGTGTCTTTGGAGTATATGGCGCAGTGCGTGGCCGTATACGTCGGATACCAACGTTTTCAGACCGGTGGAAAAGCCGGTATCGGTTATCTCGTCAGCGCTCGAGATGTCGTTTTGCAGACCGATCTACTTGCAGCCGGCGATCGATTGCTGGTACATGCCGACCACGTTTGGGGCCAGGAATACGCCGCGAGTTTTCGCTGTTGGGTAAAAAGAGAAGCCGAAACCGTAGCAACGGCGACTTTGAGCGTTTTCCAACCGGGGTAGCGCAATGACGGATTCCGAAAGCAGACAATGGGCACTTATTACCGGATCGAGTCGTGGAATCGGTGCGTCCATCGCCGAGGCTCTTGCCGCCGTCGGCCATCCTGTCCTACTCAACTATCGCTCCAACCACGAGGCGGCTCGTGCCGTCCAACGGCGCATTGAGTCCCTTGGCGGACAGGTTCGGTTGATACCGTTCGACGTCGCCGATCGCGAAGCGTCTAGCGCCGCGTTACAGGGTTTGCTTAAAGAAGGCCTTCCAGTAGGTGTGCTCGTCAACAACGCCGGCGTCGTGGCCGATGAACCTTTCCCGGCAATGACCGCGCAACAGTGGGAACGCGTCACCCGAACCAGCCTCGACGGCTTTTACAACGTTACCCAACCTCTGGTAATGCCAATGGTACGACGCCGGCGCGGCCGTATCATTACCATCACTTCCATTTCCGGCCTGATCGGCAATCGCGGGCAGACCAACTACTCGGCTGCCAAGGCCGGTCTCATCGGAGCCACGCGTTCTTTGGCGCTCGAGCTCGCCAAACGTCGCATCACGGTAAATGCCGTGGCGCCCGGCCTTATCGATACCGATATGCTCGAGGGCGCGCCCGTCGAGCAGCTCGTCAAGATGATTCCTGCTAGGCGTTTGGGTAAGCCCGAGGAAGTCGCAGCCCTGGTTCGATTTCTCGCCAGCGACGACGCCGCGTATATTACCGGACAGGTCATCAGCATAAACGGAGGTTTGGTGTGATACGCGAGCGAGTCGCGATAACCGGGGTAGGGCTAGCCAGTCCGATCGGCAATGAGTTCCCGCAGGTATCGGAGTCGTTACAACGCCAGGCACACGGCGTAGTGAGAATGCGCGAGTGGGACGCATACAACGGGCTCACCACCAGATTGGCGGCTCTGGTATCCGACCTCGATCTCTCGAACCAACCTCGTAAGAAGGTACGCACCATGGGGCGAGTGGCTAGGCTCGCCATGTACGCCACCGATCAGGCCATCCGGGATGCGGGACTGAGTAGCAGTACCCTTTGCTCGGGCCGCACGGGATTGGCGTATGGTTCTACCCACGGCTCTTCCAGCGCGCTTGAGTCCTTTAGTCGCAAGTTATTGGCGGACGACAGCATAAGCGGCCTGGACGGCACCTCGTATTTCAAGTTTATGAGTCACACCTGCGTGGCGAATCTAGGACAGGCTTTCGGGATCCGTGGCCGAATTATTCCTACGGTGGCCGCATGCGCGAGCGGTAGCCAGGCGATAGGCTACGGTTACGAGGCTGTTCGCGACGGAATACAGGATACGATGATATGCGGCGGTGCCGAGGAAATGCATTTCTTGCACGCGGGTATCTTCGACATCATGTACGCCACATCTACTTCTTTCAACGACCGGCCGGACGCGAGCCCGAGACCTTTTGATGCGAATCGCGACGGCCTGGTGGTCGGCGAGGGCGCCGGAACCTTGATATTGGAACGATACGAAAACGCCCGTAATCGGGGCGCTCATATCTACGGAGAAATAATCGGTTACGGCACCAATTGCGACGGCACTCATATCACCTTTCCTTCTGCCGAGGGGATGGCTCAATGTATTCGCCTCGCGCTGGACGATGCCGAAGTCGAACCTGGACAGATCGACTACGTCAACGCCCACGGTACCTCCACCGAGTTCGGCGATATTGCGGAAAGCCAGGCGTGCTTACAGGTATTGGGAGATAGCGTGCCGATTAGCTCAACCAAGGGCCATACCGGTCATACCCTGGGCGCTTGCGGCGCAATCGAGGCGATCTTTTGCTTGGCGATGATGCGCGATGGCTTTATGCCGAACACGCGGAATCTGGAAGAGGTCGATCCACGTTGTGCTGCATTAAATTACATACGGGATGAACCTCGTGTTAGGGAAATGAATACCCTGATGAGCAACAACTTCGCGTTCGGCGGAATCAACACGAGCCTGATTATACGCAAGCCGTAAACATGCCGCCCACCTTCGACCTTCGTTGGCCGGCGTCAGCCCTTCCTTTCGCAGCTACTGGGTAAAGGTCTTGATGATCAAGCGGTAACCGAACCATCCGTTTTCGAGCTCTATCTGCCGCGGCGGTTTTCCACCCTTCATGCCTCCCGAGTAACGAATCCGGATCAAGCCAGCCGGGCGCCCATCTAGTCGCCTGTACCTACGCTCCCTAAGCCTTCCGTCCTTCCAAACTTCACCAATAAGCTCGTCGTCCTTCTTCAGATAGTGCTTTCCGTCTTCGCTCGGCGGCGGATCGATTCCTCGAAAGAAGGTGCGGTGGAAATCGATGAGAATATTTCTCGGAGAGAACGGCATTTCTCGGTCTACGAACTTCGTAAATGAGAACGCTCTTCCTTCTTGCTCCAGAGCAAAAGCTCTTCGCCCCGTCGGCGACAAGATCAACATGGTGAGCCTCGTTTGGTGTAACTGTACGACGGCTTCGAAGCTCACCCGCTTTTCTCCGTAATTCGCCTCTACTCTCTGACGCCAGAAGAAATCACTCCCCAACGACCGCGTATCGACCAGAACCCCGGGGTAGTCCAGCTTCGATCTGTTCTTTATCTCGTCGGGCAGAGAAGGGCCGCCGCAGCCGATCAATACCAGGCAAGAGGTAAAAACAGCGACAAAGACTCTCCTTCGAAGGCCGCTTTTCATGATTTCCGGACCGTAGCCAGTAACGCCAGCGAGAAGGGTGAAAACAGTAGCGCCAACAATACGCCCAAGCCGGTAGCTTGACCGATGGAGGCCAGCGCCGGTTGCATCGACGTTGCCATAAGACCAAAGGAGAGGACGGTGAACAGACAGGCGAGTACGATGCTCAACGCGGTCGATTCTAGCGCCGAGTTACTACCTACGCTTTCTACTAGAAAAACGCCGTAGTCGACTCCCATGCTCAGCACCAACAGCAACGACATGATGTGTAATAAGTTTATCGGAATCCCGCACAAGGCCAGAATGGAAAGAGCGGTAGCCCCCGCCAATACGGACGGCGCGAACGCCGCCAAGGCGTTTCTCGGGTCGCGGTATCGCGTCCAGAGAATTAGCCCTACCAACAACAGTCCGACCATGATCAGCTCGGCCGTACGCCGCCGGTATTCGGTGTACATCTCGTTCACGAACGCAGTCTGATCGAAATAGTGCGCGTCTTCTATCCCTCGAAAACGTCCTTCCAGGGCAGCCGGTTTTCTAACGCCCCGCAAATAAGTCGCGATCCCGACGCCTTCCTCGTTTTCCAGCAAGAACCCCCGTACGAGCCCGGCCAGCTCTGATTCCAGGAGGTCTTCCGGTAACAGAGGCCCGACCCGATTCTCTAAGGACGCCTGTATCGACCCAAATCTTTCCGGAGCAAACCCGGCTCTTCCCAAGGCTTCCCGCATTCTGGAGTCGAGATCGGGTGACGCCTTCAATACGGCTACGTTTCGCCGCTGCAGCCGCTTCGACCAGAGCAAGGAGTGCAGCGAGGCGAACCCCTCCAGCTCTCCGGCATTTTTAGCTGCTGACAATAATCCGTAGACCCTGTCGTTGCTTTGCAGCGCTTCCTCCCTGTTCGTTCCAACCGCGATGACAAAGCGGCTCGCATCCTCCTGAGAGAGCCGCTTACGTACTCTTCTGTCCTGCTGCGTCAGCTCTGAAGGAACCACCGACAGCGCTCGCAGATCATCCTGCCACTGAATTCGGGTCATCCCCCACACGCACACGAGGAGGGCCAACGCTACGGGAGCCGCGATCATCGTTTTCCGTTGCGGCAACCGTCGTATAAAAGCACCCAACGCCGCCCGTAAACGTCGTTGTATCTCGGTCGTCCGCGGTGCTTCCGGCAACCAAATCGGCAACAACCATCTGGTGATCAACAGCGCCGTTACCACGCTGGTAGCGGAGAATATGGCTATCTCGCGAATACCGGGAAAAGAGGTCCAGGCTAGGCCGATAAGACCCAAAACGGTAGTAACGCAGCCCAACCACAGAGCCGGCCATATTCGTCGGAGTGCGGCAATCGGGGTCTGCCCGATCTCCCCGTCTCCGAGGTGGTTGAAGAAATGAATGGGATAATCGATACATACTCCCGTCAATGTCGCCCCAAAAGCGAGCGTAAGTCCGTGTAGCTTCCCGTACACCAGTAGCGAGACCGCTATCGCCGTCACGAGCCCGTAAACGAGCGGCAAACAGGCTAGAAACAGATACCGAAGCGAGCCGAACACGAGGATGAATAAGACGGTAATCGCTCCTATCGAAACCAGCGAGATGAGGGTGATGGCAGCCCTAATGGCGCTTTCGGATGCCAACGCGAAAAGGCTTACGCCGCCTAACTCCAGGGTGAGTTGCGACCCGTGCTTTCGATTTTCGGACTCGAATACCGAACGTATCTTATCGAGCAGCGGTCTCTGCGCCTCCGTATCAAAAGCCGAACGAGTCGTGGTAACGAAAATCACCGCGAACTTTTCGTCCTTCGTGAAGAACTGGTTTTCCCGCAGCGCCAAGTCGCCCAAACGCATCTGTTCCAGCCGCTGCATGGCCGCGGGAAACGTAAGCAGTGGATCCTCCTCGGCGATACGTCTGATCAAGGCGCCAAGAGGGGAAGCCAGCCAACGCTTCAAGTCCTCCGCGCTGCGCCCGAGCGCCTCTTCCGTCAGTTTCCCCGGAAGCTCTTCGTCGGGCCTGTCAGACACGAAGTAGTAACGACGGGGAAAAAACAACCGAAAGAACAGATCCTCGGTTTTCGTATCGATCCCCAGGCGCACGGAATCGATTCCAGGGTGGCCCTCTATACCGCTGGCAACCGCCTTGGCGACGGCGGCGAGCTCTTCGGGTTCGGTTCCGCCGATATTGATTATGATCGTACGGGTCAGAGTGGATTCCGAAAGCTGAGCCGAGAAGGAAGCCCAGGCTCGGTTTTTCCCTTCCGGTAAAAAATACGTTATCTCGTTATTGAAGTCGATACGAAAATAGATGAAAACGACCATCGACGCCAGGACGGCTATCGCGATGAACCCCCTTTCCAATTTGCTTTTCACCGCTTCCGCCAGAGAAAAAACTGTTCCCGCTCGCGCTCGCTATATCGACGGGATAAGTCGACCTCCGTAAACTTCGTAATCGAAAAATCGCCGTTCGTTTCGCTGACTCTCAAACTTTTCAGCGCCGTTTCCTCACCGTGGATTCGAACCTCCTTCAGAACACGGGAGAGAGCGGCGACCTTCGGCGTCAAGACCATTTTCCACCGCTCTTTCGCCGAACCCTCGAACCCGATCCGATAACTACGTTCTAGCGCCGTACGGTCTCCGGAAAGCACCTGCGAAAACGTATCGACGACCAATCTCAATACGGGTCGGTTTTCTAGATCCAGCTTGCGCGATCCCGATGGGTCGACGAACCGCAGATGGTTTTCGCTGATTACCAGTACGGATTTTTCAGGTTTATCGGTGTGCCGAGCGAATAGATTCGGAGCGGCAAAATAAATCCTTCCCTCATTGACCAAGGGCTTCATCAGAAGGGTGATGTGTTTCTCTTCGGTAAAATTCGCGCTCAGTCCGGGTATGGTGGAAAACCGCTGCAACAATTCCTGCAGCCCGTCTGCTTCTGCCGCCGGTGAAGCCGGGGACTCCGCCACCGCGACTACGGAAACGAAGCCGGCCAGCGCGGCGATAACGAACCTAACCGCGGATCTTGTCCAGTATCGCATTCGGCGTTCCCAGCAAGAGATTACCTTCGGAATCCAGGGTAGCGAGGATCGTATGACCTCGCGCGACGCGTCGATTATGCGTCAGATTCATTATCTCAAATCCCACGTTCAACCGATAATCGACGTCCTTGAACCATGCCTTAACGCGGAACCGCTCGTTATAGCGAAGCGCAAACGAGTGCCGGCACTTACTTTCTATCACTACGAAAAGATACCCGCTCTGAGCGACCTCCCACGGTTCGATCCCCTTGGACCGCATGAGCTCATTCCGTGCGAGCTCGACGTATTTATAATAGTTGCCGTGCCATACGATCTGCATCGGATCGAGGTCGTAGAAGGGAACGGTCAGCTCCACGGCAACGTGGTCGCAGGGTATCTTCATGGAAAATCTATCTCACGGGGCATTGCGAAAATAACGTAACATTCCGATACAAACCAAACGAAAATGCAGCCAGCTTATTCTAAAGTTGTCTCGGAAGTATCTAAAATGCGAGACCCCGCCCGATTCCTTGGAAAAGTACGTGACCCGTGTAGGACAACAAACCGGCAGGATCCCCGCCCAAACCAACCTCACCAATATCTCGATGTCGAAATCCATTCGATCTGCTTTGCAGATCGCCTCGAGAGCGGCTCGAATTGGATAGACGCGGAATCCGCATAGCGCGTCGCCCTTGAATTTGCCGCCCGTCTCGATACCGACCCAAAACCTGGTAATCTCGCGCCCGTACAAACGTCCCTTGGGAACGGTATCGTCGAATACGGGTTGGCCCAGTATCAGCGCATCGGTATTCTGTTCCGCTTCCCGTAAAAAGAGGGGAATATCGTCGGAATCGTGCTGGCCGTCGGCGTCCATTTGCAGGGCGTGGGTGAACCCCAATTCATCCGCTATGCGGAATCCCATTTTGACGGCCGCCCCCTTTCCGCCGTTGCTGTCCCTGCGGTGAACGCGCGCCAGTCCTTCTTCGGCGATCAGCGAAGCGACTTTTTTCGTCTCGTCGGTGCTTCCGTCGTCTACCACTACCACGGAAGGCAGGTAACGGCGGGCGCTTTCCACTACCGTACGTAAGGTAGCCGGATTGTTGTAGACGGGTATCAGTATGCACGGTCGAAAACAGCTCATCCCTTTGTCTTCTCTGCGAATGAAAGCACGCCGCTGGCGCAAGCTGTCTCTTTGAGCATCAAACGGAAACGTATCTGTATGGAGCCTATCCGTCTACGCAGTTCCAAGCGTATCGAATCGCCGGGACGTATAGGATGCTGGAACTTCAGCCTTTCAATACGCTGTAAATGGCCGAGATCCGGCCAAACGGCCTCCGCGCGCTCCAGTACCAACTCGTTCACCTGTACGATTCCGGGTAGGATCGGATCTCCGTCGAAGTGCCCGTCGAAATACCGAAGGTTCGGGGGAACGAACACGGCGAAATCGTGGCATTCGTACTGCTCTTCCAGCTTCTTTTCGTGAGATCGCATATCGAGCGAAAGTACTCGCGAATTCTCCTTCGGTCGCGTTTCTTCTCCCTCGAACAGCGCCTCGATATCGTCCCGACTGAGCTTCCCCGTGGCCCTTCTCGGCAGCGATGATACGAAACGAATGCGTCTCGGCAGAGCTACCGGTTCTAGCCACTCCCGAAGCGATTTGCGCAAACGCTTGTCATCCCATCCGCGAGCGACTATCGCCGCCCATATTTCCCATCCTCGCAGTCCGTCTACCTTGACGGATATTACCGCTGCATCCTCCACGCCCGGAAGCGCCAGTATCCTCCGCTCGACCTCTTTTTCCGAAATGCGAAATCCTCCGATTTTCACTACGCCGTCTTCTCTTCCGATATGATGGAAGCGGCCTTCTCCTAAAAGCTCTACCCGGTCGCGGCACCGATAGGGCGATCCGCCTTCTTGATCGATAAACGGAGACGCCACCAGCAACCTGCCTTCTTCGTCAGCAGAGACTTCTACGCCCGGTAGCGGTATCCACGGTTTCCGCGACAATGCGTCCCGATAAGCTATGCCTCCTGTTTCCGAAGAGCCAAAAGCTTCTGTTACTTTTATATTGAACCTTTCGCTTAGCTTCGCGACCGTCGTCTCCGGGATCGGCGCTCCCGAAGAAAACACCCGCGCTACAGGGAGGCTCCCTTCAGGAAGGTTCAGCAACCCTCGCAGATGGGCGGGTACGCTGAT
Organism: uncultured Sandaracinaceae bacterium; assembly: GCA_964450715.1. GTDB lineage: Bacteria > Myxococcota_A > Polyangia > Polyangiales > JAFGIB01 > CAYVFC01. The sequence goes on along the minus strand of CAYVFC010000078.1, from coordinate 21,633 downwards.
GAGCGTATCTACGTTAAAGCGCTTGATGATATCGGCAACCGTCTCCGCGTGTAACGGCCTATCACGCACGAAGCGCGCTCCTGCGCTCAACGGCAACAAAACCCCGTACAACAAGCCGTAAATATGCCTGTCGGGTACCGTCGATAATACGCAATCGCCCGGCTCTACGCCGAAATGCCGCGCCAGCATCTCCGATTCGCCCAGTAGCTGCCCGGCTGTCTTGCGGCAAATCTGAGCTTCCCCGGTGCTGCCCGATGTATACAGCGTGACGATTCGCTCCGCCGAGGGAATTACCCGCAACGGCGCCCGCCGGCCGTTCTTTCCACCCGTACAGCTCCGTAGGTCCAATCCCGGGCCTTCCCCGTCGTTTAGAATGGCGGCGAAGGAACGCGAGGACGACAGGTCTTCTATCGTGTTCGGTTTCGCATTCGGCGGCAACGCTACCGATAGGCGCCGCTGCCACGCTGCCCAGAGCGCTACGACGAAATGGTATCTATCCTCGCACAAGACGAGAACTTGGCTGTCGTTCGCCGCTTCCGGCAACGCTTCGGTTACTTCGCAGATATCTTCGTGCAGTTCCCTTGCGGTCCTCGATCCGGAAGAGCCAACGGCAACGATAGCGTCCTCTTCGTATTTACTAACGGTCCTGAAAACGCTCTGTGCCATCTGTTTACATTCTCGCCGGTAGAAGAAAGCGGATTATTCGATCGTGCAGTCCAGATCCGAAGCGACGAAACCGGTGTTTTCGGTAGACGTACTCGATACCCCCCAACAATCCGATAAGAAGGTACGCGATCAGCCCGTTGTACAAGGCCCACCAGGAAAAGGGCCCCCAGACCGACAGCAACAGCGCGACGCCTCCGTTGAAGAGGAAAAAGCCGCTCCATATAACCGTCAGCCGGCGGCAGTAGCGCAGCTCCTCTTCGCTCAGGTTTTCTTGCTGCATACGGGCAAAACGCTCTATTAGCGAAACCTCGCCGCGTAACGAACCGGCAAACCCCACGAACAGAACCGCGTTGATAAGAACCGGCAACGCCAACACGAAACCGGGTTGCTGGAAAATCGATGCCGATACGAGCAAGATCGCGACCCCCAGTAACATACCTACCGACCTCTGTACCAACTTTCTATCTTTTCGGACCGCTCCAACTCGGAACGCGGTGCTGAGTAAAAAGACTAAAAATAGTAGCAGCGCTACCTTTCTAATGCTGAAATGAATGAGTCCGTAGTAGACCGCTGCCGGGTATAAAACGACCACGAGTACGGCAGTGGCCTGTACAATTGCCCCTATCCAGCCGGCATACCGGCTTTGTTTCTCGGTCCTCTCCATTTGCAGGATACGACCTATCGCTTCTCTGCCAATAACTCGTAAACGAAGTCAACGATGTCCGAAACCGTCTGTATAGATTTCAACTCGGTTTCCTCGATCTTTCGCCCTACGATGTCCTGAAGCCGTACGGCCATGTCGATCGCGTCAATGCTATCGAGGTCCAGATCGTTCACCACATGCGCTTCTAGTTGGATTTCGTCTCTCTCGAACTCGAATAGTTCGACCATCATGTCTCGCAAACCTTCGAGTATCTCTTCCTTGGTCATCGCTAACCTCTTGCTACATCCGTACGGTGGGCGGCGATATGCCGGGCCAAATTCGTCACTGACGCGAATATTATCCGATTATTCTCGTCCTCCGCATCAAACGCTACACCGTAGCGCTCTTCTATAGCCATGGCCAACTCGAGAGCGTCTATTGAATCCAAACCCAGTCCTTCCTCGAAAATCGGCTCGTCGGAATCGATTTCTTCGGGGGAGACATCTTCGAGCACGAGCGCTTCTACTATAAGTTCCTTGATCTCTTTTTTTAGTTCTTCCATCTCGACTAGTTCCGTCTTCCCCCCGGCTCGATCCGCTCTCGTTCGGCGTTCGATGACTTGTTGAAGCGCAAAAATCGGCATCCATCCGTCAAAAAGGAAGATCGAGGACGAATCGCATACCGTTTATCCTGCGGTGCCGGTAATCGTAGTTCCATTGCGCCTGATAGTCGATCTCCCTTCTCAGTTGTTTCAGACGACGCCCTAATCGACCGCGCTCTTTTGCCCGCGAAACGATCCATATAATACCACCGGTAAGGGTTAAGGCGCCCGTCAATGCCACCACGCCCCCCACCACTCCTAAGGGACCTGATTCGCCGCAACTCGAACTACTCGACGACGGTTCGCAACCGTACGAGCCGCAATCGTAGTAGTAGTCCTCTTGGCAAACCGAGCTCTGCAGCATCGATATTAACACCAACGATGCCCCGGTGGATAACGCCACTCCGCCGATAACCGTAATAGCGATGGGCCCTCCAAGGCTCGTCTTCGCGCGTGCACTTTCGACGTCGTTCAACTCCTTCATTAACATCTGCAATCGATACGCACCGCCGTATGCATCGCCGGTAGAAGGAACCGCAGAGGTAGTAGCGGCAGCAGCCACGTCCGGTTTCGCGGGTTGCTCGGCGCCGGTGGTTTGCTCCGAAACCGCAGCCTCCGCCTCGGGTTGCCGGGTCTCTTCCGTAGCCGCCGGCGTACCGGTCTCCTCGATTTCCCCTTCGCTCGTATCGACAACCGGTTCGGATTCGACGCCCGCGGGTTGGGGCTCCGAACCGGAAGATTCCGTTTCCGGACTCGATTGCGCGTATGCGATCTCACTCGAGAGTAGAAAAGAAACCCCTATTAAAAAAGATATCGCCTTCATACCGAACCCGCTACAAATACCGTTATCGTGGACCGCTAGCCAGGTTATTCCTTATACTCTTGAATAGTAACTCGATCCATATGTGGTATTTCTTGTGTATTACCTGGCCGTCGTATTGCATATTCTTACTATCGATATAAAACACCCTTATCTTTCTCGTATCATATAGAAAGCGAACTCTAACCACGTGGCTTCTCACTTTTAGCGTCGCGACGATTTGGCCTGCTCCCCGTCCATCGATTGCCCACCCGCGTTCCAGCAAGGCCTCTTCGATTGCCTTCTCGATTCGGCCTAAAGAGACGGGATACGAATACGGATACAGCAGCATTTCCATCGGGCTAGTCAACATCGCCGTTACGCATCCCCCGGAAAGTACCAGGCAGGTAAAAACGACGAATAAAACTCCATATATTCGAAGTCGCTTAACCATCGACCACCTCGCTCTGCGGCGCCGTCCTATCGCTCGCCTTCCCTTTTCGACCGCAGCAGGCAGTGAGCCATAACCCGGGGCTGTTCCTCGGCCCTCGCGGTTGGAGCCGGATTCCGCCGCTTCTACCCTGGTTCTTACACGTCCGGACCATCTCCCCTATTCATGAGCATTTTTCAACTCTTTTCGGTCCGCCCCGGGCGACCGCTTTGACGGGACGAATTTCCCACTGTTTTCGGCCTTTTTCAAGCTTCACCGCAGCCGAATTCGCGCAACCGGGCGCGGGTACACGTTCTGGTTGGGACGTGCCCGTAGCCGGTCGCCCCGGCTGGGCCGTGATCCCGCTTCAGGCCAAATACCGAACGCCTAACACCGAACGCCGATGAAGGCAGTTGAAAATTTTAACAGGCTCTCAAGAACCTTACGTGGTATGTACATGGGCATTTTTCTGAAAGAAAACATGAACGAGGGCGGTTCTTCCAAGGTAGTACTGGGCGAAAGCCCGGTTTCGTTATCCCAATTCGTCTCCGTGGCTCAAGGGAGTTTACAGGTAACGCTCGACCAGTCTTCCGGGTACCAAAAGCGAGTAGCTGCCAGCGTCGAGGTTCTAAAGAGAGCGCTACGAAACGGAAGACCCATATATGGAGTCAACACCGGGTTTGGCGCCTCCTGTAACGTTTCTGTTCCACCGGAGCTGATTTCCCAACTGCCGGTCAACCTGATGCGTTTTCACGGCTGCGGTACCGGCCGCGAATTGTCGGAGACCGAGGGCGCCGGTGTGGTTCTAGCGCGACTGGCCTGCATTTCTCGCGGGTATTCCGGCGTACGAATGAGCGTATTGGAAGGATTATGCGAGCTAATTAATCGCCGCGTGATCCCGTGTATTCCGGAGGAGGGATCTGTCGGTGCCAGTGGCGATCTCACACCACTATCCTACCTCGTAGCGACTTTGATGGGAGAGCGCGAGGCGTATTTCGGCGGTGAACGCCTGAAAACGGCCGACGCCCTGAAACGCGCCGGGCTGAGTCCGATTTCTCTGGAACCCAAAGAGAGCCTCGCATTAATGAACGGCACCAGCGTGATGACCGCGCTGGGTTGTCTCGCCTACGCGGGCGCGCGCCGACTGGCTCGTTTCGCTGCCGCGTTGACCGCCATGACCAGCGACGTTTTGTTCGGAGTAAAAGACCATTTCAACGACCGTATTTTCGAATTGAAACCGCATCCCGGTCAGCGGATTTGCGCGCGATGGATCCGCGACGATACCGAATACGACACCTCATCGGCGGCTACTTCGGCACGTCTACAGGATTTCTATTCCGTCCGCTGTGCTCCTCACGTGATCGGCGTGTTGCTCGATTTATTGCCGCTCGCCCGTGAGATCCTGGAGAACGAGCTCAATAGCGTCAACGACAATCCGATTTTGGATCCGGTCAGCGAACAGGTTCTGGTCGGCGGCAACTTCTACGGCGGTCACGTCTGTTTTGTCATGGACAGCCTCAAGACCGCGGTAGCGAATATCGCGGACCTTCTGGACCGGCAACTGATCCTCGCATGCAATCCCGCCACCAACGCCGGTCTACCGGCGGATCTCGTGGGAGCGCCGCCCGGTGACGAAGCCGCGCATTTCGGCTTCAAGGCCATGCAGATCACATCCTCGGCTCTAACGGCCGAAGCGCTGAAGACAACCATGCCCGCCTCGGTTTTCAGTCGCAGTACAGAAAACCACAACCAAGACAAGGTCAGTATGGGGACAATAGCGGCACGCGACTGCGCGCGGGTAATCGAACTGGCAGAAACCGTGGCTTCTATCTCTCTTATAAGTCTGTGTCAGGCGGCCGACCTGAGGAATCGCTCCAATTGCCATAGACGGACCCTCGCTTTGCACGAGGCGGTGCGCGAGAAGGTGAGCATGAACGAAGGCGACCGAAGAATGGATACGGATATAGATATCGTACTAGAGATGCTACGATCGAATCGGCTGCCGATCGGCGAGATAGACTTTCCCTGAGAGCACCTGCCGATCGGGTCCCGAAAAGAGCGCGAGAGGGACGATGAGCAAGTTCGCTGACTCGAAAACCGCACGATCGACCGTCGAGGCAAGCTTCGAGGCCCAACGAATCGCTTTTGCCCCGATCGCCTTTCAAGCGGCGCGGTTGCTGCGCGACAAGGGGATTCTACAGGTCGTTCGCCGGGCGGGAAGCAAGGGCGTTGGCTTTGATGAAATCGTCGAGAAGGTCGACATTTCGCGGTATGGAGTCCGCGTTCTGCTCGAGGCCGGTCTAGGTATCGGCCTGGTTCACTGCGAAAACGATCGATACAGGTTGACGAAGACGGGCTTTTTCATTCTCCGGGATCCGATGACCCGGGTGAACATGGACTTCGTAAACGACTGCTGTTACAAAGCCCTACGGTATCTGGAAGAGTCAATCGAAGAAGGAAAGCCCGCCGGACTGAAGGTTTTCGGCGATTGGAAGACCATCTACGAAGGTCTAACGCTGTTGCCGGAGCGCGCGCGTAGAAGCTGGTTCGCTTTCGACCATTTCTACTCGGATTCGGCGTTTCCGTCCGCCCTTCCCATCGTGTTCGCAAGCGACCCCGAGCGGCTTCTGGATATCGGCGGCAACACGGGAAGGTGGGCGATTCGATGTGTAAAGTATTCCAAACGGGTCAAGGTGACGATTCTAGACCTTCCCAACCTGACCGCACAGGCCGAAGCCAACTCGGCGGAGGCCGGCGTTACGGATCGGGTGAGCACGCAAGCGATGGACCTGCTCGATCACTCTCAACCATTTCCCAGGGGCTTCGATGTCTTGTGGATGAGTCAATTCCTCGTATGCTTCAGCGAATCGGACGCGACGTCTCTTGTTCGACGAGCTGCAGAAGCGATGGAGGAAGACAGCAGATTGTATATTCTAGACACCTGCTGGGATCAACAGGAGTACGATGCATCGAGCTATAGCCTGGTGGCCGTTTCTCTTTACTTCACCTGTCTCGCCAACGGCAACAGCCGGATGTACAAGGCGACCGATATCGAAGGGTTCGTTAAAGATGCCGGTTTGGAGGTTGTCAAACGCGTAGACGGCGTCGGCATTTCCCACAACCTGTTCGAGTGCCGTCGGCCGGCTGCTTGATATCTGCGGGCGGCACGAGCCGCGAAGGCGAAGGCTTTCAAACGCCGCGGTTGAGCGATATGATCGGTTATTGCTGGCTGCCGGTTTGCGGGTTCGGTAGCCTGAACGGGACGGTTCCCCCAGTTCACCTGTGAAGTGAAAGGACGGGTATCATGGCTGGAGAGACCATCATTATCGAAGCGGTCAGGGTAAAGATACGCAGAGAGCTTCCCTCCCTCATCCGCGCCCGGATGGGGCAAGGTGCCAGGTTGGTGGGGACCCTGGCCCGGCGGGATCTGGTGGCCGTGGGCGCTTTCAAGGCCGGGGCGGTGGTCGCCGGCGTGTGGGGCGGCATCTCGGCGGTCAACAATACCCGCGCGTACCTGCAAGCCAGGATCAGCAAGCGACGGGCGATCGCGGCCACGGCCAGCGAATCGGTAGGAGTGGGACTGTCGGCTTCGCTGGGTCTCCTCGCTGGCAACGTCGCCCGCCTGGCCCTCGTGAACGCCTCGGCTTCCTACCTGCTTCCGTTTACCGTCGGCACGGTGGTGTCCGCCGGCTTCAAGACCTTGTGGGATCGCAAGGCCAGCGATCTGATCGACCGGCTCGACCCCCCCTCCGGAAAGGGCTCCATGGTCCAGGTCGAAGCGGATGCCGCCGTTCCCGCGAGGCTCCCGGGATAGCGATGTCTGGCAGGATAACGCTGCTTCTTACCGGATCGAGGGGCTCCGTGCCGGGGGTGCCACTATTTGCGCGATCGCGACACGTTGTTTATAAGGAAGCGTCAATCGAGCTAGCGGGCCGGTTGGGAAACGCGTCTTTATGGAGCGGAGCGGCCGTATCAGAAGGCTGTGGAATATCACCAAAGCGGTCGGTATCGTCGCCCTGATCTGCGCGCCGATCTGCTGGGGTATCTATCTCGGCGACAGGTACCGAGAAGAAGTCTTGTGGTTCGAGCGCGACGTTCTGAGGATGAAGAGCGGCGAGGGCGAGGGCTCGGCCGCAGGGCAAGCGGTTGCGGGTGACAGGTTTGCGGGCGGGCCTGCTGCCGATGGCCCGTATGCCGGTTCTCCTAACCGTGGGCCAGCGGCGACCGGCGGATCGGCGGTTCCACCAATGCCGGAACAGGCGCCGGAATCCCTCGGGGCGGCTATAGCGCCCGCCGAATCCGCAACTACCGGACCGGCGGCGCCTGGTGAGGCCGCCGCTCCCTCGCTGGCCATCGCTCCCGGGCAGCCCAACATCGCGGAGCCGGTCGATATGGCGACGGCGACCGGAGCGGGGACGGCGACGCCGGAAGCACAAGCGATGTCGATAGGGACGCCGGCCGCGCCGTCCGGGGTTGTGCCGGCCGATCCGCGGGTCTCGTTCAACGTCCCCACCACCGTTAAGGTGAAGGTGCTGGTCGACCAGCGATATGCCAGCGCGAACGGGGACTGGATCTCCCTGGTCCAACGCACCATGAGCGCAGCCGCCCAGCTGTACCGAGAAAACTTCGGTATCGATATCTCCCTGGTGGGAGTCATGAAATGGGACCAGACGCTGGCGGGTATGGAGGTGGAGGCGGTCTATGGCGATCTGCGCGGGCGGCCCCGCGAAGGCGCGGACGTCCTACTCGGTTTCGTGGCCGAACGGCTGAGCGCCTACTGGTACCTCAAGGGAACCCCGCCAGCCGATAGCCCATTCAATGGCGCCTACGGCCTGGTCGGCACCACGGCCAACAGCGATCCACCCCACCTGCGGGGCGCGCTGCGCAGTATCGGGCATCTGCTGGGAGCGCAGGGCGTGATCGATCCGAACAGCGAGGCCTATCGGCTGGGAAGCTGGATGAGCGATGGGCCGGTCATCCCGGGACGGGCGCCCTGGATCGATCTGGAAAACCGCCAGCGCATCCTTAGCCGCAAGGGCCGGCCCTATCTACCGGAGGCGGGAAGATGAGCGACCACGAAGGCTTCGACGGAAAGGTGGACGCTTCCGGGTCTGGAGCGGAGCCGGAGGTCGAATTCGCCGCTTCTTCGCAGGACCGCCTGGCCGTTGCCGCCCGGGACGGCGCGGAGAGTCGGGCCGACGCCAGCGTCAGACCGGTCAAACGCAGCAGACCGAAGATACGCCTGCTGAAGTACGTGGTGCTCCCCCTCTTCATCGCCGCCGCCCTGGTGACGCTGGGCGCGCATCTGGGGGCCACCGGCCCGGACGCCTGGTACACGAACGCCGTCACCTGGATCGCGGGACACCTGTAGCCGCGACATCCTAGAGCACCGAATCTGACACCCTCTAAACACACGAACTCAAAGAGTTTTCAACCCGTTCGCTGCTCTAGCTCGCCTGCGGCGGAGGGCGGCCGAGCGTATACTGAATCTGGTGGAACCGCTCGTCGTAACCCAGGACCTTACCGTACCGGCCCGTTATCTCGGGTGGACCAGCTCGCGCTCGTCCGGGCCGGGCGGGCAGAACGTGAACAAGGTCGCATCCAAGGTCGACCTCAGGTTCGACGTGGCGCGGTGCCGTGTACTTTCGCCCGAGGTCAAACAGCGGTTGATCGCGCGCAACCGGCGGCGTCTGGATGCGGAGGGCCAGCTGGTCGTGGTGAGCCAAAGGACGCGGGACCAGACGCGCAATCTCGAGGACGCGCGCGAGCGGCTGGCCGCATTGATACGCGCCGCCCTGGTCGCGCCCAAGCCCCGCAAGCCCACCCGGCCGAGCCGCGCCGCGAGAGAACGGCGCCTGGCCGACAAGAAGCGCACGGCCGGGCGCAAACGGCAGCGCTCGCAACGCGACTTCGAGTAGCGTACGGTCTCAGCGACGTCTTCGCTGCTGTTTTCGGTGTCATCTCGAACGAAAGTGAGAGATCTCTATAAAAAGAAAAGAGAGATTTCTCACCTCGGTCGAAATGACATGGACGTCGAAATGACAACGACGGCGGTCAGGCCTTCTTTTTCGGGGTTAGCCAGGGGTGAGCCTTCTTCAGCCACTCGCGCACCGGGACGTGCTGCGGGCAGTGCTCCTCGCAGGTGCCGCACTCGACGCAGTTGTCCGCTTGCTGGTCCGGGGGCAGCATGAAGTAGAGGAAGCGGGAACGGCGGTGGTCTTCGTAGATGAAGCCGTCGTTGTAGATCTCGAAGATACGGCTGATGCGTACGCCGTTCTCGCAGGGCAGGCAGTAGCCGCAGGAGGTGCAGGGGATGGGATAGAGGCGGGCGTACTGCTCGCGGACTTCTCCCAACAGAGCTCGCTCGTCCTCGCTGAGCGAGCCGGCCTGGGCGCGGTCAGCGCTCGCCAGGTTTTGTTCGAGCTGGCTCATGTCGCTCATGCCGCTGAGCGCCACCGAAACCCCGGGGTGATCCCAGACGAACTGCAGCGCCCGGTCGGCGATGGTGCGCTCGTCACCCGCCTTGGCCCAGAGGGCGGCGATCGAGTCGGGGACCTTCTTGGTGACCTGCCCGCCGCGGATGGGCTCCATCACCACCACCGCCAGCTCCTTCTCCACGGCATAGTCCAGCCCGGCGCGGCCGGCCTGGTGCTCGATATCCATGAAGTTGTACTGGATCTGGCAGAAGGCCCAGTTGTCGTAGGCGTCCACGATCTGCTTGAAAACGTCGAGCTCGTCGTGAAAGGAAAAGCCGAGGTGTCCGATGCGGCCGCGAGCGATCTGCTGCTCGGCCCAGGCGATGACTCCCATGTCACGAAGCCTGGGCCACTGTTCCGCGTTCATACCGTGTAGTAAATAGAAATCGATGCAGTCGGTCTGCAGGCGCTGCAGTTGCTCTGTCAGGAACTTGTCGAAGTCCTCGCGCCTGGTCACGAACCAGGGCGGCAGCTTGGTAGCCACCCGGACCTTCTCGCGGTAGCCGTCGCCCAGGGCCCGACCCACCAGCGCCTCGCTGTTGCCGCCGTGGTAGGGGTAGGCCGTATCCACGTAGTTGACGCCCCGGTCGATGGCGTGGCGGATCATGCGGGTCGCCTCTTCCTGGTCGATCCGGCCCTGGTCGCCGTCGATCACCGGTAGCCGCATGGCCCCGAAGCCCAGCACCGATACCGTCCAGTCCAGCTTGCCGAATTTCCTGTATCTCATGAGTCACCCGTGGTTCGAAAAACAGGTCTACAGGTACCACGAACCGGCTGCGGGCTCAAAAGGAATGGTTAGGAGGCACCGCAAAATATCCCCAATATTTCTCGTCGTCGCGCCTTGCATCCGGGGCCGTCGCGCTCCGAAATCTGATCGAGTTATTTTGTCACGGACCCTTATCGTGCAGAGCGGCTAGATAATGTATGCAGGGTGGGAAAAGGTAGACGACCATCTCGAACGAACCGCGGTGCCATCTCGAACGAACCGCGGTGCCATCTCGAACGAACCGCGGTGCCATCTCGAACGAAGTGAGAGATCTCCATGAAAAAATTTACTTCTCCCCTTCGGTCGAAATGACATCACGCGGGCCGTGACGCGGTCAAATGCATTCGTCAACCGCCGTTTTTTTTGGCCAGATTGAACAACCCTAACGCTTCTGAACAGCCTGTCTTGCTGCCCACCCGCACCAAGTGAAAGAGGCTCCGCTCCGGGGTCGGCTTTACCCCCGGGGGATGCTTCAAAAACCAGGAGGTCGCGCCCAGGATGTGCTGCTCGTTGCCAAAGACGATGCGCCCTTTGAATCGCCCGGGCGCCTCGAGCTCGCCGCTGAGCGCGGTCCAGTTGCGCTGCACCACGTAGATGTCGCCCTGTACGATACCGTCAACGTGAATGGTCACGCCCGGCTTGCCGTCCCGGTCCTGGTCGAACACCCTGGAGTCGCCCTCCCTGGTAGGCAACGGATCGCGCAACGGGTCCTTCAACCTCGCCCCTACCAGGATGGTCTGCCGCTTCTGTCCGAAAAGCCAGCGATCGCCGCGTTGCCGGAGCGAGGCGTCGATTACTGGTCGGGGAAGCGACCGCACGAAGGCTGCTGGAAGCACCGTATCGACCATCGAGGTCCCGCTGTCGATCTCCATCAGGCAGAGCGAGCCCTTTCCGCTCAACCGCTGCCGTTCGTATCCGAGATCGAACAGGGTTACCACCCGGGTAGTGGCGTAGATCTTGCCGACCACCGGTAGATCGGACTCGGTGACGATGACCTGCAGCATGGCCCAGCGCCCGGTAAAACGCCGGGCGTACCGATCCCGCGCGCGCTTGCCGCGAGCAGGAGCTCCCGAGGCGGCGTTTTCCGCATGGCCTTCTTCCGCGGCCGACGCGGCCGGCTGGTCGCCGTCTGCCGCCCGCGCGAAGCCCGATTGGAGCAACAAAAGGCCGATCAGTAACACCCGCGCGGCGCCGCTCTTCGATCCGGCGCCGTCGCTTCTGGAGGGCTCGAAGCGCTTCCGTACCGCTATCGCCCTCATCAGACGCCCCCCCGGGGCGCGGCATTCAGCAGCGCCCGCGCGGCCACCCGACCGGAGAGGACGGCCAGCGGCACGCCGCCCCCCGGATGTACGCTGCCCGAGGCCAGATAGAGACCGGGTACGGACTTCAAAACGTTGGGAGGACGCTTGAAAGCGGCGTAGCGGTTATTGGAGGCCAGGCCGTAGATGCTACCGCGGCTGAAGGGAAAGAGCCGAGCCAGGTCGCGCGGAGTGCGCTCCCAGAGCCTCCGGTCGTCGCGATCGATGAGGCCGGCCCCCTGGCAGCGCTCCCGCAGCCTGGCCGCCAGCCGCTCGAGGTCGGCCGGCTCCCCTTGGTGCGTCTGGTCGGTCGGTGGCGCGTTGGCCATGGCGAAGACCGGCTCGTGATCGGGCCAGCCCGCGATCCGGTGGCAGACCTCCTGGGCGCAGAGATAGACGGTGGGTTCCCGGGGCGGCCTAGATCTTTCGAATATATCGATGAATTCCTGCTCGTAGTCCTCGGGGAAGAGAACCGTGTGCGCGATCCTGCGCCCGGCGCCGGTCCGCCGCCGGGCGCGGAACACGGCGTTGTACCCGGACATGGAGAGCGGGCCATCCAGTACAATGCCGTGGTGCATATTCGGGGGCAACATCTGCCCGGCCACCCGGGCGGCATCCGCGTTGGCGATCACCCGCTCGCAGGCGATGCGCTCGCCATGGCTCAATACCACCCCGCTCACCTTGCCGTTTGTGATCTCTATCCTCTCTACCTCGGAGCCGCAGGAGATCTCGGCCCCCAGCCGCTCGGCCACCCGGACCAGCGCCCCGACCAGCGCCCCCATGCCGCCCTCGACCCCGTAGCCCCCGAGCGCCAGCTCCAGGTGAGCGATGCAGTTCAGGGTGGCCGGCGCCAGGCGAAAGTCCGAGCCGTTATAGGTTGCGTAGCGGGCGAGCAGAGAGCGCAGGTGCGGGGAGCGAACCCGTTTATGGATGGCCGCGCGCATCGAGTGCAACGGATCGATGCGGTAGAGGATCTGCGCCGCGCGCCAGCCGTGCCGCAGCACCGTACCGATGGTGGGAGCCGGGCCCAGCACGAAGGCCGGCGCGGCCGCGTTCCAGATACGGGCGGCGTAGAGGAGAAAGGCTTCCAGCTGCTGCCGTTCGTTACTGCCCAGCGCGCGTTCCACGCTCTGTAGCGTTTCCTCCGCCCGGTGATAGACGTCGAGTGTCACCCCGTCGGGATAGATGTACCGAAAGGCCGGATCGGGGACGAGCAGGCTGATCTCGTCCCCAAGCCGGGTACCGGCGGTACGGAACAGCTCCGCGAAAACGTCGATCATGGTGAGCACGCTGGGCCCGGTGTCCACCCGTACGCCGTCCAGCACCACCGAGCCCGCTTTGCCCCCGGGCGCGTCGGCCGCCTCCAGCACCCGCACCCGCAGGCCGCCCGCGCCCAGGTGCACGGCAGCGGAAAGGCCGCCGATACCGGCGCCCACCACCAGGGCGTCCCACTTCATGAGCGGCCTCGCGGTATGACGGACCCGAGCCGGCGGATACGGGAAACCACCTCGCCGGGCCGCCCGGCATGGGCTAGCTCGCCCAGCGCAGTCAGCACCCGGGCGCCGGTAGGCGTGTCCGAGGAATCGCCGCTGCCGGCGACCAGCGATTCGTAATCGGTATCTCCCTTTAAGAGGTAGCGGTCGTTGGCCTGAAGCCCTTGCACCAGCCGCGATTCCAGCTCCTGCATGAAGGCGGAGCGGCCGCCGAACAGGTCGAGCGGCTCTCCCAGGTCGAGCACGATGCGCGGCCGGGGAGCTTGGCGGTAGAGATAGGAGATGGAAAGCGGCAAAACGGGCGCGCGGCTCTTCTCGGCGAGGTAACGTACGCCCTTGTGTAATCCGAGCGGCCGCAGGTGAAAGGGCCGCTGCTCGCCCTGGGGGAAGATCCACAGGGTGCGGCCGGGACGGTCGAGCAGGCCCAGGCTCGCCTGCAAGTCGTGCAGGCTCTTGCGCGGATGGGAGCGGTCTAGCGGGATGGCCCCCAGCCAGGCGAAGAAGGGGAGGCGCTCGAGGTTGTCGGTATCCATCAAGCAGAAGCCTTCGGTGCCCAGCGCCTGGTCGAGCCGCACGGTCAGAAAGGCGTCCCACCAGGCGACGTGATTGGCCGCGATGATGACCGGGTGCCCGCCGCAGAGCACTCGCGCCCGACCCAGACCCCGGACACGTACCCCGTCGAACTCGTCCGCCAGCCTGCGGTGCGCGTAGCCTCGCGCCAGGCGCAAGAACCAGGGGCGCCGCTGCTCGCCCGGCAAGGGGGCTTTCCCTTCTCCGGAGAGGTTCGAGGCGCGGTCATTTGCCGGTCGCGCCATGGTTCAGACCGCCATCCGGTCGCGCCGCGCCGCATAGCTGCGGCCGCGCCACAGCACCCGGCCGCGCCGACTGGTGAGAAAGGAGTTGACGGCCAGCGCCATCAGCAGCAGCACGGCTACCGGGTGCAAAACGATTCCCGAGGCCGGGTGACGAAAACGCAGCACCAGCGCGGCGCGGGCGGCCAGGTTGGCCCCCACCCCCGCGGCTGGCGGCCACCACCAGTCGGGTGGCAAACCCAGCGCATAGCCGAGGGCCAGGTAGGGCCAGACGAACGCGGTGGCGTACAGGGCCAGCACCAGCACCAGCGCCAGCGGGTTCTCGCCCAGCCCCTCGTAGATATTCTTGGTAAATCCCTGCCAGAGCTCGCCCGCCGAGCGATACATCCTGCAACTGGCCATCTCGAAGCCGTCGGCAAAGAGCACCCGGGCGCCGGAGACCTTAGCCAGCCGGCAGAGCGCCATATCGTCCACGATCTCGCGCTGCACCGCGCCGAAGCCGCCGGTGGCCTCGTAGGTCCCACGGCGGATCATCAGCAGCTGTCCGTTGGCGGCCAAAAAGCGCGGGTTGCGGCTGTGCCGCACCAGCCGGAGCGGGAGCCAGCTCGTATAGGTGAGCACCAGCAGCGGCATGAGCAGCCGCTCGAGCGGGCCCCGCATCTGCTGGCGGGGTACCGCGGTAACCAGGTCCGATCCCGCTCCTGTTTCCGGGTCTAGAAGGGATAACATGCGCCGGATACCCTCCGGAGCCAGCACGGTGTCGGCGTCCACGAAGAGCAGCACCTCGGCCCGGCTGGCCAGCGCCAGCTGGTGGCAGGCGTGCGGCTTTCCCACCCGGCCGCCGGGCAGAGGGCCGCCTCGTATCAGGCGCAGCTTGGCGTACCGCTGGCAGAGCCGCTGTACGATCTCGACCGTGCTATCGCTCGATTGATCGTCGTAGACGATCACCTCCTCCAGCTCGACATCGGCGGCGAATATCGCGTGCAAGCAGGCCTCGATGTTGCGCTCTTCGTCGCGGGCGGGGACGAGCACGGCAGGGCGGAGGCTCACCCGCGCCCCGCGCCGCCCGCGCGGCCAGCTGAGCAGGTTGAACAGGGTGAGCGCCGAGGGAAGCAGCGCGAACAGGCTGCTGCCGATCCAGTAAGGGCTCACGGGCGACCTCCCGCGGCCGGGCCGCGCGACGGCAAGCGCGCGGCCAGGTGGTTGCAGAGCCGTCCCAGCTTGCCCCGGCTCGGACCGCTGAACAGCGGCAGCCAGGGCGAGTTGTCTTTGCCCACCCGGTGGATACGCATCTGCACGAACGGACGCATCTGCGGCAGGTGGATGCGGCCGGGACGGACCTGCTCGCCCACCCCGCTGGCGGCCCCTCCGGTCCGCGGGTCGCGCGCCTCGAGCAGGAAGCGGAGGTAAAAAGGACCGTTGTCCACCGGCGGGCCGAAGCGCACTTCGAGCTCGGATCCGTCCGGCCCGGAAACGCACAGGTTGCGGTGAAAGCCGAGTCCGTAGATGTCGCGCGTCGGCCCGGACCAGGTCAGGCGAGTATGCGGGGCGCTCTGCACCGAGCCATCGGCCGCGACCGAAAGCACGTGCGCCTGTACCGGCTGGCCGCGATCGACCGGCTGCAGCTCATAATAGATGATCTCGCGATCCGACAGGGCGAGCCGCCCCCAGCGCCACTGCTCGATACCGAGCCGGTCCAGCGGAAGGGTGCTGCTGTTGCGGTCCAGGTAGGCCCTGCCTCCGAAATCGGCGACCGATCGATTCCCCAGGCAGAGGCGGGCGCTTCCCCGAGCCACCGCCGCGATCGGGCACCAGCGGTGCTCGCCGCCGACCGCCCCCGCTTCTCCACCTCGCCGCAACGGCCCGCTGGCGGTGATGGTGCCGGTCAGCGGGACATCCGAGCCCGGCACCTCTGTCTCGATATCCGCGGTTAGCGAGACACCAGCCCTGTCTGCGATGATACAGAAACAGTTCTTGCCGATACAGATCCGGCTCATGTCCGGGCCGTGCTCGACTGCATTCTCGGCGTATTCTTGCAGCAGGTAGAAAACCTGGCCGTGGTTCTGGTAGACGGCCAAGCAGATCCCGGGCCTTTCACGGGCCGGCACCTGAACGGCTGTTTCCTGCCGGGCGGGCAGAAAAGGAAGGCCGAAGAACCAGATCAAGACCAGGCCGTTTCCGCTGTCGTCAACCAGGTCGAGGTACCACCAGGCAAACCCCCCGTTCGCCTCCAAGGCCCTGAAATCAAAGGGTTCCGTGGCAGAGCCCAGCTCCAGCATGCGAGCGGTTCTGCCCGCAGCAGAGACCCTCGATGCAATGGCTTCAGAGGTCATAATCGCGCTGTGTTTCCGTTTCCGTCCCCTGTCGACCGGTCCTTCCGAACGGTCGACAGGCTTATAGCATCTGCCGGCGGCCGAAAATACGCGGCCCTTATTCTGCATGCGCGTACCGTTCCAAACGAGTTGGCGCGCTTTTTTCAATTGGCTTTTGGCAACCGCTCGTATACCTCAACCCCATCCGGGGAGGACTTCCATGTACGCGCCCACTTCCCTCCAGATCGACGACCTGGTCGTGCAGTCGAGATCCCCGCGACCGGCAAACGATTCCGCGCTGCTGGGCAGCAGCGAGGGCCTGGCCGAGACCGAGCAGGTGATGCTGCG
This sequence comes from uncultured Sandaracinaceae bacterium, assembly GCA_964450715.1. GTDB lineage: Bacteria > Myxococcota_A > Polyangia > Polyangiales > JAFGIB01 > CAYVFC01. The sequence continues at coordinate 4,989 of CAYVFC010000078.1, read as the reverse complement.
GCTGGCCCGCGGCAACACGGTCGACCGCATGAGCCGTATGGTCACCCACCACCTGGGAGCGGGCGGCAAGCGCGTCCGCGCGCGGCTGGCGCTGGCCGCGACCGAGGCGCTCGGCGGCGAGCGCGCACAAGCCGTGGCCTGGGCCGCGGCGGTCGAGCTTCTGCACAACGCCTCGCTCATCCACGACGACATCCAGGACGGCGACCGCATGCGGCGCGCCCGTCCCTCGCTCTGGACCGAGTACGGAAGCGCCCAGGCCATCAACGCGGGCGACCTGTTGCTGGTGCTGCCCTTCGCGGCGGTGGGCGAGGTGCCGGTCGACGGCGAGGTACGGGCCCAGCTGGTCGCCATCCTGGCCGAGCGGGCCGCGCGCACCGTGCGCGGCCAGGTTCAGGAGCTGTCCATGCTGCAGGAGCGGCGTTACTCGCCCTCCGATTACCTGGATACGGTGCGCAAGAAGACCGGCGAGCTTCTGGCGCTTCCCGTACAGGGTGCTGCGCTGATCGCCGGACGCGACGCGGAACGGGCGCGCGCGCTCGGCGAGAGCTTCGTCGACCTGGGAGCCCTATTCCAGCTGCAGGACGACGTGATCGATCTATTCGGGGACAAGGGCCGCGGGCGGATCGGCAGCGACCTGTACTACGGCAAGGTGTCGGCGCTGGTAGTCGCTCACCTGGCGCTCTTCCCGCGCGACCGCGACTGGCTGCTCGAGCTGCTGCAGCGGCCCGAGGCGGATACATCGGTCAAGGAGATCGCCGAGGCCGGCAAGCGCTTCTCCCGGCCGGGCGGCGCCCTGGACTACGCGATCTCCAGTATCCAGCACCTGATCGAGCGCACCGAACGATCCCGGGTGCTCGGGCAGGAGCCGCGCTTGCAGGCGCTGGCGCTGGAGCTCGCCGAGCGCGCCATCCGCAGTATCCGCCCGCTGATCGATTCGCGGACCGGCGGCGACCGTAAGGCGGCCGGCTACGCCGCTTCGGCGATGGGAGGCTAGAAGTGGCGGCCGATCCCGTAATCGTGATGGGCGCGGGCTTCGGCGGCCTGGCGGCAGCGGTGCGCCTGCGCGTCATGGGCTACCCGGTGCTGGTGCTGGAGGCGGGCGAGCAGGCGGGCGGACGGGCGCGGCGCTTCGAACGCGACGGATTCGGCTTCGACGCCGGCCCGACGGTGCTGACCGCCCCCTACCTGTTCGACGAGCTGTTCACCCTGGCCGGCCGCGACCCGGCCGACCATTACCAGATGTTGCCGGTGGATCCCTTCTACCGGGTGCTGTTCGAGGACGGAACCGCCTTCGATTACCTGGGCGACGAGCAGAGACTGCTGGACCAGATCTCCGACCTGAGCCCCGGGGACGCGGACGGCTACCGAAGGCTGGCCGAACAGGCGCGCCGGATATTCGAGGTCGGCTACCTCCAGCTGGCCGACCAGCCCTTCGACCGCTTCGGCGACATGCTGCGGGTGGTCCCGGAGATGATCCGGCTGGGGAGCTACCGCACGGTCCACTCCCTGGTGGCCCACTACCTGAAGGACGAACGCCTGCGGCAGGCCTTCAGCTTTCAACCGCTGCTGATCGGCGGCAACCCCTTCCGCGCACCCAGTATCTACCTGCTCATCCACTGGCTGGAGCGCAAGTGGGGCATCCACTTCGCCAGGGGAGGCACCGGCGAGCTGGTGCGCGCGCTGGTGCAACTGCTGGCAGAGCTCGGAGTCGAGGTGCGGCTCGACAGTCCCGTGGGCTCCATCGAGGTAAAGGCCGGCCGGGTGCGGGCCGTGCACCTGCAAGCCGGTGAGCGCATCCCCTGCTCGCTGCTGGTCAGCAACGCCGACCCTTCCATGGTCTACACGCGGATGATCGAGCCCCGGCACCGGCGCCGCCACAGCGACCGGGCCGTCCGGCGCAAGGCCCACAGCATGAGCCTGTTCGTGCTATACTTCGCCACCCGCGAGCGCTATCCCGCCCTGGCCCAGCACTCCATCATCCTGGGGCCGCGCTACCGCGGGCTGCTCCGGGACATCTTCGACCGCAAAGAGCTGGCCGAGGATTTATCGCTTTATCTGCACGCCCCGGCGCGTACCGACCCGGAGGCGGCACCGGCCGGACAGGACGTCTTCTACGCGCTATCTCCGGTTCCCAACCAGCGCAGCGGGATCGACTGGGAGCAGAACGCGCCGCTCTATCGCGAGCGCATCATCGACGCCCTGGACGGCGGGCACCTGCCCGGGCTGCGCCAGAACCTGCTGACCGCCTTCAGCGTCGATCCGCGCTACTTCGAGCACTCGCTGCGCTCGTACGACGGGGCGGCCTTCGGGCTGGAGCCGCGGCTGATGCAATCGGCTTACTTCCGCTATCACAACCGCTCCGAGGAAATCGAAGGGCTGTACTTCGTCGGCGCCGGCGTCCATCCAGGAGCGGGATTGCCCGGCGTGCTCTGCTCGGCCCGGGTGCTGGAGCGCCTGCTGCCGCGGCCCGACAAACCGCTGCCCCTGCCGGAGAAGAACCGGCCCCGCAAACCGAACAAAGCCGTCGCTCCCATCCAACCGGCGAACGCGCCGGGAGGTCCGGCTTGAGAGACGTCCTTACCAGACCGGCATCCTCCCGAACCAACGCCACAGGCGAGCGGTCCGTGCAACAAGCCTGCGACGAGGTGCTGCGCACCCGCGCCCGCTCCTTTCGCTGGGCCTCGCTCTTTCTGCCGCAAGACCAGCGGGACGATGCGGCGGTGGTATACGCCTTCTGCCGCGCGGTCGACGACGCGGTGGACCGGACGAGCGATCGGCACGAGGCGTACGCGGCGCTCGGGGATCTCGAACGGGATCTCGAACGAAAGCAGCCGCGGCTCCCGGTCGTGGACGCCTTTGTCCGGGTGGCCTCCCGCCGCGCCATCGATCGGGTCTGGGCTCGGCGCTTGATGGCCGGGGTGGGCTCGGATATCGGACCGGTGCGGGTGGTCGATGACCGGCAGCTGTTGCGTTACTGCTACGACGTGGCCGGCACGGTGGGCTTGATGATGAGCGCGCTGATGGGGGTGCGCGACAGCCGGGCGGCGGCCCACGCCATTGATCTGGGTATCGCCATGCAGCTGACCAACATCTGCCGCGACGTGGCCGAGGACGCGCAACGGGACCGCGTCTACCTGCCGGCCTCGCGCCTGCCCGACGGCACCCGCGACCAGCAGCGGATCGTGCAGGGCGCGGCCGACACCGGGGCCGTTTCCGGGGCCGTGCGCCAGCTGCTGTTGCTGGCCGAGTCCTATTACGACAGCGGATCGCTGGGAATGCGCTACATCCCGCCGCGGCCCCGGCTGGCGATCATGACGGCGGTCCGGCTGTACCGCGCTATCGGGCGGCGCCTGCTGCGGAGCTTCGACGGCAACCCGCTCGCGGGCCGGGTGGTGGTGCCCTGGCCCGAAAAGGCGCTGCACAGCGCCCGCGCCACCGCCGGCTGGCCCCTCACGCTCATCACGCTTTCCGGAGTGGCCGTTCACCGGGGAGAGCTTCACCAGCATCTAGAAGACTTACCAGGAGTATCCGCCGGAGCGAATGCGCCGGCGGAAATTCGCCTTTCGCCGAACTAGCCTTCCGAAAAGGAGACCGCAAGATGAGCCTGAAAGCATACTTCGAAGAGAAGAAGGGGATCGGGGTTCTCTCCACCGCCAGCGCCGGGGGAAAGGTCAATTCGGCCGTCTACTCGCGGCCTCACGTGATGGAGGACGGCCGAGTGGCCTTTATCATGACCAACCGGCTGAGCTACCAGAACGTCAGCGAGAATCCCCGGGCCAGCTACCTGTTCGTGGAAGAGGGAGGTGGCTACAAAGGTAAACGCCTGGCGCTTACCCGCGTCGAGGAGACCGACCAGGAGGATCTGATCGAGGCCCTGCGCCGCCGGCACTACGACCAGGACAAAGAGCAGCAGGGCAAGCCGCTTCACCTGGTCTACTTCCGCGTCGATGGGGCACGGCCGCTGGTAGGAGGCTGATCGCCTCGAGCACCGGCGTTCGAACCGCGGCCGTACCGAGCCGCAAAGGGAGAGGCCACGTGCAAGGGAAACCAACCGCTCGATGTCGTACCGCCTGGCAGGCGTTGTTATCTCTGATCCTGCCGTTGCTCTGCACCGGCCCGCTCGCGGCCCAGGTCGAGCCACCGGTGCAGGTCACCGCCAGCGCCGAGTTCGGCGCGCTCGCCGTGCCCGGACACACGGTTCAATTCGGCAAAAACGGAAGCGTGTTCGACTACGTGCAGGAGGGCGGGCAGGACGTGCTGTTCTTCTTCTCCCGCTACCAGATGGAGCTCGAGCTCGACCGGCGCCACGCGGTGACCTTTCTCTACCAGCCGCTCGATCTGCAGACCGCCGTGCTGCTGGACCGGGATATCGTCATCGACGAGCAGCTGTTCCCGCGCGATACCCCGTTGAACCTGCGCTACGGCTTCAGCTTCTATCGCCTCGCCTATGCCTACGATCTCTTCGGCCGCTGCCCGCGGCGCGAGCTCTGGCTGGGCGTCGCGCTGCAGATCCGCAACGCGACCATCGACTTCACCTCGGGTGATGGTTTACTACGCCGCAACAAGCGCGATCTGGGCCCGGTACCGCTGCTGCGCGCGCGCGGGCGCTACCGCTTCTACAACGGGTGGTGGCTGGGTGCCGAGGTGGACGGTTTCTACGCGCCCATCAAGTATATCAACGGAGGGGCGACCGACGTGGAGGGGGCGATCGTGGACGCCAGCCTGCGGGTGGGATATCGCGTTCAACCGGCCCTGGACGTCTTTCTCAACCTGCGCTACCTGGCGGGCGGCGCCTCGGGCACCTCCAAGGGCGAGGACGATCGGGGTGACGGCTACGTCAACAACTGGCTTCACTTCCTGGCGCTCTCCATCGGCATTTCCTTCAATCCGAGCCTGCTGGAACCGCCGGAAGGGTGAACGGCCCGGGCGAGGCCGTAAGGAGGCACCGCAAAATAAACGATACGAGACCGGGCGCGTCGGCGGAGCGCA
>CAYVFC010000077.1:0-39517 GCA_964450715.1 uncultured Sandaracinaceae bacterium | reverse complement strand
GCAACCGAAAACCGGACATTTCGAGAAAGGGGTAGGTCAGGAGGTCTGTAATTACTATCGCCCGCGACATTACCGCTCGAAAAGACGCCGAGGAGTCGTTGAGAAGGACCGAGGAACAGTTGCGAGTGTCGCAGAAGATGGAAGCCGTGGGCCGGCTGGCCGGAGGCATCGCTCACGACTTCAACAACCTACTCGGTGTCGTCAAATGCAACAGCGATCTCGCCATGACGGAGCTAGAAGCCGGTTCTCCGGTTTACGAAGACCTTCGGCAAATTTCGGTCGCCGCCGATCGAGCGGCCGCTTTGACCAGGAAGCTTTTGACTTTCAGCCGCAAGGAAATCCCGCGCTTCGAAGTCCTCAAGATGGCCGAGGTAATCGATGGCGCGGAGAAGATGCTGCGGCGATTGATCGGGGAAGACATCGTTCTACACGTCAACAAGGATCCGCACCTGGAATGCGTCGTAGCCGATGACGGTCAGATCGAACAGGTATTGATGAATCTGGCAATCAATGCGCGCGATGCGATGCCGGACGGCGGCGTGCTAACAATCGAGTCGAAGAATGTCGAGTTAGAAGGGCCACAAGCGGAACAGGAGTTCAACGTAAAACCCGGCTCCTACATCTACCTGGGCGTGCGCGATTCGGGTTGCGGAATGAGCGAGGATATCCAGACGAAGATCTTCGAGCCTTTCTATACCACCAAGGAAGCGGGAAAGGGCACCGGGCTCGGGTTGTCCACGGTATACGGGATCGTCACCCAATACGGCGGCGGCATTTCCGTACGAAGCGCTCCCGGTGAAGGCTCTGCTTTCGAGATAGTATTGCCGAGGGTCGAGGGTCGCAGGGAAATGCCGACCTCGAGCCTTCCGGTAGAACGGGTCGTCCCGGGAACGGAAACCGTGGTGGTCGTAGAGGACGAAGACGCTCTTCGCCGTCTGATCTGTCGCATTCTGACCGAACGAGGGTATACAGTTATCGAGGCCTGTCACGGAGTGGAAGCGCTTGAGAAGTGCGGAGAGCACCCTGGCGTAATCCATATGTTGTTGTCAGATGTGGTGATGCCGAAAATGGGCGGATTGGAGCTGTCCGAACACATGGTGGCACAGTACCCGGGCATCAAAATTCTTTTCATGTCTGGATACGCCGATAACAATCTGAGCCTTCACGGCCTGTCGTTGAGCGACGTCGCCCTGATCGAAAAGCCCTTCAGCGCGCGAGAGCTCGAATTGCGCGTCCGCGAGGTTTTGGACGACGTCGAGTAGCGGAGTGGCGACCGGGACAACTCCGGCATCCACGACCTGCTCGCCACCCAAAGGAGGCGCCCGCCCCGGAGAGCAGGGCCATGACGATAGCGCTGGCGCCGTCCAGTGGGCTGCGGCTATTCTTAGGCGTAAAATCCGGAGAACGGCTCCGGAAACAAGCTGGCAGGATAAGCCTTGGCACAAAAGATAGCACTTCTACTTCTACTCTGTGCGGTGCCCGTGGCCGCCGCGGCGCTGGCTCCCGTCCGCCCGAGCATCATTCCGGTCGATGAGATCCGTCCCGGCATGAAGGGGTACGGGCTTACCGTTTTCCGCGGCACCGAGCCCGAGCGCTTCAATGTCGAGGTCATCGACGTTCTCAGGAACTTCGCTCCGGACCAAGACCTGATCTTGATCCGCACCGAGCATCCGGTCTTCGAGAGGGTCTCGGTGGTGGCGGGCATGAGCGGCAGCCCCGTTTACCTGGACGGCCGGCTGGCCGGCGCCTATGCCTATGGCTGGTACTTTGGCAAGGAGCCGGTGGCCGGCGTCACGCCCATCGCCAACATGCTGGCCGAGATCGATCGGCCCCTGGACCCGGAGATCTGGCGCGCGCTGGGTACCTACCCCCATCTGTCGCGCAAGGCGCGGCCGAAGCAGCCGAGCCGTACCCACCTGGCCGGGCTTCCGCCCTACCTGGGCGGCGAGGAGCGAAGCGGAGCCTTTGCCGCTCTCGACGACCATGCCGCGCGCCTGGGAATCGATACGAGCGATGGGGGCGCCAACCGGCCCGGCTTTCGACCGGTGGCCACCCCGCTGCTGATCGGGGGCATGGACGAGGTCATCGTGCGGGAGTTGGGGGCGAGGTTCGAGCGCTTCGGGCTCATCCCGCTGCAGGCCGGGGGTGGCCGTGCGAAAAAGAAAGGGCGGAAAACCTCTACCCCGCGCTTCGTAGATGGTAGCGCCATCGCAGTACAGCTCATTCGGGGAGACATCTCGGCAGCGGGCGTGGGCACGGTCACCCACGTGGCGGGCAAGCGGCTGGTGGCGTTCGGACACCCCATGCTCAACGCCGGGCAGATCGCGTTGCCCACGGCCACGGCCCGTGTGCTGCACGTGCTGGCCAGCCAGAGGCGCTCCTTCAAGATCTCGGAGACGATGGAGCCGCTGGGCACGCTGGTGCACGACCGGCAGGCGGCCATCGTGGTGGAGACGGGGCTCGAGCCACAGACCATACCGCTGCAGGTGCGCGTGCGCGGGGTGAAGGGAGCCCGGCGCACGAAGTGGAAGATGCAGCTCGCCAGCCACCGCCTGCTCACGCCCATCCTGACCTTTGCCGCGGTGGCCAACGCGGTGCGGGCCACGGCCAGCGACCGCTCGCATGCCGTGTTCACGGCCACGGGCCGCGTCGAGCTGGAAGGGCAGGGACGAATAGAGGTGCGGGACGTGGGCTACACGCCGATCGGGGTGGGTGTGGGCCGCGCGCTTTCCCGACTCAGGCTCTTCGACCTGCTGGCGGCCGCCTACGGCAATCCCTTCGAGCACACGCGGGTACACTCTATAGCGGTAGACATCGACGTGCGCTTCGTGCGCGATGTGACCACCATCGTCAACGCCATGGTGGACAGCAAGGAGGTCGATCCCGGTCGTCCGGTGGACGTTACCGTGACCCTGCGCCCCTTCGGCGGAAAGGAGCAGGTTCGGGTGATACAGGTGCCCATCCCGGAGAGCGCCGCCGGCGCGAATATCGAGATCATCCTGCAACCCGGTGACGACGTGAAGGTGCCGCAGCCCAGGCCGGAGAGCCTGGCTGATCTGATCGAGGCGGTCAAGAGCGGCTATCGCTCGACCTCGCTGGTGCTCTCCACCCGGCTTCCCTCCAGCGGGCTGCGCATGTACGGACACGTGGTGCGCGCCCTTCCCCGCTCGGCGCTCGACGCGCTGCAACCCTCCAACGAGAGCGAGAGCGGTACACCGTTTGCCACCTACGAACGTCTGGAGATACCGCTCGACAACGTGGTGGTGGGCTCGACTAAGCTCAAGCTCAAAGTGCGGGATACGCCGCGAGAAAAGAGACCATGAAGCGTTTGCCATTGAATTGTCTATTCCTTTACCTTTCCTTCTGCCTGGCCCTGATCGGCCTTGTTCCCGGGGCCCTGGCGGTGTCGACCCGCTACTTCCTGCTCGACGACGCGGAGGCGCTCTCCGCGGGCGAGATGGAGGGCGCGGCGGTCAACTCGGACGGCTCGGTCACCGCCGGGGTGGAAACCCGCCGCCTGTCGCTGAAGAACGTGCCGCTGGCCTTCAGCCTGCTGCGGGGCAAGGGCGACACGGCCTATATCGGTACGGGAAACAAGGGCGTGATCTACCGATTGCAGGGGAACGAGCTGCGTTCGTTTTCCGAGACCGGTGAGATGCTGGTGGCCAGCCTGGCCTTCGGGATCAAGGGCAAGCTGCTGGCGGGCACGCTGCCCAAGGGCAAGATCTTCGCCATCGACGGCAAAGGAAAGGCCGAGCTGTTCAGCCAGCCCGAGGGTGCGGAGCACGTCTGGTCGCTGGTCTACGACAAAAAGCGCAAGCTCTTGTTCGCAGCCACCGGTCCGGCGGGCAAGATCTTCGCCATCGACGCGCGCGGCAAGGCCGAGCTCTACTACGACGCGGACGCGGCTCACGTGATGAGCCTGGCGCTGGACGCGGACGGAACCCTGTACGCGGGCACCAGCGACGAGGCGCTGCTGTTGCAGCTGAACGGTCCGGGCCGGGCCGAGGTACTGCACGACTTCGAGGGTGACGAGGTCACGGCCGTGGCGGTGCGCGACGGCCGGGTGGCGGTGGTGGTCAACGATTTCCCCAGACCGCGCACGCCGCCCGAACGCAAGCCCAAGAAAGACGACGACAAGAACGACGACAAGCGATCGACGCCGAAGCGGTCCACCCCGCCCAAGCTGCCCAAGTCGGGCAAGGGCGAGCTGTGGGTAGTGGCGAGCAGCGGCCGGGCCGAGCAGCTCTTCGAGTCGCGCAAGGAGCACCTGACCGCTGTGCAGTGGCGCGACGACGATTCGGTCTATGCCGCCAGCGGAAAGGAGGGCCGCATTTACTTGGTGCGCGACGACGGCACCAGCGCGGTCTGGATCGACGTGGACGAGCGCCAGGTGCTGGCCCTGGATCTAGGGGGCGACAAACCGCTGTTCGCCACCGCGGACAAAGGAGCCGTCTACCGAGTGGTTCCGGGCCGGGCGCGCGAGTCGTTGTGGACCAGCAAGACGCTCGACGCCGAGTTCCGCGCGCGCTGGGGCAAGCTCGACTGGCGCGGCCAGGGCGGGCTCAAGTTCCAGACCCGCTCGGGCAACACCCGCAAGCCGGACAAGAGCTGGAGCGCCTGGTCCGCGCCGCTCACCCGCCCGGGCCCCATCCCCAGCCCGGCCTCGCGTTTTCTGCAGGTCCGCGCCCGCCTGGGAGGGGAAGCGGGCACCGCCATCTACGCGGTTCTCGCTTACTACCTACCGCAGAACCAGCGCGCGACCATACGGGATATCACCATCAAACCCAGGGAAACGTCGGGCGGTCCTGGCAAGAGCCTCTCCACCGCTAAAAAGCGCGGCGGCAAGAAGGACGACTACCGGGAGCATCCGGGAGCTCCGACCAGCCGCTACCGCATCGACTGGAAGGTGGATAACCCGGACGACGACCAGCTGCGCTACCGGCTCGCCTTCCGCGCCGAAGGACAGAAGGTCTGGCGCCAGATACTGCGGGAGCACGAGAAGCTGCTCAAGTCCCAGTACGACTGGGATACCGACGGAGTGCCCGACGGCTACTATCGCGTGCGCGTCGAGGCGTCGGACGAGCTCGGCAACCCGGGGAGCTACACCGTGCAGACCAGCGCGCTCTCCGAGCCCTTCCTGGTGGACAACCACCCCCCCGAGGTGCGCGGCCTGAAGTGGGCCGGCCGCACCCTGCGCGGCACGGCGCGCGACCGCACCGGCCCCATCGCCAGGCTCGAGTACGCCGTGGATGGGGGAGACTGGATGCCCTTCTTCCCGGTAGACGACCTGCTCGACTCGGCCGAGGAGCGGTTCGAGCTGGAGCTGAAGGATCTGGAGGGCGGGCCCCACATCGTCTCGGTCCGCGCCACCGATGCCGCGGGCAACACCGCCTCGGCCGAGATCACCGTACGTTGACGGCAACCCCTACCGTCGGATGACATGTCATCTCGACCGGAGGGAGAGATCTCGATGAGTGGAGCGCTGCCGGAAGATTTCTCGCTGCGCTCGAAATGACAGGTGGGAAAGCGACCCTCACTCGATGAGCTTTTTCTCCTTAAGGAAGCTTTCGGCGACCTCCCGGGGCGAGCGCTTGTCGATGTCAACCCGGGAGTTCAGCCGCTGCATGGTCGCGTCGTCGATCAGCCCCCCGAGCGGCTGCAGCGCGGCGCGCACCTCCGGATAGGCCTTTAATATTTCCGCCTGTACCACCGGTACGGCGTCGTAGGGGGGGAAGAACTTCCGGTCGTCCTCCAGAGGCTTCAGATCGTAGGCCGCGATGCGCCCGTCGGTGGCAAAGGCGCAGATGACGTCGACCTCGTTCTTGGCCGCGGCGTCGTACATGATGGCCGGATCGAGATCCAGGACCTCCTTGAATCGCATCCCGTACCGCTCCCGCAGACCCGGATACCCATCCGGTCTCTCGGCAAACTCGGCCGTGAAGCCAGCGCGCAGCTCACCGGCGTGTTCAGCCAGGTCGGAGATTCGCTCCCAGCCCTTCTGGCGCGCATCCGCGGCGCGAACCGCGATGGCATAGGTACTGTTGAAGCCGAGCGGCAGCAGCCACTGAAGGCCGAACCGCTCGCGGTAGGCCCGGCGGACCGCGTCCAAGGCGCCGCCCCGGTCGCCGATCACCGGTTGCTTCAGTATCGCCGTCAGCCCCGTGCCCGTGTACTCGATGTAGAGATCGATCTCGCCGCTCTTTAGCGCGTCGTGGCAGATCATGGTCCCGCCCAGGTTGAAACGGCGCGATACCCCCAGGCCGGCGCGCTGCTCCAGCAGCCGGGCCGCCAGCTCGGCCACGATCAGCTGCTCGGTGAAGTTCTTGCTGCCGACGCGGATGCTCGCCTGCCGCGCGCCCTCGCCGCCCTTGGCCGGAGCGGACGCCGAAACGCCGGCGTGCGGATCGCCGCCGCCGAGATGGGCCAGCACCCAAGCCGCGACCAGCAGCAGCGGGGCACAGAGCCCGAGCGGCCTGAGCCGCGCGCGAAAGCTCCCCCGCTCCCGCTGCCGCAGCGGCCGCAGGGCCCACCCGACCGCCCCGATGGACAGGTCGACCAGCAGAGCCAGCACGGCGGCGGGAACGGCTCCCAGCAGGATGAGATCGGTGTTGGACAGAGCCAGCCCCCGGTTGATGAACTGCCCCAGCCCCCCCGCTCCGATAAAGGCCGAAAGGGTGGCGATGCCCACCCCGACCACGGCGGCGGTGCGGATGCCGGCCACCACCACCGGCGCGGCCAGCGGGAAGCGGACCATCCACATTCGTTGACGCTCGGTCATACCGATCCCCCGGGCCGCGTCCAGGGCCTCGGCCGGCACGTTCTGCAGCCCCGTCAGGGTATTGCGCACAATGGGCAGCAGCGCGTACAGAGTGAGCGCGATGATGGCGGGCAGCGCGCCTATCTTCTGTAAAAGCGCCAGCAGGATGGCCAGCATGGCCAGGCTGGGCACGGTCTGCAGCACGCCGATGGCGCCCAGCAAAAAGCCGCGCAGCCAGGCGTAGCGCAGGGCCACGATGCCCAGCGGAATGCCGGCCAGGATGGCCGCGGCGGTGGATACGCCGGTCAAGAACATGTGCTCCGAGATCCGCAGCCAGAGCTCGGGCAGGCGGCCGGCCAGAAAGTCGCTCGAGAGAAATCCCATCAGAGCATCTCCCGGAAGGCGGCCAGCTGCCGGGCCGGCTTGGCGAACATCTCCCGCACGAAGGGCGTGGCGGGTTCTCTCAGCAGCTGCTCCCGGGTGCCGATCTGTTGAAGCCGGCCCGCGTCGAGCACGGCGATGCGATCGGCCAGGGTCAGCGCCTCGAAGATGTCGTGGGTGACGAAGACGATGGTCTTCTTCAATTCCGCGCGAAGCGAGAGCAGCAGCTGCTGCAGGCTCTCCCGGGTCAGCGCGTCCAGCGCGCCGAAGGGCTCGTCCATCAGCAGGGTGTCGGGATCGGCGGCCAGAGCCCGAGCCACGCCTACCCGCTGCTGCTGCCCCCCGGACAGCTCGTCCGGGAAACGTCCGGCAAAACGGTCGGGCGGCAGATCCATCAGCTGCAGCAGCTCGCGCGCTCGCGCGCGGCGCCTTTCGGCCTCCCATCCCAGCAGGCGGGGAACGATCTCCACGTTCCGCTCGACCGTGAGGTGCGGGAACAACCCGATGCCCTGGAACACGTAGCCGATGCCGCGGCGCAGCTCGACCGGGTCGAGCTCGCGCACGTCGCGGCCCCGCAACCGGACGCTGCCCGCGTCTGGCTCGGTCAGGCGGTTGATCATCCTCAGCGTGGTGGTCTTGCCGCAGCCGCTGGCCCCGAGCAGAACCAGGGTTTCGCCAGCGGCCACCTGCAAGGACAGGTCGCGCACGGCGTTTACCCCTCCCGGATAGCTCTTGGAAACGGCGCTGAGCTCGACCGCCGGCGCTTCGCCCATCCTGGCCTCCGTGTTTACGACGTTCAGATGGAGGCCAGGTACTTATCCACTTCCGCGGCCTTGTCCGCGGACAGCTCCTGCGGAACGTGGTTCTTGCGGATCCTGTTGACCTCGTCCGTCAACAGCTCGTTGATGTCGTGGTAGCGGTCCAGGTTGAAGTGCTTGCGGTTGATGTACTTGGGCGGAAGCCAGAGCGACCCGCGGAAGCGGGAAGCGGTGTGGAAATGAGCCAGGTACAGGTCTCCGCTGCGCGACACCTCGTCGATGACGTCCACCGCCAGCGCCTGCTTGCTGAGATCGGGCTTCTTCATGATGTGGTAGACGCGACCGATCATCATGTCGGTCAAAATCAGCATCCGGGCGTCGTACAGCTCGCCGTGCGCCAGGTAGCCCACGTCGTGGGCCAGGGTGGTGCCCGCCATGTAGGCCAGCGAGATGCCCTCGTAGGCCTCCATGGCCGCCTGCGCATCGATGGAAAACGAGTCGCTGGAACCCGCGGTGCCCCAGCTGGGCAGCCCGTAGAAGCGCCCCAGGTCGGCGTACATGGCCGTGGTCCGAAACCAGGTCGGATCGCCGTAGCAGACGATGGTGCTGCTCATGTCCATGGCCGAGGTATTGGCGCCGTAGACGAACTGGATGTTCTCGTTGACCAACGTGGCCAGCACCAGGCCGCCCAGCGACTCGGCGCTTCCCTGCACCACGCCGCCCTCGGGGGTGACCGGGGCGCCAGACCCGCAGTTGGCTCCCGCGGCATACATGATGGGAATGCCGTTGCGGGCGCAGTAGATGACCCGGTCGGTGCTGGACCGGTCCATGATCAGCGGCGAGATGGGCTCCAGGTAGGCGACGAAGAAGGGCTTTTCCCTGAGCTGCTGCTCGCCGCCCGCGATGAGGGAACCGATACGGTGGATATGCTTGATATCCTGGACCGTGGTCAGGGTGGTGACCAGCGGCTTGCGGGTGTTCCTGGCCATCTCGGCAAAGACGGTGGGGTAGAGCTTGTGCTGCTCCACGTCATGCGGCAGGGCCATGGACATGATGAAGCGGAAGCCGGGCAGCGAGTCGGCGATGCGCACGTTGTTGGTTACGTCGGAGAGCACCGACTTACGCCGCTGCAGCGTCTCCAGATCGATGTTGTACATCGCGTCCGACCCGGTGCCGAAGAAGGTGTCGCCCACGGCGAACTCGAGCGGGTTCTGGCCCTCGCGGTTGTAGAGCTTGATCCCGGGGAAGCCCCGGCTCTTCTCCAGCGCCTCCTCGACCATCTTGCGCGGCATCAGCACGCGGCCGGACGCGTCCCTCTTGGCCCCCGCTCCCAGCAACAGGTCGACCGCCTCCTCGTTGTCGAGCTTGAATCCGGTGTGCTCCAGGACCTGCAGCGACGCCTCGTGAATCTTCTTAGCGCTTCCCATCTTCAGGAAAAAGTTCTTCTTCATCTCTTTCGCCTCTGTGAAAAGGTGGTCGGGACAGGGGCCGGAACTGCCGGATCGCGCACTCCCGGGGTTTCGACCCGCGTTTCATCATACAGCGGCTTGGAGCGGAACCCAAAGAGTCCCGTCGTCGAGCGGTCCAGCAGCCGGAGCAGCGATTTCGCCCGGTGCGATCGTTTGGGCTATCCTTTAACGGTGGCGCCGGTTTCCACCTCGAAGAAAACGCGCGACGGCGACCTTCGGTTCTGGTCGATCGCGCTGCTGCTGGCAGCGTTCGGCTGTTCGGTCCAGGACTCGCCGAGCGGCGAGGCAGCGTGCTACCAGGGAGACGTCTGCCGCGACTGCGATTGCGATACCATCTGCGACCAGCACGAGGGCGCGTCACCGGAGGCCGACTGCCGGCACGGCGACGGCGTGGATACGGACCAGGACACCATCCCGGACTACCGCGATCCGGACTCGGACAACGACGGCGTGCCCGACAGCGAGGAAGCGGGCGATTCCGATCGCTCCACCCCGCCCGACTCGTACGACCACGATGCGGACGGAAGGCCCGATTTCCAGGACCCCGGCTACCCCCCGCGGCCCGGGGCCGACGCGGGCGGACAGGGCTTTCTGGACGGCGGCGGCGTCTACCAGCAGGTGCAGGACGGTGCAGAGGTCAGTGGCTCCTGTCAGGCCGAGCCCGGAGAGTGCCTGCCGGCCGACGTCGACGAGGCGTTTGCGGAGCTGTGCGACGGTCTGGACAACGATTGCGACGGCACGGTGGACGAGGATTGCCCGTGCGGGGCCCCGGGCGCGGTCCAGGCCTGTTTCAAGGGGCCTCCGGGATGGCGAGGCCGCGGAGCCTGCCGCGACGGCTGGCAGGTGTGCGAGTCGGTCGAGGAGTTCGCCCTGCACTGGGGTCCCTGCCTGGACGGCGTCTCGCCCGGCGCAGAGGCGTGCGACGGGGCGGACAACGACTGCGACGGATGCACGGACGAGATCGCGGGCTGCATTCCGGACGGCACCTGTCCGGGCACGAACGACGACAGGGTGGTCGACGGACAACCCTTCACCAGCTATCCGCTGAACGGCGAGCTGTTCTACCCGGGCATGGACGCCGTGGGATGGCGCTGGACGGTGGAAGGCTCGCCCTGCGACCGGCTGTTTCAGGCGGTCGACGAGCAGGCCGACCCGGAGAGCGGCCGGTTGAGCTACCGTCTTCGCGGGGCGGACAGCCGCAACGCTGTGGTCGACTTCTCGCTGAGCGGCTCCTACCGGGTAGGGCTGGCCGTCGAGAAAGAGGACGGCTCGTTCTTCGATTGCAGCTGGATGGTGAAGGTGGGAACGGCCGGGCTGCGGGTGGAGCTGTGCTGGGACCGGACCGGACCGGCGGCCACGCTCTCGGAGCGAGGCGTGGACCTGGACCTGCACCTCGGCCGGATATCGCAGACCGATGCCTGGTTCTCCGAGACGGACTGCTACTGGCAAACCTGCACTGGTGCCGCCACCCCCTGGAGCTACCAGAACACCGTCGAGCTCGAATCGTGCACGGGTGAGCTGGCCGATAACTACCAGGCCTATGTTTACCTCGGCTTCTGCCCCAACCCTCGGCTCGATATCGACAACCGCGAGCTCAGCGGCGATCGCTACCTGACCGAAAACATCAACCTGGACACTCCCCAGGGCGGCGACCGCTTCCGCATCATGGTGGACTATTACACGAACATCCTGGCGGAACGGGCCGGCGGCATCCCCGGCCCGGAGACGAGCATCGAGACCCACCCGCTGGTCAACGTCTACTGCAACGGAGATCTCAAGGGTAGTTACGGTGCCCTGCCGGGAGAGAATAACCAGGTCGAGGGGTTCGATAACCCGGAGCAGATGTGGCGCGTGGTCGATGTTTTCATCTCCAGGGGCGGTTCCCGGATCGAGTGCGAGCTCACTCCGATCGAGCCCGAGGAACCGGGCGCCTTGCACGCCATCGTCCCTCGGGAAACGGACTTCCCCTGAGCCCGACGGCGTGAGATAGACGGACCATGCACGAGGGCAGCAAGAAGGCGATCGTGGCCGCGTTCCTGGCCAACCTGGGAATCGCCGTGGCCAAGCTGGTCGGTTTTGTCCTGACGGGCGCCGCCTCCATGATGGCGGAAGCCGTTCACTCGGCCG
The DNA here is from genome assembly GCA_964450715.1 of uncultured Sandaracinaceae bacterium. GTDB lineage: Bacteria > Myxococcota_A > Polyangia > Polyangiales > JAFGIB01 > CAYVFC01. The sequence continues at coordinate 28,022 of CAYVFC010000077.1, read as the reverse complement.
CGGACTGCGGCAACCAGGCGCTGCTCATCCTGGGCAGCCGCCTGGCCGCGCGCGCGCCCACGCCGGACCACCCTTTTGGATACGGGCGGGAACGCTACTTCTGGTCCTTCATCGTGGCCATGATCATCTTCGTGTTGGGCGGGGTCTTCGCCATCTACGAGGGGGTCGAGAAGCTGCTGCACCCGCATCAGATCGAATCGCCCCTGATCGCGATCGGCATCCTGTCGGTCAGCGTGGCCCTGGAGTCCTGGTCGTTTCGTGCCGCCTACCTGGAAGCGCGTAAGCTGGCCGGAGAGCGGTCGCTGCTGGAGTTCATCCGGCATACCAAGACCGCCGAGCTCCCCGTGGTCCTGCTCGAGGATACCGGCGCGCTGCTGGGTCTGCTGTTCGCCCTGATCGGCGTCGGCCTGGCGCTGCTCACCGGAGAGCCTCGTTTCGACGCCGCCGGCAGCGTCGGCATCGGCGTGCTGCTGGTGGTGATCGCCTTCGTGCTGGCCACCGAAATGCGCTCGCTGCTGCTCGGAGAGTCGGCCGACCCGGAGCAACGGCGCCATATCGAACAGTCGCTGACCGCGTCGCCGCTGGTCCGCTGCCTGATCCACATGCGCACCACCCATCTGGGACCGGAGGAGCTGCTGGTGGCCGCCAAGCTGGGTTTTCCCGCGGACCTGCCCTTCTCCGAGGTTGCGCGCGAGATAAACGAGGCCGAGGCACGGGTCAGAGCCCAGGTCCCCATCGCCAGGCTCATCTACATAGAACCGGATGTCACCACCAACCTCGGGTTGGAACCCGTTTCGAACCGGCCCGAGCAACCCTCCGGAGCCGACGACGCCGTCTGAAGCAAACGCTTATTCGAAACGGGTTCCTCGTTGGACCCACGGGCATCTCCTACCCTTCCCTACCCCGACCTCTACCCCGAGCTACCCTCGGTCCCGCCCCCTGCCGACCGCAAACCGCACAGTCGACAGATGACTCCCGCCGTTTTGACTGGTATTAACGTACAACCTGCGGTTTAGGGGCTCCCGACCGTGAAGAGGCTCCGGAAGCCCCGAGCCCTCCATCGACTTCATGACCACGGCCAGCAACCCCATACCGACCGAATCGAGCACCTGGTCGCCCAACGAGCTGGTGCCCTTCGGCAAGTACCTGCTGCTCGATCGCGTCAGCGTGGGTTCGACCGCCGCGGTCTATCGCGGCAAGGCCCAGGGCGAGGCCGGATTCGAGCGGGTGCTGGCCGTCAAGCGCATTCTGCCCCACATGGCCGGGGACCAGGAATTCCTCAAGACCTTCGTGCAGGAGGCCAAGACCGCGGCACGGCTCAGCCACACCAACATCTGCCCCATCTTCGAGCTGGGCAAAGTCGGCGAGTCGTTCTACATGACCATGGAGTACATCGCCGGCAAGGACCTGGGCCGCATCGCGCAACGCCTGCTGGAAAAGGGAAAGACAGTACCGCCCGTGGCAGCGGCCTGGATCGCCAGCAAGCTGTGCGAGGCCCTGGACTACGCCCACAACCTGAAGAACGCCGAGGGAGCGGACGCGGGCATCTACCACCGCGACCTCTCGCCGCCCAACATCCTGGTGAGCTACGAAGGCCAGGTAAAGCTCATCGACTTCGGGGTGGCCAAGGCGGTGGGAGCGGCGCAGCAGACCAATGTAGACGCCCTCAAGAAGAAGCTGAGCTACATGAGCCCGGAGATGGTCCAGGGCAGACCGATCGATCAGCGGTCCGACGTATTCGGCGTGGGCGTCTGCCTCTACGAGATGATCACCGCGAAGAAGCTCTTCTCGGGCAAGGACGACCTTGCCACCCTGAAAATGGTCAGCCGCGCCTCGGTCCCGCCGCCCTCGGCGATCCTCGAGGATCCCCCCGAGGAGCTGGAGATGGTCACCATGCGCGCGCTGGAGCGCGAGCCCGAGCACCGGTGGCAGACCGCGGACGAGATGAACAACGCGCTCAAGTCGTTTCTGGCCGTAGAAAATCCCACCTACGGCGTTCGCCAGCTCGCCCAGTGGATGGAGGAGCATTTCGGCACCGAGATGGTGGAGGAGCAGGAGCGGCTCAACCTTCTGCTGGAAGCGAGCAAACAGCCCGAGGTCCTCGAGCAGCGCAAGCAGTACTTCAGCTCACTGGTGGGCTCGGCGGCCCTGGCCAGGGAAGGGGTGATGCGCAGGATGAGCGTAGAGCCCCCGCCCGACGACGCGCTGTCCGGGGACGCGGAGGGGGATCCGGCGGCAGCCCCTTCGATCCGCGCTCCGCTGCTCTCCTCCGAGCCCCCCACGTCCATTGAGGGCTATACCGAGGAGATCCAGGAGCTCGACGATCTGCAGGATCTGCTCGAAGAGGTCGACGAGGACGAGGAGGAAGGCGGCGAGCCGGACGACGCGGCCACCAGCTTCTACGATAAGATCGAGCAGCCGGGAGGCGGCGAGCCGGACGACGCGGCCACGAACTTCTACGACAAGACCGAGGAGCTGGAGTCGGCAGGGGTTCACGCCCTGCAGCCACAAAACCTGCTCGAGCCGGCCTATCGCTACTTCGAGGACGTGGACGAGGACGCCACACAGATCTTCTTCAACAAGGAGGACGGCGTAGGGCTGGCGGACTTATACGAGCGGCCCGACAACATGGCCGGCAACCTTTACGCCCCGGCGCCGGGGGCGACTTCTCCGCTTCCGCCCCCACCAGCGGTCCCGCCCTATCCCGCGCCGGTGTCGCCCACACCGCCGCGAAGGATTTCGCCGACACCGCCCGGAGGACGCCCGCAGGTCGCTTACCTGGCCTCGTCCCCCGCTCCTGGCGCCTGGTACAAGTCGGGCTGGATGGTGGCGATAGTGGCCGGACTGGTCACCGTGCTGGCCTCAACCGCGCTCTTCCTCGCCCTCCGGAGACCGGCTACCGCTTCTATCGAGATCCGAACCGTACCGGTGGTACAGGCCAAGGTATTACTGGACGGCATCGAGCGAGGATATACCCCGATGCGCATGGACGGCGTGCCCGTCGGAGAGCGCCTGCTGGAGGTCCGGGCACCGGGGTACCAGCCATTGGTGCGCAAGCTCACGCTCTCCAAGGGCGCCACGGCTTTCCTGGAGATTTCGTTGAAGGAGACCGTGGGCGGGGCCGGAACGGTGCTGCCGCAGACCGGGCCGACGCCGGCCCCGGTCCCGACCCCTACCGGCTCAACCTCGGGGTCGCCGCAGCCCTCCACCGGTTCGGCCGAGACCAATACCGGCACGCTGGTCATCGATTCCGAGCCCTGGTCCCGCGTCTTCATCGACGGAAAGGACACCGGTCTCAGGACCCCGATCGATTCGCTACGTATCGAAGCCGGCGCTCACCGCATCGGCATGAAAACGCCGGACGGCAAGATGCACGAGGAGTCCGTCAACGTGGTTGCCGGACAATCGCTAAAAATCATCCGCGAGTTCGAGTATGGTCAGTAGAGCCCATCTCAAAAATGCTCCCGTCGTCTTTCGGGCGGGGGCGGCCCCGGCTGCGGCGTCGCTCCTGCTCGAAATAGCACCGCTATTGCTCGTCGTCGCTCCTTGCATCCGGGGCCGCCGCGCTCCGAAATGCTCGGTCCGCATTTTTGAGATGGGCTCTAGGTAGTGTCGGCGTCGTATGCGCGTTGTTCGCTACTGTCACCGGCCCCGGTCGTTTGACGTTTTCCGCCGCGCGAATCGCCGGATAGCGTCTGGCGCGCGGTGGGCATGCCCAGCGAGAGCGTACAGAAGAAGATCGCGATACTGATGAACAGTACCGCGAGGTTTCCCCAGATGGCAGCGCTACAGCCCGCGCTCAACAAAAGAGCGGCAGATAAAAGCAGAATCGCTCCGGATTTCATCATATCTCCCGTGTTTTCGGGCCTCTTCGCCACTGTATATGTTCGCCGCGAAGGGTCAAAACTTTTACCATATCGTCGGGCTGGTGGGTGAAAATTGTGCCGCGCGGCTGTTTCTTCTGTTTTCGCTGGCAGCCGCATGTCGGCCGGCCGACACGGAACATCCGTGAACGTCCGGCACCGAAATCCGCCCCGCACCAGGAAATTCGCCACCCATCGCCCCGGCGAGGCGGCCGCGCGCTGGCGCGTCCACCCGGTCCTGGCTAGGATACCGTCGTCCGCTTCTCCGAGGTCCGTCCACGTGAGAGAATCCAGCACACCGTCCATCCCCCCCGAGGCACTGGAAACGCTGCCCATACTGGTACTTCGCGACGCCGTTCTCTTTCCGGCGTCGGTGTTGCCGGTCAACGTCGGCAGACAGCGCTCGGTACGCCTGGTGGAATCGATCGTCGACATCGAACGGCCGACCATCGGCGTCTTCACCCAGCATCGCCCGGATACCGAGAATCCCGACTTCTCCAACATCCACGAGGTAGGCACCCTGAGCCGCGTGCTGAAGCTCATACAGCTCAACTCCGGGCACTACAGCGTGGTATTGCAGGGTATCGGGCGGATAAGGGTCAAGAAACCGATCTCGCAGGATCCCTTCCTCCGCGCGCGCGTGGAGCGGCTCGGGGAGCGACCGATCCGGGACGAGGAGATCGACGCCCTGACCGCCACGCTTCGCGAGGCCGCGAGGGAAGCCGGAGAAAACGTGCCGCAGATACCGCGAGAGCTCCGGGGCGTGCTGGAAAAGGTCGGCGACCCAGGCGCTCTAGCCGACCTGGTGGCCTCGCATCTGCCCGCGGTCAAGGACCAGAAACAATCGGTGCTGGAGATCCTGGATCTACGCGAGCGGCTGCGAGCGGTGCTCGACCTGGTCCGTCGCCAATCGGCCGTGCACAAGGTGAAGAAGGAGATCGACACCATCGTACGCGAGGGGATCTCGCGCTCACAGCGCGAGCTGTTGCTGCGCCAGCAGCTCAAGGCCATACGGCGGGAGCTGGGAGACGGTGACGACGAGGACGACGAGATCGAGCTGCTACGCGAGCGCATCGCCAAGGCCGAGCCCCCTCCGGAGGTGGAAAAGGTGGCCAGGCGCGAGCTGTCGCGCATGAACAGCATGAATCCGCAGAGCGCCGAGTACCAGGTCTCTTTCGGGTATCTGAGCTGGCTGGCCGACGTGCCCTGGAGCGCGCGGACCTCGGATCTGCTCGACATCGCGCAGGTACGGCGCGTTCTGGACGAGGACCACTATGGCCTGGAAAAGGCCAAAAAGCGCATCGTCGAGTTCATGGCCGTGCGCAAGCTTTCCACCAGCAAGAAGGGGCCCATCCTCTGCATCGTGGGACCGCCGGGGGTGGGCAAGAGCTCGCTGGGCCGTTCCATCGCCCGCGCCACCGGGCGCAAGTGCTCGCGCATCTCGCTGGGAGGCGTGCAAGACGAGGCGGAGATACGCGGACACCGCAGGACCTACGTGGGGGCGCTTCCGGGGCGGTTGATCGCGGGGCTGAAGAAAGCCGGCTCGCTCAACCCGGTGTTCATCCTGGACGAGGTGGACAAGATGGGGGTGAGCTTCCAGGGTGATCCGGCCGCGGCGCTGCTCGAGGCGCTGGACCCGGAGCAGAACCACGCGTTCGAGGATCACTATCTGGACGTCCCGGTCGACCTCTCCCAGGTCTTTTTCGTGGCCACGGCCAACCGCCAGGACAAGATCCCCATCTCGCTGCTCGACCGCATGGAGGTGATCGAGCTTCCGGGGTACATGCGCAACGAGAAGGTCGAGGTCGCCAAGCAGTTCCTGCTGCCCCGCCAGCTGTCCGAGCACGGGCTGACCCCGGAGCACCTCGAGGTATCCGACGAGTTGCTGGGACGGGTGGTAGACGAGTACACGGACGAGTCCGGCGTCCGGCAGCTGGAACGGATGATGGGAGCGCTGTGCCGCGAGATCGCCGTGCGCGTGGCCAACGGCGAGAGCGTCTACGCGGAAGCCGATGACGCGTTCATCGAGAAGGTGCTGGGCTCGCCCAAGCACGAGGTGCAGAAGGCGGAGACCTCGCTGTCGCCCGGCGTATCCAGCTCGTTGACCTGGACCCCGAAAGGGGGCGAGCTATTGCTGGTCGAGTGCAGCCAGATGCCCGGCAAGGGCAAGGTATTCCTGACCGGCAACATGGGCGAGGTGATGAAGGAGTCGGCCAATGCGGCCTTCACCTATCTGCGCTCCAAGGCTGAAAGGTTCTCGTTGGACGGCGGTTTCCTCAACCAGATCGACGTGCACGTCCACCTGCCCAAGGGAGGAATCCCCAAGGACGGTCCGGCGGCCGGTCTCTCCATCTTCGTCTCGCTTCTCTCCATGCTGCGCGACACCAGCGTACGGCCCGACATGGCCGTGACCGGCGAGATCACGCTGAGGGGATCGGTGCTGCGGGTAGCCGGCCTCAAGCAGAAGTGCCTGGCCGCCCATCGCGCCAGCATCAAGCACGTGGTCATTCCTCGGGCCAACGAGCCCGAGCTGGACGAGATACCGGAACAAATCCGGAACGACCTGGAGCTGCATCTGATCTCGCGCATAGAGGAAGTATTGCCGCTGGTGTTTGCCTGAAGCGGTACCCCATGTCCCTTCTGGCGTTCTCGTTGCGTCTGACCAGCACCCGGGTAACGCTCGCGGTCGCCGCCCTGCTCGGCCTGCTGCTGGGCGCGGTGCCGCTGCTGGGCGTCCACGGGGTAGAGAGCGCGCTGATCATGGGCGTGGTGTTGCCGCCGTTTACAGCGTGTATAGGCGCGCGGTTGGCGCTGGCCTGCCGGGGTCGAGCCCCGGGCGACACGGATCCCGTGGCCGTGCTGCGGGCGGCAGCGCTGGCCGCCCTGCTGGTTCTGGCCGTACCCACCCTGATCCTGGCGCTGAACGCGCTTCGCGTGCGCAACTGCTCCCCGCTACAGGGCCTGGCTTTCATCGCGCTCGGCCCCGGCTTCGGAGTGGTTCTGGCCGCCGCGGTCGGGGTCACCGCCGGCAGGCTGATACGCCGCCGCTGGCTGGCGACGACCGCCGCCGTTCTGCTGCCCTTATCAGGCATGGTCCTGGCGGTGAACGAGCTTTACAGCACGCCGGCCGTCTTCGCCTACGGGCAATTCTTCGGCTTCTTCCACGGCAGCTTCTACGACGAGGAGGTCGGCATTCCGGAGGCGCTGCTCACGCTGCGGCTGGTTTCCGTGGCAATGCTGATCGGGATAACGGCCCTACTCTCACCATCACCGGGTACCGGCACACCGTCGCCCTCTGGAATGCACCCGCTCGCCCGGGCCTCGCTCGTCCTGCTCGCGCTCGTCTTCTTCGCCTATTCCGAGGCCCGGGGACCCGCGCTGAGCCTGGCGGCCGACCGCGGTTACATCGCCGAACAGCTCGGGGAGCGCGTCGAGGGCGAGCGCTGCACCGTCGTAGCCCCGGTCGAGACGCCGCGCTACGAGGTCGAGCTGCTGTCCGCCGACTGCGATGTCCGTGTGGCGCAGATGCAGAGCTGGTTCGGGTTGCGGCGGTCCGGTCGCGTCACCGCCTTTTTCTTCCGCTCCGCCGAGGAGAAGGGGCGGCTGACCGGAGCGGCTCGCACCAACATCGCCAAGCCGTGGCTCGGCGAGACCTATCTCAGGATGCAGCCGTGGCCGCATCCCGTACTCGCGCACGAGATCGCCCATCTCGTTACCGGTGCCATCGCCCCGCCTCCCCTGCGCCTGGCGGGCCGAGCGGGTGGCCTCTGGCCCAACCCAGCTCTGATCGAGGGTGCGGCAGTTGCCGCGGCCTGGGAGCCGCAGGAGGGGATGACGCCGCACCAGTGGGCTCGCGCCATGCTCGAGACCGACCTGGCACCCCCTCTCGAGCAGGTGTTGGGCGCGGGGTTTCTCAAGCAGCCGAAGCGGCAGGCCTACGTGATAGCCGGCTCCTTTCTGCGCCACCTGGCCGATCGGTACGGTGCGGCGGCCCTCCGCAGGATCTACGCCCGAGGCGACATCGCCTCCGCCCTGAAGGTTGACCTTTCCCGTCTGGAACGTGAGTGGCTCGACTACCTGAAGAGCGTACCGCTGCCCGATCACGCCCACGGACTGGCCCGGGTACGCTTCGCGCCCGGTAGCATCCTCTCCTCGGTATGCCCCCACCTCACCGCCCGTCTGCGCAACCGGCTGCGCTCCGAGTTGGCAGCGGCCAAGTACGGAGGGGCAGCCGAGACCTGTGAGCAGCTGCTGGCGGTCGACGCCGCCGACGCCGCGGTCCGTGCAACGCTGGTGACCGCCCTGGCGCGCGACGAGCGAACGGATGCGGCCCGCGCGCAGCTGGACCGGCTTCTCGCGCTGCCCGGCGCACCGTTGCCGCTGGTGGCCGACGCGCGACAGGAGCTGGGCGACGCTGCCTGGCGAAGCGGCGATCCAAACGCGGCCGCCGAACGCTACCGCTCCTCGCTCGAGCAGCCGCTGCCGCCAGCCACGGTCCGGTTGTTGCAGGTCAAGCTCGCCGCCCTCGGGAGCGGCGGCGAGCAGGAGCGCCTGCTACGTGAATTTCTGCTGGGCGACGGGGAGAAGCAGACAGACGGCGCCTATGCCGTTCACCTGCTGCGCGAGCTTCGCGCGGTACGCCCCGACGGCCTTGCCCTCTACCTAGAGGCGCGACAGCTCGCCTTCCGCCAGCGCTTCGCGCCGGCCGCCGATCTGCTGCAGCGCGCGCTCGAAATGGGCCTGCCGTCTGAGCAGATGCAGCTCGAGGCGCTCCGGCTGCAGGCGACCGTGCGAGTCGCGGCCGATCAGCTCGAAGCGGCCGAAGAGCTCTGGCGGTCTCTGGCGGGTCGACCCGATCCGGCCTTGCGGGCCGAGGCGAACGATTTCCTGCAGCGCATCGCCTACCGCCGAGCGACCCTCAAGTCGCCGGTACGGTAATCGCCTCCGCTCCGGATCCGAACGGCGCGTCGGCAACCGTCTGCAAAGGTTCGTAGCTGGGTCTGGGTATGAACGGGGCTTAGGTCGGGGCCGGCGTCGCCGTCGCCTCCTGCCCGGACTTCAGCACCACGAAGCGGATAGCGCCGAACTCGGCTTGGCCGAGGGAGTAGATGACCTCGCCCACGGTCCGGAACGGTGTACGCCTGTCCGCCACTATGCGGACCCGGCCCTTGAAGGGGCGCTGCGGGTTCATCTTGGCAATGGTCTTGAGCCGGTCTCGGTGTTGCTGCAGGTTCTTAAACAGGGAGGTGATCAGCCAGCCATTGCTACCGCCCTGCTTCTGGCTGGAGTCGACCTTTCCGTTGCTGAGGGGCAGCACGCTCTTACCCTCCACCACGATCTCGCTAGTGGAGATGATGATGGTCAGCGTGCTCTCGGCCTCGATCTGTGCGGTCGAGGTCGGGATCTGAAGCTCGGTGCTCTGCACGATCTCGGCTGAGCTGGTGGAGAACTGCATGACCAGGTAGACCAGCAGGATGGTCATCATGTCCATCATCGGATAGATGTTCAGACCTTCGGCCTCGCCTTCGTCGTCTTCTCGCTTGCGAAGTCTGCGCCGGACGATCCGCTTGATGTCGGCCATGGTGGCTGGGGTCAGGTTATCTTGCTCGGCCATCTCGCCCTCCGCCTGCTGACTACCTGACGCCCACCGAGATCAGCACCTGGGGGAAGAGCTCCTTGACGCTCTTCCCCTCGCCCTTGGCCCGCACGGCGTCCATGGCGGTGACCACATGCTCGAACTGTACCTGCGGGTCGGCGCTCACCGTTACCGTATCCTCGGTGTCGAACTTCTGCTTGACCCTGAAGGCGCACTCCGTGAGCGCGTCCCAGTCGTACTCCGCCCCCTTCTTGGGCACCGTGACCTGGCCGCCCGCCTCGATATCCTGGCAGCCCGGTGCCAGCTTGCCGCCCGATCCGCTCATCATCACGCCCTTCTCGGTTACCGTCACGTTCAGGTTGAGCGGCGTGGTCACTTCCTGTTCCTGGTCGCTCCTTCTTCCGCCCCTGGCGATCTTGGGCAGATCGGTCTCGATCTGGGCGATGAGCAATACGGCCTCGGTAGTGGCCAGCAGGAACATGATCAGGTTGATGACGATGTCGAGGTAGGGGACGATGTTCAGCTCTCCCACCATCTCCGAGGGATCGAGCTCCACCACCTTGGTCCGCTTGCGTATGTACTTACGCTGAGTCGACGTGATGTGGACGGCCATCGCCCTCTTGCGCCTCCAAAGAAATAGTTCCCGACCGAGTTGCCCGCGGAGCCCGCCCTTACTCGCGCTTGAGCGTGATCAGGTTCTCCAGCTTCATGGTGGAGCGCTCCATGTCCAGCTTCACCTTCTTGGCCCAGCTGTGCAGGAACAGGTGGAAGATCATGCAGAGCACCGCGATGCCGAGGCCGAGCGCCGTGTTGTACATGGCCTCGGAAATGCCTCGCGCCAGCAGCGCGGCCTTCTGGCCCGGGTCGGCGTAGGCCACCGCCGCGAAGGCCTTGATCAGACCGGAGACCGTTCCCAGCAGGCCGACCAGGGTGGCTATGTTGGCCAGCGACCAGAGGGAGCCGATGCGCTTCTCGAGCGCCGGGATGACTTCGGACATGCGCTCTTCCATCTGCGCGATGACCGCGTCCTCACCGCGGTTCACCTGGGTCAGGCCCGCGCGGACCACCTGCAGCAGGGGCAGCGGCTCGGCCTCGCAGAGCTTGATGGCGCGGTCGACGTTCCCCGCCTGCACCAGCTTGCGGATCTGCGCCATGAACTCCTCGCTGTTGACCCGGTACTTGGAAAGGATGTGTACAAAGCGATCCGCGATAATGGCGATCACGAACATCAATATGCAGGCATTGATATAAGAGAACGGAGCGCCGTCTCTCATGAATTCCCCTACATGTTCCATTTCCCAAGGCTCCTTTCGTAGGCCTTAAATCAAAGGTGCGCCTTCACCCGGTATCGCCACGCAAGTAGGCGAGGATAGTTAGTACGAGAAAGGTCGAAGCTACCGCAGCGGCCGAGTCATTGTCAACGACGACGAGTTTGCCCGATCCGAAAGGGAAAAGCACGCGGATCCCGCCGATTTAGGGTGGATCGAGCCTCCGCGGGGGCACGGAAGTGCCGGCGCGGCGGGCAGGCGGCCCTTTACGCGCGCGCCCAGCCGGGAGCGCTCCAAGGAGCCGAAAGGGACGCTTTCCGGGCCGTTCTTTCCCAGGGGTGTCGCCCGACGATGGCTAGCGGGCAGCAGAGTAGCCCGTGCCTCGTCGTGCCGAAAGGCCTCCGCACCCCGACCGAGGCGCCCGGTCGCGATCTACTCGCGCACCACCACGAGGATTGTATGTGGACAGATTTTTTCTACCCCTTTATGTAGGTAAATGTAGGCGTAGAGGCGCTGTTTTTTGCGCAATTAGATGTGAGATTTATGCGCAAACATCGGTTGACTTGAAAATGGGACGCAGTAATAATGTGGATCCGCGCAGGCGTTTTTTTCTTGCGCATCAAAGGTTCGACGTGGATCTTGGTCAAACCATCTAGGCTCTTGCGAGGCGGCTCGCGGGCAACACCTATTGCCGGTCTTGGTCCGGCCCTGAGGAGGAGAAAAATATGAGGACGCTCGGGCAGCATTTCGAGGAAGGTGGCTGGGGCATGTACCCCATTTTGTTGTTCCTGGTCCTTTCGCTCGGCGTGATCGTCGAACGGGCCATTTTCCTGTACAAGGCGTCCATCAACAGGGACGTCTTCCTCGCCACCATGCAGAAGTGCATCCTGGCCGGCGACGTCGGCCGAGCGATCAAGCTTTGCTCGGCCGCGAATGCCCCGCTCGCGCGTATCGTCAAGGCCGGCCTGATGAAGGTGAATCGCCCAGACGCGGAGGTGCAGGCGGCCATGGACGAGGCAGCTCTAGTGGAGTTGCCCCTGATCGAGCACCGTACCCCGTTGCTGGCTCTGTTCGCCAACCTGGGCATGCTCTGCGGCCTGCTGGGGACGGTCACCGGCCTCATCACGGCTTTCGCGGCCGTGGCGAACGCCGATGCCTCGTCCAAGGCGACCATGCTGGCCAAGGGCATCTCCGAGGCCATGAACTGCACGGCATTCGGCCTCATCTGCGCCATCGTGGCCCTGATGGGCTTTGCCGCGCACAACACCAAGACCCAGAAGCTGCTCGACGACATCAATGCCGCCACGGTTCAGGTCGTGAACCTGGTGGTAAACAACCGCTCCAAGATCAACCTGGATACGCTGGGCCAGGCCGCCTGATGAGGCTGCCGCGGCGGGCTTCCGCCCTCCCCCCGGGGGGCGGCGGGAGCGCCGCCCGGGCGCAGACCGCCTGAGAGGAGGAATCCATGGGTGGAATTAGCGTTGGTGGCGAGGGTAGCGGAAAGAAATCGGTCAACTCCGAGATCCCGCTGATCCCGTTCATCGATCTACTGCTGTGCTGCGTGATGTTCCTGCTGGTCACCGCGGTCTGGAACCAGCTGGCCAGGATCAACGCCAACCAGCAGCAACCCGGTGAGCAGCAGCCGGTCGACCAGCTGGAGCAGAAGATCAAAATGATCTTGCAGGTGCAGGCCACGGGCTACGTGATCGCGTCAACGGCCGGGGATCGCTTCGAGATCCCCAAAGTGGGCGAGGACTACGACGTGGAAACCCTGCGCGAGAAGCTGCAGGAACGGAAGCGCCTGGAACCCAACCGGCGCGACTTCATCGTGGCCCCGGAAGACGGCGTTCAGTACAGCAACGTGGTCGATGCCATGGACACGGTGGTGGGTGAAGGATTCCCCGACATGACCCTGTCGGACGGATCCACGTTATAGCGAAGAGGAGCGAACGGATGCCAATCAAGAAAGTCTCCAAAGTCCTGCTTCGCGACGTTCCGTTGAAGTTCGTAGCCAAGAAGGTGACCGGCGGCCACGCGAAGTCGGTCAACCACGAGATCCCTCTCATCCCCTTCATCGATTTCTTGATCGTGCTGGTGGTCTTCCTGCTGGCCTCCTTCAGCGCTACCGGCGAACTGCTGGCGCAGAAGCCCAGCATAACCATGCCCAAGGCCCAGAACGTGAAGCGGCTGGAGATCGCCCCCATCCTGGCCATCGACAGCGTCGTTATCACCCTGGACGGCCGCCGGGTGGCGGACACCAACACCCTGGCCAGCGACGCCAAGGTGGAGCGGATCGAGCCGCTGGTGGAGAACCTCTCCACCCTCAAGCGGAACTGGTCCATGCTCCATCCGCAGGAGCCCTTCCCCGGCATGGTCATCCTGCAGGCGGATCAGAAGATCGACTACCGCGTGATCAAGAAGGTGATGTTCTCGGCGGCCCAGGCCGGTTACGCGAACGTCAGCTTTGCCGTCAACCGGCGCGGCGGAGACTAGAAGCCTCTCGGTCGAGGAACGCCGGCCCGCGGCAAACGCGGACCGGCGTTCTTTGATGAACCGCGATCCATTCCCGTTCGAGGATAGCAATGGCAGATCCTCCCATGCGCCTTGTTCCCGCCCAGCCGCTGGAAAAGGACGAGGGCAAGGACTACATGCGCCGTATCCCCTGGCGCTGGATCATCCTCGGCGCGCTGGCCCTCGCCTTGGTAGCGACCGTCTACCAGTACAAGGAGCGGCAGAAGGCCGTCGCGCTTCGCGTTCAAATCTTACAAGTACACGCCGTCAAGCTGAAGGACATATCCAGGAACTACCAGGTGCTGCGAACGAAGATCGAGCAGCTGGTACTCAAGGCCGCCTCGAGCAAGCCAGACGACTTCGCCGATAGCCGCCTGAAGCTGGCCAAGCTGAGAAGCGCCAAGGGGCTTTATCTGCGCTTGCGCTACAGCGATGCGGTTTCCCCTGAGAAAATCGCCGAGGGCGCCGTAGCGGTCAGGGTGGACTCGGTGGCCCAGTGTCTGGGGCTGGAGCCCGGCTCGGTGCAAGAGCTCTACGAAAAGGGCGCCTTCCTCATGCCCGACTGGGACAAGATGGAAGACGCGCGCACGAGCAATAACGTGATGCGTCTACGGGTGATCGATGATGAGCTCGGGTTGCGCATACGGCGCGATCTGCCGGGCGTGGAGAAGCTGCTCGATCCCGACTGGCTGATGGTAGTGTTGCAGCAGGGCAAGACGCGCAAGAAGTCTCTGGTAGACGTATTCATCTGGGACCTGCATCGCGGGCAGTCGTTGCTGCGCGCCCGTTTGCAGGCCGATGGACTGCTGGTACCGGTCGCCTTCCAGGGCGAGGGAGCCCCGGTTGCCCCCAGGGTAAAGCTGAGCGAAAAGTACAAGGAGACCCAAAGGGAGGCTGCCGGGGATTGCTCGATCGCCGCGCAGATCAAGGCGCTGACCGGGGAGACCCCCACCTCCTTTGCCTCTCAGGCCCCGGAGCTGGACGAGCGAGCGAAGGCCGCGGCGGCTGCCGCAGCGGCAGCGGACGGAGGCGTCGAGGGCAGAGCAAAGCCTGACGGCGGCTCGCCCGAGACCGCGCCTTCGCCGGAAACAAAAAAGCCGTAGGCGCGTGCAGCGGGAGGGGGCAAGCCCCTCCCCTACGGTCGTGCGCTTCGGACGTTGTAACGCCGGCCTTGCCTCGACCGCAGGGCGATGCGCTTCATACGTTCCGTAGGGGCGGGCCTCGCGCCCGCCCTGATGGGGAGCATCGTTACGAGGGAGCGGGCAAGCCCCTCCCCTACATACCTACGTACGGTTCGGTACGCTACCGCCTACTCCGCGGCCGCGGACTCTTCGTCGGCCTCGGCCTCGTCAGCCTCGTCTTCGTCGCCCTCGTTGCTAGCATCGAGCCCGCCGTCCAGCTCGTCGTCCAGCAAGTCGTCCAGGTCGTCCAGGCCGCCATCGGTCTCGAAACCGATGTCCTCGTCCAGCGCCGGCAGGTCCTCGGGCATGTCTTCTTCCCCGGTGGAGATCTCGGGCATGACGAAACCGGTCTCCTGTTCGTCGACCTTGATCATGCTCGGTAGCCAGGTGGAGAAGATGGGAATGTAGGTGACCAGCCCCAGGGCGATGAACAGCACGCCGATGAACGGCAAGACCGTGCGGCAGACGTAAACGAAGGGTTTGCTGAAGCGAATGCTGGAGATGTACAGGTTCATGCCCAGCGGCGGCGTGAGGTAGCCGATCTCCAGGTTGAGCAGGAAGATGCAGGCCAGGTGGTAGGGATCGACGCCGTAGTGGAAGGCCAGGGGCAGAATGAGCGGCACCACCACCACGGTGGCGGTAAAGATGTCCATCAGCATCCCGACCATGAGCAGGAAGCCGTTGAGCACCAGCAGGAAGACGAACTTGGAGGAGACGAAGGAGTCCATCCAGTCGACCAGGATGGTCGCCACCTGGGCCTGGATCATCCAGCCGGTGAAGCCCACGGCCGTGGCCAGGATGGCCAGGATCGCGCCCACCATGGTCATCGACTCGATGACGATGCGCGGCAGATCCTTGCGGATGCCGATATCCCGGTAGATGAAGACCTCTATGAACAACACGTAGACCGCGGTAAAGGCCGACGCCTCGTGGATGCGGAACAGGCCCAGCACCAGGCCCACGATCAGCACTATGGGGACGGCCGCCTCCCACTTGACCTCCCAGAGGGCGGAGAACGCCTCCTTGGCATCGAAACGGGTGCGCGGCACGTTGGTCTTGATCCCGATATAGGCGGCGTAGATGGAGAGGATCAGGACCACGATGAAGCCCGGCACCAGCCCGGCCACCAGCACCTTGTTCATGATCAGGCCGGCTCCGGCCAGCGAGGCGATGATGCCGTAGAGGATGAGCGGTACGCTGGGCGGAAAGAGAATGCCGAGCGAGCCGGCGGTGGTGATGAGACCGAGCGAGAACTTCTCCTGGTACTTGTCGCTCAGCAGCGCCGGGAAGAGCAGGCCGCCCACCGCCACGATGGTGACCCCGCTTCCCCCGGTAAAGGTGGTGAAAAAGGCGCTGGCCCCCAGGCAGACCATGGCCAGGCTGCCCGGCATCCATCCCAGCCAGGCGCGCGAGACCCGGACCAGGCGGCGCGGCGTGTCGGCCTCCGCCAGCAGGAAACCGGCGAAGGTAAACAGCGGGATCATCACCAGGCTGGGCGACTCGGCGAACTTGGAGCTGAAGACGTCGATGGCGACCGAAGCCCAGGTACCCTCGGGCAGGCTCAGGAACAGCGTGATAGAAGCGGCGCCGAAGATGGTGAAGAGCGGGGCGCCGATGAGCGCCAGTATAATCAATCCGATGACGATGAGCAGCAGCACGATGCGACCCTTTTCCTAGTGTCCGTCTTCTCTTAGGTGAACCTACGCACTTCCCTGATCCGAGCCGCCTGACTCGGGGGATTCGCCGTCGTCCGCCGCGATGATCTTGACCGGAGGCTCCTTTTCCTCGTCAGCTGAGGAGGAGACCGTCGGCGGCATCAAGCTCTCGGTGTTGGCCGCCTCGCGCGCCTTCTCGGCCGTTACCCTGGCCTCCTCGGCCCGGGCCGCGGCGATGGCGCTGTCGCCGCCGGCCAGCACGATGAACGCACCGATCCCGCGGGCCATCAACCGGATGGCGATGGCGAAGAACATGAGGGGCACGATGAGCTGGAAGGCCGCCCCCGGGGTTTCCGCGGGTACCGCCGCGGCGTTGAGCACCGAGCGGAACGCGCAGAAGGTGCCGGGCTTTTCCAGCTCGATGTCCTTCAACAGCTGGGCGGGGGCGTCGCAGACGTGCATGGAGCCCTCGTCCCCGAGCACCTCGTACTCCAGCGGCCGTTCCGTCAAGTTGAGATACACGGCGCTCGAAAAGCAGATGACCAGGCCGAAAGCGATGATCCCGCCCAGCAGGTTGGAAAACCCGCGCATGACGAAGTTGGCGCGAGGGGGAGCGATGCGGACCAGAACGTCGATGCCGATGTGCTTGCCGTAATAGGTGGCCATCGACGCTCCCAGGAAGGCCAGCCACAAGGTTCCCTTGCGCAGAAACGAGTCGGCCCACTCCATGTCGTACAGCATGTCCGCAGCCCACTCGATGTCCCAGCGCGTGAGGTTGCGGACGAAGGCCTGGAACCCGGCCACCAGCACCATCAGGATCAAGACGATGACGGTCAGACCACCCTCGCCGCGGGCCCAGATTCGGTCAATACGTCTCAGCCATTGCATTTTCTAACCGCCTGTCTCTGTTCGATGTAAGCCGTGTGAGGTATCGACGCCTCGCTCTCGAGCGATACGAGGCGAAATCATTCGTCTGATAAGCTATGGGATCCCGGATGCCGGTCGAGACTGCTCAGAAATCCATGAAGAACTCGTCCGCCTGGCTCAGTACGCGCACGGCCTTGCGGCGAGCGAAGTGGTTGATCATGCGGTGCTCCTCGACGTCGCCGGACTCGATGACCTCCATCAGCAAGTCGCGGAACAGCTTGCGATCCTGAAGCGCCACCGCGCAAACCTCTGCCATGGTGACCAGGGTGCTGTGCACCTGCCGGTCGGTAAGCTCGGCCGCCCGCTCCAGGAAGGCCATGCCTTTCTTGGGGTCGCCGCCCAGCATCGCGGGCACCGTGCACTCCACAGTGCCCAGAAGCGACAGCCCGCGCGCACCTTCCAGATCCGGATCGAGCTCGATGGAACGTTTGATCAGGGCCTCGGCAAAGGGCCTGTCCACCGCCGCGGCCAGCCCATCCGCCGAGGACTGCATGGTGGCCAGCCAGGCGGTTCCGGCTACCAGAGTGACCTCCGCGTCGTCCTTTCTGAAGAAGTTCTCTTTTACCCATATATTGAACGCGTCGACGCCGCCGGAGAGCGCCTCGTCAAAACCGTCATCGCGCAGGCGCAGCATGTGCTTGGCATGAAGCAGGGCTCGGTCGCAGAGCAGGCCCTGTTTCTTGTCCAGTCGCTCGACCTCGTCGAAATTTCCCGCCAACTCTGCCTTGTCGGCCTTCTCGTCGAGCCACATGGCGGCATAGCCGACCTCGGCCATGATAGTCGCGATCAGCAGCTGCTCGTGGTCGGGCACCAGCTCCAGCTGCCCCTCGTTGACCACGATGCTGTTGACCAGGGCGTACTCGAGAATATCGGTGTCCCACATCTCCATGGGCGTATCGACCGTGGCGGTCGTATCCACGGTCGCCTTGATCATGAAGGAGGTGAGGTCGCACCCCGCGGCTGCGAACATCAGAGCGCTCAGGGAAAAAACCGCTATTTTCTGAGTATTCATACGTTCCGATTACTAGTGATCTCGGGGGTTAAAGTCAATGCATTAACACCCCAGCACGAAGCGGGGGCCGTTCGTCACGCGCCCGTCGCAGCCCGCACCAGAATGCGCGATCCCGTTGCGCCCGTAAAGGGGGAGCCCCCGGGCGCTTTTAGTTCTTCAGGCTCGCTGAAATGCTATAGTACCGGCACGTCGATCGAGAGTGAGGCGACCCGTGAGACCGTTAAAAAACCGTGCTGCTGGAAGCGCGTTCCTGATAGTCACTATGCTGTCACTCGCCCTGCCCGGCTTGCCTGCCCGGGCTGCCGTGGTGCTCAAGCTAGACCTACCCGAGCTCGTACTCAGGGCGGAGCACATCGTGCTCGCGGTGGCGCGGGCGAAGAGCTCCCGCTACACCCCGGAAGGCCGAATCGTCACGGACGTGACGCTCACGGTGAACGAGACGCTCAAGGGCGACCTCCAGTCGGGCCAAGACATCGTGGTCACCCGGCTGGGAGGCGAGATCGGCGAGGTGGCGATGCTCGTAGAGGGCGCTGCTCGTTTCCAGACCGACCGATCCGCCCTGGTCTTCCTGCGAAGTGCGCCGGCCACCGGCGAGCTGCAGGTGGTGGGCATGTCCCAGGGGCTCTTCAGGATCGAGGAAAACGAAGATCGCCTCTTCCTCGTACCGGGCGGCGACGACCTCTCGTTGGTGCAGCGGAGCGACGACGGCCGGCTGGTCGAGGACACGGGTCCGGTGGTCGCGCCCGCCCCGCTCGAGGATCTGCTGGCCGAGATACGAAGATTGGTAGCGGAGTCTCATGACCGCTGAGCCCCACCCCGGGATCCTCCGCTTTCCGGCGGCGCTGATCGCACCGGCGCTGGCCTGGGCGGTATTGCTCTGCTCGAGCGCGCCGACCACGGCTCTCGCATACTGTCGGCTCAAAGCGGGCGAGGCGGTGGCCGGATACTCGTGCTCGGAGGGGGGCATCCCGCTGACCTGGAAGCGGCGCTGTATATCCTATGCCGTCTACCCGAGCGCGTCGGACGATCCCCCGTTACAAGAGATACTCAACGCTATCGACGCTTCGTTCGACTCCTGGACCTCGGTTCGCTGCCAGGGCGTGCCGATCGAGATCGAGATCGAGCGGCTGAAGGATCTCTCCCGATGCAGCGTTCCGCAGCACAACCCCGACGGCCCCAACCTGAACTCGATCGCTTTCGTAAGCGACTGGCTGGACCGCGGCAACCCGCCCGAGGCATTTGCGCTCACCTCGGTCTGGCACGACAAGGCAACCGGCGAGATCCTGGATGTGGACATGGAGATGAACGAGGACCCGGAGCTCGAGGGGATTCTGGGCAAGTTCGGCATCTGTCCGGCGCCGATCGAGACCCGTGCGGGCGAGCTGCCTCTCTGCGCGGTGGACGGCCTGGTGGACATCCAGAACGTCGTCACCCACGAGGCGGGCCACTTCCTGGGCCTCGGCCATTCGGAGGACCTGCGGTCGGTCATGCGCTTCCAGGCCGAGACGCGCGACCTGTCCAAGCGCACCCTGGAAGCGGACGACATCGAGGGGATTTGCGCGATCTATCCACCCGGATCCCTTCCCGAGCAGTGCGACTTCGCCCCGCGCAACGGTAAGAGCTTGCAGTGCTACGAACCGCAAGCCGCGAATGGCTGCGGTTGCCGGGCGGCCGGGAGCCCCGGCGACGACAGCAGCTGGCCCTGGATACTCGCCGCGCTGTTGCCGGCGGCCATCCTGCTGCGACGGCGGCCCGCGCTTACTGCTTGATCTTCAGCTCCACCCGGCGGTTGCGCGCCCGGTTGGAGGGGGTCAGGTTGGGCACCAGCGGCCGCTCCGCGCCGTAACCTTTCGCTTCCAGGCGCGCCGGCGATACCCCGTTCTCGATCAGACGCATGCGTACCGCCTCCGCGCGCTGCTGCGAGATCTCCAGGTTGCGCGACGAGCTGCCCTGGTTGTCGGTGTGTACCCCGATCTCCACCAGGCCGATCTCGGGCTGGCGCACCATGACGTCCGCGATCTCGGCCAGCAGGATGTTGCTGGACGGATTGATCTCCGCCGTACTGGCCTGGAACGCAATCTTGCGCCTCAAGCGGATCTCGCGCGAGGTCACGCGAACCAGCGAGCGCGCCGGTTTCTCCAAAACCTCCACCCGTACCGAGGTGGTCTCGTTCGCCAGCAGCTCGACCGGCTGTTTCTTGACGAAAGCTCCGTCGGCCTCCACCCGCAAGGTGTACGACCCGGGGGCGACCTGCGCGAACGCGAAGTCGCCCGACATCCCGGAAACGGCGCTGGCCGGCTGCGGACCCTCGAGCTGCACCGCGGCCCCTGCCAGCGGGAGCCCCGAGGAGCCGATCACCACACCCTTCAAGGTCGCCTTGCGCGGTAACGGTCTGATCGCGCAGGTGAGCTCGATTTCGCGGGGCTCTGGCGCAGACGCGTCTGCCGCGGAACCGTCCGCTTGCTCCGTTTCCGATGCCCCGGGCTCGGGCTCGGTCGCGGGCTCGGCAGCGTCGGGCTCGGCCGTGAAATCATCCATGGTGAGCGAGGCGTGCGCTTCCGCTTGCGCGTCCGCGCCGGCGACCGGCTCATCCGGAATCGTGGTCTTGCAGGTCCCGGTCTCGTAATCAGGATGGGATATCTCCAGATCGATCTCTCCGGGATCGAGCGCATAGCTCATGAAACGCCCCTGCTCGTCCGCCTGCTGGGCGCTGAGGTCGCGTCCGGGATAGCGTACCACGGCGCCGGCCACTACAGCGCCCGTGCCCTCCTCTATCACCTGGCCGCGAATCCGTGTCGTGCGAGCAAGCGCCGGACGCACTACCGGGACCTCGCGTACCTCCGGCTCCGCGCTCGCGCTCGGCATCGAACGGGCGTCGTAGGCGAAAGAGAGCGCGAAGATCACGTCGTAGGGCTTGTTCGGCGCCAGCTCTCTCACGAAGTCTCGGGTTCCGGTCAAACCGATGTCGACCGCGGCTAGCAGCGCCACGCCGCGTAACGGCGGAAAAACGCGAAGTCCCAGGGTTAGCGTCTGGGGAAAAGCGGCCGCGCCCGCGCGCTCCAGGCAGCTGTCCCCTCCGAACTGGACATCCGTCTCCTCGTACAGGCAGTCGTATCCCTGTCGGTTGACCGGTATGCCCAGGCGCCACTCGAGCAACGGATGTAGATGGAAATCGGTGGCCGCGGTTAGCGGGGCCTCCAGTCCCAGGGCGAGGGTCAGCAGGTCCACTCGGTTGATGCCCAGCGCAAACCGCTCCACTCGCGAGAGCAGGTGGCGAAACTCGTAGGCCGAGTTCTGGTAGGGGGTATCGATGCCCTCGAACCGTTCTTGCTCGATCTCTTCGATGACGTTGGAGGAGTTGTCGAAAAAGTAGTCGACATTGAAGCGCGTAATCAGCGGCGGACCGCCTCCCTCGACCCGGCGAAAATCGGCCGAGGCATTGGCGCGGAGCCCGACGCCGGTTCCCTTCATGGACGGGCCGATACCGCCGACCGAGTTCAGCAACTCGATCCGGAATCCGCCGCCCAGCGTCACCCAGTCGTCGACCGGGTAGAAGCCCTTGGCCCCGAAGGTGGTGTCCCCCAGCACCTGGAATAGGGACGGCTGCTCCTTGTTGTTGGCGTTCGCGCTGCTGGTGATAGAGGCATAGACCTCGAGGAAGTCGAGCGCGGACCAGCTCACCGACAGCGCGCCGCCCAGGTAGTCGTTTGTATCTTCCGGCTCCAGATAGCCGTCGGCGACAAAGAAATCGAGCGCTAGCTGGGTGCGAAAGGTGCCGGCCGGCGCCGAGCCCGCGTCGACCGTCCAGACACCGCCGGTGTTTCCGTCCAGGGTGCCGTGCAGCCGGAAGCGCTGCTCTCTCCCCTCCTCGGAGTCGACGCCTGCGGCCGCCGCCTGCGCGGCTTCGTCCGCGGGCGTCTCATCTACCGGCTCATCGGCCTCGTCGAACTCGTCGAACTCGTCGAACGAGTCTTCGAAGTCGTCCTGCGCCATCGCGGGGATCGAGAAGAGGTAGGACAACAGTAGCAGAGCCGACCACCATTGCAGGACGCGTGTACCGCGCCGCGCCCGCGTTTCGTCCCTGCTGCGGAAAGATCGGCTATTCTTTATCGGGGTCATCGGACGCGTCGGCTAGTCCGCCCTCCTCCGACTGCGAAACCGTCCCGTCGATATCGTCGACCGGCTCCCACTCGGCCGCCTGCGGGGCATTCATACCTCCCGCATCCTCCTCCGCGATATCGTCGCTGGTCAGCTCTTCGGGGAAAGGCTCGGCCTCCTCGTATGAAGCGAGCGTTACCTCGTCCTCGCCCGGTGGCTCGCTCGCGAACGCCGCCTCGCGGGGCGCTTCATCGACCGGCGGCACCGAAGCCGTGCTCGGCGGCGAAGAGGGAATCGGAGGCGGCTGGGACGATACCCGCGGCGGAACGGAGGGAGCCACCGGCGGTTGCGAGACCGCTCCGGCGGGCAGGGACTGGGCCGCCCCCCTGGCGCGCGGCGCCGGCCGGACCCAGAGCGATGGGTCCAGCTCGGGGCGGGGCGGGCTCGCCGGTACGGGCAGCATGTCGCTCCCGTACTCGAACAGACCGCCAGCCGGGTAGGACGCGACTTCGGCGCCCGGTTGAGGTTGCCAGAACCAGGCTATCGCTCGCCGAGTCAGGATGGTTCCCGAAGGCGGCTGCTCCGGGGAGGCAGCGACCGCCGGCTCGGATGGCGCCGGCTCGAAAGGTACCGGCTCCGAAGGTACCGGCTCCGAAGGTACCGGCCCCGAAGGCGCCGGCTCGGATGGCGCCGGCGGCTCTGATACGTACGCCGGCTGTGCCGCTTCCGGCTCGGGCTCGAGCTGCTGCTGCTCCGACTGCTCGTCGGATTGCAGGGTTTCGGCCTCGAGCTGCTGCAGGTCGTCTTCGTCCTCTTCTGCGTCAACGACGGCGAGCTCTGGCTCGACCGGTGTCTCTTCCGCGGGTTCGGCATGGGCTTCCGCCTCAAGCTCGGGTAAGACCGCTTCTACTACTTCGGGCATCGTATCCTGCCCATCGCCGATCGACAGCTGCTCCTGCTCCGCGGCCTCGGGCGGTGCCTCCGCCTCTACCGCGAGTTGTTCCTCGATCGGGGGCTCTGCCTGCGGTTCGCTCTCCGGCTGCGATTGCGAACGCGCGACCTCCTGCTGCGGGCCGAGCATCGCGTCGCGAACGATGACCATGTGCTCGAAGACCGCCCTGGAGTCGTCCTCGAAACCGAGCGAATCCAGTATAAGCTCGTAGCGGGACTCCGGGTCCGCGCGCTGCCCGCGGTCGGCTACCTTGATGCAGCGGCCCACGCCGGCAAAGGCGGGCGTTCCTTCCTGGAGGATGACGATGAACTGCAACCAGTCGCCTTCGGCCAGGGGCGCGGGAGCGGGTAGGATGAGCTGTTCCGCGGTCACCCGGTTGACGTATCCCTGGGCGAGCTCGGATATGTTGTTGAAAGAAGTTCTGACCGTAAGCGGTTCGCTCATCGGGCGTCGGTCTCCTTCTCTAGCGGGCGCGTCTGCACCCCGTCCTCGGTTTCGTTCATGAGCACCTCGATGCGCCGTTCCGCCTCGTCGAGGCGGCGAGCCGCCAGGCGCGAAAGGCGCACTCCTTGCTCATAGGTCGCGAGCGCCTCTTCTAGGGGGGTATCCCCCTGCTCGAGCCGGTCTACGACCCCTTGCAGGCGGTCGAGCAGCGCCTCGAAGGAAAGCTCGCTTTGCTCCTGGGGCCGTTGCGGGGCCGCTTTCGAACCCATCGTTCAACCTCCTGGCCATAACGATGCCTGAGTCGGCTACCGGCGGTCAACCGTTTGTACGGATTCACCTTTTAATATTAACGCGCGTGGGAATCGACCATCCGCACCTCGACGGAGCCGGGAGGCAGATCGGCGACCAGCAGCCAACCATCGGGAGCGGGTCGGAACCGAAGCCAGCGGCCGTCGGCCGGCAACAGGTCCACCAGCACGGCATGCGGGTCGAGCCCGGGCGAGAGGGTCAGCCGTAGATAGAGGCTCTGCTCTCCCCGGAGCAGCAATGACTGCTGTCTATACCCGCGGTCGAGCGCCAGAAGCGCCCGCAGGGCCTCGCCCCGGACCTCCCTGTCCCGCTCCACCGCCGCGTGTCGTTTCAGGGTCTCGCCCCACCCCGGCGCATCCAGAAACCAAAGCGCGCGAACCGCCGCCAACCGTACCCGCGGCGACCCGTCGTCGAGCGCGGCCCGCAGAGCCCGGTGAGCGCTTCGCTCCCGCATCAAGGCCAGGCCGAGCGCGGCAGCCGCCCGGCAGCGGGGTCCCTCGTTTCGCGAGCGCAGTGCGCGTCTTAGCGCCACCGCCAGACGAGCTCTGCGGGCCGGTGAGGCGACGGGCGCCGAACGCGCGGCCAGAAGCAGGGCCTCGGGCGCGGTTGCCCGATCGGAGAGCCAGCCTGCGGCGACGGCCGGGACGTCGATGCCCAGATCGAACGCGGCCGTGGCCAGGCGCCGGAAGGCCTCGGGATCGCTCTCCTGCCGCAGCGCCCGTACCAACTCGTCGGCCCGTACACCGTGGCCCAGCAGTCCGATACCGTGCGCGGCGACCGCCCTGGTGCGCGCGTCCTCCGAGCGCAAGGCCTCGTACAGCTCTTCCGCAACCTCCGGGTCCCTGGCCAGAGAGCGCGCGAGTATCCCGCGCTGTTCGCCCTTTGCCCGCCGCACCAGCCGCAGGGCCGAGGCCCGTTCGGTCGCATCCAGGGCGAAGCGCCACCTGCGCAGGCCGAGCGCGACGGCCAGCGCTGCCGTGCCCACCCTCTGAGGCGTACCGGCCAGCCGGTCGACCAGCGCGCGAAGCCCCTGGCCGTCGGCGATCGCGGCCAGGGCTGACGCCACCTCGCGCTCGCGCCACCCCTTCTCCAAAGCGTACACCAACAAGGGGATAGTAGCCGGTCCGGGGCTCTGCAGCAGCACGCCGAGCGCGGCCTCTCGCGCGCTCTGGTCATCGGAGCGCAGCCGGCTTTCCAGCCCAGGTCGGGCGCTGTCGGCATCGACCTCGAGCAACGCGCGCAGGGCGATGAGCGCCTCGCCCGGATGATCGCCTTCGACCAGCCGGCGCAGCAGGGGCACCTGACCCGCCGTGCCTACCCGGCCGAGCGCTTCCAGGGCCGCCTGCCGTACGTCCTGCTCCTGCTCGCGTTCGAGCAACCGGCCTACGGCGGGGCCCGCTCGCTCGTCCCCCAGCTCTTCGAGCGCCCCCAGCGCGGCCAGCCGCCTCTCGCTCTCTGCGGCGCCCAGCTCGCGGATCAGCGCGGGAAACGCGGCCGGGTCACCGATGGCGCCCAATACCCGCGCCGCGCGCCCGGCCCCCGCGCTTCCTAACCGGTCGAGCAGCGGCGCAACCGCCGCCGCGCCCATACGCTCCAGCGCCTCGCCGGCCTGGTCAGCGAGCTCCGGCCTGTCGAGCGCCCCTACCAGCGCCTCGGCCGCCTCGCGCTCGCCGCTGGCGGCCAGCGCCAGCAGGATGAGCTCCGGATCCCCCTCGCCCTTTTCGAGCCCCTCGCGTAGAGCCGGCACTGCCATGGGCGAGCGCAGGCGCGCGAGCGCCAGCAGGACCTCGCGGACGAACTCGGACTCGGGCTCGGGCCGTTCCTGCAAGATGCCGAGCAGCAGCTCGACGGCGTCCGCCCCTTCGGCGTGCCGGCCGAGCGCCTTTACGGCTTTGATCCGCATATCGAGCGGCGCGCCCTTCTCGACCGGCGAAGGACGCAGCCCGACCGGGGCGTCCAGCCAGCTCTGCCCGGCGGCGGGCGAGGCCGCCGCCAGCGCGAAAAGAAGCGCCAGCTCCATCTTGAACCCTGGTGCCCGCACGGCTTGCTCCCGGCGCATCTTATCCTATACGGGTCTGTTTCGAACGCATACAATGGCGCCTACGAACGGCGAGTGGAAAGCACCGGCTCGATGCCAGACCAGCGGAACGAATCATCGACACGCCCCTCGGTGGTCGCGCCCGGCAACTACGACGGCGTGCACCTGGGCCATCGCGCCCTGATCGCCGCCGCCCGCGATCGGGCGGCCGGCGGCGGCCTGCGCACCCTGGCGCTTACCTTCGATCCGCACCCGGCGCAGGTGGTGGCGAACGGACGCGTCCCGCCGCTGCTCACCACGGTCGAGCGGCGTTCGCACCTGTTGCGCCGGGTCGGCGCCGACGAGGTGGTGGTACAGCCCTTCGGCCCCGAGTTCGCCGCCCTCAGCCCGGAGCGTTTCCTGCAGACCAGCATGATCGAAAAGTTGCGGGCCGAGGCGGTGGTAGTGGGGGCCGATTTTCGTTTCGGTAAGGATCGGGCGGGTGACATCGGTACGTTGCGGGAGCTGGGCGGGCGCTACGGCTTCGAGGTGATCGTGGTCGATCCGGTGCGGGTCGAGGGTCGGCAGGTCTCCTCCAGCGAAGTGCGCAGGGCCGTGACCGAGGGGGAGATGGAACGGGCTGCGCATTATCTCAACCGTTTCCACGATCTAGCCGGAAAGGTGGTCGAGGGTTGCGGGAGGGGCAAGGGCCTGGGAGCACCTACCGCCAACCTGCTCTGCGAGCCGGTCCTGCACCCACCGGACGGCGTGTACGCGGTGGCGGCGCGGCGGATCGAGCCGGACACGGTGGAGTTGCTGCGCGGGGTTGCCAACCTCGGCGTCCGGCCCACCTTTGGTTCGGGCCGCTCGCTCGAGGTCCACCTCTTCGACTTCGCGGGCGACCTGTACGGCTCGCGACTGCGGGTCGCCTTCGTCGCGCGGTTGAGAGAGGAGAGAACGTTCACGAGCGCGGCAGAGCTGCGCGCGCAGATCGGGATCGATATCGAGTCCGCACACCGGGCGCTGCGGGAGGCGGACGAGGAGAAACTGTCGTGGATATAAAAAGTATATCGGGTTGGACGCGCGAACGCCTGGTAGCCGAGGCGAAGCGGCAGGGCATCGAGGAGCCCGGGTCGCTGCCCCGCGCGGAGATCATCCTGCGGCTGGTGGCCTCGGGCGGGCTTCAGGGGCTGCGCCGGGCATCGCAGCTGCCGGCGGTGCGCAAGGCCCAGCAGATGCTGGGCGCCGCCTACCTGGCGGCACATTCGGCCGCGCCCACGCAGGTGGAAGCCTTGCGCAACCTCACCCGGCGGCTGCCCGAGGTGGCGCGCCGGCTTTCCACCTGGCCCCCGCGACCGGCTTCCTCACGGTCGGCACAGTCGACGCCATACGCCCGCTACCCGGACTCCCCTTTCGACAGCGAGTACTACGCCCGGCACGGCGTGATCGCCTCGGCCTCCCCGACCATCTTGGAGCTCGATCCGGCCCAGGCCGCCTTTCCGGCCGAGCCCCCCTCCCCGACCCCCCCCGCTTTTCCCGCCTCCCCCGTCGAGCCGGCTTCGCCGGTAGAGCCCCTCACGCGGCGCTTTATCGAGCAACCGCCGCGCAACCGCGGCATGGCCCAGGTGTTGACCGAGCAAGGGCATCGCGGGCTCGCGCTCGCCATCTACGAAGAGCTAAGGGCGGCCGCGCCCGACGACGCGGTGCTGCGCGCCGAGGCCGACAGGGCGAGGCGGGGCGAGGCGATCGCCGAGCGCCACACCGCGGTGGGGATGCTCTCGCCCGACGTGTTCCAGGTGGGAATGCCGGGACCCGACAACCGGGTCGATTACCGGGCGGAAGGCTCCGACGGCCTGAACGTGAGCTGGCAGGTGAGCTCCGAAGGGCTGCGGCGAGCCAGAGCGGTGCTGAAGCAGCCGGGTGAGCTGACCGTCCGAGTGATCTGCGTGACGCCGGACCCTGAGAGCGTCGTTCGAACCGAGACCTGGGAACACGGCCCGGTATCCGAGCAGGGCGACTGGACCGCGAAGCAGCTCCCGGCCGAGGGCCGCCGCTTCGCGGCCATCGGGCTGCGGGCCGAGGGCCGTTTCGTCTCCATCGCTCACGCCGCGGTACGTCCGGAGTAGGCGCGGGCCTTGCCCTGATGATTCTACACATCTCGTTTCGTTCTTCTTCTTGCGTTTCGGTGG
>CAYVFC010000076.1:0-39557 GCA_964450715.1 uncultured Sandaracinaceae bacterium | reverse complement strand
CAAGAAGAAGAACGAAACGAGATGTGTAGAATCATCAGGGCTTGCCCCCTGCCGCCGTCGGGCAAATCCCGTCGTCTGGACACCGTCGATGCTTTACCGTAAACTGCTGCAATTCGGCAGTACTAAGGCCGCGGGCGGAGCCATCCAGGTGCGTATCAACCTGAGAAAAAGCCTCTTTGTTCTCCCTAATCTATTCACCCTATCCAGCATCTTCTGCGGATTCTATGCGACTATTCTCTGCACCTCCGGCGCCACCGACGAGGAGCTGTACCGCGCCGCGCTGCTGATCATCTTCGCCATTTTCTTCGATACCATCGACGGACGGGTGGCGCGGCTGACCCGCACCCAGAGCGCCTTCGGGCTGCAGATCGACTCACTGGCCGACGTCGTCTCCTTCGGCGTGGCTCCCGCGCTACTGGTTTACCGCTGGTCGCTAGAGGGGTTGGGAGCGCCCATGCTAGCCATCTTCACCTGTTTCTGCTTCGTGGGCTGCGGCGCTATCCGGCTGGCGCGCTTCAACGTGCAGACCATGGCCACCGACGCCAAGCCGCACAAGCCGAGCAAGTACATGATCGGCCTGCCCATACCTGGAGCCGCGGGCATCCTGGTCTCGCTGGTGGTGGCCAACCATGCCGCGGGGGGAACGCTGGCTGCTTCCCGGGTGCTGATCCTGTGCGTGGTGCTGGTGCTCTCCGTCTTCATGGTCAGCACCATCAAGTTCCGTTCCTTCAAGGATCTGCGCCTCTCCTGGCGCACGGTGGCGCTGGTCAGCTTTGCCGTGGGCTCCAGCGCCTTCATCGCGCTCAGCTTCCACGTCGCCTATGCTTTCATCTGGCTGCTGGCCAGCTACGTCACCATCGGCCTGGTGGAAGCGGTGATCTCCATCACCACCCGCGTGGTGAAGCGGCGGCGGCTGGACCGGGAGCCCGAGGACAACGAGGCCTGACGAACCCGGATCACGTTACTCCTTTTGCTCTTCTGGTGACGATGGCCGGGATTCTTCGTTCGAGAGCCGTTTTCTTTTTGCCTGCCGGTCGCGACAACTACCCTCGACCTTTTCGAGCTGTTGCGGGTCGCGGATGGAGATTTGTGGATGCTTGATGGTCCGAAGCCGCCGCGCCAATGTTCCCGCTTCCCGGCAGTGGCCGGTTTTGACCGTGTACGCCGTAGCGAAAGTGAGCAGCAGAGGGTGGGCCGGTTGTTTCTCGAGCGCGTCCCGGACAAGAGACAGCGCGGCGTCGCTGTTGCCTTTGCGGTGCTCGGCGATTGCTCTCAGGATTGACGTCAGATAGTGCCGAGGCGAAAGGCGGCGCAGATTGGCGACGGTTCGCAGCGTGCCGGCTTCACCGCCGAGGATCACCAATTCCGCGAATGCCAGCGACTGCCAGGCGAGCGAGCTGTCCGGATACTTCCGGGTCAAGGCGATAGCTGCAGCCAGCGCGTTTTTTTCGCCGGGGCCTATCATTAGCCATATTTCGAGCGCGGACGCCCGAAGGTGGTTGCCCTGGCGGCGCAGCGCCTCGCGGATGTTTACGCGTGCGCGATCGGGCGCGTCGCTCCGCCAATCGCATAGTGCGTACAGGAGCGCGCGCAGCGCGTATACGTCAGCGTCATCTAGTACGGAAACGCGACGGCTTACTTTCCCTTGCCGGTGGCGGAATTCGACCTTCGCGAAGGCGCCGCGCTGCGCGTACGCTTTCATTTCGCTCTGGAGATCGGCGGTACCGACTTCCGGAAAGGCTTGCTTCCACGCCGCCTGGTGGCCATCTCCCGCAGCCAGGCGTTGTTGATAGACGGCGAACTCGGCTCCGCGCTCCGACATCAGGTAGTGGGTGAGCAGCCAGGCGTTGGCGTAGAATCGCGCCTTATGGGTCACCCGGCCGCCTAACAGCTTGGACGCGGGTACGATATCGCGAGGACGTAACCAGCGCAGACGGTGTAACGGGACCTCGCCGATGATGAAACGTCCGTCCGGCTCCAGGCGAGCGGTCTCGAAATAGCAGGCGATGCCTTCGGAAAACCAACGGGGCTGGTTCGGTATCGCGCGCCAGGCGATGAAGTGGGTCAGCTCGTGCAGGAGCGTCTGGTAGCCGGAGAATCGGGTCGGCGCGGGCATGACGACCATCGGCCCGAATAGAGCTTCCGGTACATGGTAGCCGCCGGAATCGTCGGGCGCGAACGCTGCGAAGTCGTCGGGATCGTCGAAGATGATGACTTGCAGCTTTACGGCGAGCCGTCCGCGCGTTTGCCAGCCGTGCTGCATGAGCGCGCTCAAAGACCTCTCCATATACTCGGCGGTTTCGATGGCCTCGGCCGCGGGCTGATCGCTGTAGACCGCGAAATGCTCGGTCTCGATCAGGCGAAAGATCGGCCCGCCTTGCGAGGGAAGGCTGGGGAGCCCTCCGCAAGCCACCAGGCCGAGAAGCGCGACCGCTACGGCGAAGCCGATCCGACCGATCACCAGTATTACCCGAACCATTTCATGGCATGGCTCCTCGAAGCTCTCTTTCCGCCCGCTTCACCTCGACACCGTCATCGCCCGGCGCGGCGGCTTTTCGGATTGCGGTAGACCGAAACGATGGGCACGCCGTCGTAGCGCAATACATGGGCGGGCTGCACCGTTCCGTAGAGCGTCCAGATCTGGAAGTCCACCTCGGCGAAGTGGTGCTCGTGGTGCACGATGGCGTAGTCGGCCCGCGCGATGTCGCCGACCGGGCGGATGTCCGGGGAGAGCAGCCGGTCGCGCACCAGCATCTGCCAGGACTTCCAGGTGGTGTCGCAAAGCCAGACGGTTCCGCCGTGCGGCAGGTTCTGGTTGAAGAAGTCGACCAGGCTACCGGTTGTAAATCCCCAGAACTGGCGGTTCATGCCCAGGTCGGCCGCCCCCGGCACCCCTCCCGCGGCCAGCGTGTAGTGCGAGAGGCCGAAGCGGTGGCTGTGGGCGGTCTCCGCCACCGCCGGCGACAGCAGCAGCAGCGCCGAAAAGACCTGGGCCGGCGGGTAGGCCGCCCGCGAGAGGCGCTGCCGGGCGGCGTCGAGCAGCCGGGCGAAGCCCACGCCGGCGAACAGCGCCAGAAAGGGGTAGGCGGTGAACCAGTGCTTGGTGCCGCCGAAGATGGGGGTGGAGGGAAGCGAGATCATCACCAGCGGCGCCAGCAAGCATCCCAGCAGCAGCACGTCGGTCTGGCGGGGGTCGCCCTGCGGGCGCGAGTCCCCCTCGCCGTCGTTTCCGGCAAATCGGAGCTCTTCCTTGACCGAGCGGGCGCGGAAGTAAAGGCCCGCCGCTCCGAGCAGCAGCCAGGTGGCCGGTACGGTGAACAGGGTCAGCACCCAGGGATAGGAGATGGGGAAGGGGGGCTGGAAATGGTTCACGCCCAAATAGGCGATGTTGTAATAGACGTGGTGCAGGTGAAAGCGGGCATAGTCGAGGAAACGGGGCCAGGTCTCGGTCCAGAGCCAGGGCCAGCTCCAGAGAAAGAGCGCGGGGCCTATCAGCGCCATCGCCGGTAGCCACCAGGGAACCAGCGACAGCCGCTTTTCCGCGCCCCGCGCCCGCCGGCGGAGCTCGACCGCGGCGGTCCAGGCGAAATGGATGGCGAATATACCGGGTAAGACCCAGCTGTTATGCTTGGTGGCCAGGGCCGCGGCAAAGGCGATGCCGGTCAACAGCGCCCAGCCCGGTTTCTCCAGCGAGCGCCAGTAGGCGTAGACCGTCCAGGTGATCATCAGGACGATGGGAACATCAAAGGCCGCCAGATGCGCGTGGTAGAATATGCGGGGTAAAAAGGCGAAGCCCAGCGCGGCGAACAGCCCGGCCGTCCGCCCGAAAGCGCGGGCGCCGAAGATGTAGATGAGCCAGAGCAAGAGGCTGGCGGTAAGCATGCCGCTGAAGCGGTAGGCGAGAGTATCCTGCCCGAAAAGGCTCCAGCGCTGCTGCGCCAGGTAGAAGAGCGCGAACAGCGACTTCATCAGCGGCGGGTGCTCGTGGTTGGCCGACCAGATCTCGTCGATGAAATCCTTGTGAAAGGCCGAGTCGCGGTCGTGGACGAGCGCCGTGAACCAGCGCGCGTAGCGCTCGGCCGAGTCGGCGTAGAAGCTCTCGTCCCGCGACATGCCGATCTCCGCCGAGGTACAGGCCAGCAACGCCAGGTAGGCGCAGCCGAGGGCGGCGCCCAGCAGGTGATCGCGAAATCCCACGGCGCGTCCGCTTCCCCTCACCGCCTCTCCCCGCTTTCCGGGCCGCGGATGGTGGCCGCCCAGCAGAAGCCTCGCCGCGCCGGGCGCGGGGTCGATACCTCGACTCGGATCTCGCCCCGGGAGCCGGTCGGCTCCAGTGGGATGACCATTCGCTTCCAGCCCTCGCCGTCGCGGTGCACCATGCGGCCCGCGCTCTGACCCTCCACGAACACCTCGGCCGTGACCGGCGAACCCTGTAGAGTGCGCTCGTGCTCGTAGTACAGGCCGCCGTAAAACACCAGCCGCGCGCCCAGCGGCACGTCGTCGAAGCGGACGCGGATGGGCTCGGGCCCGCGCGGATGCTGCCACACGCAGCGGCGCGGCTTGAGCTGCAGGTCCTCCATCACCACCGGGGCCACGAAGAGCCAGCGCTCGCGTGCATCGCAGACGAAGCGGTCGGCCGGCGGGACCACAGCCTTGCCCAGCCCGCCGCCGCCGCCCGGGCTGCCGCGCCGGAAGGGACACTGCTGCTCTCGGCCGCTCCCTATCACGCTCACCCGGGCGCGCTCGACGTTCTCCACCAGATCGACCAGCACCGGGCTCGGCCCCAGATCCCAGCGGCTGACCCGTACGCGGCCGAACAGCTTTTCCAGGTCCGGACGCCGTGCCGGCGCATCGGCCGGCCGCTTTCCCCTTATGGATAGCGCCCAGAGCCGCTCGAACCGCGCCAGATCGCTGCGCCCCGCGTCGCCCAGCGAGATGCGGTCGCCCAGCACCCAGCGCAGGGTGGGATCGGCCCAGGCTGGCGCTGCTGAGACGGCGTCCTTTACCCGGAGGTTTTCCCTTACAAAGGCCGCGGCCCGCCTCCAGTCGTCCGGCGGCGCCACGCCCAGCCGAATGATCTGTATCCCGACCAGCTCGACCAGGGCGAACGCCAGAATAGCGACCCACCAGGCATCCCGCGCGAGCCTGCCTGAGTTCGCCCGGGATCGGGCCTGGGTTTCACTATCCGTCACGGCCGGCAAGGCTAGCCCAGCCGGCAGGGTTTCTCAAACGCGAGGCCCGGTTTGGCGCGCTTCGCCCGACGCGCCGCGGGCCCGATTGATCGTTTTCGCGAAGGCGCGTAGTATCGCTGGTTTCTACCGTACATAGGTTTTTCTGCGGTCACAACCTTAGCACAAGGAGGGGTCATGCCTCGGCGGTTCCTCATCGGATGGATCACCGGTGTAATCAGCGTATTCCTCATGGTCGGCTGCGGCGATGACGATTGCAGTCCGTCGGAGTGCGAACAGGCCGGTTCCGGCGCGGACGCGGGTGCTGCCGGCGAAGGGGGCTCGGGCGGTGAAAGCGGCACCGGCGGTACGAGCGGTGAGGGCGGCTCTGGCGGCGAAGCCGGCACCACCGGCGGCACGGGCGGCGAGGACACCCCCTGCGACGACGCGGACGACGACGGCGTCTGCGACGGCGAGGACGTCTGCGCCGGCGGCGACGACCTGCTGGACACGGACGAGGACGGCGTGCCCAACTACTGCGACGATTGCGCGGGCGACAACGGCGAGGACGCAGACAGCGACGGCGTACCCGATGATTGCGACATCTGCGACGGGGGCGACGACGGGGACGACGAGGACGGCGACGGCAAGCCGGACGACTGCGATCCGTGCCCCGAGGGCGACGAGGCCGACGACGCGGACGACGACGGGGTGGCCGATGCCTGCGACGATTGCGCGGGTCACGACGACGGCGAGGACGCGGACTCGGACGGGGTCCCGGACGGCTGCGACGTATGTACGGGCGCGGACGATAGCGGCGCGGACGCCGACAGCGACGGCATACCCGACGCCTGCGACGCCTGCAGCGACAGCGACGATACCGACGACGCGGACAGCGACGGGGTTCCGGACGGTTGCGACGTGTGCGCATCGGGCGACGACAACTTGGACTCGGACTCGGACGGGCAGGCGGACGCCTGCGATCTGTGCCCGCGGGTTGCCAACCAGGACGATAACGACGACATGGACAGCGACGGTATTCCCGACGCCTGCGACCCCTGCGGCATCGGAATGTGGATGGCGGCCGATCCGCTTCTCTTCTACAGGCTGGGCGAGGACGCTCAGACCGACATGGTCCTGAACGAGGCGGGCGACTATGCGCACGGCGCCTACGGGGCGCCCGTCGAGGTCGGATACGCGTCGATCGCCGACGACGGCATGGCCCCCTATTTCCCCGGATTGTCCACCGCCAGCGTGATGACGGTTACGGACGTTACCGGCTTTGTCGGCGACGAGGTCACCGTGGAGCTCTGGCTCTTCCTGGATACGGTCAGCGGGATACAGACCCCGCTCTCCTACGCGGTGGCCAGCAACTACAACGAACTTCTGATCTACATCGTGAACCGGCAGGTCCACTTCTACGTGAACGGCGCTGCCTTCGGCTCCGATGACGTCCTGGAGCCCCATCGCTGGCTGCACGTGGCCGCGACTTGGCGTCAGGGCGACTGGGCTTACATCTACGTGAACGGAGAGGCCGTCGCGATGAACTATCCGTTCGCAGCGGGCGGTACTATCGAAGACGGCGGCACCCTCATGCTGGGGCAGGAGCAGGATAGCGTGGGCGGTGGCCTCGACGTGAACCAGGCGCTGCACGGCCGCGTCGACGAGGTGGCCGTGTACAACACCGCGCTCAGCCAGCAAGAGGTGATCGCGCACATGGGTACCCATTGCAACGAGCTTTTGCCCCGCAACTGCGCGGACATCCAGGCGGACGACCCCTCGGCGGACAGCGGTCTGTACGACGTATACCCGACGCAGCTGGCCGTGGACTCCACCGCCTTCGAGGTCTACTGCGACATGACCACCTCCGGGGGCGGATGGACCCGTTGCGGGATGGTGAGCGACGCCGACTCCGGGACCGATCACGCCTGCGTGCTGGAAGAGGAAGACTTCATCGACCACGGCGAGCTGGTCAACCGATCCTGGTGCGAGGTCTATTTCGACTACTTCGCCGCGCAGGAGCTTCTAGTACACAACACCACGGCCGACTCCGGTACCGACGATTACGGCGAGGACGACCGGGTCCTGATCGACTGGAGCGAGAACGGGCTTGTGCCGTACGACTATGACGATAACTCGGTCGCCTGCACCCACATCGACGCCTCGGGCACCACTACCGTGCTCGCCGATTGCCAGTACGCCACCCAGTCGGGCTCTTTCTGGCCCAACGCTGCCTGGTCCTTCACTACCGGAGAGCTGGACAGCGGTTACACGCTTAACTACGACCGTCGCGTGATACTGGGCCCCACCTTCGGCAACGGCTACGCGGGCGCTGACTGCCAGTGGTACAGCTTCGGAGCGGACACCAACGCGACGAACGTTGCAGGGGTGTGGCATACCGCGGACAACTCGGGCTACCTCTACATGAGGTAGCCGCGCTGGTCGACATGATGGGCGTCCGTTCCGGACGCCTCCGGCCCATCCGGTTTCTCAACCGTCGGGCTCGGGCTCGTCGTTGATCTTGCGCCAGAGCGCCTCGACCTGTTTCGCCGTACCTTCCGGCGAGCCCGAGTTGTCGATCACGTGGTCGGCGTAGCGCTTCTTCTCTTCGCTCGGCAGCTGGGCGGCCAGCACCTGCCGGGCCCGCTCTTCGTCGATGCCGTCCCGAGACATCAGGCGCCGTATCTGTTCCCGGCCGGAGATATGAACCAGCACGATCTCGTCGAACATCTCCTGCATACCGGTCTCGATCAGAAGCGGCACCACCGCTACCACGATCCGGCCACCGGAGCCGCGCTCGTACCCGGCCACCCGCCTGAGGTAGGCCTCCCGGATGCGCGGATGGGTGATGCGCTCCAGCTGCTCCCGCTGGCTCGGGTCGGCGAACACGATCGCCCCGAGCTTCTTGCGATCGATGGCGCCGTCGGCCCCGAGCACCTCGCGGCCGAAGCAGGCCGCGATCTCGGCGTGAGCCGGCTCGCCCGGGGTCACCACCTCGCGCGCCAGCAGGTCGAAGTCGACGACCTCGGCGCCGCGTTGCCCGAGCATCTCGGCCACCAGGGACTTGCCGCTGGCGATGCCGCCGGTCAGGCCCAGGTAGAGGTTTTTAGGTGCGGAGCAGCAGGGGGCGCGTCGCATGGGAGAGGCGGGGTCGCGGGTTTCTTCTGTTTCTACCGTATATGTTGCCGTCGTGTCATTCGTGTCATCGCGAGCGAAGCGAGAAACTTCGCCGAACCGAGTGATCACTGGAGATCTCTCCCGTCGGTCGAGATGACAGCGGTGGGTCCAAGCCCCACCGCTGTCATTTCGAGCCTAGCAGGAAATCTCCCTCCGGAGCCGGGTAACGGTAGGCTCGCGGAAAACCGCGGATGGGGTTACAAGGTTACCGATCTCGGAAAACCGGTTTCGCCCTGGCCCGGGCCGGTAACGGGGCCTCCACACGAGGTGGGCGACCGACGAGGCGAAACCGGTTTTCCGAGATCGGTAACCGACAGGAGAGAGGAGGGTCCCCAATGCCGCTTTTGAAACTGGAAACCTCGGTCGCGCTCGAGCCGGAGAAGAAGTCGGCTCTGCTGGCGTCCCTGGGCGATATCCTGGCGCGCGATACCGGTAAAGCCCCGAACCACGTCATGATCGTCATCGTCGACCGGGTCGCGCTATCCATGGCCGGCAAGCAGGGCCCCGGCGCCTTGGTGGACGTCAGGGGGATCGGCGGGTTGAACGGCGCCGTCAACAAGAAGCTCTCGGCCAGCGTCTGCGAGCTGCTGCAGCAGCAGTGCGACATCCCGCCCGGCGCCGTATATCTGAATTTCACCGAGCTGCAGGCCAGCCACTGGGGCTTCAACGGCTCGACCTTCGGCTGAAACACGAGGGCCGGTGATACACAACCTGATCGTCTATCCCGTGTATACGCCCTTTCCGGGATTCGAACAGCGGCTGGAGGCGATCGCGCGGAACACCGGGCTGACCGTCTACGATTTGCGGCAGCGCTTCATCGGCGCCGCTCCGGCCCTGCTCAGGCGGTCGGAGGACGAGCAGCTGCTGCGCAAACTGGCCGCGGCGGTGACCCGGGCCGGGCTGGCGGCGGCGGTCATCGACGAGGGGCAGCGGCGCGCCTTGCGCGAGCCGGAGCGCGTCTCGTCGGTTGAGGTATACGACGGTGAAATCGTCTTTCAGTTTTCCGGCGGCGACCGACTCGCGGTGCGCAACCGGGCGACTCTCTTCCTGGTGGCCGGAAGCCTGCGCTCGCCCCGCAGCGACACCGCGCAAGCCGTCCGCGCCTCCCTACCCGAGGCCCGCGCTCCCGATGCGGAAAAGAGGCTCTCGCGCATGGCCTTCGACTACCCGCTGCTCGACGTCTATCTGCCGGAGACCGGGCGGGCCTTCCGGGTGGAGGGGGATCGCTTCAACTACGCGGGCCTGGCCGAGGCGCGCAAGGACTCCGCAGCCTTCAACTTCCTGGAGCTGGTGTCGCTGCTGCGCTCGCGCGCGGGCGGGTGCGTGCAGGAGCTGGGCTTCGGCCTTTCTACCATTCCCGGCTGCACGCCCGGCGAGCTAGGCACGACCGGGAACACGAGGGACAACCTCAAGGCCTTCAATAGCTACTCCGCGCTGATGTTCCTCTGCTTTCGCGACGGTCTCTTTACCGCCGCCGAAGGCTACTCCGCGCTGGGCGCGCCGGGTGCTGGCGCGGATACGGGCGCGCCCGGCGCTCCGGTGGCGACGGCCGCCGAGACGCTTCCCGCTCCGCCCGAGCACCTCAGGGTCTACCGTACCGGCCCCCTGGCCGCGCTCCCCGCCGGCAAGCAGATTCGGGACGCGATCCGATCGCTGAGCCCGGCCTGGCTGCTGTTACCGCTGCTCGCCTCTTCTCTGCTGTTTGCCGTGGCCGGGATCGGATTCGAGACGCCGGCCTTCTTCGGATTCGGCGCCGCGGCCCTGGGGCTGTTTCTGCTGGTGCGCGGGGTGGAGCTGGGCGCGCGCAAGCGGCTGATCGAGAACACGCCCACCTCGCGCATCCGCTCCATGGCCATGGGGTTCGTAGAGCTGGTGGGAAAGGCGCGGCGCAAGTACGAGCTCAAGGTGCCCTACCTGCTTGCCGACTGCGTCTACTACCGCTACAGCATCCAGGAGAAGCGCAATACCGGCAGGGGAAGCCAGTGGATGGCGGTCGAGGCGGGCCAGAGCGGCCCGGTCCCCTTCCTGTTGCAGGACGATACCGGTCGCGTGCTGGTCGATCCCGAGGGCGCCATCGTGCAGGCCGTGGTCCGCCAGCAGATATCTGGCGAGTCGGCCGTGGGGCTGGGCGGTCTGATGATGGCTCCCGGCCAGCGACTGGTTATCGAGTACATCCCGGAGGGCTACACGACTTATCTCTGCGGATTTGCGCGTCCGCACACCCCGGACCCGCACGCGGCCGATGCGCTGCTGCGGCGCCGCCTGCTGGAGCTAAAGCGTTCGCCCGAACGGCTCTCGCAGTACGACACCGACCAGGACGGGCGCATCGACGCGGAGGAGTGGAGCCGGGCGCGGGCCGAGGTGCAGCGCGGGGTGGATGCCGAGCGGCTCTTCTCCCCGGACGGCCCGCAGAGCGCGGGCGGCGAGCAGGTGGTGATCGGCCGGGGAGGGCGCGCGGGACGCTTCTACATCCGCGGCGAGGACGAGAGATCGGTGGTAAAAAGCTTGAAGTTGAATATGCTCATTAACATGGCATTCGGTGGGATCGTCTTCATCGTCGCGCTGGTTTACCTGCTGCGGATCTCCGCGCTAGGGTAAGGGGGCGAGAAGGGGCCAGTATAAGAGATGTCCGGATACCTCGTCGGCGCGCTGATCGTCCTGTTCATCCTGGTAACGGCCGGTGGCCTGGTCATCTTCAACGGCTTGATCTCGCTCCGCAACGAGATCAGGCGCTCGTGGAGCAACATCGACGTGTTGCTCAAGCAGCGCTTTGACGAGATCCCGCGGCTGGTCGAGGTTTGCCAGGGCTACATGAAGCACGAGCGCGAGGTGTTGCAGCTGGTGATCCAGGCGCGTTCGCGGATCGCCTCGGCGCACGGGCTTTCCGAGCAAACCCGGGCGCAGGATGGGCTCTCGGACGCCATCCGCTCGCTCTTCGCCGTGGTGGAACGCTACCCGGATCTCAAGGCGAACGAGTCGTTTCTCAAGCTGCAGCAGCGCATCACCGAGCTGGAAAACCAGATCGCCGACCGCCGCGAGTTCTACAACCAGTTCGTCACCGCCTACAACACGCGGCGCGAGTCGTTTCCCGACCTGCTGATCGCCGGCCCGCTCGGCTTCAAGCCGGCCGAATGGTGGAAGGTCGGGAGCGCCGCCGAGCGCCGCAACCCGGCCGTGGACCTGTTCCCCTCCTGAACCGTCGCGAACGGGTGGGGGCTCGGCTACAGGTGCCTTTCCAGCCAGTCGAGAATGTCGCGATGCACCTCGTCGCGGTTGGTTTCGTTCAGCATCTCGTGCCTGCCATCGGTGTAGTACTTGACCTCTAGATCGCGAATGCCGAGATCCCGGTAGCGGCGGACCAGCTCCTCGAGGTACTCGAGGGCGCCGCCCACCGTATCCATGGTGCCGGAGAAGATCAGCAGCGGTAGATCGACCGGGACCAGGGCTTCGTTTTCGGGATTCCAGGTGTCGGCCACGCCCTCGAGCATGTCGGCGTAGAGCCGGTTGGAGAAGTCGAAGCCGCACCACGGATCGTCTACGTACTTCTGTACCTCGGCCTTGTCGCGGCTCAACCACTCCAGGCCGGTCTCGCCCGGAGCGAAGGGATGGTTTAAAAAGACGAAAGTCGACCGGAACATCTCCGAGGGTTGGCGGGCCGCGTCGTCTTGCGCGGCGGCTTTGGCCAGGGAAATGAGATCGTCGAGCCCCGGAGCCGTTCCGGCGCTGCCGGATAGGATTGCTCCCCTGAGCTCGGCGCCCCGTTTTTGGATGAAGCGTTGCGTCAGAAACGAGCCCATGCTGTGGCCGAATAGAAAAAAGGGCAGCTCGGGGGTCAGTTCGCATATGCGTCGAGAGAGCTGCTCCAGATCGCGCACCATCCCGTTCCAGCCGTCCGGACCGGCCCAGCCGGCGTTTTGTATTACACCGGCGGTTCGTCCGTGGCCGCGATGGTCGGGAGCATAGACCGAATAACCAGCGGCGTTCAGCACCCGAGCCGTTCGTTCGTAGCGCAGGCCGTGCTCGGCGGCGCCGTGGACGACCAGTATCGCCGCGCGGGCCGGGATGCCCGAGGGTTCCCAGCGGTGTACGAAAACCTTCGTTCCCTCGGAATTGTTGAAAGTGAAATCGCTGTAACGCGTTCTGTCGGTCATCGCCCGTATCTACCCGGCCTCTTCCACTCGTTTCAGATCCTTGGCCTCTGCAGGCGCGAAGATGCCTGGCAGCTCCTTGATGCCCTGGATCATCAGGTTGTTGATATTGACGAAGGTCACCCCGCGTTCGGCCCCTAAATGGTCGGCCACCGCGGACATGGGCCAGGCAGCCATGCGCACGTAGATGTGAGTGGCGCCCATCTGCGCGGCCAGGGTCATGGCCGCGCTCAGGTTGCCCAGGTCGTCGTCGGTGCAGAGAAAGAAAGCCTTGTCCGGCGCGTCCTTGAGCTCCAGCTCCTGGATGGAGGCGCGTTCGAAGCTCGTGCGGTCGGCCACTCCCAGCAGACCGGCCGCCGAGCAGACCACCGTTTGCCGATCCTCGCGGTCGATCACCTTGATGGGGAAGCTTTCCTCGGGGGAGAGATCGCGCACCAGCGCCTCCAGCAGATCATGGCCGAACTTACCGTACCCCAAGACGGTTACCTCGCTGATTCCCTTCCTGCGCTCGCGGTTGAAGTAGCTGTCGATCATGCGCGAGGCGGCCAGGTGATAGGTATCGAAGAAGCGGATGCCGACCCGGCCCCGGGTGCGTATGGCCATGCGCGCCTTGTCCCTCAGCTGCTCGCTGGCGATGTGCGTCCAGATCAAGCGCACCGGCCCCGTATCAGTCCGCATCAGATCGTAAGCGGCGATGGCTCCGTCCAGGTTGGCCAGATCGTCGCCCGAGGCGTAGATGACCGAGCGGGCCCGCTTGCCCCCCGCTTGTTGCAACAGCTCGGGCGAGCGGAAGTCCCCGTGCAGGATGGGCACCGCGTGCCTGACGGCCCAGTCTCCCAGCCCGGCCGACGCGCCGTGATCGAGACCGACCACCTGTATCCTCCGCTTCTTGAGCGTGCCGGCCACCAGCCGGCCCGCCTTGCTCATCCCGCAGATCACCACGTGGTCGCGCAGCAGCTTGGCTCGCATCGCGGGCGTGAAGCGCAGCAGGTAGGTGACGGCCGTGCCCACCACCGTGAGGGTGATGGCCGGGGCGGCGAAATGGATGAAGATCAGCGGCCAGCTATGCGGAAAGCTCGGCAGGTCGTACTCGAACACGAACAGGCGCATCGTGTAGTAGAGCGACTCCCAGAACCCCATCCCGGGGTATTCGAGCGGCATGAAGTACAGGCCGACGACCAGCACCGCCGTGCCCGTGGTGAACCACAGTCCAAGCCCTATCGCGTTCGTGTAGGTACGGCTCATGCCCTTGGCTCTCCGGCGGCCCTCTGCTCGAGGCAGACGGCTCAACGGCCCTTCCTTTCAATATCACGCGGAAGTGGCCGCCCGGTAATCCCTTTTTTCGTAAGCGTTCAGGCCTTGGGCAGCGCGGCGGCCAAGGCGCCCGAAAAAGCTCGGCGCCCAGCCGGGCCGGTGAGGATTGTACTCACGTACATGA
Organism: uncultured Sandaracinaceae bacterium; assembly: GCA_964450715.1. GTDB lineage: Bacteria > Myxococcota_A > Polyangia > Polyangiales > JAFGIB01 > CAYVFC01. Next base: position 25,626 of record CAYVFC010000076.1, on the reverse strand, counting down.
CGAACCGGCCCGAGGACGAAAGCCGGGTTTTCGGGATGGATTGGCCGCCTTCGTTTCAGACACCGACTACCCCCCTGAACGGTTACCTTTTTCCTCTCCCACGGGAAGTATCAGCCATCGGTCGAAGGCGGATCGATTTCGCTTTTTCTCGACATTTCAGCTCTTGACAGTTCTGTGCACCTATACCTACATAGGCGCCGAAGTAGCCTCTTCGCCTACTCATTGACCGCGGAAGACCGAGATGCCGAAGGCGCACGTAGAATACCTGCCCGGCTCCGACCAGGTAGGGGTCGAGCACAACCAGGGGCGATCGTTATGAAGGCAGCCGTAAACACGCGCCGCTTCACCTGGCTGGTGCTGTTCGCCTTTGCCGCGGTGGCGATGGCGATCGCGGCGCTGTGGGGTCCCGTTTTCGGTCCGCGGAGCGAGAAGGACTCGGTCGAGCACCTGCCCGCGGTCGAGCCAACCGCCGAGGCGGGGAACGCGGCCGACCGGATGTTCGCTCGTGAGGTGTAGCGCGAAGACGGGCAATCGATCCGCCTTCCCTCGGGCTCTCGTGCCTGCCCCGGGTGTGTTCGCGTCGAGATCCGGTTATGCTGCATCCATGCAAACGCGTTCGACGATGACAATCGGTCTCACTGTTCTGGTACTGTTGGCTGGCTGCGGTGCCGGTTCCTCCAACCTTCCCCGGGAGCACTGGGATAGCAAGCTCAAAGCGGCCATCCGCAGCCAGGTGACGACCCGGGAGCAGAACCTGGAGAACAGCCGCGCGGTCGAGCGGGCGCTGGACCAGGGAGCGCTGAAGGAGATGATGCGTTTCGAGGTCAAGGCCGCGTTGGGCCCGGGCGAGTCCTGCGCCGCGCATCCCGAGTGCGAGGCGAGCGGCTTTCAGCCGGACGACTGGTACTACACGGTCGGAAGCGGCGACGAGGAGCAGGTGGGCAAGCGCCCGGCGGTCATCGTGGGATTCAGCCGTTATGATCGGGTCGAGCGCACCTGGAATCTGCGCGTTCACTGAGCGGGCGGCTGTTCCGGGGGCCGGGCGGTCCTCGGTCCGATCCGGGAGGTAAATTGGCCGAGCAGCGCACCACCATATCCTGTGGGGCGATCGAGCTGGAGGCATTGGCTGGCCTGACCCCCTCCGCCAAGGGGGCCGTGGTAACCCATCCCCACCCGCTCTACGGCGGGAACATGCACAACAACGTGGTGGAGGCGCTGGTCGCCGCCTATCGGCAGCAGGGATTTCGCACGCTGCGCTTCAACTTCAGGGGCGTCGGGCGATCCGGGGGCGAGCACGGCGACGGCGACGACGAGCAGCAGGACGTGACCGCGGCGCTGTCGTTCATGAAGCGAGACGGCGCGGCCCAGCTCGATCTGGCTGGCTACTCCTTCGGCGCCTGGGTGAACGCCCGGGGACTGGCTGCATTCACTCCGGTCGATCGCGCGGTCATGGTAGCGCCTCCCGTCAGGCTGCTCGACTTCTCCCCGTTGAAAGAAGACCCGCGGCTCGGGCTGGTGATCGTGGGCTCGCACGACGATTTCGCCCCGGTGCGCGATGTCGAGCGGGTGCTGCCCACCTGGAACCCCAACGCCGAGCTCGAGGTGATCGCTGGCGCCGACCACTTCTTCTGGGACCACACGGACGAGCTCATCGGGGTGCTCGCCCGGTTCCTGGAGCGGACGGCGGCATAGAAACGGCATTACCGGACGACGGCGTTTGCGGGCGGGCGCAAGGCCCGCCGCTACGTTGTTTGAAGCGGGCACCCCGTAGGGGAGGGGCTTGCCGCCTCCCGTTCGGGCTTGCCCCCTCCCGTTCGGCGTCTACAGATCCACCGACGCGGCCAGGGCCAGCGCCTCGTTGACGCCGTCCTCGATGAGCGAGGCGCGGGCGTCGCGGAACATCTTTTCTACGGGGTATCTCCGGTCCAGCGCGTCGTGGCCTAGGATCTGCATGGCCTCGGAGGCCACGTCGAAAGCGGTCTGGGTGGCCATGATCTTGTGGGCCACCCCCCACATACCCCTGCGCCCCTGGTCGGAGCGGCCGGCGCGCTGCATGGCGTCGCGGAACCACGGCTTCTCGTTCAACCGGTCGTAGTTGTCCAGAAACATCTGGATGGCCTTGCCCGTGAAGGCCATGCTGCCCTTGGTGCCTCTCACCGCCTTGGCGATGCCGGTGGGAGGCGGGGGCATCATTAAATCCGAGACCTTGTGGGCCAGCGCGCTGGCCGCCTCCACCCTGGTGAACATCTGGAAAAGCTGCAGGCGCACCCGTTGCTGGTCGAACAGCAGCCGGCCGCCCCGGCTGTTTTGCTTGGCGTAGTCGAGCGCCTCGTCAAAGGCCGCGCGCGCCAGGCCGGCGAAGAGCATGCCCGTCTCGTGGTTGGCCGTGCCCAGGAACCTGCGGGCCACCAGGCCGATGGCCATGACGCCCGGCTTGCGCGAGAGCATGTACTTGGCCGGCAGCCGGACCTCGTCGAAGATGAGCTCGCCCTGGTTGAGCGGCCTCTGGCCGATCTTGTCCAGCGGCTTGCCGCGGGATATTCCGGGTAAATCGAGCGGACAAAAAGCGATGCCCTGCCCGTGCATCCCCCGCGAGGGGTCCAGGCCCACGTGCAGCACGGCATGGGTGGCGATGGTGCCGTTGCTCACCCAGGCGGACTTCATGCCGTTGAGGATGTACTCGTTGCCCTTGCGGACCGCGCGCAGCGAGGGCGAGACGCGGGGGTTGCTCCCCTCGTCGGTGCAGCCCAGCACCCAGTCCGATCCGTGATCGGGCTCGGTGATGCCCCAGCAGCCGATCATGTTCGCCTCGGTGTCCTCGGCGAACTGCTGCGCCAGCCGCCGCACCTCGGGCTCGGCCGAGAGCACGCACATGGCAAAGGGCATGCACGAGGCCGCCAGGCTGATACCCAAACCCGCGTCGCCGTAGCCCAGCTGTTCGCTCATCAGCGGCCAGGAGGTGTGGGGCATGTCCTCCATCCAGCCGCCGTAGGCCTTGATGATCATGGCCTTGTGGAAACCCTCGCGCCGGAACTGCCGGTGCACCTCCCAGAGCACCGAGTCGGGCGCGATCGCCCGGGCCGGATCGTTCATCCGGTCGAGCTCGATGCCCGCCGGGCGCATCACCTGCATGGCGAACTGCCTGGCCGCCTCTACGGCGCTCTGTACGGTCGCTATTTTATCTTTCTCAGAGCCCATCGTCCGCACTCCTTAACGTAAAAATTACCTGCTGGCGCCTACATACCAGTACTTGTCGGGTAAAGAAAATCGATGCTTCAGCGGTCCGAGGGTTCGTTCGAGCTGCTGGGGATGGCGGTTCGCGCGGGATCGCGGACGCATGATACCGTATAATTAGCGGTGTGGAGGCGGTGATGAGAGGAGCCGGAATCCCGGTCGCGTTACTAGTCGTGTTTCTTTTCTGGGCTATTGCCTGCTCGGCCGAGGGCGACGGCTCCGGTGGCGGGGAAGGCCCCGGGAGCGGCGGTACTGGCCAGGCAGGATACGGGGCCGGAGCAGGGGGCGTAGCCGGTGCAGCGGGCGTAGCCGGAATGGCCGGCGTCGGCGGCTTTGCCGGAATCGGGGAATCGGGCAGCGCCGGAAACGCCGGCAGTACCGGCGGCTACGCGGGTACCACCATCATCGATCCCAACAACCCGGAGCAGTGCACCGGCATCAGCGCCACGGCCGAGCCCGCCGAGATGGGCAAGGTGGATATCATCTGGATTATCGACGCCTCGGGCAGCATGCTGGACGAGACGCAGCGCGTCGCCGACAACATCAACGCGTTTGCCAACGACATCGGCAGCGCATCCATCGATTACCACGTGGTCATGATCACCGCGTTCGACCCGGTGCCGCCCGGCACCCCGCTGACCACCTCGGGCAACTACCTTTTCGTGCCCTTTCAGGTCGACTCCAACAACGCGCTGACCGTGCTCAGGGACACGTTCGGCCAGTACAGCTCGTTTTTACGCCCGGACGCGGTCACCCATTTCATCGTGCTGACCGACGACGAGAGTGACTACAACGCGCTCGCCACCGCTTCCGAGCGCGCCACCGCCTTTCAGGCCGACATGCAGGGCTTGCTCGGCAAGACCTTTGTCCAGCACACTATATCGTCGGAGGACGTGGGAGGCGGCCTGCCCTGCATGCCGGCCGATCTGGCGATGTGCCCGCTGGGCCCCTGGCCGGGCGTATGCGGCGCGTCCGCGCCGGGCGCGACCTACTGGGAGCTGGCCGCCACGACCGGCGGACTCACCGTCTCCGTCTGCATCGCGGACTGGAGCCAGGTCTTCGAGCCGCTCAAGCAGACCATCATCCAGTCCGTGCCCCTGCCCTGCAACTACGCCATCCCCCCGCCGCCCGGTTTCGAGAAGCTGGATCCGGAAAAGGTCAACGTGCAGTACCTGCCGCCTGCCGGAGGCGAGGAGCTGTTCCCCAAGGCCAACAGCTTCGAGCAGTGCGCCGACAATCTGGCCTGGTACTACGATAACCCGACCGAGCCGACCGAGGTGCTGCTCTGCGAGAAGGCGTGCCACACGGTCGCCGCCGGCGGCACCATCAACATCACCTTCGGCTGTCAGACCGTCGTGCTGGAATAACCCACCCCCATGTTCGCGCACCGGTTACCGGAATCGCGCCCACGGGTGCATCCGGCCGCTACCCGTAGCTGAGCCTTCTTCGTCATCTTCCGCACCGTGCGCGCGGTTCCGGTAACCGGTGCCGCGCGGGCCCCTTCACCCCTCGTGTAGTCGCCCGACCGCGTAACGACTGCCGGACATAGGGGAGTCCAGAATCGGTAGCGCGCCGAACCATGCGCGGTTCGGGCGACCCGCTACTCGGCCTCCTTCAACCGGCCGCAGTGGAATACATGTAAAACACGAAAACCCAATAAACACCGGATAACAACTGACTTGCGTCCAATCTATTACCCTTTCGAGTCACCCCTGTCTCCCGACGACAGATCCCCCAAACCCCCGCATTAACCGAGTAACACATGTCACACACGGCCACATGTTGTACGCGGTTTCAATCAGGGGCGGGAGCGACTAGGCCGATCCGGGGTGCTTTGGCCGCGGCCCCGGGGCGTCGACCGTTCCCTTTCGGTGGGAGTCAGCCAAAGGAGGACCGAAAAATGAAAGCGAAGCATCTTATGGTGATCTTCTGTTCGTTCGCTCTCTTCGCTTCGATCGCGAGCGGTTGCGCCCAGAGCACCGCCCCCGATGAAGAGGGGCCGTATTCGGTTGTACGCCAGGCCCTGGTGGACGAGCTTCTACAGTGCCGGGAATCGATCAGCGACTGCGTCACCAGTGCGGCCGGGATGTCGGACGTGCTCGAGTGCCGGAGCGAGTTCGAGGCCTGCGTGACCACGGTTACCGATGCCGCCAACACGGCCGTCGACGATCTGGCCTCCTGCCAGGATGCGGCGGTCGAGTGCGCCACCGACGCCAGCAGCGTGTCCGAGGTGCTCGCCTGTCGTGAAGAGCTCACCGCCTGCACTGACGGTTTGCTGGACGAGGCCGCCCAGCTTCCCGATCTCCTAGGCCTTCCCGACCTAGGCGACCTTCCCAATGCCGAGGCGGTGATCTCCTGCTCGACGGATCTCACCGATTGCGTCTCCGGCGGCGGCAGCGTGGTCGAGTGCGCGGACCAGGCGCGCGAGTGCCTGGGCGCCGAGCTTCCGGTCGACCTTCCGGCCATCGAGCTTCCCGACCTTCCGGACATCCCCGATGCGGGGGCAGTGCTGGAATGCTCGCAGAGCCTGAGCGACTGCGTCTCCGGCGGCGGCGGCGTGGTCGAGTGCGCGGACCAGGCGCGCGAGTGCCTGGGCGTGGAGCTTCCGGTGGACCTGCCGGTCGAGCTGCCCGACATGACCCTTCCCGACGTGGGCGCCGGCGCCGAGTGCATGACCTCGCTCGCCGACTGCGTAGCCGGCGGCGGCAGCATCATGGATTGCGCGGACGAGGCTCGCGCCTGCGCGCAGGCTGCGCTTCCCGCGGTACAGCTTCCGGGCATTCCGGATCTCGGTCTTCCCACCCCGGGCGACCTGCTCGGCGGCGACTTGCCCCTGGTCGGCGAGCTTCCCGATCCGGTCGGCGTCGCCAACGGCGGGATCGACTGCGTGCAGGGCCTGGCCGACTGCATCACCGGCGGCGAGTCCGTGATCACCTGCGCGGACGCGGCCCGCACCTGTCTGATGGATCAGCTTACCCTCTAAGTACTCACTTCTGAGGCCTTACCCGACTAGACAAGTAACGCGATCAGTAGCAGTGAAGGCGGCGTCGAGGATCCCCCCTCGGCGCCGCCGTTTTTTCTAGACCTAAAACAAGTCGCGCCACATCTACTGCGAGCGCCCACAGCACGCCATTTCGGGCCGTACTCGCTCGTCGCTCCTCGACGTACGGATGAGTACGCCTGCGTCGCTGTTCGCTCCGTGCGGCCCGAACTGACGCACTGTGAGCGCTCTCGCTACGATGCGTTCGCTTGTTTTAGGTCTAGAAGCGGTTTCAAAACCCCTGGACCGAGCATTTCGGAGCGCGGCGGCCCCAGATGCAAGGAGCGACGACGAGGAATAGAGGTGCTGTTTCGAGGAGGGACAACGCCGAATATGGCCCCTATAAGCCGCGAAATCATGAGCTTTTCAACCCGATCGGTGCTCTAGTCGTCGTTACTTCCCGAACAGCGGGTTCTTGAAACGGTCCCGGGTCTGGTGCGCCGACTCCACGTCGCCCAGCTCGTCCTGCTCGGCCGTCCGGACCGCTTTCCCTTTCGGGGCGCCATCGCCATCGGCGCTCGCCTTCCCGTCATCCGGTCTCTCCTCATCCGAGGGTTTGGGGACCGAGCGCCCGGAGAATCCGCGTTGGGTGCTCTGGGGAGAGGCCAGCTCGTCCTCGGACGCGACCTCGCGATAGAAGATGTAAGCCCCGACGATTGCCAGCAGGCAGAGGCCGTAGAGCGCCCCCCGGAGCAGGATGCGACCTACCGGTAAACGGTAGTCGATGGGCGGCTCGCCTTCGACCGTTGTCGATTCTCGCGCCGCGCGGGCTGCCCGGCGAGCGGCTTCCCTCGACCGCTTGTAGGCCAGGACCCGTTGCGGATCATCGCATTCCATCGGTACGGCCAGGTTGTCGGCATCCAGCAGACCAGCCATGGAGCGATCTTTCATCAGCGCCTTCATCGACGCGCCGCCCATCACCTCGCCCAGCTCGTCGCAGCTGTTGCCTCTCGCGCCGTCGCTGGCCGCCGGGTCCAGCTTCTCTAATCGCTGCGAATCCGCAAAGGCCGCTTCCTCCGAGCTTCCCCTTCTTCCTTTTCTGCCGCCCGGCTGCGCTGCTGCCGCCGCTTCCGCGGGCCGCTTGCCGCCTCCGCGGTCCGTCACCAGGTCCAGGGTGATGGGGGTGTACAGGACCCGCGCGATCTTGTGGGCCAGGTCGGGCCCACCGGTCGTCGACCCGCGCCCGGGTCGGCCGCTCGGAAGCGGTGCCGATTCCGAGCGCAATCCGAGCTGCGAGGCCTTGGCGATCTGCAGGGCCAGCGCGCGCGCCTTCTGCGCCCGTGCGGCATCGGGGCCGGCCGGTGTCCGGTTCTTGGTGGGCGCCGGCTTGCCACGTCCGTCGCGGGCCTGGCCGCCGTTCGGGCGCCCGTGAACGCTGCCCGCCGCCGGTCGGGCAGCGGCAGCTTTCTTCGCGCCCCTGGCGTCCGTCGCGGGCCTGGCCGCGGCCCCTTCCGCGCCGCGCAGGGCCGGCAAGAGCCGTTCCCCCAGCGCGGCGGCGTCCGCCGGTCGGTCGACCGGTCTTATTTTGATGCAACTATCCACCACCCGGCAGAGCTCGGCCGGCAGCTGCGGGGCGAGATTTTCGAGCGAACGGATCTTCACCCGCACCGAGTCCCCCTTGCCGCCGCTGCCGGTCTCTAGCGGCCATTTACCCGATAGAGCCTTGAATAACATCACGCCCAGCGACCAGACATCGGCCGGGGGCTCGGGCGGCCCACCCTTCACTCGCTCGGGTGCCTGCTCCTGCGCCTCGCTGAAGAAGGAGCGGGCGGTCTCGGATCGCTCGTCCGGGCGGCCGCCGGGCGGCGCGTAGCAGGCCAGGAAGTCGACCACCTTGTACGAGCCGCGGCCGCCCTCTTGCACTACGACCTTGTCGAGCCCGAGCCTTCCGTGAACCAGGCCGGCCGCGTGCGCTTCCGCCAGGGTCTCCATCACCGGGAGCATGTGCCTCAGCGTTTGGTCCAGGGGCAAACCTTCCGGTTGTCGCGACATGATCTCCGATAGCTTCTCGCCCTGGTGGTACGCCTCGACCGCGAACGGAATACCGGTGTCGTCGGACTCGACGGCCAGCAGGGCCGGCAGGCCCTCGTGTCCGAGCTTCTTCACGAGCTCCGCCCGGCTCTTGAAGCCCTGCATGGCCTCTTGCCTCAGCGCCAACTCGGGCCGGAGGAAGGTCAGCGTGACCGTCTTGCCGTCGCGCAAATCGCGGGCTCGGTAGCACGCGGTCGCCTCGGCGGAGAGCAGAAGCTCCACCGGTTCGTAGGCCCCGTTAATCTTCTCCCCTACCCGCCGCCGGTCGGACGATTCGTCCATCAAAGGTAGTATCGCCTACAAGCGGGTTTTCTCCAAGTCCGTCGCGGGGCCGGGCCGGGGCGGCTGTCTACTAATGACGCGGAAGCGGTGTGCCGAAATAGTAAAGCCATGGACAATCAGCACGCGGCGGAAACGGTTGCTCGGAGGAGGATCCGGTAGAGGAGGCCGTGCGCCAGACCACGCTCCTCCTGGTCAAGCCCGATAGCGATAGCTACTGAGCGCCGTACGAGAGCTGCTCGGTTCGCGCTAGAAGTGGTTTCAAAATCCCCGGACCAAGTATTGCGGAGCGCGGCGGCCCCAGCTGCAAGGCGCGACGACGAGGAGATCTCTCCCTGCGGTCGAGAGGGCGATTGCGAAGAGGAGCAACGCAGCAGATGGGTCCGCCGCGCTCCGAAAGACGACGGGAGGGGTTTTGAAACCACTTCTAGCTTTCGGGCAAGAGGGTACGTGCGTGTGGGGAAAGGTAGAGCGCCTCTGGAAGGTGTCGATTCCGAAACGCGCTGCAAACAGCGCGACGACCGCGCGGACGTAACATCGCTCTTTGTACCGTCTGGCGATTTGTCGTATCCTGAGCCTTGCGGTGAGGGACGGGAGCGGTTACCCGAGGTTGGACTTCGCCGCGCTGATAAAGGGCCGGGCCGGCAGGCTCGGGTGAGCTTCGGGATCATATCAGAAGGGGTGAGCTTCATGATCAACAGACGCTTTTTGCTTGAACTATCCTGCACTACGGCGGCGCTGGCGGTTTCTTTAGCGCTGGCCGGATGCGCGGACGACGTGTGCAAGGTCGGGGACAACCAGTGCCTTTCCGGCACCCTGATCCGCACCTGCATCAAGAACGACGACGGGGATCCGACCTGGAAGGTCTATCCCTGCGGCACCGGCACCAGCTGCGTAGCGGTCGAGCCCTCGGCTGAGGCGGACGAGCAGCCGCAGGCGGCGGACGCCGGCGCGGCGGACGCGGGCGAGGGCCCGGCCGATCCGGACGCGCCGAGCGCCTCCGGTCTGGAGGACGACATGTGCGTCGGCATCTGCCAGGACGGAGTCGCCGAGTGCATCACCCCGGAGCTCTCCCGTTACTGCTTCGGCGGCACCCAGTGGGTGCCCGACGCTTGCGGCGTGGGCGAGAGCTGCGTCGAGGCCACCGGCCGTTGCCGGGTGGCGGGCGCGGACGAGGCGGAAACGGTGAAGGTCTGCACCCCGGGCGAGACCGCCTGCGTATCCGACACCGTGGAGAAGACCTGCGACGCGGACGGCAGCGACTGGCGGTTGCAGAGCTGCCTGCCCTGGGAGAGCTGCGTGCAGAGCGACACCGGCGGCGAGTGCCAGGTCGATCCCGAGGCGAGCTGCGACACCAGCGGCGGCGCCAACAGCACCTTCTGCCTCGATGCCAAGACCGCGGCGCGCTGCACCGACCGCAGCGGCGGCTACGAGCTGGTCCCCTGCGAGGGCGATACGTATTGCCTCAACGGCCGCTGCCGCGGCGAAAACTGCGCCGTGGGCTCCACCTGCGTGGCCGCACCCCCGCCGCAGCCCGACAACCCGGCGCCGGCTCTTCCCGCCCAGATCCTGACCTGCACCGACGGTATCAACCAGACGGTCAACGAGTGCGAGATCGGACAGGTCTGCCGCCGGACGGACAGCGACACGGCCGAGTGCGTGGATCCGGACTGCGTGGTGGGCAACTCGGTCTGCGGCGACGCGAACGACGATAGCGTGGACGCCACCATCTACTACAGCACCTGCGTGACCGGCGCTACCTCGGGCGTGCCCGAGTGGGTGCTCACCCAGTGCGAGGGCAACCTGGTCTGCGATCCCACCATCGGCGCGATAGGGGCTGCAAATCTCTGCCGCTCCGAGTGCACCCCGGGGGCGCAGGTCTGCGCCAACGACGCCGGGAGTTTCGTGGTCAGCGGCTGGCGCGAGTGCCAGGCCGACGGCACCTGGGGCGACATCACCGCCTGTACCATAGATAACGCCGTGCAGTTGATGTGCATGAACCGGCAGGATCAGGATCCGGGTGACAGCAACCAGGTGGTCTGCGCCGACCCGGTCTGCGCCGCGGTGGCGGCCAGTCCCCTGGCGCCGGTCAACGGCGTGGAGCGCAAGCAGGGCGTGTGCGAGGGCGTACAGGTCCGCACCTGCGACGACCAGGGCAAACTGCAGGAGACGCCCGAGGATTGCCATACCGGCGTCTGCCGCAACGCCAACACTACCGTGCTGGGCGACGGGCACATCCGCGGCATCTGCGACGGCACGGTCAACTGCGAGCCGGACGAGTCACGCTGCCTGACCCCGGGGGCGGGCCCGCTGTACCAGAGCTGCGCCAACGGAGTCTGGGGCACGGAGCTAGTGCGCTGCAACCGGGATCGCACCTGCTGGGACGGCGTCAACGCCGAGGGCCTGCGCCAGGTCAGCTGCGGCGGCGACTGCTCGCCGAGCTCGACCCGCTGCGATCCAGAGGAAATCCCTTCGGTCAATATCCAGAAGTGCCAGGACGACGGTACCTGGGCGGACCAGCAGAACTGCGAGCTGGGCCTCTGCCAGGTGGTGACCGTATGGGACCGGACCGCCGACGGCGGCAACGGCGCCAACGTCTCGCAGGCCCAGTGCGTGCTGCAGTGCCAGCCCGACCGCGAATACTGCAACACCGAAGGTATGCCCAAGCTGGCCGACGACGGCCTGCACACGGGCTGGGAGCAGACCCGCACCTGCAAGAGCAACGGCACCTGGCCCGATGTGAGCGACTCGGACGACGACGAGTACTTCAACGACTGCAGCGGCGTCCGCGCCTGCCGCGTCTCCGGCGCGGGCGTGCACACGGGCTGCATACGGTGCCTGGGGCCGGAGGTGGCCGGCGGCAACGAGCACGGCTTCGCGGACACGACCTGCGAGGACGACATGTTCAAGGCCTGCGACACGGACAACACCTGGAAGGATCCGGAGAACTGCGGCAGCGGTACCACCTGCTGGCCGCCCACCGCCGGGTACGACGTGTGCGGTCCCTGCCTCTCCGGGGCCGGGGCAGCGCTCAGCGAGTGCAGCCAGACCCTGCTGAACGACACCGAGATCTGCGGTGATTGCCTGTCGGCGAGCGGCGCCACTGTGGTCTGCACCAATACCAACGTGAACGACGACCCCTTCTACTGCGACACCTGCGCCATGCCGGATATGAGCACCCAGGTGTGCACCCAGACCAACATCACCACCTACGACGATGCGGACACGGACGCCGAGACCTGCTTGAGCGAAGGATACGGCCCGGCCGGTTTCTGGGGCGGCGAGGCCGACTGCTGCTCGGACGCGCAAGAGGGCTCCGGCACCGAGAGCTGCCTCTCCCTTTACGGGTACAGCTACACCTCCTGGGGCGGCGAGGTCGACTGCTGCACCGCGTACACGCAGGGTACCACCTCGACCTGTTATAGCCTGGGCTACGGGTTTCCGGGCTATTGGGGCACCGTGGTGGATTGCTGCTCGGACTACTTTGACGCGATTCCCGCCCAGAACTACGCGGTCTGTCGGGAATAGCGCTGTACGACCATCACCCCCTCCGGTAGGCCAGCCTACGGACGCCGAGCGCGGCCACTCCCACGGCCACGGCCCACCAGAGGGTGGCGATGCGCACCAGGATGGTGGCGGCGGTGGCCACCGCCGCCGTCATCTGCTCTCCGCCCAGCGCTTGTAGCAGGCCGGTCATGCCCGCCTCGGTCACCCCCAGCCCGCCCGGCATCATGGCCAGCGCGCCGGCAATGGTGGAGGCCGAGTAGGCGAAGGTGGCCGCCTGCCAGCCGAGCGCCTGCTCGCCCAGACCGCGCAGCACGACCAGCAGCGCGGCGCACTCCAGGCCCCAGGCGAGCGTGGAGATGGCCGTGCTCCAAAGCAACGGCCCCGGTCTCGTCATCGCCCAGAGCGAATCGTAGGCCTCGCGGAGCCGGGGGGCGATCCGGGTTGTTACCGGTATACGCTCGGCCAGAGAGAGGAAGAGCTCGCCGAGCGGCCGAAAGGCGCAGGCGGCGAGTAGCAGGGTTACCAGCAGCGCGCCGGCGGCGGTGATGGAGGCGCCGTAGGCGAAGGATAGCGATCCGGCCGCGGTCAGCACCACCAGCGCGATCAGGTCGGTCAGCCGCTCGGCTATCACCACCGGTGCGGTCCGCGCAATGGCGATCCCGCGCGACTCGTAGAGCATCAGCGACTTGAACAGCTCGCCGATCTTACCCGGAGTGACGGTGAGGGCGAAGCCGGCCAGAAACACGCAGGCGCTCTCGCCGCGCGGCACCGATACGCCGATCAGGCCCAGGTAGTAGTGCCATCTGACGAAGCGGAGCAGGTAGTTGCCGGTCGCCAGCGCCAGCGCCACGGCGAACGCCTGCGGGGCGAAGCGCCGAAAGTTTTCCTGCAGCTGCTGCAGGTCGCCGTAGAGCACCAGCGCGGTGAAGACCGCCGTGCCCAGCAGGGCGGCGAGCATGATTCGCCGCACCAGCACCCGTCCCCTCACCTGTGCCGCGGCGCTCTCGCCGACGTCCGGCTGCCCGGCCGGGCCCTGCTCGCCCTCGCTCATCTCGATTCCGCGCCGCGCCCCGTTCAGAACCAGTAGCGAACCCCGATGGCCGCGTCCAAATCGAGGTCGACCTTTTCCACGATGAACAGGCCGATGGCCACCTCCAGGAAGATGTCGAGGGGCACCTTGCTGAACAGGAACGACACGCCGAGCGGTGCGCGCACCCCCAACATCAGGTCGGCCTTGCCGTGGCCGATGGCCAGCTTGGGTCCTATGCCCAGGTAGATGTCGAGGCTGCCGGCCGGCCATTGCTGGATGTCGAATTGCCAGAGAAAGTCGGAATGAATGTGGAGGTGTCCTCCCCCGATGATGCCGAAGCCGATGGCGGCGTCTATCGCCATCTCCGGCGACAGCATGTACTTGCCGTTCACCCCGGTGGGATCGCCGAGGATGATCCCCAGGCCGAAATCGTCCGCCTCCTGGGCGGCTGCGCTAGCGGTCGTCATGGCTAGCATGAGGAGGAGGTAAACCGGTAAGAGGACGATAGTTCTGAACATGGGGGTATGACAGCGAATTTGGCGCCAATTTGCAACAGGCCAGCGGTCGGCGGGGAAGACGACTCCGAGCAGCCGACGGCGCGCATCCTGTCGAACTCGCTGCCGACATTTCCTGGACGCCGCCCGACAGCTTACCTATCCTGGTACGGGGAACCGTGCTGAGGAAGATTCTAGTATCGACGGTTTTGCTGGCCGTATGCGCATTCGTCCTGGCCTTCTACCTGGGCAGGCGATCCTCCTTCAGCGCCACGTCGCCTGCTGGCGAGGCCGGCTGGAAGCAAGCCCGGCCCGAGCTGCAGTCAGCCTTCGTCGAGCAGCTCGGCGCGGTATTCGCCGCCCAGACCATTGCCGTCGATTCCGAGATCCTGAAGAGAGCGGCCGAATGTATGGCGGACGAGGTCATCATCTTCCTCAACGCGACGGACTGTTCGCTGACCTACTGGGAGTCGGAGAAGAGCGAGCTCAGGCACCTGCGGGAGCAGTCCGAGTGCTTGCAGCGGGCGGGGTACGAGAGGGAGCTGGAGGGTTTTACCCTGCGCTGCCTGCGCGCGAAGCTGCCCGACGACTGGAAGATGACGGTGCCGGCGATGGAGAAGGGGCTGCGGAAGAAGCTGCTCGAGGCCGGGATACCGGCTGCAGAAGCCGAGGAGCAGAGCGCCTGCTACGCGGGTATGGCAGCCGCCGCGCTCAACGAGTCCGGCTGCGAGCTGATCAACCGCCAGGCCTTGCAGGTCGAGGAGCTCGTCCGTAGCCCCGAGGAGTGTAGCGGGCCGTCCGATACCAGGAGCGAGCTCGAACGCTTCATGCTCACCTGTACCAAGGGGCGGTTCCCGGTTCCGGTCACCGACCTGACCACGGTCGCGCGACCGCGCGAAACGTCAGCGCGGAACGACCCGCTGGCCGCGTTCGCCGGAGCCAAGCCGGGCGTCGTGCCGCTAAAGGGCAAGCAGTGCCCGCTGGACTACCACCGGAGGGGCAAGCTCTGCCTGCACGCCGAGATGCTCAAGGTGAAGCCGGAGATCCTGGAGTCGATCCTCCGCTCCTATCGACCGGACGGCCCGGTGCCCATGGTCCAGAAGAAATGAGACGCCGGGTCAGCAAGAGATGACCGGGGTCGAACCGGACTGGATGCGGCTGGCCAGAGCCGTATAGGGGCGGATGCCGTGACGGCCGCGCCGGCCGGGGGGGGAGGCGATGCGCCGGATGGTGTCCGCGTAGTCGGCGCGCATCCGGCGCCTGGGCACGGGCGGCGGCAGACCGCGCAGGCGGCGCTCCAGCCGGACGCGGGAGATGGGGTCGAAGTAGGTCAGGCGCAGGCCCAGGCAATAGCCCGGGTCGGTGATCCGCAGGCCGTTGACCACGCGCGCCACCTCAGCCTCGGCGTTCAGCCATATATCGTCGTTTCCCGGCGCGCGGAAGCTGATGAAGACCGAATCGCCCGGCTCGACCGGGGCATCGCCGGCCAGCAGGATGCCACGGGGCGACAGGTCCAGGATGCGCTCTCCCAGCAGGGAGCAATCGTCCAGGCGGATCGCCCAGCAGTCCGTGCTGCAGGCACGGCGGACGGTTCGGCGTTGGGCGCTGCGAATGACTATCGAGCTCATGGCCTCTCCTTTTCTTTAATGCTAGTCGACAGGGAGTGCCGGCGTAAAAAAAACGGGTTTTGGCGGACGAGTCGACCGCGGTCGGCGCGCGAAAAGCGATGCGAGCCGCTGGAAAACCGAGGCGGTGATCGCGACTGTCATGGTGACGCCAAGGCAGGAGCCGGGCGACGCGAGGATGGAAGGTAGACGAGAAAACGGTTCGCCGGCGGCCGTCGCCGAGGTGGCGGTGCTGGAGTCGAGCTACCGCCGGGCGGAAAAGCGTATCCGCCAGGCCTTGCGCCTGCTCGACTACCGGCCCAGGCGCGAGAAGATCCTGCTCAAGCCCAACCTGGTAACCTACCCGCGCTGGCTACCCATCGGCGGCACCCCGCCCTCGACCATCACCGATCCGCGCTTCATCGAGGCTTTGTTGCGCGTATTCCGGGGATACCAGGTGACCATCGCCGACGGCGCCATCGCCGGTCACGACACCGACAAGGTCTTCCGCCGCACCGGACTGGTGGAGCTGGCCGAGCGCTACGGCGCCGAGCTGCTCAACCTGGACCATTGCGAGCGCATCGAGATCGAGTGGAAGTACGGCCGGCTGCTGGTGCCGCGGCTGCTCGAGACCCACGAGTACATCAATGTCCCCAAGCTGAAGACCCATGTCAGCACCGGCGTGACCATCGGCTGCAAGAACCAGAAGGGGCTGCTGAGGGGCAAGGACAAGATCCGCTTTCACAAGCAGCTCGCTCTCGACGACGCCATCGGCGCTCTGGCCGAGGCGGTACGGCCCGATCTGACCATCGTCGACGGCATCGTGGGGATGGAGGGCAGTGGACCTACTATGGGCCGCTCGCGAAACGCCAGGCTGATCGTGGCCGGGCGGGAGGTCAGGGCGGTCGACGCGGCCTGCTGCGACTTGATCTGCATACCGTTGGAACGGGTCTCCCATCTGGAACCGATCTCCTACCGGGTGCTGGGCGCGTCGCCCGCTCGGGTTCGCCGGAAATTCCGCCTGCCGGACGAGATGGTCGTGGCCAACGCCCACATCCACGTGGCGCAAACGACCTGCTCGCGCTGCCTTTTGAGCGCCCACAACGGTCTGGCCGCTACCGCCCGCTCCCCTTACTTCACGGCGCGCGCCCTCTGGAGCTGCGTGGTCAACCGTACCGACTTCATCACCGGGCAGAGCGAGACGATCCCCGAGGCCGCTCGCGGCCGAGTGGTCTGCTACGGCGACTGCACGCGAAAGCTGGCCGAGAAGCACGGCCTGCCCTGGATCGGGGGCTGCCCGCCCAAGGTGAAGGACTACCTGCGCATCTATTGACCCGCGGGCTCACCCTCAGCCGACCAGGATGACGAACAGCCGGCCGGGGCCGTGCATACCGCGGAAGGAGATGGCCTGAATATCGGCCGACATGCTCGGCCCGCTGATGAAGGTCAGCTGGCTGGGCGGAGGTCGGTCGCCCCGGAAAACCCGCTCGATGGCCGTCTCGTAGTCGACGAAGAGCCGCTCGAGCGGCACCACCGCCAGGTGCGCCGGCGGGGCCAGGGAGAGCAGCCTGGGCTGCTCCCGGTCGTGCGCCAGCACCAGGGTGCCGGTCTCGGCCAGTGCGCACTCGACGCCGGTAATGCCGGCGTCGGCCCGGCCGAACAGCGCGTCCTGGTAGGCCTCGCGGTCGGGAAAGTCTCGGGCGGTGCGCACCTCGACGCCGTTCTTCTCGCCCCAGCCGGCCGGATCCAGCGGCCGGATCACCTCGTCCGTCGAGGCCACCACCATCCGCCAGCTTTCCTGGCGGGCGATCTCGCTCAGGCGGTCGGCAGCCTGCCGGTAGTCGCTCGCGCGGTGAAGGATCCCGGTCTGCAGCGCGAGGTTCTCGCCGAACTTCGCGATCATCGTCTCCCGGTCCCAGGCGAGCTCCGAGAGCGGCGGCAGCTCGGGCCGGGCCACGGGTTCGCCCCGCGGGGCCGCGCGCAGGCGGGCGAGGATCTCGTCTCTCGCAGTTTGATCCATCTATTTCTCCGCTTCCCCTCCACGGCCGCCGTCGTCCGGTGCGGCGGTTTTCCCTTCCCGTTCCGCAATTTGCATCCGTTCGCGGAAGGTGGTCCGGGCCAGCGGCAGCAGATCCCGGCTGCTGAACCACCCGTGAAGCAGCCCGCCCGGCAGCTCGAGCTTCCCCTCCCGCCCGAAGCGGCCGAGCAGGAAACGCACGGCCCGGATCCCGGTCAGCCAGCGCCAGGCGCGCGCTGCGGCCCAGGCGAATAGCCCGAAGAAGAGCGGGCGCAGCCTTCCCTCCGCCCTGCGCTCGATGGGCGAGGTAGACTCGGCCTGCCGAGCCCGGTGGGCCAGCACCAGGGTCGGGTGATCGACCCCGCCCGGGCATACGGTGCGGCAGGCACCGCAGAGGGTGCAGGCGTGGTAGAGGTCGGCGGTCTGCTCCCGGCCCAGCAGCAGCGGGTTGAGCGACTGGCCCAGCGGCCCGCAATAGGCGTAGCCGTAGGGGTATCCGCCCACCTTCAGGTAGACCGGGCAGTTGCACATGCAAGCGCCGCAGCGGATGCAGCGCAGCACCTGCCGGTCGGTCCGGTCGGCGTAAAAGCCGGAGCGGCCGTTGTCCACGATGATGATGAACAGCTCCCCGGGGCCGTCGATCTCGTCGTCCCGCTTGGGGCCCGCGTCCAGGGTCACGTAGGAGGTGATCTTCTGCCGCGTGCAGAAGCGGGTGAGCAGCCGCAGCAGGTGCATGGCGTCCCCGAGAGTGGGCACTACCTTTTCCAGGGTCATGATGGAGACTTGGGTCTCGGGCGAGGACTTGCACATGCGGATATTGCCCTCGTTCTCCACGTTGAGGATGGTCCCGGTCTCGGCGATGGCCATGTTGACGCCGGTCAGGCCCATCTTGACGCGGTGAAATCTCTCCCGGAGATAGACCCGGGCCGCCGCGCCCAGCAGGGCCGGATCGGTGGTGGGCCGATCGGTCACCTGCTTCTGCAGGAACAGGTCGCGCACCTGTTCGGCGGTGAAGTTGATGGCCGGCCCCACCAGGTGAAAAGGAGGCCGCTCGGCCAGCTGGATGATGAACTCCCCCAGGTCGGTCTCGAACACGCCGATGCCCGCTTCGCCCAGCTCTTGGTTGAGGCCGATCTCCTCGCTGACCATGGACTTGCCCTTGGTGACAAAGTCGACTCCGCGCTCCAGGGCCAGCTCCACCACCATGCGGTTGGCCTCGCGCGCGTCCCGCGCCCACAGCACCCGGGCCCCGGCGGCCGTGGCGTTGCGCTCGAATTGCTCGAGTAGCTCCGGTAGCCGGCGGACCGCCTCGGCCCGGATGGCCCGGCCCAGCCGGACCGCGGCCTCGGGGTCGGAGAAGCTGTCCAGCGCCTCGGAGGGCCGCTTGGGGGCGAACAGCCCGAGGAAGTCGAGGATGCCGCGCGCCCGGCTGTCCTGCAGCTCCTCCTTCGCCCGCTGGCTGAACTCGGCCGTCCGCGCCTTCATCTCACCCGTCTCCAACGCCGCCAGCCAGCAGCTCGGCGATGTGCATCGCCTTCTTCTCGGGATGGTGCCGGTTCAGGTAGCCGCCGATGTTGAGCAGGCACCCCGGCTCGCTCATGACCAGCACCTCGGCCCCGCTGGCCAGAAAGGCCGCCGCCTTCTCGCTCACCAAGGCGGTGGAGATCTCGGGGTACGACGCGGCGAACTCGCCCCCGAAGCCGCAGCAGCTCTCCGCCTGCTGCATCTCCCTGAGCTCGACCCCGGGCAGGGCCGCGATCAGCGCCCGCGGCTGCGCCTTCACGCCCAGGCCGTGGTTGAGCTGGCAGGAGCAGTGATAGGCCACCTTGCCCCGGAAGCTCGATCCCACCTCGGTAACCCCGAGCACATCGACCAGGTACTGGGATAGCTCGTACATACGGGAGGCGAGCTGCTCGGCCCGCTCCCGCCATTCGGGTTGGTCGGCGAGCAGCTCCGGGTAGCGGGTCTTGACCGTGACCAGGCAGGAACCCGAGAGGCCTACCACCGGTTCGTCTCCCTCGAATACCTCGATGAAACGCCGGGCCATCTGTCGGGCGCGGCTCCGGTAGCCGGCGTTCAGCGCGGGCTGCCCGCAGCAGGTCTGCTCCGGGCGGTAGAGCGGCTCTTGGCCCAGCCGCTCCAGCAGCCGCCAGGCCGCCTCCGCTGCCTCGGGCATGAACAGGTCGACCAGGCAGGGGACGAAGAGCGAGACGCGCGATCCCATCTCATCCCTCTCCTTCCGCCGCCTCGCCAGCGGGCGAGGCGCGCGAGCGGGCCAGGTCCTCCGGTCCGATCCGATCCGCTGACCGGACCAGGATCGGCGGATCGAGAAAGCGCCGCGTCTTGTCCATGGCGCGGGTGAGCTTGCGCAGGTGGGCGTCGGAGAGATCGCGCTGGAAGGCGGTAGGGCCCACCTTCTCGATGGGGAGCGAAACCAGCAGCAAGGCGTGCCCGCCCAGCGGCTCCCGGTAGGCCCCCAGCACCGCTCCGCCGTCGGCTCGCACCGCCTGGCCGAGCCGCCCGAGATCGCCCTCGGGCCGCTCGATGCCCAGCTCCGCGGAGAGCAGAGAAACGGGCTTGACCGTGATCCCGCGTCGGCGCCGGGGCGTCTTGGCACCGGCTCTCTTCGCGGCGCTCGCTGTTTTCTTTGCCGCCATCGCAGCCCCTTTGCCCGCGGCAGGCGGCTCGATCCGCGCGACCTGCACGAGCCGGCCGCCGGTTCCGGCGGACGCCCGGTAGCCTATCATCGCCCCCCGCCGCTTACTACAGGGGGACTCCGCTGCAAGACCAGCGGGGCTGCCGCGCTGTCAGCGAGGCGATGGCAGCCACCGAAGTCTGTTCCCGGTCTTGCTGTCGTTCCCTTGGCGGCCGGGAGCGATGCGTTTATCCTTATTCGAACGGTATGACGCAGACCCGGCGAGCCGCGAAGAAGGGCCGATTGCGCCCCACCCTCGAGGTGCGGTGCGAGTCCTGGGACGAGTTCGCCGCGCTGTATGCCAACGATATCAGCCTGGGCGGAATCTACATCGAGACGGACGAGCGCCCCGATCTTATGAGCACGGTCGAGGTGAAGATCCTCCTTCCCGAGGGCCACGAGGTGAAGTTCAACGCCAACGTGGTGCACGTGCCGTCTGCCGGCGAGGCGGAGGCCGAGGGCAGGGCCGAGGGCGTGGGCCTGGAGTTCCGCAATATCGATCCGATGATGAAGCGGCAGCTCTGGCACCTGGTGGAGTACGCCAAGTGGGAGGCGGGCGCTCCTGACGCGCGCTCCTACGCGGCCGCTCTCATGGAATTCGCCGAGGCCCAGGCGGAGGCGAGCGAAGACTCGGAAGCCTGGCGCTCGCTTTCGCCTCCGCCGTTCGAGGACGAGCCGCCCGAGCCGCCCGCCGAGGAGGAGGAAGAACCGGAGGGGGGGCAAACGGAAGAGAAGCAAGGGGTAGAGGCCCCGTCCGAGCGGCGGACCACCAAGCCGGCTCCGCCCAGTTACGAGGCCGAGGCCAAGGCGGTCGTCAAATCCATTCCCGGTCCGTCCGCGGTGCCTTCGTCGGCCGTGACCCCGCCGCCGCGCCGCTCGTCGACCCGCAGTGGGCCGACCGAACGTAAGGCAGCGCCGGAGACGCCGCCGCTGTCGCGGCGCCCGCCCGAGCCGGAAGCCGTCGTCGAGACCAGCGCGCCCCCGCCGCCGCTGTCGCGGCGCCCGCCCGAGCCGGAAGAAGCCGTGCAGAGCAGCGCGCCCCCCGCACCGACGTCGCAGCGGCCGGCCCGGCCCTCGGGTATGGCCGCTTCGAGCCGGCCGGCTCCCGCACCCGGCAGTTCGCGGCCGCCGGCAGCCGGGCGTAGCTACAAACCGCCGCCGTCCGTCCCCGAGGCATTCAGCAGCATGCGACCGCCGACCGGTCGCGCGACAGATGCCGCTCGCAAGCTGGCCGCCTCGCTACGTTCCAAGAAGGCGGGCGGCGGCCGACCGCCGCCGCCGTCCGCGGCACCCCCGTCCGCCAAGAGGACTTCCCTCGCGCCCGGGGGCGCGCGGAGTTCCCTTGCGCCCGGGGGCGCGCGGAATTCCCTTGTGCCCGGGGGCGCGCGGAGCAGCAAGACCCCGAGCGCCATCCGCGGCGAGAAGCTCAGCGTGGCGTTCAAGGACATCGCCTACAAGCGCTACGACTTGGCGATCCGGACGCTGGAAGAGATCATGAGCCAGGAACCGACCAACCTGAAGGCCAGAATCTGGCTCAACGTTGCGCGGGCCAGGCGCGCCGTGCAGAAGGGCAAGAGCGGCGAAGCGGCGAAGTTTTTCCGACTGGTTCTCGAGCTGGACGAGCAGAACCACGAGGCGCAGAAGTTCGTGCAGGCCTACGAGCGCGACCAAAGAGTCAAGAGCATGCCCTTCGGCAGGTACTTCACCAAGAAGTCGTAAAGGAGACGAGAGAGCCCGATGCCCGACCGGGACAAAGACTACAGCAGCGAGCGAACCGAGATCACCACCTTGCCCAGCGATCTTCCGCTGGACGAATTGCCGCCGGGGATCCGGGGGCAGCTCAGGATCATCCAGGGGGAGGAAAAGGGCCGGACCTTCGAGCTCACGGCCGGGCTCAACACCATTGGCCGGGACGAGCGCAACACCATTTGCCTGCCGGGCAGGTCGGTCTCGGCACGACACGCGGCCATCTATTTCACGCAGTCGATGGAGTGGCGCATCCGGGACCAGGGCAGCACCAACGGCACGCTGCTCAACGGGTCCAAGGTCAAAGAATTCGCCCTGCGATCGGGTGACAAGCTCTTCATCGGCGATCACCTCTTGCTCTTCACCGGGGAGAGGCAGTAGCCGGCCGTCGGGTCGAGGCGGTCCGGGTTCCGCTTCGGCCAGCGGGGATCGAGGGGAACATGTTCAATTTCGGCGGCGGCTCCAAGGAGGAACGCAGAAGGCGAAAGCTGATCGACGATCTCGATCGGATGCAGCAGAGAAAGCGTTTCGACAAGGCGCTGGATATCCTGGCCGAGCTGATCAAGCTGGAGCGCCGCAACCCGCGCTGGCATCACAAGCGGGGCGACCTCTTGCGCCGCATCGGCGAGGCGGACGAGGCCATCGACGCCTACGATCGCGCGGTGGTGCTCTACGCCGACCAGGGTTTGCTGGCGCGAGCGGTGGCGGTGGCCAAGACCATCCTCGGTATGGATCCGGATCGCATCGACGCGCTGCAGCGGGTGGATCCGCAGGCGGCGCGCCAGGTGCACCGCCGGCAGCGCCCCTTTGCCACCCAGGCCGATCCCGATCCGCGAGATACGCGGCCGAGCATCTTCTCGCAGGCCCCCGAGCTTTTACCCGCCCCGGACGCGCCCGGGGACGAGGTCCGCTTCAGCGAGCCCCCCGGTACCGGCGTGTCGGTCCAGTTCGTTCACAGCGGGCTGGAGTTCACCGATCGCGAGGCCCAGCCCGCGGCCGCGTCTACCGACCGCGAGCCGCCCGACGTGGAGCAGCTGGCCAAGATGCCCTTCTTCCCCCTGTTCGCCGAGGTGCCCAAGGGGGCGCTGGTGCAGATGGCGGCGGGCTCCGACCTCATCGACCTGGAGAACGGCGAGAAGGCGGTCGGGCGCGGGGACCCCGCCGATGCGCTGTTCGGCATCGTGGAGGGGGGCGTCCGGGTGCTGATCCCGGGCCTGTCCGAGCGGCAGGCGGTCACCCTGGCCGAGGGCGACGTCTTTGGCGAATCCTGTCTGCTGCAGGACGAGACCCGCAAGGCGGACGTGGTGGTCGACGGCAAGCTGGTTGCACTTCGTATTCCCAAGTCGGTGTTGGATACACTGGTCAGCGCCAACCCGCGCATCGGCGAGCTGTTGCTGGAGATGCTGGCCCGACGCCTGCTGGCCAACCTGCTGCACGGCTCGCCGCTGTTCATGGAGTTCGACGCTGCCGCCAAGCACGAGCTGGCCCGGGCCTTCGAGGTACATCGGGTGGCCGCGGACGTCAAGCTGCTTCAGAAGGACAAGAAGAGCGACGGCCTCTACGTAAACCTGACCGGCAAGGTAGAGATCTCCGCGGGCAGGCCCGGCAAGGAGAAGCGCTCGGGTCCCGGAACCATGTTCGGGCAGAACTCGTTGCTCTCGCACGCCGCTTCCGAGGTGACGGTACGGGCGCTGTCTGACATGCTGGTGCTGCGCCTTTCCGCCGCGGCCTTTTCCCGGGTCGCCATGCAATACCCCACCATGCTGGCCCACATCGCCGAGCTCTCCTCGCCGGCGGGGGTAAGCAGCTGAGGTTGGGTTCTGGCCATGGAACGAATTCGCAAGTGGTTTAGCAAGAACTGGTTTTCGTACGCTACCGCGGCGGCGAGCGCGGCTTTTCCGGCGCTGACCTGCGGGGCGCCGATCTCAGGGGCGCCCGGGTCGAGGGCGCCGATTTTTCGGGGGCGGAGATGGAGGGCGTGCGCCGCTGAACCGCGGTAGCCGGTGAAGATGCCCATGACCCGTCGCACACGCAACCCCCGGCGTCCTTTTTTACTTGCAGTATTCTGCGCGTCG
Source organism: uncultured Sandaracinaceae bacterium (assembly GCA_964450715.1). Lineage (GTDB taxonomy): Bacteria > Myxococcota_A > Polyangia > Polyangiales > JAFGIB01 > CAYVFC01. Next base: position 1,874 of record CAYVFC010000076.1, on the reverse strand, counting down.
ATCTTCCGCGTTGTACCGGCCTGCGGATCCACCGGCCCCGGGCCCGGCTCAGCTTCCGGACCCGCCAAGTCTTCCGAGGGCGCTTCATCTTCCCAATCCTCCGATTCCGCCCCGCCCGAGCTGCAGGTGCCAGCGCCCAAGCTGGCCGGGGCAAAGGAGCGTAGAAGTACCGGGCCCACCCGTTTGCGGGGCGGGCGCGAGCCGTTGCCCCTCTCGGTGGCGACCGCGCCGGTGAGCATCTCGCTGAGCGCTATCGCCGACCGGCTGGACCGGCTGCTGCCGGGCGAGCGGCAGAAGGACTGGCATCGGATAGAGGACGGCAAGGGACAGAAGGTCGATCTCACCTACCGGGTTACCCGCGGCAAGCCCGACCTGTCGTGGAGTGACGGCCATCTGCTCACCCGGCTTCCGGTGAGCTACCACGCCCGGTTCAAGGCCGAGGTGAAGAACCCGATACCGCTGGGCCCCAAGTGGGTCCGACTCACCGAGGGCACCGATTGGGGGACCGCGGCCGAGCCGCAGCGGGTGGTGCTGGAGGCGCGGACCCGGCTGGAGGTTTCCCGGGACTGGCGGCTGTCGAGCCGTACCGCCATGGGCGAGATCGCTTTCCCGCCGCCCCCGCCCGGAGACATCTGTATCAAAAAAGGCATCCGCATCTGTGTGAGCAAGAGCACCGTGGCCCCGGTTATCAACCGGCAGATCGAGAAGGAGCTCTCCCCTCACCTGAAGCGGATCTCCAGCGAGATCGACCAGCGCCTGAAGAGCGAGGTGCGCCTGCGCCAGCGCATGGAGAAGCTCTGGTCCACCTTGCAGTGCCCCCTGCGCCTGTCGAAGACCCCGCCCGAGCCGGCCTGCGGTTGCCGGGACCAGCCCGCCCGCGGCCGCTACCTGATGCTGGCTCCCGAGGGCCTCTTCCTAGGAGAGCTGACCGGAGACGGCCGGCAGGTGCGCGCCACCGTGGGCATGAGCGGACGGCCCAGCGTGGTCAACGGGCCCTGCCCCTCCTCGACCGCCCGCTCGCTTCCCGATGCCAGCCCCGCGCCGGCCAGGGCCGGCTTCGAGCTGGTCGTCGAGTCGGAGATCGCTTTCGCCGATCTCTCCCAAATCCTCGACAAGCACCTGCACGGCAAGCGCTTTCCCCCCAAGGGCGAGCAGCAGGTGATGATCGAAAAGGCCGAGGTGGCCGGCGGCCAGATCGAGAAGGGCCAACAGCTGATCGTCATCCGCCTGCTCTTGGGCGGCGTAACCCGTTCCGAGATCTACGTCCGAGGACATCTGCAGTACCGCTCCAAGAAGCGGGAAATCCGTCTGGTCGACCCGGACTACACGGTTGAAACCGAGGACTTGTTCGTTGCCGCATTGGACGCCCTCAACCACCAAGGCTTCCGCAACCGCCTGGCCCGCTTCTCCCGCTGGGATCTGGCCCCGGAGCTCGACAAGGCGAAGAAGCGCGTGGAGAAGATGCTCGGCGGCAAGAAGCAGGGCGGCCTGCATCTGAAGGGCCGTATCGACTCCTTGCAACCGGTCGACTACGCGGTAACCGAAACCGGCGTGATGCTCCGCCTGGCCGCCCGCGGCCAGCTACAGGTCCATTACGAGCCTCTATAGTCGAGACACGGTTGAACAATATCCCCGTAGGGGCGGGCCTTGCGCCCGCCCGCTTATGGTGAGGGGGCAAGCGCCTCCCCTCATTTTTTTCGCGCCGGGCTATACCCGCCCGGCTCTGCAGACCGTATATCCCGGATAGCATCGCGACGCCGGCCGGGCGCGGGCGGTCCGGGGCCGGCCAGCGGGGGCGTCCCGCGCGCCAACCGCCCCAGGAACCGAGACCCGCGGTTGGCGCGCGGTTCGAGCGCGGATTGCGGCCCGCCAGT
>CAYVFC010000075.1:0-39967 GCA_964450715.1 uncultured Sandaracinaceae bacterium | reverse complement strand
GCGTCCCCAGGACCTGCTATGCGCCGCCTGAAAAATGGCGAAACTCTAGCTTAGGGTCCGTGACAAAACAACTCGATCAGACTTCGGAGCGCGACGGCCCCGGATGCAAGGCGCGACGACGAGAAATATTGGGGATATTTTGAGCAGGAGCAACGCAGCAGCCGGGGCCGTCCCGCCCGAAAGATGGATGAGTTATTTTGTCACGGACCCTTAGCAGAGAGCGAGCGCGTAGAGGGTGCGGCCGGCGGCGATGTCATCCCTGATCCCTGGCGAAGCGAGGGATCTATGACCGGTCTTTTTAAACTATGCGATCCCGGAAGGAGATTTCTCCCTTCGGTCGAAATGACAAGGGGAGGGCCAAATGACAGAGCTGAGTCGGTAGATATGGCATGGAGGCGGGCTCGGCTTGCGCGAAGCTGGTTTTTCGGGGAAATGATCGGTTTCGGCGCCCGGTTCCGGACGGAAGCGGCGGGCCTGGCTCTAGCGCCGAGGCTCGCAACCCGGCCGCGGCAGCGGATCGAGAGGACAGGCCCGAGATGCTGGAGATCGAAAACCTATCGGTCGCCATTGGCGAAAAGGAAATCCTTCACGGCGTTTCGCTCTCCATACCGGTGGGCGAGACCCACGCCCTGTTCGGGCCCAACGGAGGCGGCAAAACCACCCTGCTGGGAACCATCATGGGCTTTCCGCGCTACCGGGTGACGGGCGGCCGCATTCGCTTTCGCGGAGAGGACATCACCGATCTGCCCACCGACGCTCGGGCCAGGCTGGGCATCGGCATGTCCTTTCAGCGCCCGCCGGCCGTGCGCGGGGTACGCACGCGCGACATCGTCGAGACGACCCGCGAGCAGTCCGAAGAGGAGAAAGCGCGCCTGGACGAGATAGCGAAGACGCTGAACGTGGTCGAGCTGCTGGATCGCGAGGTCAACCACGGCTTCTCCGGCGGCGAGATCAAGCGCTCGGAGCTGCTGCAGCTATTCGCCCAGGCACCGCGCCTGATCATGCTGGACGAGCCCGAGTCCGGGGTGGATCTGGTCAACATGGCGCTGGTGGGAAAGATGACCAACGCGCTGCTGCAGAAGGACCTCAGGCGCACCCGCAACCGCTCCGGGCTCATCATCACCCACACGGGACACATACTGGACTACGTGCGGGCCATCAAGGGCTACGTGCTGATCGAGGGCCGCCTGATCAGCGAGGGCAATGCCCTGGACGTACTGGACTGCATCAAGCGGCGCGGATACGAGGAGTGCGTGTCATGCAGCAGGTAACCCAGAAGCAGCGGCGACTGCTGGCCGAGAAGGCGCAGCAGAAACGGGCCGACCTGGGCACGGACGTGGATCTCGGGAAGTACGAGAACACGTGCGACGACCAGGGCTACCTGGACGATCCCTCGAGCCTGCCCAAGGAGCAGAAGGCGACCGTGCTGGATACCGGGATCATGCTGGACGACCCGGGCCAGCGCTCGGCCACCTTTCTGCAAATCGACCAGTCCCCGGTCCACTTCTCGGCCAACCAGCAGGGGCTGGAGGTCATCAGCCTCTCCAAGGCCCGCAACAAGTACGACTGGCTGGAGCAGTACATATGGAAAGCCGTGAAGGTGGATTCGGACAAGTACACCGCGCACGTGGAGCTCGAGCATACCGACGGCTACCTGATCCGGTCGCTGCCCGGGGTCAAAACGGCGCTTCCGGTGCAGGCCTGCCTCTACATGGGTCATAAAAAGCTGGCTCAGCGGGTACACAACATCGTCATCGCCGAGGAGAACTCGGAGCTACACATCATCACCGGCTGCTCCAGCCACCCCATGTCGGCCGGGCTTCACCTGGGGGTCAGCGAGTTCTACATCAAGAAGGGGGCGCGGCTTACCTTCACCATGATCCACAACTGGGCGCCCGAGGTAGAGGTGCGCCCGCGCAGCGCCGCCATCATCGAACAGGACGGCGTGTTCATGAGCAACTACCTGGCCCTGAAGCAGATGCGCTCGCTACAGACCTACCCCACGGCCGTGTGCGCGGGGCCCAACGCCACGGTGCGCTTTAACAGCGTGCTGGTGGCCCAGCCCGGTTCCAACCTTGACGTGGGATCCCGCGTGATACTGGACAGCTTCGGGGCCAAAGCCGAGATCGTCTCGCGCACCATCAGCACCGGCGGCGACATCATCGCCCGGGGCGACATCCAGGGAAACGCGCCAGAGGTCAAGGGACACCTGGAATGCCGGGGCCTCATCCTGGGCGAGAAGGGCACCATCCACGCCATCCCCGAGCTGGTGGGGAGGCTGGCCGGCATCGATCTCTCGCACGAGGCCGCGGTGGGCAAGATCGCCGAGGAGGAGGTCGAATACCTGATGACGCGGGGCCTGACCCGCGACGAGGCCACGGCCATGATCGTACGCGGCTTCCTTAAAGTAGATATCGAGGGCCTTCCGCCCCTGCTCGAGGCCGAGCTCAAGAAGGCGGTCGAGGAGAGCGAGAAGGACCTGTTTTAGAGACCCCTTGTCCGGTCCGTATCTCGCGTCAGCGGTTGCTGTTCCACGGTATTTCCGTTGCTTGACAGCAAATTCTCAAGACAAGCATACTGAGAGAATGCCGTTCGTTCCGGAGGACCGGAGGTAATGGCGGCCGATCGTCCGCCCGCGCGGCAAGACGACTCCGGCGCCAGGCCCGGCGATCTGGTGGCAGGCCGCTATCGCATCGAGTCCGAGCTCGGACGCGGCGGAATGGCGGTGGCCTATGCGGTCCACGACCTGGTCGATGACCGGCGCCTGGCGTTGAAGCGACTGCTCGACCGCGGGGACGACAAACGCGAAGAGCTGGTCCAGTTCTTCGAGGGCGAATACCACGCGCTCAAAGAGCTCAGCCATCCCCGCGTGGTGGAGGTCTACGAGTTCGGCCACGACCGGGGCGCGGCCTTCTACACCATGGAGTGGTTGGGCGGCGGGGATCTGAACGAGCTGGCGCCGCTGCCGGTTTCGCGCGTGTGCGCCTTGCTCGCCGATGTCTGCTCGGTGCTGTCGCTGTTGCACTCGCGCGGGTTGGTGCACCGAGACGTGACCCCGCGCAACATCCGCTGTACGGACGACGGGCTGGCCAAGCTGATCGACTTCGGCGGGGTCACGCCTTTTGGCTCGGTTCCGCACGTGGTTGGCACGCCGGCCTTCTGTTCACCCGAGGCCCTGCAAGGACAGGAGCTCGACGGACGCACCGATCTGTTCTCTCTGGGCGCGACGGCCTATTTCGCGCTGACCCGAAGGCACGCCTATCCCGCGCGCTCCTTCGCCGGGCTGAGGCCGCTGTGGCGCGAACCCCTGCTGCCCCCTTCCCGGCTGGTCGAAGGGATCGGCCCGGAGCTCGAGGCCCTCGTCCTGGCGCTGATGGCGCTCGACCGGGATGCCCGCCCCCGTACCGCGGCCGAGGTGATGGAGCGGCTGTGCGCGCTAGGCGGGATCGACGTGCGCGAGGACCTGGTGGTGCGGCAGGCATACCTGACCATGCCGCGGCTGCAGGGCCGCAAGCAGAGCATGGCCGAGCTCGGGCGCGCGCTCGGTCGCGATCAGCGCAAGCGGCCGCGCACGCTGAGCGTGGTCGCCGAGCCCGGCATGGGTCGCAGCCGTTTTCTCATCGCCTGTACGCTCGCGGCCCAAGTCGAGGGCGCCGCGGTAGCCCGGGCCGACGCCTCGGACGCCACCGCTTCGTTCGGCGTGGCGCGAGCGCTGGCGGGACAGGTGTTGCAGGCCATGCCCAAGCTCGCCGAAGGGCTCGAGACCGAGCAACGCGCGCTTCTCTCGCCCGCCGCCCCGGAGACGACCGAGGCCGAGTCGGGCGACGAGCTCGACCTTCGGGCGCGGGTTCAGATGGCGCTCTGCGACGTAGTGCTGCGCGCCTGTGCCGAGCGGCGGTTGATGCTGGCGGTGGACGACGCCCACCTGATCGACGAGCGCAGCGCCGCCCTGTTATCACTGCTCTCTTCCGAGGAGGGCGCCACGGGTTTGACGCTCGTCATCACTCTTCCCGCGGGCACGGAAGCGAAAAACGCCCGGCCGTCGCTACGGGTGTTCACCGACCGCGCCACGGTGATCAAGCTGCGGCCGCTCACCGCCGAGCAGACGCAGGCGCTTCTGGCGTCCATGTTCGGCGAGGTCGAGCACCTCGACGCGCTCGCCGATCGCCTGCACCGGATCGCGGCCGGCTCCCCGCGCGCGCTCATGCAGCTGGCCCAACACCTGCTCGACCGGGGCGCCATCCGCTACCAGTCGGGCTCGTTCATCCTGCCCGCCGCGCTCGATGCCAAGGACTTGCCCGAGACCGTGCAGGACACGCTGCAGGCGCGCATCGCCTCGCTATCCGCCGAGGCCCGGCGGCTGGCGCGGGGGCTGGCGCTGGTCGAGCGCGAGGGGCTGACGCTCGACGAGCTGAAGCTGCTGCTCGATAGCGACGACCCGGGCGCGGTGATGAAAGCGGTAAACGAGCTGCTCGGCCGCAACATCCTGCTGGTCAAGGGCTTGCAGCATCTGCTGGCGAGCGAGGCCTACCGCGGGTTACTCACCACCGGGCTATCCGCCGAGAAGGCGCGCGCGCTTCACCGCCGGCTGGCGGAGATCTATCAGCGCCGGCCCGGCCGCGGCTGGTCGGTCGTACAGCACCTCATCATGGCCGGCGAGTACCAGACCGCGCTCGAGCTCATGCTCCCGGGCGCGCGCGACCACAGCAACCTCAACCCGGCCCAGGTCGCCGCCATGATGTCCGAGTTGCCCGACGGCTGGCAGGGGCAGCTGCGCGAATTGATCGATTACTGCGAACGGGCCGGGCGACCGCGCGAACAGGCCCACTTCGTGCGCAGCACCCTGGTCGGTTACGGGGCGCTCACGGCCCAGGCCAGCAAGCACGACGTGGTGGTGCTCCTGCAGCAGCTCGAGCACGACTGCGGCGTCGACCTGTACCGGGCGCTGCCGGACGAGATGGAGCCCGGCGAACGGGTGATGACGGCTCTCAAGCAGGCCCAGGAGCGCTTCGACCGGACGCCGCCCATCGAGCGGGTGGCCCCGCCCGCCCAGGCGCTGCCGCTTCTGGCCCGCACCGTGATCCAAGCCATCGGCGTGATGGGGCCGCGCTACGAATACGCCTTCTTCCGCGACCTGACCTGCATCGAGCCCTTCGTCTCGCTGTCGCCGGCGCTGCAGGTCGTGCAGTGGAACGTCGAGGGCACGCGCGCGCTGGCCACCGGGCACTACCACATCCTGCTCGAGCGCAATCGGGCCATCATGGCGCGCATGGCCGAGCCCGACCTGGCCGGCCTGGACCCGGTATCGCATCGCTTCATGGGGCTGGCGCTGCGCTTCTCGACCACCATGGTCTCGACCATGTTCGGCCGGCAGCTCGACCAGGGGTTTCTGGCCGACCTGGAGGCCGATCCCATCTTCACCATCAACGCCTGCCGCCTGCGCATGCTCGATGCCCTCTGCCGGGGGGACATCCGCGGCGCGGACGAGCTCAAGCGCAAGGCCGAGCTCATCCGGCTGCGCGACAACCGGCCGCAGATGTTCGAGGGCAGTCACGTGCACCGCGAATACGTGGTCTATGCCTTTGCCGGTGACCTGGCTCGCCTGAAGCAGCTGTTGCCCATCATCGAAGCCCGCGCCGAGCAGATGCCCGGTTGGGTGCCGATCCTGCGGCATGCCCGCGGCTGCTATCACTCGCTACGCGGCGCGCCCCGGGAGGCGCTGGCCGAGATGCAAGCCGGGCTGGAAGGTCTCGGGGCCGGCGAGCATCCGACCTATGCCCCGCTGGCGGCCAGCGAGGTGCTGGCCCTGTGCAGGCTCGGCGAGCACGACCGGGCGGTCGAGACGGGCGAAGCGCACCTGGCGGCGGTGCGGGAGGTCGAGCTGGGGCCGCAGATGCACGTCCTGCTCGAGGCGCTCGCGCGCGCCCACGCCGAGAACGGCGGGCACGATCGCGCGCGCCTGCTGGCAGACGAGGTGGTCGCCATGCTCGAGGATTTTGGCGCCGGCGGCCTGGTCATGGGCGGCGCCTACGAGACGCGGGCGCGGGTGGCGCTGCTGGCCGGCGACCAGAGCGGCTTCGAGTTCAATGCCACGCGCTGCGCCGCCATCTACCAGGACGGAAAAAATCCGCTGCTCATCGCCCGCTATGCCGAGCTGATGAACCTGGCCGCCGCGGCCCGCATGGAGGTGGCGGACGCCCTGGCAGAGGCGATCCAGAACCGCGTGGCCAGCTCGCTGCACTCTCTGCTCTTCAGCGATTTTGCCGATAGTGGGGAGCGCTCGCGGGTAGCGCTCAGGGCGGTTCTGCACGAGGCCTCAGCCGACAGCGGGTTGCTGTACACGGTGCAGGCCGGCGGCGCACAGCTCGCCGCCCAGGTCGGCGCCATCGAGCCACCGCTCGATATCGACGCGCTGGTGGAAGACCTACTCGAGCGGCTCTCCGACGACCGGGCAGAGCTCACGGCCACCTGCACGGTCGCGGTCGACCGCGACGCAGGGGCCGGGGAGATAGAGTGGCGCAACGCGAGCGGGGCCATCTTCACCCCCCTGGTGCTCGGCCATCCCACCGAGAGCGGGCAGGTGGTGACCGGGGTGGTGGTGCTGGGACCGGGTGCCAGCGCGGCGAGCATTCCGGCGGAGCTTTTGTCCGGCATCAGCCAGGCGCTGCAACGCGCCGGCGACGTCGCCACGCTGCTGGCGAGCTGGTAAAGAAGGGGGGAAAGAAGGGGGGGACGGTCCTGCCGAATTAAAGAAGGGGGGGACGGTCCTGCCGAATTGACGAGCAAGCGGGGGGAAGGGGACGGACGGGACAAGGGGACGGTCCTGCCAAATTAATTGAATTGACTCACTTTTACTCTTAGCGCGTGGTAACGAGTTGGTTTCGTATGCCGAGACGAGCAAGGCTGAACGTACCGGGCGGCGTGTTTCACGTGGTTTCGCGTTTCGCGCGTGACGAGTGGTGGCTCGATCGCAAGGGTGGACGCGATGCGTATCTAGCAGCGGTCGGAAAGGCTCTGAAGCGCTGCGACACGGAAGTTCTTGCGTACTGCCTCATGTCCAACCACGTGCACCTCGTGGTGATCCAGGGCGAGCGGCCGCTTAATCGATTCACCAAATCGGTTCATACCGCGTTCGCGCAATGGGCGCGGTCGCTACTTCGGTACGATACCGCCATCGGTGCCGTATTCGCCCAGAGACCCCGTCAATTACTGGTCGACAGGGATGCGTACCTGCTCGAGCTCGTTCGGTACGTTCACAACAATCCCGTACGCGCCCGTCGAGTTCGTCGCGCACGCAACAGCGACTGGTCGAGCCATCAAAGCTACATCGGCCGTGTACAGGCGCCGGAATGGTTGCGTATGGGATATGTCCTTCAGCGATTCGGCGAGCGGCCAATCGCTGCTACCAAGGCGTTCGATCGTTTCGTTGACGAGGGACGCACGCAACCGCGACGGCCCGAACTCAGTGGTGCCTTCGACGTGAGGGAAGCGCGCGAGGCCAGAAGTGTACTCGGTGACGGGCACCTGCTCAGTGATGGCATTCTTGGTCCTGAAGCGTTCGTCGAAAGGTTGCGCTCGGATACGACGCGAGTTGAGGCCGCGCTATCGACCCGGCAGGCATACAAACGTTCGCGCACATCGGAACGTCCGACGCTGGATGAGGTGGTTGTAGCCGCCGCTGAACTCAGCGGTGTCGCACTGGTGGAGCTGGACGAGCGTCCGCGTTCGGCCGGAAGCGTCGAGGTGAAACGGCTGGCGACCTGGGTATGGGTACGCGAGTACGGCGGACAGCAAGTCGAATTGGCCCGAGCGTTCGGAATCGAGACCGGAGCGATATGCCGCCACTACGGTTATACGATAACAAACGCCGGCAAGTACGACGAACTCGGTTCAGCCGTGGTTGCCTTGCTACGAACGCGAGCGAGTAGGCGTCCCGCTAAACAAGCGCGAGAACACGTGTTCGATGCTCTTCGCGTACGCTACCATGTCGATGTGGACGAAATCTGAAATCTGAATCCGTATGGACAGAATCGGCGCCTGTGAAAACCCTAGAACCTCGAGTCTCCCAATCAACGAACACCCGAACAGGTTAATCAATTCGGCAGGACCGTCCGAACAGGTTAGAACAGGTTAATCAATTCGGCAGGACCGTCCCTACTAGTCACTAGTCTTAGTCTAACCTACCTAACGCTAACGTGCAATACGCGGAACGGGTGGGGGAGCCCGGTTGGCATTGCATGCCGTATTCGGCGCAGTCCACGACAACGGGTCGGCCCTTCAGACAGGCGGTGAGACGGTCGCCGTCGCACGCGGCCGCTTGCTCTCCGATTGTATCGGGGTAGCACTCCGCATCGGCGGGCGCGCACCAGGCCCAGGGGGGATAGTCCTTGTTTACGCACCGCTGCCCGCCAGCGGCCGAGCAGTCAAAGGTGGAGAACTTATCCCCGTCGCAGACCGCGGCCACGTCCGTGTCGGCAATGCAGGTGCTGGAGCCGGCCCGCAGCACCTCGCTGGCATAGGTACCGGGAAAGGCCTGGAATACGCAGGTCAGGTTCCCCGCCGCGCTGAGACAGACCGCTCCGGTCTGCTGCGCCAGGCAGGAGCGGCCCGTGATTGAGCAATCGGTCACGGAAATATACCCCAGCTCCACATCACAGTTGACCGCCAGGGACTCGTTGCAGAAGCGGACATCGTCGGCTGCGGTGCACTGCTCCTGTATCAAGCAACGGGCGACGGGCGCGCCGAGCAGGTCCGTGCCCTGGTGGCAGCGCGCGATGTTCGCGTACAGCGGGCTGTTGCAGCGGCGCCACCAGCCCGGACATTCGATGACCGCCTCTGCGGATGGGTCGCAGCGGGGCCCTTCCGGCTCTCCCTCGCATAGCGGATCGTCCAGGGTAAGCGGCCGTACGAAGGCGCAGCCGAGCGCCTGCTCGCAGTCCGCCGCCTCGGCGATGCATTCGAACAGCTCGATGCGCAAGGCTCGGCTCTTCGCCGGCTCGGGTCTGGTGGGACCCAGTACCCAGTGCAGACACAGCGGGTAGTTGCGCGCGTCCAGGGGAAAGCCGATCGAGGCCAGCATGGCCTCGGGCAGCCCGGGACAGGCAAAGGCGCGGGCGCAGATGGCCGCGGCCTGGCCCAGCTCGACGTCGCTCTCCCCTCCGTCTTGACCGCCATCCGGCTCGATGCCTGGCCCCGCGTCCGGCGAGGGTTGCGGTGGTTGCGGTTCGGGTTCGGGCCCGGAATCGGCTCCGGCATCCGGCGGGCCGTCGTGACCGCCGTCTACCGGGGCCTGGTCGGGCAGGCGGGCGTCGTCAAAGGTCGTACAGGGTCCCGGAAACGCCGTCAGAAACAGAAAGCAACCGATGCCCGCGAGGAGGCTACTCCGCTGCATACGGGTTGTCGTGAAGAGCGGGCTTTGACCGTCGCCGTGCATCTTTACCGGATTGTACGCCGATCGGCCTGGAAGCTCGATCCGCCCGTCTCGATGAAACGGACCGATCCGGGGACGGATCGCCCGGCGGACCCGCGGTTGTTTCCTGGACGCTTGCGGCCGCTTGCTGGTCGGACCCGAAGGAAGCGCCGGACGTCAAATCCGCCTTTCCGGAAAGCTCCGCGCTCTCGGCTGATGGGGGTGGAGGGGAACCGGGCCCGCCCGCGCTCGAGACCCCCCGGGCCGACTCGGGCGCGGCCGGTACCGAGGGCGGCGCTGCTACCGGATCGGTTCCGCTCTGAAATCCCGCGAACCAGACCGCGGCCGCTAGCGCGACAGCGATCAAGACCAGCGAGGCCCCGAGAACCACCCGTCGAGCGGCAGCCGGTTTAACGGGATCATCAGGCCGGAAGGGGGCCGATGGCTGTCCGGGAAAGCTCCCGCTATCCACTCCGGTGTCCATGACGTCCAAAGCAAAGGAGTCCTCGAGCAGCTCGCGCCGTTCGGCGAGCATCTCGCCACAGAGCTCCCCGAGGCGCAGGCTCACCTCGCGGTGCGTGGCCGAGGGCAGCGCCGCCTCCAGGGCGTCCATCATCTCCATGGCTGTCTGGAACCTCTCGGCGCGATCCCTTCTGAGCGCGCGCAGCACCGGAGCGTCCAGCGCGGCGGGCAGGGTGTCCAGCGCGCTCGAGGGCGGCGGTATCTCGGCGGCCAGCACTTTCATCATTGTATCCGAGGGATCGTTCCCGCGAAAAAGCCGGCTTCCGGTCAACACCTCGAAGAGCAGGGCGCCCGCGGCGAACAGGTCGGCCCGGCGATCCAGTTGCAGGCCGTTGACCTGCTCGGGCGAGAGGTAGGGGAACTTACCCCGCAAGGCCACGCCCTCGGGGTCGACCGCACCGGCCGCCCGGCTCACCCCGAAATCGATCAGCCGGCTCGATCCGTCCACCGCCACCAGAACATTCTGCGGCGACAGATCGCGGTGCACCAGGCTCAGGCTCTCGCCCTTCAGATCCCTGGCCTGGTGAGCTTCGTGAAGACCCGAGAGAACGTCGCAGACGATGCGCAGCCCGATGGTAGGCGGCAGGCGCGCTCCCGAACGCGCGGCGCTCTTCAACAGCTGCGCCAGGGTAACCGACTCCACGTAGGGCTGTACCAGCAGGATCTCCTCGCCCGCCTCGATCACGTCGATCACCGGCACCACATTGGGATGGCGCAACATGGCGCCATGACGCGCCTCGTCGCTGAACAGCGCGCGCGCCTGCTCGTCCACGGTCAGGTGCGGATGCAGCCGCTTGATGACCACCAGCCGCTCGAAACCGGCAGCCGCTACCTTGCGAGCCGCGTATACGGTCGCCATTCCCCCGCAGGCGAGCTCGGCGATGAGCCGGTACCCCTCGACTTCGGACGGCAAAGACCAGGACTCCATCCACCACCTCGACCCGCGCTTCCCATGGGGTCGCGATAAGAAAGACGCCAGGAGTTTTTCTACCACCTTACACAGGTAAGCGTCGAGACTCCGGCCCGGGGCGCCTGTTCCTGACCCCAGTCGACCAGCCAGAGCGCGGTCGCTCCGGTCAAAAGCGCCACGCCCACGGTAACCGCGAAGAGGATATTGGTGCGATTCTGTTTGTCGCGGCCCGACTCCAGCGCCGCCCCGCTCGGCTCGCGGTCGAATCGATCCCTGGCCTCGAGCGTATCCACCCCGGACCAGACCGTGACCCCGACCAGCGCGGCGGTGACCGCCGCACCGGTGTAGACCGCCGCGGGGGGCACTCCCCGGACCCGATCTTCGCTGCTCTCATCGCCGCCTGTTTGCGGTTGGGCGGCCCCGGCCGGGGGCGTCAAAACCACGCTCAGCAAGGCGCCGGCCTGTACCGAGGCGACCTCGCGAACCGTTCGACCCGATCCGGACCGGGCGGTGATCACGTGGCTTCCCGGGCTCACGTATACCGTGACCGCGTCGACCGATCGGCCATCGATTCTAATATCGGAGACCGCTTCCGCGTGAAGCTCCAAGCGTCCCAGCTTCCGGGAAAGCACCCGCAACCGAGACAGCGCCGTATCCCGATCGGGCGCATCGACCGGCGCCGTTTCCAGGTAAGCGGCGAAGCGGTTGGCGGCCTCGACCGGCTCCCCTCCGCTCTGCCAGGCCAGTGCCGCGTTCCAGAGCGCGGAATGATGCGGTCGCGCAGCGTGGGCCCGGTCAAAAGCCTCGGCCGAAGCCGCGTAGTCGCCCCTGGCATAGGCGGCCTTGCCCTGATCGAACAGCTCGCGCGCTCTCTGCTCCGCGTCCGAGCCGCCGGATTCAGCTTCATCGGTCTGTCCGGCGACAAGCGTCGTCGGCAACGCCACCAGCACGGTCACCACCACCCCCACCCCCAATCGGTCAAGGCCGCGAAAACGCGCGTTCGCCACCGCCATGCTGACACCATAAACCATAAATCCGCTATTATTGAAGCATCGAGACCGATCGAATCGAGCTTCCGCTGCGCTCGAAAGAGGACAACTGGGATGAGAGAGTAGAGGTTCTCGCTTCCGGCACCATGGACGATCAGTCCCGCGACAACGCCGCTTCGCCGGGCCCCGCCACCGAGCCGGGAAGAACCGAGAACGGTTCACCGCAATCGGAATACGAGCTGGTATCCGCGGCGCAACAGGGCGACCGCCGCGCCTTTGCAGCGCTGATGCGCCTACACCGCGAAGGATTGACCCGGCTCGTAGGTCGCTACCTGGACGACGAGGACGACGTGGAGGAGATAGTTCAGAGGGCCTTCATCCGCGCTTACGACAACCTGTCCCGCTTCAGAGCCGAGGCCAGGTTCCGCACCTGGCTCTTTCGCATCGCCATCAACCTCTCGCTGAACCATTTGCGGGATAGCTCCAGAACGCGGCCCTTGCACCTTTCCGATCTGGACGCCATCACCAACTCCCTGAGCACGGCCAAGCTGGTAGCGCGCGAGGCGCGAAGACGGCTGGGAGAGGTACTGCAGAACCTACCGCCCATGCAGCGTCTGGCCGTCGAGCTACGGCTCTTGCACGAGTTCCCTTTTCGCGAAATCGCCGAGATCGCCGCGTGCAGCGAGGACTCGGCCAAGGCCAACTTCCATCACGGCATCAAGAAATTGCGCCAGGCCATGGCGGAGTACGAGCGGTAGAGCGCCCCACGGTCAGCCGCCCGCGCCGCCCCCGCCCCCGGCGCCTCCCGCGCCGCCCATACCCGGCAACAGCTGAAACACTTCGCTACAGCTCGGGCAAGCGTTCAGAGCGCAGGTGGCGAGCGCGCCGTAGGACCCCATGGCAGCGTTCTGATAGGTCAGCCCGCAGATGGCGCACGACATGAGGTCGGTGCAGGCCATCAAACAGTCCGATAGGCTCTGACAATCCGCGTCCGCCTCGCAAGCGGCCACGTCGCTCGGGCAGTTCGTCCTGGCACACTGCTCGCATTCCTGCGTGACCACTGGACCCGGCAGCTGGTCTGTCACGCACTGCGACGGTTGACCGGCGCCCAGATCGAAGATGTAACCGCACAGGCCTTCCGGCGTGCAGCAGAGCGCGGTCGCCAGACCGCCCGTCTGATCGGTGCAGTTGCCGAGGTCGCTCTGCGTGCACTCCGGGGTTGCGGCCGACCCGCCTGCGCCTCCCGCACCGCTACCGCCGTCCGTGGTCGGAGTCGAGGCGTCGCCTCCGGCGCCCCCGGCGCCAGCAGACGACCCGGCCGAGCCCGTATCCGGCTCACCGCCCGCATCGACAACCGGCGCCGGGCCGCCGGTGCCGCCCTCGGGAGCGCCTCCGGCCTCTCCTGCTGCGCCGCCGCTTCCGGCCTGATCCGATCCGCCGCTGCCGCCGGATGGGTAGATCCACCCGGCGTCGAGTTGACTCTCTTGCTCGCTGGTTCCGTCGCCGCTACTGCAGCCGATCAGCGTTGCGGCGAGCCCAGCCAACGCTACCGCTGTCGTATTAAACAAACCGCGTCTCACCTGCGATACCGGTAGTCTCATCAAATCCTCCCACAAACCCGCAGAACGCGGTTTCTCGCGCCGCGCTCAACAGAGGCGCCGCGTCTGTCCCTGACAGAGATACACCGGACTGTCGTACGAAGTAAAACCGCAATCATACGAGCATCCGCGCTTGGACCACGCTCCATACAGGCAGCTGCTTTCCGGCTATCTCTACCAGGAACGGTTATATCGACAGCCCACCGCCGTCATTGGCGGCGCCACCGTCCGTGAAACCGGCGTCGGGCAGCTCGCATAGTGTGGTATCCAGGGAGCAGGCGTCGGTGCAGCTCAACGTTCCCGGCCCCTGGCCCAGGGTGAGACAGGTCTGCCCCTTCAGGTCACTGCCGTCGCACTGCTCACCGGTTTCCGCAACGCCGTTTCCGCAGGTCGCTCCGGAAGCGCCACCGCTACCGCCACCTCCCGCGCCGCCCGCCGGGCCGGCCGCGCCTCCGCTGCCCCCGACGCCTCCACCGCCGCCCGTCCCCCCGGCGCCGCTGTCGGTCGGAGGAAAAACGCACGCGCCATTGACGCAGGTGCGGCCGTCCTTGCACTCGGCATCGGTCGTGCAACCGCCGGTGCTGTCCGCTGGAGGCGCGTAGGGATATACGCAAAGGGCGTCCACGCACACGCGACCGTCCTTGCACTCGGCATCGGAAAGACAGCCGTCGGCGCTATTATCAGGCGTGACGGGAAACACGCACTGGCCCGCGACACAGATCCGGTTTTCGCTGCAGTCTATATCGGTCTGGCACGCACCGCCCGGCCCGCCCGTATCGCCCGGGGGCAGGCAGAATCCGCCGACGCACAACAGGTCGCCTTCGCAATCGCTATCCCTGCTGCAGGCCGACCCCGCGGCGCCGCCAAAGGCCGCCAGCGGATTATCCACGCAGAACCCGGCTACGCATACCGACCCGGCCGCGCATTCGCCGTCCGACGTACAGGGCGAACCCGTTCCTTCGGTGTTCCCGTCTCCCGTACAACTTAAAACTGCTGCCAAGAAAGGAATGGATAACAAAACGACGATGGTGCGCATGGTCCTCCTCCGCGATTAGGACACCCGGGGAAAGGTCTGTGTAAAAACCCGCGGCCCCGGGGCGCGGACCCGTCTCTTTAAAAAGGAAGATTCGCCGGTAATGAAATCACCCCGCCCCAACGGGGATGGATGATTCCCAGGGAAAACCCGCCGAGATGCGATCGGTCATGAGCTCAGGGGAGAGAGCGAAAGACCGGTTCTGAAAAGAGCGGTTGCCGGCGCCCTCGCTCAACGCTCGTTCTGCGAATTCGGCGCTGCCGAGGGCGGGTCGCTCCGAGCCCGAAGCGCGAACGGGCTGTGCGAGGAGGGCAGGCGCATCCAAAAGGTGGCGCCCTGCTCCGGATGGTTCTCCAGCTGTAGCGTGCCGTCGTGCGCTTCGGCGATGCCCTTGGCGATGGACAGCCCGAGCCCGGCCCCGCTGGGGCGGGTGGAGAAGAAGGGCTCGAAGATCTCGGACACAGCCTGCTCGGGCACTCCACCCGCGCTGTCCTGCACGCCGATGGCCACCATGTGCGGATAGCGCTGGCTGTTGCGGGCGACGATGCGCACGCCGCCGTTTCCACCCGAGGATTGCAGGGCATTGGTTACCAGGTTGGCCAGCGCCCTTCTCAGGCTGTCGTTGCTGCCCAGAATGGGATCGACGTCCTGCCCTATCTCGGCGATGATCTCGGCCTCGGCGGCCTGCGGCTGCCGCGAGCGCGCGTCGCCGATCGCTTCCCGGACCAGGTCAGCGACCTCCACCGGCTGCCGCGAGGCTCGACCCATCTGCGCGAACAGCAGCAGGTCCTCCACCAGGCGGGCCAGCTTGTTGGTCTCTTCCTGCAACATATCCACCAGCGACTGGAACTGCTCGGAGCCGCCGTCGGCCGGACCGCGCCGTTTAAGCGCCGAGGTGATGTTGTACAGCACCGCCAGCGGGTTGCGGATCTCGTGCGCCAGGCTGGCCGACAACCGACCCAAATCGGCCATGGGGCGCAACCGGCGCGTCTCGTCCGCCGCACGGTCCAGCTTCTGCGAGGCCTGTACCAGCGCCAGGGTCCTTTCCTGCAGCACGCTGCGCGACAGCTCGAACTCCCGGATGAAACCCACCAGCACGAAAAGGGTGAGCAGGAAAAGCCCGTGCTCCAGCAGGAAGAACGACCTAACTACACCATTAGCCACCAGGATGTCGTTCAGGGCGATAGCGACCAGGGCGATCACGGCCAGGAAGAAAAAGGCCCGCGCTACCCGGTCGCTACGCGCAGTGCCGCCCAGCAGCAACCCCCCTACCGTGGCCGATACCAGCGCGTATGCTGCGGCGGCGTAGCCGAGCCAGGTGAACTCGTGCTGGTAATAGACGACCCTGCCCAGCAGCCAGAAATCAAAGGAAACGACCGAGGGCCGTGAGTAGTCCAGGGCCCGGCCGACGAGCGTGAGCCCGGACAGGAGCAGCGCTACCGATCCAGCGATCCGGACCACCGTGCGCCGGGTGCTGTCTGCGATACGCGCCCCGCCCAGCCCCAGCACGAGCAGGGCAACGGCTGCCGGTTGTAACGCGGCCAGCTGGATGCGGCCGGGCAGCACCGACGCCTGCACGTCGCGCGCCAGGTAGTGAAAGACCCCGGCCGCGTTGTAAATGCCCATAAAGGCGCAAAAAACCGCGAATAGCAGCAGCGCGCGATTGCGCTCGAAACGGCTGTAGGCGAAGACCGAGCCCGAGGCCAGGATGAGGTAGATGATCGCCCAGGCGACGAGAATTCCCGCGAGAAACGGCATGTTTCCTGGAGAGGCTCCGCGGCGGGCACGGCCCGCGCGCGCCGTACAATAGTAGCCGTTTTCCCGGGCGGTTCCAGCGGTTGCGCTGACACAATCCCGTATGAGCTTCGAAAGAGAGCAACGGGACGGAAACCCTAATCGTGGTTTGACCTTTCGGCGTTTTTGACTAGTTTGCGCCGTGAGCGAGAGCGGATGCGGATGCCGCCCATACGATCTTTTCGGCCCCGGACTAGTGGATTCGTCGGCGTTCAGCGAGCGGTGGCGGTCGTGGCTCTGCTTTTCGTATTCCTGCTAGGCATCCACGGCATGGGCACCGGCTTCAAGATGCTGGGCAAGGATCTGCTCGGGGCCTTCTTCACGGCCACGGAGAACCCCTTCGTCGGGCTGGTGGTGGGCATACTGGCCACCACCCTGGTACAGAGCTCCTCGGTGACCACCTCCATGATCGTGGGCATGGTGGCCGCGCCGGAAAATCCGCTTCCCCTGGCCAACGCGGTTCCCATGATCATGGGCGCCAACATCGGCACCACGGTGACCGCTACCATCGTGTCGCTGGCCCACATGGGACGGCGAGACGAGTTCCAGCGCGCCTTTGCCACCGCGACCTGCCACGATTTCTTTAACGTCTTGACCGTGGCCGTTCTACTTCCGCTGGAGCTGGTTTTCGGTTACCTGCGCCACGCCTCCGGGATTCTCTGTTCGATGATCGAGGGAAGCACCGGTATCAAGTACCAGACCCCTCTCAAGCCGGCGCTACACGCGGCGCTCGGGCCCATCCAGCAAATGGTCGACCTGCTGCTCGACGCCAAGCAGGCCCGCGGCGTGCTGCTGGCTCTGCTCAGCGCCGGCTTGATCTTCCTGGCGCTATTCCTGCTCGTGAAGGTGATGCGCACTTTCATGCAGAGCCGGGTCGAGATCATCCTGGGCCGGGCGCTGGGGACCAACGCGGTCATCTCCATGATCGTGGGCGCGGTCATCACCGTGCTGGTACAGTCGAGCTCCATCACCACCTCGTTGCTGGTGCCGCTGGCCGGAGCCGGGCTCATCACCCTGCGCCAGGCCTTTCCCATCACTCTGGGCGCCAACGTAGGCACTACCATCACCGCGTTGCTGGCCGCGCTGGCCGTGTCCGGCCCCAACGCCCAGGCGGGGGTCCAGATCGCGCTGATTCACCTGATCTTTAACCTGAGCGGGATCCTGCTCATCTACCCGGTTGAACGGGTGCGGCGATTGCCGCTCGAAGCAGCGCGGCGGCTGGCCGCTCTGGCCGTTCAGTCGCGGCGCCGGGCGGTGATGCTGGTCTTCATGCTCTTCTACGGCGTCCCCGCCCTGCTGGTCTTGCTGGACCGCCTTTTCTAGACTCGAATTCGAAACCGCCGGAAGTGTAAATAAAGGAGACCAACTTGCTACAGGAGCTACTGGAGATCTTTCGCGGCGGCGACCCGCTCCGGGCCATCGCCGACAACTTCAGCCGGATGCTGGAGCTCGGGCGCGACAACCTCCTGGCTGCCGGCAACATTTTCTTCGACAACAAGCTGCCCGCGGCCAGCCGGTCGCTGGTGGTCAAGCAGGACGTGCAGATCAACAAGATGCAGCGCATCATCCGCCGGCAGGTTGCCTCCCACCTGTCGGCGACCACGAGCGCCCGGGACGTGCCCTATTGCCTGGCCATGATGAGCCTGGTCAAGGACGCGGAACGGCTGGGCGACTATGCCAAGGACATCGTGGCGCTGCTGGATCTGCACCCGGATCCGCTGCCGCAGGACGAGTTGATGGAGGAGCTGCGGGAGATCCGCGCCGAGGTGGAGGACACCCTGCGCAACGCCCACCAGGTGCTGACGAACGGCGATC
Organism: uncultured Sandaracinaceae bacterium; assembly: GCA_964450715.1. Taxonomy (GTDB): domain Bacteria; phylum Myxococcota_A; class Polyangia; order Polyangiales; family JAFGIB01; genus CAYVFC01. Next base: position 21,897 of record CAYVFC010000075.1, on the reverse strand, counting down.
GCGAGATGGCCCTGGAGCGCATCCGTAGCGGCAAGGACCTGGCCCACCGCTGCGACGCCCTGATGGCCCGGTTGGCGCGCAGCCACTACAGCGTCGGCGCCGCCGCCGTCATGGTGCTGGCGACCCGCTACTACAACCGGATCGGAGGCCACCTGATCAACCTGCTGTCGAGCGTGATCACGCCGCTGCAGACCGTGGACTACTGCGGCGAGGACCACGTTCCCGAGCCGGAAGAGTAGAAGCTATCTCACTCGTCGATGGCGACCAGCACGACCGTGACGTTGTCGTCCCCTCCGGCCTCGTTGGCGTCGTTTATCAGTTCCTCGACGGCGCCCTGCAAATCGTCGCCGTGGTCGAGCAGGATCTCCCGTATCCGCGCGTCCGGTACCTGTCCGGACAGTCCGTCCGTACAGAGCAGGAAACGATCCCCCGGCTGCATGGGCTCCTGCCGGATGTCCACCAGCACCGACTCCTCCATGCCCAGCGCGCGCGTGATGACGTTGCGGGGAACGATCTCCATGGCCTCCAGGGGCATGTCGGGCATGATGTTCAGGTAATCGTTGACCAGCGAGTGATCGCGAGTCATCTGCATGATCTCGCCGTCCCGCAGCCGATAGGCGCGGCTGTCGCCCACGTGCGCCACGTAACAGAGCTTCTTGGCCAGCGAGAGGGTCATGCCCACGAAGGTGGTGCCCATTCCCTGCAGCAGCCGGTTGCTCTGGGCCAGGTCGTAGATCTTCCGGTTCGCCAGCTTGATCGAGGAGCAGAGCCGGTTCTCCTCCAGGGAGAGCTGCGGATCGATGGGAAAGGGCCAGGTGGCGTCGTCCTGCTGCGTGGCCTCGAAAAAGGACACGACGGTGTCGGCCGCCATCTTGCTGGCCACGTCCCCGGCCTGGTGCCCTCCCATGCCGTCGGCTACGAAGTAGAGGTAGTACGGATCGAGGACGCGAAACGAATCCTCGTTGATTTCCCGCTGTAAACCGACGTCGCTCGCTCCGATAGCCGTTACGCGCATAAAGTCGACCAGGTGCTCTGTTTGCTGTGCTTGCAACTCATTTCACGGGCGGCCGCGATGGAATCAGAATGCGCGCGACCTGCGAACGGAATCGATCGTGGCGGCAGGCCGGTGATGGTGTCATCCTCCGCACGCTCGGGCAAGGTAATGGCCGGCGGGCCGTTGGCTCCAGTATAACCCCGTTGGGCGAAACGAAGCCAGGATACGGCCCAAATCGGGGGTCGCCGGACCGACCTATCCGGCGCGGCGGATGTAGGCGGTGCGTGCGCGGCGATCCGTTTAAGTATGGACGATTTTCCGCCTCCGGGCCACGCCGCTGAGCGATAGGGCCCGAGAGCCGGATCAGCGGGGGATTCAGTACTCGGTCGCGGTGTAACGCGCCGGTCGCGAAAACGCGTTCCAGTCGCGAAAACACTGCACATTTGAAGCGCGGGTCGTCACCGGTATCCCCCGGGCTCGTGCGGTCGGGAGACCGGGACGACAGATCGGAGATCCGGGGCCCGTCCGGAGGCCGGAGGGCAGCGGTCGCCCCCTCTATCGTCCCCTCCGGGTCGCGGGAGGCGCGCGCTCTACCTGTTCTCTCGGTTCTAATTCTTTCGGTTCTTCGGTCCGTCCCCTATTCCCTATTCTCTAGCATGCGGTACGAGTGGCGGGTTTGATGATAGCGAATCCGGAGAGGCCGCCGGCGTCTGCAATTCCCGGGCTGCCGGTAAATGCCTTAAAGTGTCCTGGCATCGCGTCCCGCGATTGTCTATGCTGCGCGCGGTATGCGACCCGGAAGGACCATCTGGCTGACGCTCGGAGCGCTCGCTTGCGCGTGCGCTCCGAAGATCGGCGACAGCTGCGAGAACTCGGTAGACTGCGACATCCAGAACAAGCGGATTTGCGACCTTACGCTGCCAGGGGGATATTGCACCGTTTCGGGCTGCGAAAAGGGAACCTGCCCGGACGATGCCGTGTGCGTGGCTTTTCGACCGGAGCCCGATCGGCTCAGCAACAGCTGGTGCATGGCCGCCTGCGACAACAGCAGCGATTGCAGAAACGCGTACCGCTGCCGGCGGGCCAACCAGCTGGGGATGATCCCCATCAGCAGCGCCTCTAACGAGCAGAGCGGGGAGGTCGTCGTCGAGCTGCAACCGCTCGCCCGCAGCCTGGACCGCGACTCCGCCAAGTTCTGCACGGTGGACGTTCCGGTTCCGGCCATCGGTGGACCGTGCGAGACGGCCCTGGACTGCAATCGCATAGACGAAATTTTCTGCGATGAAGGAACGCTGACCGAGGACGGGTACTGCACGACGACCGGCTGCGAAAAGCAGAGCTGCCCGGAGGTCGAGAAGATCTGCGATCCGGCGCTGACCGAGGACGGGTACTGCACGACGACCGGCTGCGAAAAGGGGCAGTGCCCGGAAGGGGCCGTGTGCGTTCGCTTCGCTCCCGAGGACGAGGGCGAGCCCATCGATCGCTGCATGGCCTCTTGCATCGACGACTTCGACTGCCGCGACGGGCTTGTCTGCCTCGATGCCGGTAAGCTGCAGCGCAAGGCGGAGAGCCTGGACGGGGAAGAGGCCTTGTTCTGCGCGGTCGTCCAGTAGAGATGATACCTTAGCCGCATGTTGCCGCTGGGATACCTGGCGGTCCGCTGTGCGCGAGCGGCCGCGACCGTCTTGGGCGTGGTGACCCTGGTCTTCCTGCTGGTGCACCTTATACCCGGCGACCCGATCGACGCCATCCTCGGAGAGCAGGCCTCGCCCGAGGAGCGAGCCGAGCTGCGCCGCTACCTGAAGCTCGACCGTACGTTGCCCGAGCAGTACCTGAGCTTCCTGGGCGAGGTGGCCGACGGAACGCTGGGCCACTCATTCCGGCGCCGCTCGGAGACGGTCTGGTCGCTCATAGCCCGGGTGCTGCCCCACACCGCCGTGCTGGCCCTGGCCTCCATCGCCCTGGCCTGGATGATGGCCGTGCCGTTGGGCGCGATCGCGGCTTTGCGCCGCGGCTCGCTCTGGGACCGGGCCGCCTCGGTCCTGTCCATGCTCGGGTTGGCCATCCCCAATATCTGGCTGGGGCCGCTGCTGGTGCTCGCCTTTGGCGTGTGGCTGCGCTGGTTGCCGCTTCCAGGGGACGATCCGACGCGGCCCGAGGCGCTGCTGCTGCCGGCCTTTACCCTGGCCGCGGCGCTCACCGCCATTCTGGCCCGGCAGACCCGCTCGGCCATGATCGAGGTGCTGGGCGAGCAGTACATCACGGCCGCTCACGCGCGAGGGACGCCACCGGGAACCATCCTCTTCCGGCACGCGCTGAGAAACGCGTTGCTGCCGGTGATGACCGTGGGGATCGCCCAGCTCGGCGCGTTGCTCTCGGGCGCGGTGATCGCGGAGAAGATCTTCGAGCGGCCCGGGCTGGGAACCCTCTTCCTGGAGGCCTTTTTTGACCGGGATATCCCGGTGGTGCAGGGGTGCGTGCTGGTCATCGCCGTCTTCTACGTGCTGGTGAACCTGGCGGCGGATCTGCTCTACGGCCTGGTCGATCCACGGGTGCGGATCGAGTGAAACGGTATCTGCCCAGACGCCTGCGCATTCTGGTCGTGCTGCTCTTCTTCGGCAGCGCGCTGGTGGGGCCCTGGCTCTGTCCGCGCTCGCCCACCGCCATCGATCTCGACCGCGAGTACCGGCTGCCCTCGATCGAGAACCCGCTGGGCACCGCCGACAACGGGGTGGACATCCTGAGCGTGATCCTGCACGGCTCGCGCCTGGCCGCGGTGGTGGCGCTGTCGGCGGTGGGCATCTCGCTGTTGCTGGGAACGCTGCTGGGAGCCTACGCGGGCTACCGCGGGGGCAGGGCCGACCAGCTGATAACGGCGCTGGCGGATCTGGTGCAGGCTTTTCCGGCCATCGTGCTCAACATCGCCATTCTGGCCATGATCGCCCGCCCGGGCATCGGCCACCTGGTGCTGGCTCTGTCGGCCAACCGCTGGGTGTTGTTCGCGCGTATCGCCCGGGCGCAGGCGCTGTCGCTGCGCGAGCGCGACTTCGTGCTGGCCGCGCGCGCGCTGGGCGCTACGCGGCTGCAGATTATCGGCCGGCACGTGCTGCCCAACCTGGCCGGGCCGCTGGTGGTTCAGGCCTCGGCCGCTCTGGCCTCCACCATCCTGGCCGAGTCTACCCTCTCGTTTCTGGGCCTGGGGCCGGGCGCGGCCGTGTCCTGGGGTGCGCTGCTCGACCAGGGCAGCCGGGTGCTGTTGCGCTTCCCGCACGTGGCGCTGATCGCGGGCAGCGTGATCGCGGCCACCGTATTGGCCTTCAACCTGACCGGCGACTGGCTGGCCGAGCGCATGGATCCGCGCACCCGCGCCTCGACCTAGAGGCCGACCGAACCGAACGTCCGAAGGGACCGATTCCGGCTACTCGAACCGGCACTGTAGCCGGCCCGACCGACTTGCGGCTTTTTTTCGTTTTTCGGCGGGAAGCGCTAGTTCTTGAAGATGACTGCCTGGTGGAAGGCGGGATTGAAAAGGGCCCAGGGCAAGAAACGGCTCGCTGTCTCGGCGGCCGTCTTCTGCCTGCTGGGGGCGACCGGCAGCGCGGCCGCGGTGCTGGGCGGCCTGGAGAAGAGCGCCGCCGAAGCCGGGCGCGCGGGCCACGGCGCGCCCGCCCGGTCGTCGAGCGGCCGGGCGACCGGACAGAGATCGACGGCCAAACAGAAGATTCCGGCCAAAGCCCGGGTGCACGCTCCGGTTCCGCTCCGGGTCGCTGACTCGGACCGGGGATTTCTGGGAAAACCCGAGAAGAGCGTCCTGGACAGGCTCAGGTCAGGCGCCATCGCCAAGGTCGCCCGCAGCAGCGTGGGTCGCAGCGTCGCCTTCAAGATCACCCTGCACGACGGCACTCGGGGCTACTACAAGCCCGAGCAGAGCTTCAGCAGCGCCAACTGGTACGCCGAGGTGGTGGCCTACTATCTGGATCGAGAGCTCGGGCTGGGCCTGGTGCCTCCCGTGGTCAGCCGGCGGCTTGCCTGGAGCCGGCTGCGAAGCTGCTCGCACGATAAAGCGCGGTTCGACGAGGTGCGGGTGGGCGAGGACGGCACCGTGCGCGGGGCCTTTGTCTGGTGGCTGCCCCGGAGGTTGAAGGAGATCGATCTCGACCCGGGCTGGGAAAACTGGATCCGGATCGAGCCCTGGCAAGGCTGGCGCATCACTCCCTTTCAGCGTCCGATCCAATACACGAGGGAGCTGGATAACTGGCGCAAACACGGGGGCAGCCATCCCAAGTACTTCTTTCAGCAGGTACCCGAGCCCGACCGCGCCGAGCGCGCGGCCGAGCTTTCCGATCTCATCGTCTTCGATTACCTCACGCTCAACATCGATCGCTGGGGAGGCGGCAACGCCAACGTGCTCACCTACGGCAAGCAGCGCCGCTTGATCTTTTTAGACAACGGCGCGGGCTTTTCGCCCGGCCCGCCCAAGCGGGGGCTGATGGAAGACCGGCTGCGCGTGCTGCAGCGCTTCCGGCGTTCCACCATCGAGGCTTTGCGTGCCTTTGATATCGATAGCTTTGCCGATGCCCTGGCGCGCGACCGGCTGGCGCCGCTGCTCAACGACGGCGATCTGCAGGGCCTGGAGATCCGGCGCCTGGCCGTGCTGGCCCGGGTAGACGAGCTGCGGCAAACCCTGGGCGACGAAGTGCTGGCCTGGTAGCGTCGAGCCCAGCATCGATGTCGCGCAGATCGAGCAAAAGACGCCGCAAGCCCGAGCGAAGAGCCGCGCGGGCCGCGTCCGAGACCTCCCCCGTTCGAGAGGGATCCCCTGCCCTCAGACGAAGGTCAGGTTGCAAAGCAGATCTCCCACCCGTGCCTCTACCAGCACGCGCCTGCGCCGCGCCAAAAAGGCGAGCATGATCGGCGGCCACTGCAAGTGCAGCACCTGCACGGTCTGCACTACCTGCCAGCGTACGGCCGGCTCGGGATGGGGGATCACCCAGAGCGGGAAGATGAAGGCGGCCGCGCCCAGGGCCACTACCCCTAGAGCGAGCACGACATGGGTGACGGTCTGTAACATCCCGCTCAGCGGCCCGGTATCGATGGTCCAGTACACGCGGGTTCCCTTCACGGTGTGGGCCAGCTTGCACTTCAGCATCGCCCCCCGGTCCGGGTTCTGCGCCAGCGCGCCCGCGGCAACGCCCGGGTAGAGGTTCACCCGCGCCGTCACCTCCTCCGCAGTGCAGGTTAGAATACGAACCGCAAGCCCGGACGACTGCGAGGTCAAACGCCGCGCGATCTCCTTGCAGGCCTGCTCGGTCCCGAGCGCGACCTCTATCGACTCTTCCCGACCGCTGCCGCCGCTACCCGCGGCAAATGCCCGCCTGCTCATCAACAGCCCGATAAGCCAGACCACCGCCCCCACCGCCATGATGGCCGCCCAGATCACGTACAGGGTCAGCGTGCTCGGTCCCGCGTCCATATCCCTCCAAAAATCCAGAGTAGCACGGATCTCGTCCGCCCGGACGACCGATTGAAGAGCAAAGCAGGCGGTGCGGGCGGAATCGATGGAAAATGGGGCGGGATCACTCGCTCGATCCGTCCCCTTTCCGCTACCGCTGCTTTCGGTTTTCGCAGAACCCGCGGTCCTCGCGTCCGTAGAAGAAGACGCTACGGCCATTGAAGCCGGTGAACTCGCCCAGCTGGCAGTAGTCGCGGCTGATCTGCCGGTGAAGCGTCCCGATCCGGTTGACGCTGAAGCCGTGAAGACTCTTCGGTATGTCGATAATGAGGGCGGGACGCGCGGCGGCGATGTCGGCGGCAGCCTGCGAACGAGCGCCGCGCGCGACCAGAGACTTCTGCGGAGAACTCCAGAAAGGGGGGACGATACCGGCGATCAGCGTGGTATACACGAAGCGAGATGCGGGATTGCGCGCGCAGGAGACGTAGAGATCGCCGTCGAATCCCCAGATGAAGATGGTATCTTCAGGCCCGGTTCTCGAGCCGATCGCGTGGCAGAGCGGATCATTACCAGCCGGGACCCAGCCGCCCTGGCGTCGCTGCTCCTCGCGAGTCCGGGTCGCTTGGCCGGCGGAACCGAGCGGCCAGAGGCTCGCTGCGGCCAGCAGCCAGACGCCCGCCATTGATACGAATCGCTTGCGCCGGCCCAGGCGGTCGACGAGCGCGCACAAGGCCAGACCGCCCAGCAACCCGACCCAGGGTATGGCCGCGACGAAGTGGTGGTCCCAGAAACGGAACTGGGCGATACCGGATGCATAGGCCAGATAAAGCTGCGCGAAGCCGAGGACGGTCAGACCGGTCCCGGACAGCGCGTCCGGCAATCCCTCCTGGCCGGCGCGGTAGACCAGCCGGTAGAGATAGAGGAGCAGCGCGCACAGCGACGCGACGAAGCACTCGGAGGTGAAGCGCCAGGCGTTGCCGGCCAACCATTCCCTGGTCGCGTCCCAGCGGTAGGTATCCGAGACCGCCCCCATGTGCACCTTCGCGTTGTAGGTGAAGAAGCGGTAGACGAACTCGTCGAGAGCACCGGCCATTGCGTAGATGACCAGCAGGAACAGCAGCGGCAGCGCCCAGCCAACGGCGAAATACAGCGGCTCGTGGAGGCGAACCGCGAAACGGCGTCCCGGTTCGGCACTCTGCAAAACCAGCAGCCACAACCCGAGCGGCAGCGCGACCAAAAGAAACGAGACTTTGGTCCAGCCCGCGAGCGCGGCCAGCAGCCCGGCCAGCAGCGACCATCTCTCGCGCTTGCGGCCTTGCGGAGAACGAGCGGCCACCAGGGTCGCCAGCGTCGCAAAGCAGACGAACGGTGCGCAGATCGATTCGCCGGTGACCGCGATGCCGGAGCCGGGCGCGAATTCCCCGTACATCACGTAAGCGAAAAAGGCGCCGCCGAGAGCACCGGCGAGCGGCTTTCCATTAAACCTTCCCAGCGCGTACAGACCCAGCACGACCGCGCAGGCCGCTATCCAGGCCAGCCAACGCACCCCGTGCCAGTGGAAGCGGCCACCCAAGAGCTGGGCGATGGCCACCAGCCAGTAGAAGACCGGACCTCGCTGGCCCACGCCATCGACTCCGGGAAGCATCCCGCTCTCGAGCAGGCGCAGCGCCATAGCGCCGATGTACCCCTCGTCGAAACCGACGGGCTGATCCACCTTCAGGTACCAGAGCTGGGTGACCGAACAGAGCAGGAGCGTACAGCCCAGAACGATCAGAGCCGCCGCGCCCGTTGCCCGGGACCTTTCCGCGCCGTTCGATTCGCGGATCGACTGGTCGGGACTATTTGGATCGGAAAGGCTCATGGGAAAACGGGGGTTGAGCGGAACGCCAAGGCGGTCAGCGAGCGCTCACATGAGCTCGTCCCAGAAAGCGCGCTGCTCGTCCGCGGGCGCTTCGACAAGATGACACGGTTGCCCGAGCACCATGGTGGCACGCCGGCCCAAGTCGTAACCGGGCCAGGCCCCGAGACCCGCGTGTCCTGGATCACCGTTTCGCGCAAAGGCGATCCAGCTGTCCATCACCGTCTGGCTGAAGGCGTGCGCGTGGCCGCCGCCGCCGGTGAAGAGCTTTCCCATCTCGCCGTCCACGGTGCCGAAGACAAAGGGCAGATCGATAGCGTGGCAGGAGCCCATGCGTCCGTCGGCCAGGGGCGAGCGCCAGTCGAATAGGTACATGAAGGTCTTTGGTTGCTGCGCGCTCTGTATCTCGGCCAGCCTGATGGCGGGGATGCGAAACATGCGATCGGTCTCGAACGCGCTGAAGACCTCCCAGGGCTGGTAGCCCGGTTTGGCGGCCAGGGCCCGGCGGTAGCAGGCGACCGCCTCCGCGCCGCGGCCCGGAAGGCGCCGATTGACCACCTTCAACAGAGCCGCGTCGTCGAGCATCTGCTTGCGCGGATCGAGCAGGAAGATGAAGAAGTGCCACTCGTCAAGGGTAGTGCCGACCAGCAGCGGCACCTGGCGGGCCGCGCCCGAGGCCAGAGCCCCGAGCGGCTGCTCGGGCAGCGCCTCGCCGTCGGCCACCGGGATCAGGGTCAGGTCGTCCTGCACGGTTTGCCTGCCGGGCGGGCCGCGCATGATCCTCTCCCTGACGCACACCTTCTGCGCGGCCAGCAGCTGCTTTACCGGCAGCTCCCAGAGGCGGTCGGCCCGCGCCGGATCGAGGCCGAGCGCTCCCAGAAAGACCCCGGCAATACGCGTGGCGTCCTCGGGCGTGGTGAAGTGGTGAGCCGCACCGCTCTGGGCGATGGCTCGCCGAAAGAGCCCTCGCGCGCCCGGCGCCGCCAGCAGGCTTCCCACGCTCATGCCGCCGGCGGACTCGCCGAACACGGTGACGTTCTGCGGATCACCGCCAAAGGCCGCGATATTGTCGCGCACCCATTCGAGCGCCGCTATCTGATCGCGCAGCCCGAGATTGACCTCCACCTCGCGCGCGCCGCCCAGGATCTCTTTCAGATAGAGGTAGCCGAGCACCCCCAGGCGGTAGTTGAAGGTCACCACCAACAGCTGACCGCGACGGGCGAGCCGGTCGGCCTCGTACATCTGCTGCCCGCCCGAGCCCATGGTGTAGCCGCCCCCGTGCACCCAGACCATCACCGGCCGCTTGCCGTGGTCGGCGCTCGGGGTGAAAACGTTCAGGTAGAGGCAGTCCTCGTCCCAGGGCGGGATGTCCTGCATCACGCGCTCGTTCTGCGGCGCGGCCGGCGGCACCCGGGTGGCCTGCAGCACCCCGCTCCACGCCTCGGCAGGCTGCGGAGCCCGGAAGCGCAGGGCGCCGACCGGCGGCCGCGCAAAGGGGATGCCCCGAAAAATGCTCACGCCGTCCCCTGCTTGCCCCTCGACCTTGCCCTTGAGCGTGTTGACGATTATCGACATCCGATCCTCTTATTAAGTTTCCGGTTTTCAGCTGTCCGTACCGGATTCTCGTCTGTACCGAACAACCTCCGCAATACCCTCTTTTCTCTTGCTTTCAAGTCGGCCGCACGTAGTCGACCAGAGAGAACCAGCGGTTATCATCGGTGTATACCGCGTTGACCTCGAGCCCGGCGCAGCGACCGAAGGCGTCGATGTCGCCGGGCGTGAATTTGTGCGAGCTTTCGGTGTGTATACTCTCGCCCGCGCGGATCTCCAGATCGCGGTCCAGACAGGGCGAGCCGACGGTCATGTTGCTGGTGGCGACCAGGTGCATCTCGATCCGGCGCTCCCGCTCGTTGAAAAAGGCGCGGTGCCGGAAACGGTCCGGGTCGAAGTCGGCCTCGATGGTGCGGTTGACTACCCGGAGGATGTTCTTGTTGAACCGGGCGGTGATCTCTTTTTCATCGTTGTATGCCCGCTCCAGCACCTCTCGGTCCTTGACCATGTCCAGCCCCAGCAGCAGGCGCTCGCCCTTCTGCATCATCGCGCCCAGCCGCTCCAGAAACCTCTCGGCCCGGCGCCGCTGCAGATTGCCGATGGTGCTGCCGAAAAAGCAGAAGAGCCGATTCCGGTAGCGCGCTACCGGGTCGAGGCGCTGCAGGAAATCGGCGACCAGCCCCCGTACCTCCAGCTCGGCGAAGCGCTGCCGAAGCTGCTGCCGGGACTGCTCCATGGCGCTGGCGCTCACGTCGATGGGAACGTAGGTCACCGTGCCGAGCGCGTCGGGCGACAGCGCCCCGAGCAGAAGCGAGATCTTGGAGCAGTCGCCGCTGCCGATCTCCACCAGGGTCGCTTCCCGGACGCCCTGCATCAGCTCCGGGGCGTAGCGCCGCAGAATCGATTTCTCGGTCCGGCTCGGGTAGTACTCCTCGAGCGCGGTGATGCGCTCGAACAGCCGGGAGCCCTTTTCGTCGTAGAAGAGCTTGCTGGGAAGGTACTTACGGCGAGCCCGCAGCCCGACCAGCACCTCTTCCTTTTCGCTGGTGGCAGCCGCCCCGCGCAAGGGGCGTCCGTCCGCCTGGTTCGTGTCGGTATGCATCGCTTCCCTCAGCTGGATATGCCCATAGCGACCAGGCCCGTCGGGTCGGAGGGCACGCCCACGGCGATCGGATTGGCCGGGTCCGAGGACCACTCGAACCAGCCGCCGTCGTAGACCGCTATCCGGTTCCACCCCATCAGGTAAGCGTTGAGAAAGGCCTCGCTCGCCCGCCACCCGGTGCCGCAGTAGAAGGCGTTGAGCTTCTCCGGCACGATCCCGGCCCCGCGCCACATGGCCTCGACCTCGTGGTACTCGCGGGTGGTGAGATCGACGTTGCGGTAGTTCTCCATGTGATAGGCGTCGCTGCCGCAGTTGCCGAACACGGCGCCCGGGATGCGTCCCTTCTTGAACACGTAGTGGTAGCCGCTCTTCTCGCCGATGAACTCGTCCCAGCTGCGCACGCTCACCAGGTTATCCCGCTCGGAAGCCAGGACCTCCTTAGCGCGCGGCGTGTCGATCATGATCTCGAGCCAGCCGGGCACGCTTGCGCCAAAGTCGGGCACGGGCTCGGGCGACACCGGTTCCCTGCTGAGCGAATATCCGGCTTGGCCCCAGGCGGCGATGCTCCCGTTCAGCACCCGTACGTCCTTCACGCCCGCGTACATCATCAATACGGCGCAGCGAATCGAGCCCAGATGCCCGGCCGCGCTTCCGGGATGCGGATCGTGGTTGCGCGGGCTGGAAAAGCGCCCATAAACCACCACGGTCGTATCCGCGGTGATGCCGAGCCCCTCGAGCGCCCTCTGCAGCTGCTCCGGGGTACGGCGGTTCCAGGTATCGGGCGACTCGAGCAGCTCGGTGTCCAGGGCAATGGCCCCGGGGATGTGACCTGTCTCGTAGTCGGCCCGGTTGCGGTAGTGGCTGTGGCAGACCGCGTAGCGTTTTCCGGTAAACCCCGCGGGCCTCTCGCCTGACAACAGCTGCCGGACCCAGTCGGGATATACCAGGGTTTGGAAGCGCGCCATACGATCCATGGGCAAGGAGTCGTCCGCCGCCCATTCGTCGACCAAGTGCCGGTACAGGCTCACCTGCCCGTAACCCGCAGCCTCGAACCGCTCGGCCACCTCGCCGGCGTCCTGGCCATAGCCGTACACCACCACCGGCCGGTCGGGCCTCGCGCCCTTGTCCCTGGCCAGCTGCTCCCACTGCTCCTGCCCGGTCCAGGCCGCGGGCAGGGTGCGCGCGTCCCGGATATGTCCGCCTCTCTTCTCGCCCCCCAGCGGCCAGCCGTTATACGCGTCGACCGGACGGGCGTCGAAGACGCTGCAAGAACTGCGCTCTACGCTCAGCGCGAGCTGCTCGGTCGATATTTCCCTCATCGCCCACCGAAGCCTCGAGGATCCGGTGTCGTTTTACACAAAGCCGCGGCGCTGCGGAAATCGAAAACGTTTATACTCGGCCGGGCTCGGACTGCGCCCGGTTTTTCGACCCCGTACGGGTCAGGTCCCCAGCAGCTTGGCGATCATCTCCAGGATCTTGTCCTTTTCGATGGGCTTGGACATATAGCCGTCCGGGGCCGGCACCTGGCTGCGAGTGGAGATGAACTTCTCGAACTCGCCGGTCACGCCGGTGACGATGATGACCGGGATGCTCTTCCACTGATCGCTTTCCTTGATCTCCCGGTACAGCTTCACCCCGCTCTTCTCCGGCATGGTGATGTCCAGGGTGACGAGATCCGGAGCGGAGGCTTTGATCTTCTCGAGCCCGGATTCGCCGTCCTCGGCGGTCACCGTCTGGTACCCGTTGTCGGAGAACAGCGTGGAGAGGAATTCGCGAATGTCGGGCTCGTCATCCACGATGAGTATGGTCTTTCCCTTGTCGGTCATCATTCGCTCCCTATTCGGCCCATGCAAAGCGGTCGGGTTGTTGCACCCTGTTTCACATTTCCGCGATCAGCGGCGGAGTTGTTGCATCGATGTCGCGTCCGGATCCTTATAATGAATCCGCCCGAGGAAGCAAGCCCGAGCCGGACCGGTGCCGAGACGCCAACGCGGTTGAGGGGGTAGGTGCGATCCGCTACCATGCCGACCGACCCGTTATCGAAACGTGCGAGCAGCAGCCACGAACAGCCGAACACGGCCGCACCAGGCGGGGTACCGCCAGCCGGCGGAGTGGTCTCCCCGCCGGGCCTGCTGGCTGGCCTGGCCGCCGCCGGGCGAGGAGCTCTGGGGCAGCCACTTACAGCAGGCCCGGATCGAGCTCGCCGACCTGTGCGCGGCCATCGCCGGGCCTGCTGGAGAGGGCGAACAACTGGAGATATTGGTACAGGACGAGGTGCAGGAGCAGCAGGCTCGCCGGGCGCTGGGCAAGACCCCGGCCCGGTATCACCGAACGCAATACGGGGATATCTGGCTACGCGACACCGGGCCGGTCTTCCTGAAAACCGGTGACGGAGAGCTGGCCTGCGCCTGTTTCGCCTTCAACGGCTGGGGCGGGCGCTATGTCTATCCGGGCGACGAGCGGGTATCGCACGAGATAGCGAAGATAACGGCCTCGAAGCGCTTCGATTGCGATCTGGTGTTCGAGGGGGGTGCGGTGGAAGCGGACGGCGAGGGCAGCTGCATCGCCGCGCGCGACTGTCTGCTCGACCCGGCGCGCAACCCAGGAGCGGAACAGCCGCAGGTGGAGGAGATTCTGCAGCGGATGCTCGGCGCCCGCCGCGTGCTGTGGCTGAGCGGCTCGCTCAAAAACGACCACACCGACGGACACGTGGACACGCTGGCTCGGTTCATCGCGCCCGGCAGGGTCATGTGCATGCAGCCGACCGAGCACGGCGATCCCAACGCCGCCATCCTGCAAAAGGTTTGTCGGCAGCTCGCGGATTTCACCGACGCCCGCGGCCGCAAGCTCGAGCTCGTGCGCATCCCCTCTCCCGGTCTGGTAAGGGACGACCGCGGAAACGCGCTTCCGGCCAGCTACCTGAACTACTATCTCGGCAACCGCACCGTGGTGGTGCCGACCTATGGATCGGATCGCGATGAGCAGGCGGTCGAAGCCGTCGCCCGCGCGTTCCCCGACCGGCTCACCAAGGGGCTCTCGGCCCGCGCCATACTGCAAGGCGGCGGAGCGTTTCATTGCATCACGCTGGGCGAGCCTCTATAGCGGAGCGCATGGCAAAGCGCGGAAGCCATCTGGTCGTGGGTGTGGCCCAGCTCCGCATGGCGGAGGATGCCCGGATAAACCTCGACCGGGCCTGCCGCCTGGTTCGCGAGGCCGCGGGTCGGGGCGCTCGGGTGGTGCTGCTGCCCGAGCTGTTCCAGCACCGCTACTTCCCGCGCCGCAAGAGCCGCAAGCCGTTCGCCCTGGCCGGCGGTGCAAAGCAGAGCCGCGCCGTACGGGTCCTGTCCCGGCTGGCCAGCGAGCTCAAGGTGGTGCTGCCCGTCTCGTTTTTCGAAAAGCGGGGCGATAGATACTACAACAGCGTGGCCGTGCTGGACGCTGACGGAAGCCTGGCGGGCGTCTATCGCAAGAGCCACCTACCCGACGGCCCGGGGTACTACGAGAAATACTACTTCGCGCCCTCGCGCGAGGGTTTCAAGGTCTTCGCTACTCGGTACGCGCGCCTGGGCGCGGGCATCTGCTGGGACCAGTGGTTTCCCGAGACCTCGCGCGCCTTGACGCTTCTCGGCGCCGAGCTGCTGCTCTTTCCCAGCGCCATCGGCTCGGAGCCACAGCGGCCCGGACTGGACACCAGCAGCAGCTGGCAGAGGGTCATGATCGGGCAGGCGGTTGCCAACTGCCTACCGCTGGCCGCAGCCAATCGGACGGGCGACGAGGACGGGCAGGTGTTCTACGGCCGCTCCTTCATCTGCGACCACAGGGGCGAGAAGCTGGCAGAGCTCGGGCGCGGGCAACAGGGCGTGATCACGGCTCGGATCGATCTGGTCGAGGCGCGGCGCTACCGCCGGTGGTTCGGGTTGATCGAGGGAAGAAGGCCCGAGCTGTACGGGATCCTATCGCGACGGCGATAGGGGCACGCGCACTGTCCAGGGATCGGTGGGCTCGGGCCTGGCGCCGCTGCTGCGCACCGTACCCAGGTAAAGGCCTTGGTCGAGTACCGCCCGGCGCTCGTACGCTTCAAGCGCGTGGCAAGTGCGCACCCGGTCTCCGGCTCGCAGGTGAACCGGTGAGAGCAGACCGTCGAAGAACAGATCCACCCGGTGACCCGGTCGCGGCGAGCCGTCCGGGTTGAACGCGAGCCGATCGCGAACGGTATCCGAACGGCTGGTGACCGGGGCCGAGCAGAGGCGCAGGGCCAGGTCTCTGGGACAGGGGCCGCCGACGGCGAGATCGACGCAGACCGCATCGTCCCACAACCGTGCCTCGATGATCCGCAGGCAGTCGGTCAGAAACTCTCCCCGGCTCTGCCCGGCGCTGCCCACCAGATACCGGCCGCCCGGTCCCTGGCGCGGATCTGCACCGCGTTTCAGCAGAACCAGGTCGCCCTCGGCTGCTATCAGCCCATAATCGGGCCGCGAGAGCCAGTTGCGGGCGTTCGGCTCCTCGCTGGTCCTGAGTAGCGTCTCCCGGTGCCTGTACCTGCGGCGGTGGCTCAGGTCCAGCACCGCGTAGTCGGCATTGCGGTCGGGCGGGGGCGCGCGGTAGATGCCTTCGCGCTCGGCCAGGTGCGGCATGAGCCTGTAAGGCGCCTGGACCGATGCTCGCGGCGGCACCTGCGAGGCGATGGCCCGGCCGCTGCGCGTGTGCTCGTCGATCTTGAAGCTATCGGAATCGTGGTCGAGCGACCAGGGCATACCACCCCAGAAAAGGTTGGCGCCGAGCGCGGCCGCGGCCAGCGGCGGCGCGATGAGCCTGGACAGCCCGCGTTCGCGCAACCGTCCCAGCGCGTCGGCCGTGGCCACCGCCAGCACGGGCACGATGGGCGTCGTGTAGTGGCAATCCATATCCGTGCTGGTAGGGAAATCCGACAGCAGGTTGACCATCAGCTGGGGCAGGGCCAGCAGCAACCATCTGGGTGCGAGCAACGGCAAGAACAGAAGGGGGGCCAACAGCTTGGGCAGGTAGAGCAACCGCTTCGGCTCGGCAAGGTGCTCGAACACGACGAGAGGGGAGAACAGGAGGTTTGCGGCCATCTCGAGCGGCCCGGATCCCCACTTGCCGAAGTGCAGGCTCAGGCTGCCCTGCTTGGGGCCGAGAAAGGGAACCAGCACCAGGACGAAGACGGCGAGATAGAGCAGGGACAAGACCGCGATCCAGAGACCTGGCCTTGTTCGCTCGCCTCCCTGCCAGAAAACGAGGACTCCCAACAGGAAGGTTACGGTGGTGAGATCGGCTCGACAGGCGACCACGGCGACGACCAGCCAGCCGAGCGCATGCGTCTGCCCCGCTTCGAGGCGGTCCATGGCCAGGACCAGGGGCAGCAGCGCCAGGTTACCCGGATGAAACTCGTAGGTGCACACGTGGCCGAGGTTGGGGTAAAGCAACCAGACGGCCGGTACCAACAAGCCGCCGAGCTCCCCGGCCCGGCGCGACCCGATCCGGTACAGCGGCCAGCAGACCGCACACACTGCCGCTGCCTGCGCCACCAGCAGAACGGGTACGGTTCCGAAAACAGAGCCGAGCGCGCCGAGCGGCGCCATCACCCACGACAGGTGCAGGCCTAAGAAGTGCGCGTTGAGGATGGGATCCCACCAGTTCGCGCGCACCAGACCCCAGGCCATACGGGCGTAGAAGGCCAGGTCAAAGGTCTGGTTGTGAAAGGTCACAAACCGCGCCAGAGCGAATGTCGAAAAGACCGCGCAAAATCCCACTGCAGCGACAGACACCAGGACGACTGCCCGTCGAGCTCGAAATCGCATCTCAATCCGGCGATGGTTAACCGAACCCGGTCAGGTCCCGGGCTCTTTTATTCCGTGTAGCCTGTAGAAGAAACGCAAGGCGCTCTCTATCGAGTTCGAAAGCGCCTCGTGTACGACGTATGATACCTCCTCGTCGGAGACGCGAAGAGCCTCGTAGTACCGCTGTCGGTCCGTGGAATGGACAATGGCGGGCGGATAGCCCTCGCGCAGCAGTATCACGTTCATCAGCAATCGGGCCAGCTTTCCGTTGTGCTTGGGAAAGGGGTAGATGCGCAGCAAGGTAGCGTGCGCCCTGGACGCCCGCCTGACCGGATGGATCTGCCGCTTGGTCTCGTTGCTGGAGACCCAGTGCACCAGCTGGCGCATACGGTACGAGATCTTGTTGGGTTGCGAGATCTCGTGGAAGTAGACCCGGTGAAGCGGCATCTCCTTGCGGTACTTGAGCGCCCCCTTGCCTTCCGACTCCTCGGGCTCGAGCACCAAGTAGATCTGCTTGATGAGATCGAGGGTGATCTTGAGGCGCTTCCTGCCCGACATCTCGCGCACGAGCTCTATGGCAGCCCGGTGGTTGCGGATCTCGTCGTACATGGGCATCAAGGCCTTATCGACCCCCTGGTCGTCGCCGAGCGCCGTCTCGATCTCCCTGGCGTCGTAGACGTCTCCCTCGAGCGCGCCGTCGTGATAGATCCACGAGATATCGACCCGCTGGTGGAAGTCTTCTACGATCGAAGCGTCGGTCTTCGCCTCGAGCTCGTGAAGCTTTTCAAGCTTCTCTTCGATGCTTCCGCTCTTCGGCATTCGCATCGAATTCATCCTCCACTCGATTGTGAGCAGCGGCCATGTGACCGCCTCCCAGGACCGACTACCGTGAAAAAACGGTGGAAAATATCAAAAAAGCCGTAATGGTGTCAAAGGTTTAACGGTTTCGCGCTGACCGGAGCCGGTTCGCTACCGGTTCAAGGGCAGCCTGATGCGGAACGATGCGCCTCCCAGCCTGCTCTGATCGCACTCTATCTCGCCTCGGTGCTCCAGTACCACTTTCTTGACGATGGCCAGACCCAGGCCACTGCCTTCGCTTTTCGTGGTGAAGTACGGATCAAAGACGCGATTCCTTTCAGACTGTGTTATTCCAGGACCACTGTCATTGATTTCGAGAACCGCCCATCCCGAAGACTCATAGGTTCCGATATGTATCATGTTCGAACCGGGAACTGACGGATCTCTTTCCTGGCCGTCTGCTCCTTGTCTCGAGTGCTTCTGCCCGGACGCGATCGCCTGTCTCGAATTTCGCACCAGGTTGTCGATACAGCGCTTGAACATCATCGCATCGACCCGTACCGGTAGCGGCGACGGGCTGGGCTCGAGCTCTACGGCTATCTCGAGCTCTACGGCTTCTTTCCCGTTCGTCTCCTCGTCAACGCCCACGGTGCTCCGCACGCAGTCCCGTAGTACGTCGTTGAGATCGGCCTGCTGCAGTCGTACCTCGGGCAGGCGCGCGAACTTGCTGAACTCTCCGACCAG
Organism: uncultured Sandaracinaceae bacterium; assembly: GCA_964450715.1. GTDB lineage: Bacteria > Myxococcota_A > Polyangia > Polyangiales > JAFGIB01 > CAYVFC01. Next base: position 3,600 of record CAYVFC010000075.1, on the reverse strand, counting down.
GCGCCGCAGGGTGGCGATCTCCTCCTCGACAATGTCGGCAGCCTCCTGTAGCCGCCGCCGGTATCGCTCGTCGTCGCCCTTGTAGCCCTGATGAACCTCCTGCATGGCTAGCTGGATGGGGGTGAGCGGGTTCTTGATCTCGTGAGCGAGCCGGCGCGCGAACTCCTGCCAGGCGGAGATGCGCTGTAGGTACTCGATCCGGTTTCTCGATTCGCGGATGTCGCGCACCATCTCGTTGAACGCCCGGGTGAGATCGCCGATCTCGTCCTTCGAGTCCGCGGGCAGCTCCACGGACAGGTCGCCCGAGCCCACGCGGGAAGTGGCCTCGGCCAGCATGTTGACCCGGCGCGTCACCCGCCTGGAGATCACCATCCCCACCACCAGTGCCGCTCCGATCACGCTGAGCAGGAAGCCGACGAAGACCGCCAGGAAGACGTTGGACACATAATAGCTGCTCGATTCCAGCCGGGAGTAGACCTCTACCAGCTCCCCGGCGCGCTGGTACTGCTCGAACGGCGCTGAATCGGTGACCACGGTGACCGCCACCAGCGTCGGCCGCTCCGGTGAAACGACCTCGCGGGTGAGCTCGAGCGACCGCGTCCCGGAGCGCTCCGTACGTTCCGCGCTGACGACGCTGCCCAAGACTTGACCCCGGCCCTGCTCGCCGTCGCGTACCGCGATCTCGGCCACCCGCTGGTTGCGAGCCAACAGCTGGCCGAGCCTTTTCTGCAGCGCCTCGCGGTCCTGTTGCTCGACGGCCTGGTGAAGCGCCCAGTCGTTGGCAATGGCATCGGCCATCCGCTCGGCGCCCTGCCGTAGCGAGACGATGTTCTGCCGAAAGCTCTCGAGCCCCCTTTCCAGCTCGTCGCGCACCCGCTGGTTCACCCCGACCTGGTAGGCCTCCCTTAGCACCATCCGACCCAGAAAAAGCGTTCCCACCAGCGGCACCACGGCAACGGCCACCATGGCGATCAGGATTCGCTTCTCGAATCGGCTCAACCGCGTCACGGCACCCTGACCAGCCGCGAGCGGAAGCGGAAGACGCGCTCGGCCGAGCCGATGCGCCGGTTGACGAAGATACTGACGAACGAACCGAAAAACGAGTCGCGGGAGAGGCTATCGCTTCCCGTGGGGCGCGCCAGCCAGCGCCGGATGCGCTCAACGGTCTTCTCGGAGAGCGGATTGACCTCGATGAGGGCTGCGAAGTAGATGCGCCGACCGCGCTGATTCCGGTAGTCGTCCGAAGCGCCCAGCTGCATGTGTTCGACGCTCAGACAGGAACGTCTAACCTCGTCGATGGTTCGCAACACCCGCGTGCTGGCCCTGCGCTCGGTCTGCAGCTGAACCCGGTACAGGTCCTCCCACAGGTCGTAGACCACCCGGCAAGAACGCACGGAAAGCGCCAGCGCCTCTCCTTTCTCGGAATAGGCATAGACGCGGGTGACGATGGTCTGCGGCAAGCCGCTGTTGAGCGCCTTGCGCACCCGTCGATCGCTGGCTTCTTTCGGCGGGAAGCTGACCCGGGGCGCGCCCTTGGACCAGGTCGCCTCGACCACGCGGGTCTCGACCTGCTCGAACTGCTGCGAGCGAGCGCGGGGCAGGGCCACCGAGAACAGCAGCCAAAAAACGCAAGCGATGTGGGCGAGCCGCTTCACAGGTCAGGTAGGGATCGAACCAGGCTGGAAAAACCGAACTGGAACACGCCGATGGCGGTATCGGCGTGCACCCCGAGATCAAAGGTGAAATCGACCGGCACGCGCGCCAGCCCCTGGTAACCGGGGATGGCGATGCGCACATCTTCCAGGCGCGCCAGCGTGTACAGACCCACGCGCGCGTAGGCGTCTACTCCCCGTATTCCGGCGCCGCCGCGGTGCAACGGCAGCCGGTACTCCACGTCCAGACGGCCGGCCAGATCTTCGGCGCGCATGGCGGCGATGCTGGTCTTCAGCAGATCGGCCGGGCCGCGGTGATCGAGGTTGAGGTCGAGCACGCGCGAGGGAACCAGGTCGCTTAGATCCGAGGCATAGAAACGGTAAAAGAAGGGAGGGTCACCGAAGACCATGCCGAGATAGGCGCCCGGACCGAGCACGTGCCCCCAGGGCAGCGGGTACCAGAAACGATAGGCGCCCTCGAAGCGGGTAAAGTCATAGTCGCTTCCCAGCGTCCCCGTGCCCACCCGAGTGCTGAAGCGCGCCAGCTGCCCGCGCGAGGGCAGCGCCGGATCGTCGCGTCGATCGAAGATGAGGCCGAACTCGATGGAGGAGACCCGGCTCCACTCGTCGTCGATGTGGAAATCGATGGGCTCCTCCTGGGTACCCCGTACCGTATACGCGGCGATGGGCTTGTTCTCTACCTTTACCAGCTCGCCCTTCCAGTCCAGGGTGTAGCGAAGCGTGCTGGTGAGATCCTGCCCGGTGCCCAGGCTCAACCCGAAGCGGTCGTAGATGACCACTGCGGTCCTGGCCTGCACGTCCGGATCGCACGGCTCCGGGTCCTCGGGATCCGGTTCGGGGCAGGGGATATCGGCCACGGTATTCTCGTAGCCGAAGAAGTCGCGGGCGTTGTTGTAGAAGAAGCCGGCGTTGAGGCTGAGCCTGGACCCCAGGAACATGGGATCGCTGTAGCGCAGATCCAGACCCTGCTGGGGATCGGAGTAGACACCGGCCACGGAGATCCCCTTTCCCAGTCCGAATAGGTTTGTCTCGGCTATTCCCAGACCGGCGTAGGGCTCGACCACCTCGTCGCTGGTGGTGCTGCGCACCGCGCGGCTCAGACCGGCCACCGCCCGAGTGATGATCAGCGTGTTGCGCTCCTCTACCTCGATCACCAGCACGACCCAGCCCCGGGTCGAGCCGCGCTCCAGGCTGAGCGCGACCTCGTTGAACCAGCCGGTGCCCATCAGACGCCAACGGATGCTTTCGATCAGCGGATCCTCGACGTCGAGCAGATCGCCGGGGCGGAGCGGTACGAAGTGCTTGATGACTCCGTCCCCGGTCTTGTCGTTTCCCCGCACCACGATCCGCTCCAGGTAGTAGAGGATCTTGTGGTCGGTCGTGTGTACCGGCCGGCGCGATTCACCCGCGGGCCCGGCTGCGGTCGACGCCGCGGGCTCTACCCCTTCGCCCTGCTCTTCGTTTCCCGGCTCGGCGGCATCGCTCGGCCGTTCCGCAGCCGCGGGCGGCTCGCCTTCCGCGTCGGCCGGCGGATCGGCGTCCGCTTGCTGCTCCGCCTCGTCGACGGGCGCGGCGGAAGGCGCCGCCAGCGGTTCACTCGAACCGGGCGCGGCCGGGTCCGAGCCCGACCCGGGTTCCGAGCCTGGCTCGGGCGCGGGCTTGCTCTCGGTTGTCGCGGTGCTCTCGCCGCTCTTCTCGACCTGTTGGGCGCCGGCTAGTACGGGGACCCCGAACAGCGACAGCGCTAGCACCAGCGTGATGGCACGCGGCGGAACGGCAGGTAAAGTGCTGTTTCGATTCACGGGTGCAGCGTACCGCAGTCAAATCGCGGGGGCGACTGTTCGCCCCGTATCACCTCTAGTTATTCGACTCTTCAGGGGCAGCGGGCCCGGCGCGGGGGGGGGGGGCGGGGCGGGGGCGCGGGCGG
>CAYVFC010000074.1:0-40194 GCA_964450715.1 uncultured Sandaracinaceae bacterium | reverse complement strand
AAAAGGTGATCGGCTTGGCCCGGAAGAAGTGATCGGCTTCAGCGGAATACGCAGGTTGAGCTGTATCAGCGAGTCGGGCCATAAAAAGCCGCCCCTCATCGCCTCCGCTACCCGGCGCTCGATCTCCGGATTCCTGATAGTCAGAAAGCTCCGAACGTAGTCTCCGTACTCCCCAACGACGCTGTTACGAAGCCTGAAGACGTCCATCCCGTCCCTCCGCGGAGCCCACCGTCTCTAGTCGGAATTCGCCATCCCTGTTCCGGCCCACCTCGTTGGGCAGAGACCGACAAGATAACAGAGAAACTGACAAAAATGGTGGGAATTCAGGGCCTTAGCGGGGCCTTAGACGTCGTACTATCGATAAAACCGCGGAAATCCGGCCGATATTCTATACCTCCGCGTCCACCTCCCGCTTCAGTTGTCCGCGCCGACGGCCAGATTAACACCCCGAAGGGTGACGTCCGGGCCGACTGAGTGGCTTCCTTCTGCCCACTTGGCCGAACAGTTCGCCTCTCGACGTGCCACCTCGGAAACTCGGCCTTTCGTGCCGCCTATATCAAACTCGTCGGCGACCTCTTCCGCGACCGTTTTAGCGGTCCGTCGGGCTGCGCCTCACAAGTTCTCCCCATCGTTTTAGGTTCTCGGGATCCTCGTGAACGACATGAAGGCATTGCGTAAGCCCGTAAGGCGTTAACGGCATAAGTTTCGGATACGCTTCCCTTACTTCTCTCTTCCAGCCGTGCGCGCCTCTTATGACGATCGAGCATGTCAGGCGCCGCCAGGTTTCATGCAGCTTCTCTATCAGCTCGGGCGCCTGCTCAAGTTCGATTATTACGTCGATTATTCCCAGGCCTTCTTCGAACATCTTAAAGGCCCGTCCGGCAACCTGGCCTTCAGAAAGCCGGCGATGGCGGTCGATGTCTTCAATGTGAAAGAAATGCTTTCCATCGATGACAATGGGATCGATCTCCGCTCCTTCCATTCGCCGAATCTTCGAAATGCTTACGCCTGCCCGTCTGGCAGCCTGCGTGCGTGTCAATAACACCTGTCCCTGCGTTTTCCCCTCAATTTGGCCTTTTTCCTCCATGATTTTCTCCGCGCCTCTGCGAAGCCACGTCTCGATCACATGACACCTGTCAATGACACCTTACCCCGTGCCCGCCCGACTTTCCACGCATCGGTTCCTCCGCTACGAACAAAAATATCCGTTCGGGAAAACCATCGCGGCGTATATCCGCCTTTTGGGGCCGCTACCGTCCTATACGAAGGCCGGAATACGCTCCCCTGCGATTTCTCACGCGGCCAAAGGTATCAATCAGGCCGAGATGCCGAGCGACCGCTCATTTCTCAGGCCCGACGGGGTCTTCCCGCGGTGCCTCACTTGTACGTACTCGATCCCTAGCGTGGTCCGCTCGGCGTTTCATAGTCTCACCGCTCATGTCGTCCAGCATGTCCGCTATTTCGCGCCAAGTGAACTCCGCCTTTCTTAAGACCGTCTCCATCCGTGTTATTAATGTTCTATGCTCGGTGGTATACATATCAGCCAATTGTTCGGCACTCAGTACGCAATGGAAAGATACGCTTTCGACTTCCAAAAGGAAATCCTGTGCAACCCTTAGGTGTTCGAGCGCAAGCCTAAGCTTCTCTGCCATTCTCCGATTACGATCCCACAGCACGGCATCGTCTTTCGTAACTTGCCGATCTTTCCGAACGCGACCCGCCAATACCCCCGCGGCTTTCGAGACCGTCAGATCCGACAAACTTTCTTCGAATGGTCTATATAGCCGCACCATTTCCCTTAGGATATCGTCTAAAGAACCTACCGCCTTCGAGACGGACTTGATCATGTTAGTGAAGTCGGGCGGCATTACGGAAATCGCGGCCTCGTAGAAAGCGATAGTAGCCGCTCTCGTCTTCTTATCTTCGGGGGCAAGACGTTCCCACTCGTTCCCTTCGGTCAATAAACTTTCGGATAACAGATCTTTTGTTGTTATCGTCTTCGAAGAAGTGAGCAGGAGGGGGACGAGCGGATCGGGGTCATTGTCAAGATCGAACCCGCGCCTCTTTAGGAATCTCACGAGGCCGTGAATCCTGATTCGGTGGAGTTTTTCAACCCGCTCGATAACGGTCTCGGTACCCGTAGGCTTTCGGGAGGCGTCGTCGTCTTCCACGTCCAAAAAGACCCAACAGTCTCGCTGCTTATTCATGGAACGCCGAATAAGCCAGCCGAATTCTAGAACAACAGGAATTCTAGCACCATTGGATTGCAACAGCGGGAAAACGCTTCTGCTGTCTTTCCCGCGAAATTTCCAGCGCGGTACGCGCTACCTTGAACCTTTGAGGAGGAACGAAAATGGACCTGCAGTTTCTGTACGTTGAAGAGGTCGCCTCGGAGTTACGCGCACCTACGAGCTCCGTCCGGCTTTGGGTCAGCTCGGGCCGTCTACCCGGTTATCGACTGGGTCGAAGGCTACTGGTCCGGCGGAAGGATTTAGATCGGTTCGTAGAAAAATGCCTGATAGCGAACCGGGCCAACGACAACAAGGAACTCCGCCGCGCCGAAAACACCGTGCGCTAGAAACGCGAAACCCCGATGAGTCACAGGTCATCGGGGACGCTCGCGTGGGCGGCCGGTGAAGGAGGCACCGACATGAATAAGCGTAGCATAAACTCGAAAAACGTAAACGCTAGTGGTATCTGGCGATGTATTACTTTTGCAAGGCGTCTATTCGAAACGCGAGGCCGCGATGGATAATAAAAAACCATCGCTACCCGAATGCGCCTGGAAGAGCGAGCTTTTTAGTTCGTATCGGAATCTTGTCGGCCATACAAGCGAGGCGCCCGATGCATTTTCTTGGGGAGCCCTTCTCGGGGTCCTTTCCTTTCTCATAGGGCGCGATGCGTTTTTAGGATGGGGATCCGGACAGCAAACCGCTACGGTATTCGTGGCTCTTCTAGGAACGACAGGACGCGCCCGCAAGAGCACGGCTATCGACGACGCCGTTCGCATTGTAGCGCGGCGTTTGATCGAACAGGACGAAGGTATTGACAGCGACTTGACGGAAATCGTGGTGGGAACCGGGTCGGGGGAAGGTTTTACTGAAGCGCTCGCTGATGGTTCTCGTGCCGGCGAAAAGGGCGGCTTAGCGGCGGCGCAGACAGGGCGCCGCGCGCTACTGGTTGTCCATGAACTCGCGGGACTGCTCGGCAAGATCGAACGAGGCCAAGCCGGAAACATGTTGGAGTTCTTGATCCGTCTATTCGATTGCGCGGACGAACACGTCCACATTACCCGACACAACGGCGCAAAAAAGGAAATCCGCATAACGAGGGCGACTGGTGTTTTGCTGGCTGCGTCTACTGAAGACTGGCTGCTTGAACACCTAACCGGCGTACACGTAATGAATGGATTCGCCAACAGGATTTTGTGGCTTTCCGGAGACCGCAAAGGGCCTCTCGCCTTTCGACCGGAGATACCGGCGGAAGATATCGAAAACTTCTGTGAAGATGTCCGCAGATGTCTGAGCGCAGTACGGGATAAACGGTTTCAACTGTTTGATGACGCCCGCGCTCTCCACGAAGAGCATTACGAACTACAGTACCGCGCTCGATACGACAATGTATTAGAAGAGGCGGCTGTCGCTCGGGCAGATATACTCGCGCTGCGTATTGCCATGTTACTCGCGGTAGGCGACGGCAGCGCCGTGATTGGCCGAGAGCATATATCAGCAGCATGGGCGGTAGTGAAGTACTCGAACGCGGTAGCGACCGCATTCATTGACCGACTCAGACTTCGAAATCTTCGGGAAGTTGAAGACAGGGTATCAGCCGCCTGTATCCGCGTAGCTGACGAGATGGGCGGAACCTTTTCGAAAAGAGAAATCTTTCAGCGATTGAAAGGAAAAACGGGGCTAGATTCCGAAACTTTTAGCCGCTCCTGGTCTGCGATGCTCGAGGCGGGAGCCATCGTCCCTTCGGAAGTATCGGCGGGACGTTTTCGAATAGTTATATGACAGGCGCAAGGGAATTGAGGAGGGGCGTCCCCCGTATCCCCCAGTCCCCCACTTCGCCCTCGGTGCCGGTGGGGGATTGGGGGATATGGGGGACGGAAATGCGTATGGCCATGGCGAAGCGTTTCCTGCAGTCCCTCATGGCTTACGCTCCAACCGGTTTTTTCCTCGAGCTTCGAGCCCTAGATCGTAGCTGGCAGCCTATTCGCCACTGGTACCCGACGACGGACTTGGAAGGTTTTTTGTCCCGCTCCGTGGAGCTAGCCGATCAAGGGGTCGACGTCTATCTCGGCGTACAGCCCAGAAAAACGAGAGGTAGCGACCTTGCTAGCGTAGGGGGATTGGTCGCTGTTTCCGCGGACCTGGATTGCGGCAAGGGGAAAGGCCATCCGAACAAGTCGGCGGCGCTGCGTACACTGGAAAGGGTCTCGGGATTGGGGCTCGCTCCGTCGATGCTCGTGGACTCCGGCGGTGGCTTCCACGCATATTGGTTGCTCCGGGAGTGCGAGACGACCGATAACTTCGATGTTCTCGTGGATGTTACCTGCCGTGTCGCCGCAGCAGTGGGAGGTGACCCTGCTACTACTTCCGTTGCGCAGATACTTCGAGTGCCGGGAACATATAATTGGAAATTGCCGAAGCGGCCGCGCCACGTGAGGCTACTCCGCTGCTATCCGGAACGGCGCTTCGATTTTGGCGACTTCGATGAGCTAGAGCCGATCACACCGCAGCGTCCAAGCCCCTCCCCAGATGTCTCGCGGGGAATTTATGCTGCACCTCGGCGCGTCAAGGCGGCTATCGACGCGGCAGGTTGGCGGGTAAAAACCAAGCGCGGTCCGAAGGGAAAACTCAGGGCGATAGTTCTTGACGAGCCGTGCCCCCTTTGTCCAGGGCCGCCGGTGCAGAAAGAGCGGCCACGTATTGGAACTGCCCACATCGCTCCGCTCTCTGGAGCGCTACGCTGTAAACGGGCGAAGTGTCCGGCTGGAGCGATCGCCACGGGAGTCGGTACTACGGGTGAACCCAACGGTTTGTTGTTCAAGGTTTGGACACGGCTTTTAGTACCGGGCTACGTGGCCGAACCGCGAAGTGGACGGCGACGGTCTTCTCGTCAGGGACGCGTGTCGCAGATGCCTGGGATTCCCGGCCTGTTAAATAGGGGGTTCTAATGTTTTTAGAGCTCTTCGAGCGTCTGGTAGTGGCCGTCGAAAGAATCGCCCGCGCCTATGAACAGGGGCAGGGATCGGGCCGTCAAATACGGATGCGCGGGAAAAGAGGTCCCAAACCGGTAGGGGCAGACGAAATCCAGCCAACGGAGATGGACAGGGCGGCGGCCAAGCGTGCATTAAGAAGAAACGGGAGCGTAGAGATATGAGCAAGAGAGATTACGGGACCGGGGGCGTTTTTCGAAACGGTAAGAACTGGATGGTTCGTATCCGCGACGAACACGGAAAGAAAATTAATCTCGGGACGTATTCCACACAAGAGGAAGCGGAGCGGATATGCCTCGCGGCTCGCAAGGAACTCACGGAACACCAGTGGGTAACGCCGGGCGGGACGACGCTTCGGAGCTATGGCGAGAGCTGGTTGGATCGGCGCGAAAAGGACGGAAGCCATCGCGGCGTAGATAAGGAACGCTCGAGGTGGAAGGCGCATATCGAAGACGCCCCGTTCATCGACGAAACCTTGGGGAGTATAAGGGCCGCGGATCTGCGATCGTGGGTTCGTTCGCTGTTGAATAAGAAGATAACCCGTACAAAGCGGACGCGTGACGGAACGAAGAGACGGAAATCGTCGAAGACGCTCTCCAGGGGTACGGTGGTTCACATCCGGAACCTACTTTCGGCGTGCTTTAACGCGGCCGTGGAGGATGAGCTTATCGAATCCAATCCCTTGACGGGGGTGAAGGTTCCGTCCGTTCCAAGGGTAATAGAGAAAGATGAGGAACGGACCTATCTCGATACCAAGGAGATAGAAGCTCTGATTAATTGTGAGAGTATTCCGTTTTCGTCGCGTTCGATTTTCGCTATCGCGGTTTTTACCGGACTACGGAAAGGGGAGCTTTGGGGGCTTAAGCGCGACGATGTTGTTCTTGACGGTGATAGACCCCATCTGGTGGTTCGACGATCGAATAAAGGGCCCACGAAGTCCGGAAAGATCCTCCGAGTTCCTTTGCTGCCTCGTGCTATTCAAGCGTTTAAGGAGTGGTTGAAGGTGGCGCCGGCGTCGCGAGAAGGCTGGGTATTTCCCCGCGCCGACGGCAGGCAGCGCCGAAAGGACGATGTGGCCGGTTGGAGCGATAAGAAGTATCGCAGAAAGGGGGAGCTTAAAATTACTCCCGGGCACAAGTCGCGGGCGGGTATCGAGCGCGACGTGGATTTCCATGAACTGCGCCATACCTTCGCGAGCCATCTAATTATGGGGAGTTGGGGGCGAGTGTGGTCGATGGAAGAGGTGAGGGCGTTCCTGGGGCACTCTTCAATCACGGTGACCCAGCGCTACGCGCACCTGTCACCGGAAGCGCTTCACAAAGCGGCGGCGGAAACAACAGGGGTAACTGCTGCTCCCGTCAGCCGCGGGGCGGTCGTAAACAGGCGATATGGAGGTCGTAGGCGGGTAATTTCGTCTTCCTCGGGCCGTCGGCGAAGGCGGGTCGACGAGACCGCGGTGAGCGCCGCGACGGGCGGTAGCGAGATTGGCCTTAAATTGGCCTTAAATTCCGGTTACGTTCTTCAAACGGAAAACGCCAACCCCCCGGAATCAAACGGCACGCCCGACAGGATTCGAACCTGTGACCGTCGGCTTAGAAGGCCGCGGTGGGCCGCATGATATTGTTGGCGAATTCGGCCATCCGGGACTTCAACGGGACTTCGTGTTCCGGATTGCCCGGAAAATCATTATTTCCATGGCGGGCGGCCCCTGCGGCAAAGGATATCGGCGGCGTAGTGTACGCAGCCAGCCGCTAGCCGATTTATCCCATCCAAACAATTTATTAAAGAATCACAGCCTTCTCTTCGTTTCCGAACCATACAGAAGCCGCCGAGCAATGCTTAACAACCGTAGCCCTGTCTTGGTCCGTTAGCGGGAACGCGCCACCACCTACTTGTACCTTGGGCTTCTCGCCAGCTTGAACGGCAGAGATAAGGGCTCTAGCGTCGTCAAGACGGCTTGAGTGCCAAATCACGATAGTGCCATCTACCACGAGGCAATCGCCCACTATTTCGGCCGTTCCGGCGAGTAGGGCCTCGCCGTAGCCTACGGACGTGTAATGGAAAACCCAAGCGCCCTCTATCTGCAATGCCTCGACCTCAGATTCCCCCGCTTTTCCAGAATCATTCGTTTGCGTGTTCATCGGTAGAGACTCTCCCTCTACGTCTCTTGGCTGCGCACCTGTTTCTTTCACCTGAGCATCGCCCGACGCTATTTCGTCTGCGCCGCATCCACCTAGAACGATCACACAAACTAACAGCCCCGCTATCCGTACGTATTTCATCGCAATTACCTCCTTCCTTCGATTTGCCCATAGGGCCGATCTCGAAACGTCGTCTACTGTAAAGCAATGGTTCCACAGGCAAGATAACCGAAAGCGCAATGGCTAGAATTCTCTTGTTCCCCTCGAATGAGGAGGGCACGTAACCTATTGTACCAGGAGTTAGTACGCTCAACAACCCAACGGAACCGTTTTTCATTCACACGGCCCTAAAGGGTTTTTGCGCCGCGTCGTCGGGAACGCGTTGTAATTTGTCGTCTTCGAACGGCCTCCTCGCCTCTTCGTAGTCATAGTCCTTATCAAGGCGGACGTGTTCGGGACGGCGCGGTTCTCGGGGCGCCCGAAGCACTGCCGCGTCCAAGGCTTCGCCTACTATACATTTGTCGCCAATGTTCCCGTCGATTACGGCGGTCGGTACACCACGGCCGTCGGGGGGAGTATGCCTTTTCGCCCTCAATTTGCCGCACTCCTTGGGGCTCTTCTACGTGTCGCCCTCTCTGGTAGCCTTTGTAGTGGCGCCTTCGAGCATGCGTATTTCCGGCCGATATTTCGAAATTCTTCGCAATTTTTTACGCGCCTTGTGAATACGTCTTCGAATAAGCCCATTTCAGCCCATTCTTGAAAACGGCGATAGCAGTTAGGACCGGAAGCTGGGTGCCCTAGAGCCTCCTGCCACTGGCGTCCCGTTCGGAGCCGGGAGACTATGCCTCCGACTATTCTTCTTGATGCAGCACGCGGTAGGCCTCGCAATAGGCGAAGTAGACCCGGCGGCATAATCGGCCCTGCAGGCGCCCGGAATCCCTACGGTGTCCTCGTGATATTTTTACGGTTCGTCCCCGTTTTAGATCACGACCGCACCGGTGGCTCATGAGGTTTTGACGTCGGCCCTTACTTACTCGCTTCCGCCCAGATTAATCTTCGACGTAAGTCACCTATTTTTGTACCGTCGCCGAAGTCTACTGTTGTCCCATCTTCTGAGTATCCTTGTCTGGGGTATCCTTAATTAGCCAAGTAAAGACGGACGAAAAACCCCGGCGGAAGAGTTGGATTTAAGGCCTCATCGATGAAATCAACAGACATAAAACTGCTGCGCCCGTCGCAATAGCCACCGTGCGACCCGTACGCCTTGTTGGCCCAAAACCATCCACCGCCGCTATCTCCACCCGTTGTGATATGCGTATCCATTACCGTCATGTTCACACTGTTGCCACAATACATCCAAATATTCTGAACTCTTGCACTACAGTCCCGATGGCCCTGCACTCGACTATAGAAGCAAATCGTCTCTCCGACGCTGATATCTGGGAACGGCTCCCAAGAAAGTACGGTTCGTATTTCGGTGTCCGAACCGTAAAACCAAGGCTTAATATCTACGTTAGTGGTATGTATCTCGACATCTCCGAAGTAACTTAGATACTCAGAATAAAACGGGAAACTGTGGATACCGACCCCAGGCTGCCGAATGCCATCTATACCTTCACAGTGCGCAGCGGTTGTTACGAAGTATGGCAACGCCGCCCCCCAAGTATATACCTCGAGCGACCATCCGCTAGTGCATTCATCCCAACCTCCATCTGCTACGCGCATTCCGCCAAACGCCCTGTTGCTCTCATTGACGGCAACGGGCCCCTCACTGACGAAGACGTCTGTGCTATCGCGCACTTCTTCAGGTAGAAAGGCTAAAATGCTGGATTCACTCGAGGGCAGGTTCGGATGCTTCGATACTACGACCCGAACGGCCCCGGCATTCTGAATGCCGGCCGACGTAGCGAGGTCGTTATATCCAGCAGACTGAAGTGCTCGATGGACTTTTGATTTGCGTTCCTGAAGCTCCGAGAAAGAAAACGGCTGGCGATCGAGGACGTTAATCTTAACCTCCTCTTTGGCTATGAGGTCAAATACGAATTGGTCAGCGAGGCCCTTCACCAGGAGCATAGGACTTCCGAGCGGATCATCTGAAACCACTGAGCCAACAAATACCTCAGGACGTTCAGCAGCCAATTTTGCTGCGACGCGCCCAACGGCGTCGGCCGCCTCACGGCTAGACCTCGCCTCTTCGATCGTCCATCCCCTTGCTTCTGCGGTAAGGGCCAAATCCTCCTCAATAGCTTCTTCCGGCGATTGATTCGGACCATCGCTCAGCGCTAAACCTACTACTACTTGTTGCGGGCCTTGTTCGGCGCCCGTATCGATCACTTCATTCGTACAGGATGAAGATAGAGTTAATATGCATCATTAACCACGCCCTCAGACAACTACGCTACCGATATTTCACCCTGACTGTAAAGACGACGCGGGGGGTCTTGATCCAGGGGCTTGCTGATTACCCCGGTTTCCTGCAGCTCCACATTCGGATCCGGGCTGGCGCAGGGGGCGCAGGCGGCGAGCAGGAAGGCGAGCAGCGGGGGGGCGGGGGTTCTGGTAGCAGGGTGCACGCCCCCCTTATCGGCCGCTGGTGGGGGCGGTTGCGGGTTTAATGGGCTACCTGATTTTCCGGGGGAGGGGCTGCGCGAAGAACCAGCCTCGCCCCCGGAAAACCAGGTGCCGACACGAAGGGGGGGCTACCCCAGCGAGTCGCAGCCGAAGCGGGCGGATATGGTCCGGGTGCCCCCGCGAACCGCGGCGCAGGCGTCGTTACAGAACTCCATGGTCTTGCGGGTGTCGTCGGTGTAGATCCAGCCGCTCTCGGTGGCGCAGCGCTCCCGGGGATAGAGAAAGGGAATGGCCTCGCCGCCGTCCAGGTAGAAGTTGATCTTGTCCGGGTCGGAGATGGCGTTGGGATCCTTCAGATCCCAGACGCAGCTCACCACCGTGTTGGCGATGGTCTTGAAGGCCTGGCTGAGCGCCGCCGGATCGACGGCGTCGACGTGCTCCTCGAACACCCCGCCCGCCCGGGAGATGGCGTCGAGCTCGTCCGGCGCGATGGCGTTGCCGAAGCCGATGGCGATGGTGCGGATGGCCCAGCCGCCGGTATCCAGGCCCACCTCGGTATTGAGCCGGCTGGTGACGTCCTCCAGCTGCGGGACCGTAGCCCAATCCACCTGGTCGCAGCCCACGCCGCAGGCATCCGCGCCGTCCGAGATCAGCACCAGGTACTTCTCCATCTGCACGCCCGCAAACCCCGGCGCATAGGTGGGATCGATGAACTTGTTCAGCGCGCAGTACAACGGCGTGGCTCCGGCCGGCTCGGCCGCATTCAACCAGTCGATGATCAACGGCTCGCTACCGGTGGCCACGTCCACGGCCACCGGATCGTCCACACCGCATCCGTAGACCGGCCTGCCGGTCGTCGCGCTCATGACCACGGAGGTATCCGGGAAGTAATCGAAGCCGAAATGGATGCCCAGGCTCGTGTACGCCGGGTCGGTCAGAATTCCGGTGATCGCCTCCCGGGCCACGTCCCACTTGGTCTTGTCGCCCATTTCCTGCGTCATGGACATGGACATATCGAGCAGAAGCATGACCGCCACCCGTTTGGGCTCGGGGTAGAAGTCCTCTCCGTCGCACTCGTCCGGTTTCAGGATCGGGGGCGCTCCGGCGCTGCCAGCCGTGCCCCCTGTACCCGCGCCCGGGTAGCCTCCGTAACCGGCATACCCGGCCGCTCCGCTGTAGCCGGAAGCGCCGCTCGCCCCCCCGCCCGGCCCGCCGTTCCCCGTTTCATCGGTACCGCTGCATCCCCATGCCAGAACGACGAGCGCGACGGTAAGTGATCCGAGTAGCCTCTTCATGGTTCCACTCCTTGCCGGATAGCAGCGGACGGATGGAAGAAAAAACGAATAATCTGTAATACGCGCGCAGTGCCTCGTTTTCGGGAAACAACACGCGCCGTCCGAACACGCCGCGTAACGACGAAAGCATACTCCAAGTCCAAGTAGTTGTACACACGATGTTCGTGATTTGCATAGTCAGAGGCGGGCGGATCGATTCCGGCTCGGGCGCCCGGCCCGCCGCCGCGACGGAGTTTCCGGGCGCCCGCCTTGCGCGGGATCAGATCCCGGTGCAGGTGCCGCTGGCGCAGTCGTAAGTGCAACCGCCCCCGGCGCAGGTGATGTTGCAGGTCGATCCGCCGTCGCAGGCGATGTCGCAGCCGCCGCCCGCGCAGCTGATGTTGCAGGTGGAGGCGCCGTCGCAGTCGAACGTGCAGCCGCCGCCCGCGCATTCGTAGGTTGCCACTGCAGAGTTGTCGGCATCCAGCTCGCAACTTCCAGCCGTGCAGTCCGCGCTACAGGTGGCCCCCAAACACTCGATTTTGGCGCACCCCGCATCGCACTCGAATTCGCAGCTCTGGCCGGTATTGCAGGCGCAGGTTCCCGTACAGGCGGTGGTTCCTCCGCTGCCTGCCGCGCCGCCGCTTCCCGCGGTTCCCCCGCTGCCCGCGTCACCTCCGGCGGTTCCCCCGCTGCCCGCGGCGCTGCTCCCGGCCGCCGAGCCGCCAAAACCGCCGAGCCCGCCGAAGCCGCCCAGGCCGGCGAACCCGCCGAAGCCTCCGAAGCCAGCAAGCGCGCTACCGGCAACGCCTCCGCTGCCCGCCTCCGACCCGCCGGCTCCGCCGCTGCCCGCGACCTCGCCACCTGTCCCTCCGCTACCGGCTTGGTCGCCCGCTCCGCCGGCCTCGCCCGTGCTGGCGCCGCCGCTGCCGCCGGCCCCGTCCCCCGCGTCGCTTCCCGTCTCCGCGGTACCCGTCTCCTCGGCGCAGCCCGCTCCCATGCAGACACATACGATTATCAAAGTCACAAGGCGTGTCATCGCTCTCCTCCCCTTCGATCGTCGTCCGGTCCTCGTCTGCCTCGTCGTCATCCAGGTCATCGTCGTCATCGGTGTCGTGCTCGTCGGACGCCTCGATCTCCGCGACCGCGCCGTCCGGCTCGCCCCTAACTGTTTCATCTGCCGGGGGCTTTTTCCATGCCCCAGCGACGGAATCCGTATCCATCAGGATACGAAAGTGCCGATAACTACCGGTTTTCGCGCGAACGACTCGTTGCCCGAAATCGGCCATAGGATACAATTGGGAGTGACGATGCCGGCCGACGATCGCATCGACGTGTTCGAGTACATGGACTACCGCGCCTTTCTGCGCGACTTCTACGCGCGCGCGAAGCAGGCGAAACGCGGCTTCTCCTTTCGCGCGTTTTCGCGCAGGGCGAAGCTCGCTTCCCCCAACCATCTCAAGCGGGTGATGGAGTCGGACCGCAACCTAACGCCGGATACGGCGGAGCGCTTCGCAAAGGCCTGCGGGCTTCAGGGCGAGGCTTCGGAGTACTTCGTACAGTTGGTCTCCTTCAATCAGGCGAACAGCAGCGAGGAGAAGAGCCGGGCCTATGCCAAGCTGACCGGGTTCAAGACCTACCGCAAGACGCGTAAGCTCGACCTGGCCGAGGCGGCCTACCACTCCCGCTGGTACATCCCGGCTATCCGCGAGTTGGCCGGGAGGAACGATTTCCGCGCCGAGCCCCGCTGGATCGCATCGCGGCTCTGCCCCCCCATACGGACCGCGGAGGCGGAGCAGGCGCTGAATATCCTCTTTCAACTCGGGCTGCTGAAAACCGACGAACGGGGCTGCGTCGTACAGAGCGAACCGCTGCTCTCCACCGGCCCGGAAGCGAGGGCGGTTCACATCGCCGACTACCACCGTACCATGATGCTGCGCGCGGCCGCCTCCATCGATCTGGTCCCCTCCGATCAGCGCGATATCTCCTCGGTAACCCTGTTGGTGAGCCAGGGGGGGATACAGCGTATGAAGAGGCGGATACAGCGCTTTCGCCGCGAGCTGATGGAGGTGGCGCTGGCCGAAGCCGAGGGCAAGCAGGTGGTTCAGCTCAACCTGCAGCTCTTCCCCCTTTCCGCCGATCCTGATAAAAAGCGCGGCAAATGAGATCCCTCCTCGCAGTATGTGGTCTCCTCGCGGTTACGGTTTGCGGTTGTGCCGGCGGCACGGAGACCGGCAATCCCGCCCTGTCGACCCCGATCGCGCTGCAGGTCTACTCCACCGATCCGAGTCGGGTATCGGTGGGCCCGGGCGAGGGAGGCAGCGTGGTGCAACGGGCCTGGATCTCCTTCGGAGCCTTCGACTTCCGCGGCGTAGGCGAGTGCGAGCAGATCGAAGAGCTCGACCTCCCCCCGGGTCCCTCCCTGCTGGTCGCCGATCTGGCAGATCCCGACACCCGCATCGAGCTCGAGCTCGACGCGGATACCTACTGCGGGCTGGTCGTACGGCTGGAAAAGACCACCCGGGAGCTTCCGGACGGGGCGCCGGCCCTGCTCGCCGACCACAGCATCGTGGTCGAGGGGGAGCGCGGCGACGGCGTCGGCTTCACCCTGGCCTATCCCGAACAGGACGAGCTGGAGCTCGGCGGGATCGATGGCGACTTCGACCTGGCCGCCGATGGAGAGGGGCTGCTGCTTTTCTTCGATGTATCCGTATGGATGGACGGGGTGGATCTGGAATCGGCCGCGCTTTCGCCGGAGGGTTCCATCCGCATCGACGCCATGAGCAACCCCGTGCTGCTGGAGGCGTTCGAGGCCAACGTGGAGTGCGCGTTGGAGCTCTACCGCGACGGAGACGGGGACGGTGCGCTCGATCCGGGCGAGCCCCAACTGGCCGCCTGCGTGAAGGAGCAGTGAGCGGCCCTACTCGGCCTCGCGCAGGCGTTGCCGCGCCGTTCGGTTGCCGTAGGCCGCCGACCGGTGCCAGGCCCGCTCGGCCCGCTTAAGGTATCCGCGCAGCTTGTAGGCGTCGCCCAGTAGCAGCTGGTTGTTGGAACGTCTGGGCTGCATGGCCACCAACTTCCGGGCCCAGCGCAGGGCCTCGTCGCCGTCTCGCCGTTGCAGGTGAACGCGAACCACGCCGGACACGGCTCGGGGATACCTGGGCCAGATCGAGAGCGCCTTCAGGTAATAGGCCTCGGCCATGCCCAGACGGTTGCGTCTCCTGTAGCGAGTGGCCTGCCGTACCAGGGTCCTGGCCTCGGCGATCCGTCTCTGCTTGTCCTCATCGGAGGCGCTGTCGTGGTCCTGCGATCCATTGCTCCCGGAAAGCTCGCTCGCGGCCTGGTAGTCGTTCTCGGCTTCCTCCGGCTCCTCTTCGGCCGCCTCGTCGACCGCCCTGTTCCCGCTTTCCTCGTCGCCGGTTTTTCCACTCGCCCGTCCCGACTCGGCCCGCATGCGACCCGATTTGGCCGCCGTTACCGGTCCGGGGGGGGCTTCGGCAATCGCCATACCGCCGGTCGCATCCCCTGCCGTATCGCCCTCGCCCTGCGCTTCGGCCGCGCTCTTCTTCGCGTCGTCGTCGCCGCTCAGCAGCCAGATCCCCGGGGCGGCCACCAATACGAAAACCGCCGCCGCTACCGCGAGCAGGACGGGGCCCCGCCGCCGGGAGCCGAGCGCGATCAGCCGATCGCGTAGGTTAAAGAGGGCGGCGCGGTTCGGCAACCGAGAGCCGAGCGCGGCCAGCCGTGCGCCCAGGTTCAGGTTGGAGAGGGCGGTGCGGTTCGGCAACCGGGAGCCGAGCGCGGCCAACCGCTCGGCCAGGCCCGAGAGCAGAGGAGCGATTGCCTTCCACCTCCCCTCGGTCCGGGGTAGAGGGGGCGGCCCTCGCGAGATCGGTACATGAACCGAAGCATCGGTCTCCACCAGGAGCTCGGCCGCGTCCATGGGTGGCGTGGACGGGGCGGCGCCCGTCTCCGAGAGGGCAATGGCGGTCACCGCCGATTCGCTTTCCGTATCGCCGAACAGCGCCTCAGGGCAGAGCGCGTCGTCGGCCGCGGCTCCGAGCGGCGGCCCGGCGGGTAAGGGTTGCGGCATTCCCAGCAGGGTCGCCGTTCTCGGCAACTTCGGCGGATTCGGAAGCGGAAGCGCGGTTTGAGCCTCGCCTCCGGACGCCGCCGCGATCCCGGCCCGGGGTAGGGCGGCCGTTTCCGGTATCTTCACCGGCTCGGGCTCGTCGTTCGAGCTCGCGCCCGGCGAGATCGAGGGGACGATGGGCGGCTGCTCGCTGTCGGCCAGGGACAGCGCGGCCTCGACGGGGGCCTTCAGGTTGTCGAGCCCTACGTGTTCCCTGGCCTCTATCCTCACGCGGCCCGAGCCGATGACCATCAAGGCGGACAGGGCCGCCGATCCCAGCAGCGGTTGGTCTTGTCCCGTGGCCTGGCCGGAGGCTCCGCAGACCATACCCCGGTCGATCTCCAGATCGATCTTGACGCGCGGATGGTGTATCGCGACGTGCAGGGTGTTGCCCGCTCCGGCCAGAAGGCGCAACAGCCGGCCCGCTCCCAGCATCTCCAGCCGCGTGTCGAATCGTTTCCAGTCCCGCACCCGCTCCAGCAAACGCGTGGCGGGCTTGACCAGAGCCGCCACCTTCGTCGCTACGACGTCGAGCCGGGGCTCACCCGCTCCGCCGGGCCAGAGATCGGCGCGCGGCGCCAGCAGGGTAGCCGCCCAGCGCGTGCGATTGTCATCGCGTAGCCCGTCCATCAGTGCGCCGCAAGCGCCCTCCAGATCGGCGGGATCGACCAGCAGTACCTCCGGGTCCAGCGCCCGTATCATCCGCAGGTCCGAGACCTCGGCGCAGACGAGCGCGGTCGCACCCCGGGTTCCGAGCGCGGCGGCCAACCGCTCCGCCCGTTTCCGCTCCGCATCCACCACCAGCAGGCGGCGCCCCTGCAGCACTCCGGGCTCGGCGCCGGGTCCGGGCGGCGGCGGGTGGATGGAGTCCGAGCCGGCCGCGCTCTGTCGGAAGGCGAAGGGCGCCGGCTTGCCCGTCTTCGCTATCAGCGGCTTGACCCGATCCACGAAGGGCTTTCGCTTCTCGCTGATCGGCTCGCCCGCCTTCAGCACCACCCGGGCCTGCGGCCGGTCCGGTTGACCGGTCTTCACCTCGAGCGTCCCGCTGCGGCGCTCCTCGGACAGCTCGTCCACCAGCTGCTCGAACGACTCCGCGGTGACCTCGCCCTTGACCGATCCGTCGCGCTCCGGAACCTCCCGGGCCAGGTGGATCAGGCGTGCAACCAGCTTCTCGGCCTTGAGCTTTTCCGAGAAGCCGGCCACCGTTCCGTGCTTGAACTTGCCCCGCGAGACCGGTCCGCGTCCCACCACCGCCACCGGCGCTACAGCCGTGGCCTCCTGCTCGGCTAGCTTGTCCAGCACCGCCCGCCCGCCGGCCTGGGCCGCGTCGCCCATCAGCACCACCAGGTCCGGGGCCACGGCGGTGACCGCCGCGTTCGCCTGTCCTCCGGTGGCGCTGACTACGTCCACGCCTCGCTCCTCGAGCTGCTCGAAGACCGGCTGCACCGAAGGACCTTCTCCGATGATCAGGATGGTGATCTCGTCGAGTCCACCGAATAGCTCGTCATCTACGGTCATGGCCTACCATTCCGTACCTTTTCGCACTTCGTAGCCCCTAAGGGTTTTCGGGCAGGGTGAACGAGGCGACCTCCTTCCGCTGCTCGGGCTCGAGGTCGTAGTGGAAGCTTCCCACCACCCGGCCGCCCACGGCGATGGAGATGGTGGTCCGGGTGGGCCCGTGGTCGCCGCAGGGCCCGAAGTAGTGGAGCTCGATCCGGTATTCGCCGCCGGGCGGATCCGGATTGCCCCAGTTAGCCGATCCGGCCGAGCACGACGAGGACGACGATGAATGATGACCTCGAGCAGTTGCTCAAGTCGCTGCACCTGAAGCGCATCCTGCAGATCCTGGACGAGGAGTTGCAAAACGCCGAAAAGCGCCAGCTATCCTATTCCGAGTTTCTCGCCCGGCTGCTTCGCGCCCAATGGCACCACCGGCAGGAAACCGCTCTGAGCTGGCGCATCAAGCAATCGGGCATCCCCGAGCAGTGGTCGCTGGAGTCCTTCCCCTTCAAGAAACAGCCGGGCATCAAGCGGCGGCAGATACAGGGCTTTGCCGAGTTGGAGTTTATCGGTCGATCCGAGAACATCGTTTTCATCGGACCAACCGGTGTCGGCAAGACCGGTATGGCGTCGGGACTCTTGCTCAAGGCCCTGCAGAACGGCTATCGCGGGCTCTTCATCAAAGCGCAGGATCTCTTCGACGAGATGTACGCCTCGCTGGCCGACCGCTCGTCGCGAAGGCTGCTCGACCGGCTGATCCGCGTGGACCTGCTCGTCATCGACGAGATGGGATATTTGAACCTCAAGCCGGAACAGACAAATATCTTCTTCAAACTCATGGAGGAGAGGTACCGCCGCAAGTCCACCGTCATCACCACCAATCTCGAGTACGACGAATGGCACAACTTCCTCGGCAACAAGGCGCTGTGTGAAGCGCTGCTGAGCCGCCTGCGCCATCAGTGCCACACCGTGCGCATCGAAGGCCCCTCTCTACGCGAGCCCCAGGGGTAGCGCCGCCGACAACCGGCCGCAGTCGCGCTACAGTCCACCTGGCCAGACGATCCAAGATCCCCGGTACGGATCTTCGGAACCGATCGCCAATTGGGTGCACTCCCTCGACTTCGCGCTAAATGCTGATCGGGATTCCGTAACCGGTCCGGATCGCTTCAGGCAAGCAAACGCGGGTCAATTCTGCCGAGCGGCGAAGTCTGATGGAATGGGAGAATGGTGAACCGAAGCCGAATAAATACTACTTCATCACCGCCCCGAGCTTCTTCACCACGAAGCGCCTCGTCCGCCAGATAAAACAACGCTGGCGAACCGAACGCGCATACGAAGACCTCAAGGGACAGCTCGGTCTCGATCATTTCGAGGGGCGCCGTTATCGCGGATGGCACCACCATTTATCGGTGGCACTATCCTGTTACGCATTCATCGTTGCCGAGCAAGCTCGGCTTTTTCCCCCTACGGACCGAACAGCGTATCGAGACGTCGCGTACATGCTCGCGTCCTGAACGCCATTTTGTCGATTCCTTTATAACCGTGCGTCGCGCCATCGCCCAAACGATCGCCGCTTGGCTGCCTCGTTGTCCGTTCTGCCACCACGTCAACCGGCCACCGCGAGGTTCTCCTCTTGCTCGCGTACGCCATCTATACCTCGCTGACCCGTACGCCCCGGAAAAACATCGCAGGAATTTCGATCACTTGCCGACCGCCGACCTAACACAGTAGTGTTAACCCCCCGTCGGCTGCGCGGAAGTCTCTCCGTCCGTTGTCGGACTTCACGGCGCACCTCCGCCTTGTGGAGCCTCCGTGTGCCGATTCGGGCAATCTAAGAAGGCGTGCGGTACGTAGGCGGCCTCCGAGCAAAAAACCGGTATTCGCCTCGTAGAACGCGACGCTTCGAATATGAAGCCGCAGCGCGCAAGCGCGCTTCTCTGGAACTCCGCCCCAGCCCCCCTCTTGTGGTCTCCTGGCGGCTCTCCGTCAGGGTCGGCGCCATCCGACGACGGAGAGCCGCGCGACGACGTTCCGCTACGCCTTCGCGGAGTTCGTTGCCTTCGAAACGTCCTATGAAGAATCGCCCTGAAGACCAAACGGGGACGGCATCTCGGAATCAACCGGGCCAATAGGATTCGTAGCCGTATAGACTCCGGCCGTCGGGGGTTCCTGCGAATATAGGCTCTCGCGAGCTTCTCATTCTCCGATAGCCAGACTTCTTTCGAAATCGGATGTCCGCGAATATCGAAAGCTTCGTCTGTTAACGGATTTAGTTGTCCAGAGTAAATCCCGAGCTCGCTCATCTTATCGGCGAGCCTAAATCGTTGAGTCGGGTCAACCCGTCCTAGACCCCCCACCGCTTCGACTCTTTGGCTTTTCTTGCCCATATTGCCCTCACGGCTACTAGCGGCTTCAAGAGTATGAAGTATCAAAACCGGCGCCCGCGCAAGAGTAGAGCGCCGAAAATCGAACTTTGAGACGGTTGTGGACTCTTGTGGACAACTCTACTTGCGACAGAAAAGTTTTCTTCGGATTCCTGGGAGATCGCGGACGGCGAATTGCGGCTGAACGCTAGCCTGCCGCATGATTGCCTTCTAGCTTGCCCCTGGATATGCCTTTGCACTCAATCACCTTTTTCGTAAGCTAAAAAGTATGGATGAAGCTGCCATTTTCAAACAGGAGCCCGACAAGGGACCGCGCATAACTCGTAAGCAGGTGGCTGACAGGCTGCGCGTAAGCGTGGCAACAGTCCGCCGCCTCGAAGGGAGCGCCCTTCACCCGGAGAAGAACGAGAAGGGAGTATGGACCTTCAGCGCCGCTGAAGTCGCAAGGGTCGCACAATCCCGCTCGAAGAAACGCCGCGTAAAACGGGAGGACGAAGGCGACGTAGCCGCTCGCGTATTCGAGCTCCTGGAGGAGGGGTTCGACCTTAACGACATAGTTATCGCAGTCCGCCAGCCCCCTCAAACCGTGCGCGCTCTATACGCCGAATGGACCGTAAGCCTTGCCGCCGGAGAGCGAAAGCGTCAACAAGAAGATTTCGAAAAGAAACTGACTAAGACCTACGCTTCTATTTGAAGCAATGTAGATGGCCTTTACGAAGTCGTTTTACTTTTCTTAACGTAGTCCTCTTTCGTAATTCTCGAATTCCATTACTCAGTTGTATAGCGAGCGACTCATCAAACAAGCCGCGCATGATAGCCGCTGCCGACTCGCTGCACGTCTAGGATTGCGAGAACTCGTTTGCCCATCTTTTCGCCAGTTTTCGCCCTATTGTTTGCCTCCCATTCGCCGTTATAATATCTACGAACTGCTAGAAAGAGTTTCGTCCTTCTAACGAAAGCGCCTAAGCCATGCACATAGAGAAAATCAAAATCGTAAATTTCAAGTGTTTCGACGGTGAATTTCAGTTGTCGCTTAATAAGGGCCTTAATATATTGGTGGGGGACAATGAGGCCGGAAAATCCACGATTCTAGAAGCGATACATTTGTCCCTAAGAGGGTGGTTGCATGGAAGGTACCTAAAGAACGAACTTACTCAATCGCTTTTCAATAGCAGCGTGGTAAAGAGATACTTGGCTAGTCTAAAAGGCGAGGAACGTCTGCCTCCTCCGCTCGTTAGAATAGAGCTTTTCTTTGATATCGAAGATGAGTCGCTAAGGGCCGTCTTTGAGGGAAACGGGAACAGCGAAAGAAAAAAGAAGGCGTGCGGAATCCAATTTCTTATTCAATTTAACGATAGATACTTGGACGAATACAATTCCTTATTGGAATGCGGAGAAGACGTGGATTCTTTGCCGATCGAGTACTACGATTTTTCATGGAAGTCATTTGCGCGTGAAGAAGGAATTACTCCGAGAACTATACCTCTCAAGTCGGTTCTCATTGACTCTTCGAGTAGTCGTTACCAGAGCGGCTCCGATGTTTATATTTCGCAGATAGTCCGTGAATTTCTTTCCGATGAACACAAGGTAAGGATTTCTCAGGCGCACAGAAAGATGAAGGATGACTTCATGAAAAGGGACGTAATAGTAGAGGTAAATAGAGAAATAAACAAAGACAACATATCGGACAAGAAGGTGGAGTTATCCGTAGACGTGTCTACTAAAAACGCTTGGGAAACAAGTCTTACTACATACTTGGACGATGTACCTTTTCATTTCGTAGGAAGAGGCGAGCAGTGCTTGGTAAAGACCAAACTATCTTTCCGTCATAAAAAATCAAAAGAAGCAAACGTAATACTATTCGAAGAACCCGAGAATCATCTAACGCATTCCAAATTGAATCACCTTATTCAACACATAAAAGGCGTGCATGGAGACAAACAGATTATCGTATCGACACATAGTAGCTTCGTGGCAAACAAGCTTGGTCTAGGTAGCCTGATACTGTTGGCCGTAGAGAAGAGAACGGGAAAGAGAAAAACAACAAGAATCGATGATTTAGAAGAGGGAACAAAAGAATATTTCGAAAAACTCGCCGGTTATGACACTTTGAGGCTAATTCTATGTAAAAAAGCGATTCTCGTTGAAGGCGACTCTGATGAGTTGGTGGTCCAGAAAGCGTACATGGTTAGAAACGACGATAGGTTGCCAATACATGACGAAGTTGACGTTATTTCGGTAGGGACATCCTTTTTGAGGTTTCTAGAAATCGCTGAAAAGACTTGTACAACGGTTTCTGTGGTCACAGACAACGATGGCGATGTAGAAGCGCTAAAGAGGAAGTACGAGAGGTATCTCGGAAAGAACAAAAAGAGTTATATAGAAATACACTTCGACGAAGTCGAAGACTCGGGTGGTCTGAAAATCGGCAAGCGAAAAAGGGAATTCAATTACAATACCCTTGAGCCGAAGTTTCTGAAAGCAAATGGCTTGGAGAAAGTCAATGATATTCTGGGAGAGGAATTTGAGAGCGAAGACGAGGTTCTTGTATACATGAATGGTAATAAAACTGAGTGCGCTCTAAGGATATTTGACTCCGACGAAGAAATGGAATTTCCCCAATACATAAAAGATGCCGTGGAATAGAAGCATGAAGAATAACAGATTACTAATTGCCGCGGCAGGTTCTGGGAAGACGACGTTCTTAGTAGAAAGGGCGTTGGAAACAGGGGGAAAAAGGGTATTGATAACGACCTATACGGAGGCTAATGAGGAAGAAATAAGGCGTAAACTTTTTCAAAGAAACAAAGGATGTATACCGGAAAACATTACGATTCAAACCTGGTTTTCATTCCTGCTAAAGCACGGAGTAAGGCCGTACCAAAGTGTAATGAATGCGGGCCTGGATGAGAAGAGAATTGGTTTTCACCTGACAGAAAGGCAGTCGGGGTGCAGGGCCTTTAAGGTAAGAGGGAAGCCGGTTTATTGGGGGGAAGAGAATATTTATGAGTATTACTTTACGAAAGATCTACGAATCTATTCTGATAAGATATCGAAATACGTAATAGAATGTAATCGAAAGACCGAAGGAGAAGTGATAGGCAGGATATCGAGGGTATATCCGGTCATATTGATTGACGAGGTGCAAGACCTAGCGGGTTGGGAGCTGGAGATATTGAAGTGTATATTCGAAACACCGTCGGAAGTGGTGATGGTTGGCGATCCAAGACAGGTAACGTATCTTACCCATCATCCACAGAAATACAAAAAGTATAAAGATGGGAAAATTGGGGAATTCGTTATAGAAGAGTGTAAAAAAGGCGTGTGCGAAATCGACGATAGTACTCTAAAGAGGTCGCATAGAAACAACGAGCAAATCTGCAGAGTGTCGTCAAAATTGTTCCCTCAGTACCCTAGGAGCGAGCCGTGTGAATGCGAGAGATGTCGAGGGTGCGGGAAAGAGAATGAAGGAGTGTTTTTGGTAAAAGAAAAGGATGTAGAGGAATACAAACAGAAGTACAGTCCAACGATATTAAGAGAAAAAAATGCAAGGCATCCCGAATGGAACTTTGGAAGGTCGAAGGGTTTAGATTTCGAACGAGTACTCATATATCCGACGGAACCGATTAAGAAGTGGCTGAGAGACCCCGCGAGCGAACTGGCTCCGACGAGCCGATGCAAGTTTTACGTAGCGATTACTAGAGCAAGACACAGCGTCGGTATCGTTTACGACTATGAGGAAGGAGAACAAATAGAGGGGGTATGCAGGTATAACGATACCTGCTAGTTAAGGGGCTTAGGAAAGGGATGCCCAAATAATGCCTAATTGCTGTTTGAGCAACTACGACTGTTGTGGAGGGGTGAATTGCATCTCGGTTCCCGGGGGAGGTGTAGACGAATGTTCTTCAGACGCTTGTTTTGAGGAAGGCGATTGCCGCACAGGGTCCTGTGACGACGGTCGTTGCGGGATTATCGTAACCTAGCAGGGGTCACGAGGAGGAGACGCGATGGTTTCAAGGTATGAGCGCTTCTTCGTCTGCTTGTTGGCGACCTGGCTGGTACTGGGCTGCGGCGACAAGGGCGGTGGAAACGAGCAATCGGACGGTGCGGCCGGCTCTGGTGCCGCCGGGGACGGCTCTGCTGCCGCTGGGGACGGCGCGTCGGGGAGCTCCGGCATGTCCGCGTCGGGTCAAGGTGGCAGCGCTGGAACGACTGCCGGGGCTGGCGGGTCCGCGTCGGGTCAGGGTGGAGGTGCTGGAACGACTGCCGGAGCCGGCGGGTCCGCCGGCAGCGAGGAGCAGACGCCGCCGCCGGAGACGCCGCGCGAGCTGGGGCCGCCGGACGGCATCCATTGCGAGAGCAGGTATAATCCGCCCCCGGAGACTTGCTCGGCAGGGTCGCGCTGCTGCGTCAACAGCACGGGCGAAGAACAGGGGCAGCTATGTATTGCTGATGGAGGCACGTGTCCTGTGTGCGATGACAGCACGTGTGGCCAGCTCTTGTGCGA
The DNA here is from genome assembly GCA_964450715.1 of uncultured Sandaracinaceae bacterium. GTDB lineage: Bacteria > Myxococcota_A > Polyangia > Polyangiales > JAFGIB01 > CAYVFC01. Next base: position 16,464 of record CAYVFC010000074.1, on the reverse strand, counting down.
CGGCCCGGAGGACTGCCCCGCCGGCCAATTTTGCTGCTACTCGCGACGGTCGTGCGGTTACAGCGAGGACTGCAATCCGGGGGAGCCTTCGCACAACATTTATGCGAGCTGGACGAATGTCGCGTGCCAGACGAGCTGCGAGTACAACGAGGCCACCCATGACCTCGATAACTACGTCGTGTGCAAGGACGACCGGGACTGCCCCGGCCCCTACGAGTGGGGCAGATGTCATTCGTTCACTCTCGACATACTGCCGCGTGGCATCGACATCTGTCTCGACTAGGACACATGATGCAAACGGCGTGGCGAAGCTTGGCTGGCGGGTACGGTGGTGAGCCGCGGTTGCGACTCGTGCGGCGCTTGCTGCTGCTGTGCGCCGCCGGTCTGGGCTATAACGGTGCTACCGCGTAGTGACGCAACCGACCCGTTTTGTTTGCGATTCGTCTTGGAACGGAGCGGCCTTCCCGTTGCCCAAATAATGCCCAACTGGAGCGTACTGGCGGGGACGCGCGTTGACTACTGTCTACAAATCGGCCGGGAGTTTGCCCAACAATGTCGCGGTAATACGTCGCAAGGGCGCGTGCTTGTTGGGCTTTTCGTTTTCGGTTTAGAGGGGTTCGACTCCCGCCGCCTCCACCAAGAGCAGGTCGCGTTTGGCGAGTCTTTTCGATGACTTCCGACAGATGGCGACCTTGATATTTCTAGCTGTAACAGGGTTTGTCACAGGATTCGAAGTGCTAACAGGATCGAGGCGATTAAGTCGGCGACTGTCGATGAGGAAGGGGCTTCGTCTTTCGGTCTGCTGACGATGATGGTCTGGCAGCCATGTATTGCGGCCGCCTTTAGCTTGGTGTCCATACCGGAAGGGGTGCCGCCGTCCTTGGTGACCAGCGCCCGGACGTCGAAGCGACGGAGTTGGGCGAGATTGTCGCGAATCGTGAAAGGCCCCCTGCCGACCACGATAGAGTTGTCGTCCAGTCCGGAGTTCCGCGCCGAAGCGAGCGACGAAGGGTGATCGAGTATTCGGGCGACGAGTCGTAGTTAATATGCATCATTAACCACGCCCTCAGACAACTACGCTACCGATATTTCACCCTGACTGTAAAGACGACGCGGGGGGTCTTGATCCAGGGGCTTGCTGATTACCCCGGCCTGCTCGACAACGGTGTCCCATTTTTGACCAGCCATGGCCGTCAACAGAACGCGACCTCGTTCCGCTTTCACCCGGGTCCCCTGCTGGCGCATAAGTACCACCAGCCCGTCGAATCCCCGGTCTGCAACCACCAGGTTGGTGCCCCCGCCCACCACCACCGCCGGTATTCGCTCCCTTTCCGCCCAGCGCAGGGCGCTTTTCACCGATTCCTCGTCCGGGGCCGAGACCAGGTAGCGGGCGGCCCCCCCCAGCTCCAGGGAGCAGAGGGGCGCGAGCGGTACGTCCTGCCTGATATCGAGCTCGCTCTTCACCCGGCGAACACTAGCGCCGTTTTGTGCCTCCAGGCAAAGGCGCGGGGGCGATCGCAGCCGCTGTCGAGGCCGGGGGCGGACATGCCGGTCGAGCGGTCGGTTTTCGGTCGGCGGCTGCTCGCTGCCCGCGGTCGATGACCCATTTTCGGGCGCTCGGGAACGCAATACCACTGGAATACGTTGTGGCTGGAACAGGTTGGGCGACCGGTTTTTGTACAACTTAGACGCAATCCAGTTGCATTGGAAAATCCGGGCTCGGTTTGGTCCGTTTACACTGTAAATCCAACCGCAACGTATGGAATGGGCTAGCGGACGAGAATTTTTTGCATCGAGTAGCCGCTAAAAAATACGAAATAGTAAGGATAAGTCGGCGCTCGGGGTTGTCTGCATTCGCCTACACGTTCGCACCTTGCGCGATAAGTGGCATGTGGTGATCTAAGAAAGCACCTTTGGATATAACAGGTACATCTAACCACGCCGGAATACCAAAATGAAAAGCAGTATGCTTATAATATGTGATTTATATTGAAAAACCGCGGTTGCGGCCATATCATCTAATTATTGCAGCACGCGATTTCGTTGCCCCGATTCTGAAAAGTTACCGCATGAACGTTGCCCAACAGGCTAGCAGGAAGGGAGAGAAAGCAATGATGCTTTCCAACAAGGCCATCCGTGGTTTGTATAGTGTATTCTCTACCGCCCTCATCGCACTTTTCGCGCTGGGCTGTCTATCGGCCGAGCAGGGCGATAACCTGCGCAGCGTGCAGGCGCTCGAGGGCATGGGCGTGGAAGCCTGTCCCGAGGGTTACAACATCATCGAGGGCACGGAAGGCGATGACGTGATCGAGGGAACTAATAAGCCCGACTGTATCGTTGCCTACGGCGGCGACGACGTCATCATGGCCGGCAACGGATGCGACATCGTGTACGCGGGTGCGGGGAACGACTGGATCGATACGGGCAACGGTAACGACGTCGTATACGCGGGCGAGGGCGACGACGTGATCGTGATGGGCAACGGCGACGACGAGGCGTACGGCGGAGAGGGCAACGACGTGATCGAGGGCGGCAACGGCAGCGATGACCTTTCGGGCGACGACGGTCATGACGTGATCGTGGGCGGCAAAGGTAGCGACGCCGAGGACGGCGGCGCCGGTTTCGATTCCTGCGAGGGCGAGGGCTGCGATGACGACGGTTCCGGGGCTGGCGCCTGCGCGGTCGACGCCGATTGCGACGGCGGCTGGTGCATCCTTCCCGGTGGCCTCTGCGTGCCCCCGGATGGTCGGGACTCCAACGGCGTGAACATCTGCAACGGCGCGGACGACGACCTGGACGGGGCGGTGGACGAGGACTACTTCCCCGAGACGACCAGCTGCGAGGTCGGCGGTTGCCTGGCCAACGGAGCGATGCAGTGCGTGGACGGCGTTGAGGTCGATTCCTGTCTGACGGATCCGGTCTGTTATGCCGAGACCGATTGCTCGGACGGCTCGGACAACGACGGCGACGGGGACGCGGATTGCGACGATGCCGATTGCGCGGAAGCCCCCGAGTGCCAGGTGGCCGAGGTAGCCGTGGGCGACCCGTGCGAGACGGACGCGGACTGCAGTGCGATCGGCCCCAACGCAGCCTGCATCACCGAGTCGGGCTACGGCTTTGTCGACGGCTACTGCACGGCGGTCTGTTTCGAGGAATCCTGCTGCCCGGAAGGGACCATCCTCGTCGACGTCCTGTGCGCCGTTCCTTGCACCAGCGAGGGCACGTGCGAGGATGACAGGCTGACCTGCCATCAGTGGGCGCCGGGCATGGAATTCTGCCTTTCCGCTTGCTACGACTGCAGCGACTGCGATTCGAACAACTGCCAGTACTTCCCCCGCAAGCCCTACGGCCTTTGCGGCGGGTAGCAGCCGGTTTCAGGACGGCAACAACCGGGGGGGCATCGGCAGCGCGGCTTGGAAGCGGCCGCGCTGCCCTGGCTGCTCGTAACGCTCAGAAGCCCATGCCTCCCATGTCCCCCATGCCGGGCGGCGGGTGGCCGCCCATCATTCCGGGCTCTTCCTTGGCCGGCTTGTCCGCCACCATGGCTTCGGTGGTCAGCATCAGGCCCGCCACCGAGGCCGCGTTCTGAAGCGCGGACCTGACCACCTTGACCGGATCGATGACGCCGTCCTTGATCAGGTCGCCGTACCGGCCGGTGACCGCGTTGTAGCCGTAGTTGCCCTTCTCCTTGGCCACGGCGTCCACCACCAGTTAATATGCATCATTAACCACGCCCTCAGACAACTACGCTACCGATATTTCACCCTGACTGTAAAGACGACGCGGGGGGTCTTGATCCAGGGGCTTGCTGATTACCCCGGTGCCTAGCGCCGAGGCGTACTCGAAAAGCGATTCCTGAAGCCCGTAGTCGTATCCAACCAGCACGCCCACGCCCAGCGTATAGATGACCAGGTATGCGACGACGAAGCTCGCGACCTGGGCGATGCTCCGATCGGAGGCCGGGACGTGTTCGTCCCCACGCCAGAAAGACGTATCGATGACCGTCCGGGGCGGCAGGCAAAGCCGACGAATTTCCCACCAAACGGCCCGCGCGAGGAGGCAAATCCGAAGCTGCTTGATGCCGCCGGCTGTGGAACCCGTTCCCCCTCCGACGAGCATGAGCAAGATCAGGATGAAGATCCCCATGCGAGGCCATCCCTCATAGACAGCGCCAGCCGAGGTGGTGAAGCCCGTGGTGGTAATCGCAGTTACGACCTCGAAGATCGCCACACGGACCTGCTGGCCGACGCCGACATAGAGAGCGCCGGTTGCGAAGACGACGACGAGCGGAATGGCGAGAGCCGACAGCAGGGTAACCGTTTGTACCTCTCCGTTCCGCCATACGGCACCGAAACGTCCGCGGAGCAGGAGGTAGCTGATCTGGAAGTTCGTCGAGCCAAGCAGCATGAAGATGATGGTGATCGCTTCGATCCACGGCGAGTTCCAGTAGCCGAGGCTCGCGGCGCGGGTCGAGAAGCCGCCGGTGGAGACGGCGCAGAAGGCGTGATTCACTGCGTCGAACCACGACATACCGGCGGCACGTAGCGCGAGCGATCCCACGACCGCATAGCCCGCGTAGATCGTGAGGACCAACCGCGCCGAGCGCCTGACATGCGGGACCAGCTGGTCGCTACGGCCTTCAGCTACAGAGAGCCCGGGCCCCATGGGACCGCCGGCCAGCGTGACGAGGATGATCGCCATCCCGGCTCCACCTGCGAGCTGCATGATGCTGCGCCACAACAAGATCACCCGGGGAGCGCTCTCGACATCGACCACCGATAACCCGGTCGTGGTCCACGCGCTGACAGATTCGAAGAAGGCCTGCGTGAAGCTCAGGTGAAGGACGAAAACGAAGGTCAACGCGGAGACTAACGTCACGATGACCCAGGACAGGAGCACGATCACGCCGCCGTCCTGAATGCTCAGCACCAGATCCCGGCGGGGGATCGGCAAGCGCCACAGAACGAACCCTGCGGCCGCGAGAGCCAGACCGGGGAAGAAGAAGCCGGGCGCGGACGCCGTCTCTGCCGGCCACCACTGGAGCGTGATGAGCGGCGCGAACATGATAAGCCCGCACAGGGCCACGATGAGCCCGGTGAAGGAGACGATGCTCCGGTAGCGCTCGTGCAGGTCGACATCGATTCTCACAGTCAGCCTCCAGACGCCTTGGCCGTAAGCGATTCGAGAGCGGGGGCGTGGTTGCCGGGGAGCGTGACCAGCATCAACCGGTCGCCCGCCAGGAGCGCGGTCTGACCGTTCGGAATCAGAGGCTGGTCGTCACGCAGCAGGTAGGCGACGACAGCTCCGGTCGGCAGGCCCGCATCCTTGAGCAGCCGGCCGACCACCGGGGAGGTTGGCGAGAGCCTCACCTCGGTGAGATGAACCCGCCCGTCGGCCACCGGGATCAGGTTCGTGATGTCCGCGAAGCTCGCCCGCTGCTCGACCAGCGTGGCCAGTACCCGGGTCGGCGAGAACGCGACCTCCGCGCCGAGCTTCCGGAACACTTCCTCGTTGTCCGGGTCATTGGCTACCGCCAGGGCTCGGGGCACCTGGAAGCGGAGCCTGGCCTGCTGGCAGATGGCGAGGTTGCGCGCGTCGACTGGCGTCAGCGCCATGACCGCGTCCGCCGACCCGGCGCCCGCATCTTCGAGCACGCGTGGATCGGTCGCGTCGCCGTGGATGACTGTCGCCTTGAGACCGCGAGCTAGCGAGCGGCACACGGCCTCCGACTCGTGGATCACGACTACCTCATGGCCGGCTTCGACCAAGCGGCGGGAAAGGAAGTAGGCGGACCGTTCCTCGGCCACTACCAGGATGCGGAGGCTCATGATTGGGCCTCCCGGGTATCGGCAAGGAATACGGACAGGCGCTCGACCGCCACGTCGGCCGCGAGCGCCGTGGGGCACACCGTCTCGATGTCGAGGCCGTGGTAGATGGTCTCCCGGGCCGGATCGAAGACCCGGGCTACCGCCTGCCGAACGCCTAGGACCTGCTTCGCGACCTGCGCGACCATCATGTTCGTGTTGTCGTCGCGGGTGGCGACAATGACTGCGTTCGCCTCGCCCACCCTGGCCCTGCGCAGCACCGCGAGCTCGGTCGCGTCACCCGCGACCCGGAAGCCGGAGAACTCCGGAGAGAGGCCGGCGAACGCGTCCTCGTGGAGGTCGATCACGACAACCTCCATGCCGCGCAGGCTGAGGCGGCTTGCGAGCAGTGCTCCAAGCCGTCCGCAGCCGACCACGACGATCAGGTTTCCGTTCTTAATGCTCACGGTCACTCCGCTTCGTTTCCTTCGCATCGGCCCCAAGAGACAGCTCCATGTGCGAGTCGTGCATAGCGCCGCTCACGCTGCGCTCGAGGTTTTCGTGCGCCGGTTTGTAAGTCGGGTCCAGAGCGATCGCCGCACGAAAGTAATCCTGGGCCTTGTACCGCTGGCCACTCGCGTGGGTCGCGGCGCCGAGTAGGTTGAACGCTTCCGGGCGGGTCGGATCCAGCCCCACGGCCTTGCGGATGTAGGCGATGGCGGTGCCGTGCTGGTTATTCGCGATCGACCGCCTGGCCTCGGCCAGGCACTGCTCGTACCCCGCGGTGTGTGCGTCCTCCGCCAGCGGCATCAGGACGCTCCTGGTCAGCTCTCTGATCTCCTCGGGGGTGAACGGCTTTTGGATGAAATCGGCCGCACCGAGCTTCATGGCTTCGACCGCGTTGTCCACGGTCCCGTGGGCCGTGATCACGACCACCCGTACCGTGGGCCAGCCTTGCTTCGTCCGGCGCAGCACCTCGATGCCGTCTATCCCCGGCATCTTGAGATCGAGGAACATGAGGTCGAAGGGCGAGGCCTTGAGCATCAGCAGCGCTTCCTCGCCGGTGATGGCCGACTCGACATGGAACCCGCTCGTCTCGAGCGCGTGGACCATGGTCATGCGGATGTTCTTCTCGTCGTCTACGACGAGGATGTTCTTATCCGTGCTCATTCTCTCTCTCCCTTCGCGACCGTCGGAATCGTGAAAGTAAAGGTGCTTCCCTTCCCCGGCTCCGACTCCACCCAGATGGTGCCGCCGTGGGCCCGCACGATTTCCTTGCAGATGGCGAGGCCGAGCCCGGTGCCTCCCTCGGCTTTGTCCGGTCCCACCCGCACGAACTTGTCGAAGACCCGGCCCTGAGCTTCTGGCGGGATACCCACTCCGTTGTCCTTCACCGAGACGTGCACGTGACGGCCTGCCGGCGTAGCCGCGACCTCGATGAAGCCCCCTTTGCTCGTGTAGCGCAGGGCGTTGCTCACGAGGTTGGACAGTACCCAGGTGATCTTGGTGGCGTCCACGCGGACGTCCGGCAGTTCGTCTGGAAAGGTCGCGCGCAGTTCGACGCCGGCCTGGCGAGCCTGCGACGCGAAGATCTCCACGATCCGCTCGACGATGGCCGCCGACGCCATGGGCGTGAAGGACAGTTCGACGCGGCCGGACTCGATTCGGGACAGATCCAGAAGGTCGTTCACAAGCGCCCTCAGCCGGGCTAGCTCTTCCTCGGCGGCGGCCATGAGGCTTTGCTCCTTCGGATCGAGACGTGGCCCCACGGACTCTCGCAGAAGCGATACCGACATGGCGGCGCTGGTGAGCGGGCCGCGAAGCTCGTGGGACGCCGTCGAGACGAAGTCGCTCTTGAGACGGTCGAGTTGCTCGAAACGGGTGACATCCCTGAGCAGCAACACCTTGCCAGGACCTCCCCCGCGGGGCGATTCGATGGGCGTGACCGAGACCGAGCAGTAGCGCGCGTCGCCACCTTTTCCAAGAGGCACGACATCATCGGAAGACGTACGCAGGGTATTTTCGTTGGGGGCGCGCTTGACGATATCGAAAAGCCGCTCGTCCCGATGGACCTCCAGGAAGTGCTTTCCGATCACGTCCTGCGCCAAGACTCCGAGGAGCCGCACTGCGGCCAGGTTTATAGCGGAAACGACGTTGGACTCGTCGAGAACGACGACGCCGTCGTCGAGGCTGCGCAGGATGGCGTCGCTCTTCTGTTGTTCGGATACCAGCCGCTGGATGTTGCGGTCGTCATAGGTCGCGAGCTGCGACACCATGCGGTTGAACTCCCCCGTGAGCGCGCCGATCTCGTCGCTGGTCGTGATCGGAACCTGGACCTGGTAGTTCCCGCTGGCCACGCTCGTCGTCGCTGCGAGCAAGCGCTGGAGCGGTAAAACCGCACGGCGCGACAGGATCAGCGCGACGATGAGACCGAGGCAGACCAGCCCGGCGCCCGCGCCAGCCATGGTCCAGATGGCCCGTCGCGCTAGCAGAGCGGCCGCACCGCTCGCCTGGTACATCGTGCGTTCGTTGAGGTCGCGCAGGCGATTGCAGCCTTGCAGGACACCATCGACAGCTGTAACGACCACGCCCTCAGCGGTGCCTCGCGCCTTGGCGTCGTCGGTGCGCATGTAGCGCGACGCTACGGAAAGAAACCGAGCGTACCGCTCCTGAATCGCGTCGAGGATAGGTTTCTCACCTTCGATGGTGATGTTATCCCGCGCGCGCCCGAGCGCCTGGAGGAACCGCGTCTCCCCTTCGAAGAACCGCCGCTCGGCGACGTCGGGCTCGCGGCCTGAAAAGTTGAGCACCAGCACGCGCTCCTGCTGGGAGATGGAAGCGCGCATCGTGCTCGTTGCGGCGATGCTCCGGTAGTTCTCGCTCAGGATGGCGCCCGACGCCCGGCCCAGCTCGTCGAGGCTCATGATCGCCCAGACAACCAGGAGAACCGAGACGAGCAGGTTCGCTCCGTATCCGAGAAGCAGTTTTCTCCTCAGGGGGGCCGACGGCTTTGTGCCCTGCTGCGATCCGGTTGGCGTACGATCGGCTGTGCTCATATTTCCTAACTCGCGGGCAACGGGAAGGCTCGAAACACTCCTGTTGTCCTGAAGCTACGAGAAGCAACCGTCATGCCGTGTAGTGCTCTGCGCGAATTCGCCGCACTCGCGGACCCCTGGGCGTGATTGCGTCGGCGCGATAACGTCGATCTTCGCTGCACGTTGCAAGACACGTTGCAGTTCGCAACCTGAGGCAACCGAACGCGTTTCCGGATTGCAATCTGCAATCCACCCTGCAAGTCGCAAGATTCCCGCACCCTCCATTGCTCGCCGCCGCTCGTACAACCGTATGGAATTGCGGAGGTTTCTCCAGTGGCACACCACCTGCACCCTTGGAGGTGGGTAGGAGTGCACATGGAGCCGAGCGATATGGAAACATGGACCCGGAATGAGGAAGGGACCTGGAGGCGATGGAGCCATCCGGGACTCGGCCTCGACGTCTTGGCGAACGCATCGCCGCGCGTCGTCTCGTTCATCGTCGTTGGGCTCGGCCTCGACGACGACGAGCAACTATTCGCGGTAGTCCGGTTGGCGTGCCGTTTGGCGACCGGGCCGTTGGAGGTTGTCGCCGGGATTGTGCATCCGTCGGCGCTCTGGCTCGAGTCCGTCCGCCAAGCCGGGGCCGATCGCGCTTTCCTTGTCCCTCCACCCAAGAACTGCCGTCGGCTCGAGAAGCCGCCTCTCGACGATGTCGTCGAGCTCAGCGACGGCATCTGCCCCGAGCTGCACGTCAAGCACGGGGAGGACGTCTCGCTATCGGTGTGCGGCAGGCACAAAGACCGGATGGTCCTTGCTCGACAACACTTCGATCGCTGGTGTTTCGGGAAGAAGGAGCAGTGCCCCCACTGGCATGGAGAACCGGGTGGATAACCGGCTCGTACGGCTCCGCAAGCGCATCGCCGCGCGTTCACCCGAGAGCTTGCTGGTGGCAGGTTTCGGCGGTCTCATCGCAATCGGGACCGTGCTTTTGTCGCTGCCGTTGTCCCACAACGGAAGCGTTCGCATCCTGGAAGCGTTCTTCACCGCCACATCCGCCGTTTGCGTGACAGGATTGGTCGTCGTCGACACCGGAAAAGACTACACAACATTCGGGCAAGTGGTCATCTTGCTCCTCGTCCAGTGCGGCGGGATCGGAGTCATGTCGTTCGCAGCGCTGGCCTTCGCGCTCCTTGGCCGGCGCCTATCGCTCAGCGCGCAGGCCGCGCTCTCGAGCTCCATACTCCAGCGCCAAGTCGCTAGCGAGTTTCGAGATATTTTCCGGCGTATCGTCGAGTTCGTGCTGATCGCCGAAGTGGCCGGAGCGCTGCTGCTTTTCGTCGGGATGCTCCCTTCCAGGGGCGCGGCCCACGCGGCGTACTCGGCCACGTTCCATTCGATCTCGGCGTTCTGCAACGCCGGTTTCTCGCTCTACTCTGACAGCCTGATAGGTTGGCGCGACAACGCGGTCGTGAGTTCGGCCGTCATGCTTCTGATCATTCTTGGCGGTATCGGCCACCCGGTCGTCGTCGACCTGTGGCGGAAGCTCCGGACAGCTCGTGGACGCGAGGGCGCTAGACCGATCCGGCTTGAGCTGGGCTCCGCCGTCGCGCTTTCGACCAGCGGCGTGCTCGTCTTCGGAGGGTTTGTCCTTCTACTGCTTCTCGGCCTCACGCCCGGCGAAGCGTCGTGGTCGAACCGACTGTGGAACGCGCTCTTCCAGTCCGTGACCGCTCGAACCGCCGGCTTCAACACCGTGGACATTGGCGCGCTTCCTTTATCCTCGTTGATGCTGATCGTTCTGCTCATGTTCATCGGCGGTTCACCCGGGTCGTGCGCAGGCGGTATCAAGACCACGACCTTCACGCTATGGCTCGCCAAGCTTTGGGGCCTGCTGCGAGGCAGCAAGTGGCCGCGCCTTTTCGGCCGGCACATTCCGGGCGAAATCGTCCGCCGCGCCTCGATGATCATCGGCCTCGCCGCGGTTTGGAACCTTTTCGGCCTGCTACTCCTGCTGGCAACGGAGGGCCGTTCGCCCGGCGTCGGGATGCACGATGTGCTTTTCGAGCAGGTCTCGGCTTTCGGCACGGTCGGTCTTTCCACGGGGTTGACGCCCAAGCTGAGCGTGATCGGCAAGCTGTGGATCATCTTCACGATGTTCGTCGGAAGGCTCGGACCTCTGACCATGGTGGTCTGGGCCTTCACGCATAAAGCCCCGGGGGTCCGCTACCCCGAGGGGAGGATCATGATCGGATGAGGAGAAACGGACGACATATCTGCGTGGTCGGGCTCGGGCACTTCGGAGCAGGCCTGGCCCGATCGCTCGCCAGGCATTGCGAGGTCTTGGCGCTCGACAGTGACATCAACCGGGTGAACGCTATCGCCGAGGAGGTCCAGCGAGCGTTGTGCCTGGATGCCAGTGACTATAACGCGCTTGCCTCGGCGGTTTCCTCTGACTTCGACGAGGCCGTCGTGAGCATCGGCGAGAGTCTGGAGGCGAGCATCCTCTGCACCCTCCATCTGAAGCGAATAGGCGTCCCAGTGATCCGCGCCAAGGCCAACAGCAAAGACCACGCAGCGATTCTCAGGTCCGTAGGTGCGGAGCACATCGTATTCCCCGAGCAGGAGACCGCAGAGCGACTAGCATTGCAGATGCTCAATCCGAACCTGCTCGACTTCATCCCGCTAGCCAAGGACTACCGCGTGATGGACATCGCCGCGCCGAGCGCCTTCTGGGGACGCTCGCTGCTCAACCTCCAGATCCGCAGTCGCTTCGGCCTGTTCGTAATCGCCATCAAGAAGCACGACGGAGAGACCTTCGATTTCTTGCCCGGCCCCAACTGCGTATTCCGGTGAAGCCGATCGCCTAATCCGAAGGAAGGCGATCACCCGTTCCGCTTCAAGCCGATCACCTATTCCGGCTGATGCCGATCGGTATCGGAGCGAAGCGACGCTGGGCAGTTTGTTCATCTCAGGATAGGTCCCTCCGGTCAACTGGGTTTGGCCGACTTCTTCTCTCGGGCGGGGTCCCGCATCGACGGTCCTTTGAGCTCGATGCGGTGGGCGCGGTGAAGCAAGCGGTCCAGGAAGGCGTCCGCGATGGTGGGGTCACCGATGGTTTCGTGCCACTTTTTTACCGGGATTTGGCTGGTGACCACCGTGGATCGGACCGCGTGCCGGTCTTCCAGGATCTCCAGCAGGTCACGGCGCTCCACGTCCCCAATGGGGGAGAGGCCGAGGTCATCGAGCACCAGGACATCGGCCTTGGCCATGCGCCCGAGTTCCTTCATGTAGCTGCCGTCGGCGCGGGCGATCTGCAGGGCGTGAAACAGCCTGGGCAGCCGGACGTAGATCGCGCTGTACCCCTCGCGGCAGGCCTTGTTGGTCAGGGCGCATCCCAGCCAGGTCTTGCCGAGGCCGGTTGCGCCGACGATCACCACGTTCTCGTGCTCGGCCACCCACCGGCAGGTGGACAGGCGCTGCATGACAGAGCGGTCCAGATTGCGGGGGTGCCGGTAGTCGACGTCCTCGATGCAGGCGGGTTCGCGCAGCCTGGCACTGCTCAGGCGGCGCTTCAGCCGACGCTGCTGCCGCTCGGTCCATTCGCGGTCCACCATCATCCCGAATCGCTCCTCGAAAGGAAGCTTGTCGTGACGTCGGTCCTTGATGTGTTCGTCAAAGGCCGCCGCCATGCCGTGCAGCTTCATCGCAGCCAACTTGTGGTGTGTTTCTTCGTTTAACACGTTTATCCTCCTTTGTTTAGTTGTAGTAATCCGGACCGCGCACATTGTCGTGCTTGATCGACGTATGCTCGGTCCCGGGAAGAAGTGGTTGCCGGTCCAGGCCCAGCTTGAGAATCGACTCCACACTCTTGTACGACAGCGCTCCGACCGTGATTGCTCGCTCGGCCGCGCGCTCCATCCGGCCGTTGCCGTAGGTCTTGGCCAACCGCATTACACCCATACAAGCCCGGTACCCCTGCTCCGGGTGGACACGCGACTGCATGATCTTCTCGCAAAGCGTGCTGGTGGACTGCCCGACCTTGGCCGCCCAGTTGATGATCCGCGACGGGCTCCACTCGAGGTAGCGCTGGTGAGAGGGCGGCATGTGCTCGCGTAGCGTGGTGTGCTTGCCCTTGGCGTAGCTTCTCGCGTGTGACGCAACGCGACGCCCCTTGAAGAAGACTTCGACGGTACTGCTGGTAGCGCGCGCCTCAAGCCTTTTATGCAACAGCGTGTAGGGCACGCTGTAGTAGTGCTTGTCGACGTCAACATGGTAGTCGACGTTTACCTTCGGCGTGTACCACTCCGCGTATTCGTAGCGGCTAGTCGGCAAAGGACGTAGCGCCGGTCGGTCCACCTCCAGATACACTTGCCGTCGGCTGCCGTCGAGCTTCTGAAACTTGCTATCGTTGAGCACGTCGAGTTTACTCCAAATAGCCTCGTTGGCCTGCTCGACGCTGAAGAATGTATGGTTGCGCAATGCGGCCAAGATCCAGCGCTGCGACACCAACACCGCGTTCTCCACTTTCGCCTTGTCCCGCGGCTTTCGGGGTCGGGCGGGGATGATCGCCGTGTTGTAGTGCCTCGCCATCTCCCGATAAGTCCGGTTGAGATCCGGGTCGTACCAGCAGGCGCGAAGCACCCCGGTCTTCGGGTTGTCCGGGATGGTGATCTCCGGCACCCCTTCCCAGTACTCGTAGGCGTGGATGTGGCCTGCTATCCAGTAGCGAAGCTCCTGCGAGGGGAAGGCCTCCGCGTAGGTGAAGCTGCTCGCGCCCAGCACCGCCACGAAAAGCGCAGCCTCACCGACCTCGCCGGTCTGAGGGTCGACGATGGGGATGCCGTCGCCTGAGTAGTCGATGAAGGCCTTCTCACCGGCGCGGTAGTCCTGCCGCAACACAACGTCGAGCTGGCCCCTGTACCGGCCGAAAAGCTCGCAGAACTGGCTGTACTGGTAGCCGTCGTCCGGGTGCGCTTCCTTGTACTCCTGCCACAGCAGATTCAGCGTGACCCCTTTACGCCTGAGCTCGCGCTGGATGTAGCTCCAGTCCGGCACCGCCCGGGGGTGTGCCACCGCGGGCGGCGGTACCGGGTACAGCAGCGCTTCCAGAGCCTCGTCGTCGAGCTTGTCGGGCAAGGGCCAGGCGAGCCCGGCCACTTTCGCCCGGCTCACGCAGTCGGACACCGTCGCAGGCGATATCCTCACGCTGCGGGCCACCTCGCGCTGGCTCAGCCTCTCCTCCCATCGCAATCGCAGAATTTCCCGAATTTTTCGCATGGATAACCTTTTCGCGGGCACAGTGAGCCTCCTTTTTCAAGGGGCTCCGTGTACCACCAGCGGTTATCCAGCGTCGCTCGCCCCGCCTACCCCGGCACGACCCCGTACCGGTGATCGGCTTGGCCCGGAATGAGTGATCGGCTTGCTCCGGAATCAGCGATCGGCTTGGCCCGGAATGAGTGATCGCCTTCGTCCGGAATCAGCGATCGGCTTCCCCCGGAATCGGTGATCGACCTGGTCCGGAATACGCACCCAACCACGTCATCGCCCAGGACGACGTGCTGGTCATGATCGGCAGGGAGTCAGACATCCTCAAGATGCGCGAGGCTCCCGGAGAGATCGATAAGGTAGTCGCCAAGGGCGCGCGGTCTTCGGCGAGCAACGGCAACGGTGCCCAGCAGGGTCCCCCCCCGTCATCACGGCCGGCCGCGCCCCACTCTCCGGCGTCGACGGCCACCGGTATACAAACGGATCGGCGGGCTGGGCCACAGGCGGAGTCCGAGAACGCACCCTCCCAGGCGCCAGCTGTCGCGGAGCCACCCGCTCCACGGAAGTCGGTAAAGTAAGAGCAACCGCCTCAACAAGAACACCGTGCGAAGGAGCGATCATGACCATCGTTAAAAGCCGCCTCGGCCAGATGACGATTGTGGCGTGCCCGCACCATGGTGGGGAACGGCTGGTCTGCCGTCCGCTCTTGTCGTTCGCGAGTGGTGACCCACGGTACAGTATCGAGTACGGAAGCATACCCTTGCGCTCAGGGCTATCGGGCGTACGCCCCTGTGGAGAACCGACGCGTAGAGAGCGGGCAAACCTGTTCGACCGCGTCCCAGTTTCTCGAATGATCCGCACGACCAGGGAGCATGCATGACCGACACTGCCACATGGATCTTCATCGGCGCGCTGCTCGTGGGCTTGATCCTCGTGCTTGCCGCCGGTCGCTAGGAAAAGTGGTCAGTATATCGAAGACGGGTCCGTGTCCTATACCGGTACCGGCCCGAATCTTCGCAGAGCAGAGATTGAGTCCTAAGAAGCTCAGTTCGCGCTACTTCGTGTATTCTTCTTGAATCCGTTTCACGTCTTCATCGCACCCAACAACTCCGAAGTACAGGAAGATCCTCTATGAATCTACCGGACCCAGCTGTTCGTACGATGGATCCTTTCAGATGTCTTTGGCATCGTACGACGTTCGGTCGCTCATCGAGCTAGGCCGAGGCTGGTAGCGGATTCCCCGCGAGCGGGTCGACCAGATTCTTAGCGCCACGAGGCCGGTCTTCAGACGCCGGGCGCAGTAGGCGCGCCTACCGGGGGCCGTGGGCCTGAACGCGAAGCCCGCGGCGCTGGCACACTGCGGGCTTCGGAACCACGGAGCGCGTCCATGGAATAAAAAAACTACCATAACCGGCAAAAGAAATCAGGACCGGGGTCGGAAGAGGGAAAGAGCGCCGGCCGGGAACTTCGTTCCCCCCGACCGCCTATTTGCGGGGCGCGAACTTCTGCACGAGCGCTACGACATCTTCAATCGAGAAAGGCTTCTGCAGGTATGCCACTACCCCGAGCTCCGACAGTACCGTCTCCGGAACCTGGCTCGCCGTTATCAGCGCCACGTGGGGCGCCGCATCACCCAGGCGAAGTCGGAGCTCCTTGACAACCTGCGCCCCGTCGATACCCGGAATCATTATGTCCAGAAGGATCAGGCGGAAATCGAACTGAAGGCAAAGGTCAACAATCCGCGCACCATCTTCTGCGGTCACACAACGTAGTAGCCGTGGTGATGAAGGATGCGAGCCAACATGTTTCGAATAGTCCGATCGTCGTCCACGATTAGGATGTCTCTTGCTTCCATTTGCCAGGTTCGGAATATCGGCACCGATTTCGTCCGTACGGGGCGCGGTGGAATCGAGGATGGAAAAACCGAAACCATGGAGAAAAGACCCCCCTATAAGTAGTACGGCGGCCAGCCGGGTAACTTACGGGCGACGGGGGCCGAAGGTGAAAAAGCCCGACAGGCCGTGGGAGGCGGCTTGCCGGGCCGGAATAAGGAAACTTCTCTGACTATACGCTCCGGGCCCGGATTAGTCTACATCGGCGTCCGAGCCCGCCGGGCTGTAGAGGCGGCACCATGTACGTACAGGAACGGTCGAGGGCGCGGAATTCCCTACATCTAGTCTCTCGCCGCTTTCCTGGTGACGGCTGGCGCGACAGGTTTCGCGTTTTATGAAAGAAAAGTCGTCCATCCCCGGTTCTTTTAGAGCCTTGCCCTTGATGGTCGTTTCCCGTCAAAATGATGCTGCCCCTATTTCAGACCTCCTGACCTGAGGGCGTAAGGGTCTGAAATCACGAGGGTCGTC
>CAYVFC010000073.1:0-40257 GCA_964450715.1 uncultured Sandaracinaceae bacterium | reverse complement strand
CACTTGTACGGTTCTGTGAGAGCCGGGGCGGGTAACCGCCCCGGCTACTCAAGATAACGCGGGTGGTTCACCCCCGTTCGAGGCTCTGCCGCTGGCGGAAGGCGTCCAGGTAGCGCTTCCCGCGCCTGTCTCGCCCCATGAGCAGATCCGCGGCAAGGACGGCGGGACGGATCTGCGCCACGTCGGCTATCAGGCAGGTCGCGCCCGCGGCGATGACGGCGGCCGTCAGGGCATGGTTGAGCCGCGCGCGGTCGGGCATGCCGAAGGATACGTTGCTGACCGCAAGCAAGACGTTCGTTTCCAACTCGTACCTTACCTTGCGCGCCGTTTCCAGGGCCACCAGGCCGGACGCCGGGTTGGCCCCCAGGGGAAGAGAGAGGCAATCGATCAGCACGTTTTCCCGGGGTACCCCGGCTTTTTCCGCTCTCTCGACGATCTTGCGAGCGATCTCGACACGGCGGCCCGCATCGGCGGGGATCCCCTCATCGTCCTGGGTGAGACCGATCACCGCGGCCCCGTACTGCTCGACCAGCGGCAGCACGCTGGCCAGGGATCTCTCCTCCCCGGTGACGGAGTTCACCAGCGGTCTACCGCTGTAAACCTCCAGAGCGGCCCGCAGCGCGGCCGGGTTGGCGGTGTCGATACATAAAGGTATGTCTACTGCCTCCATGGCGGCCTGCACGGCCCCGGGCAAGGCCTCTACTTCGTTTACCCCGAATAGAGCCGCGTTGATGTCGATGATGTCGGCGTCGGCCTCTGCCTGCGCCAGAGCCTCGTCGCGCACGATGTCGAAATTGCCGGCTTTCAGGGCTTCGGCCAGCCTTTTCTTCCCGGAGGGATTGATGCGCTCGCCGATGAGCACCGTCGGTAGTCCGTTGCCGATGATCACTTCTTTACGCGAGCTGGATACGGTTGTTCGCATGAAGGTTTTCGAATATCCGTCCGCCTCGGGTTCGGTTCTCATCATACGCTGCAACGTGCTGCAGGAGTCATCGGTTCGATGGATGGCTATTATTCGTACTTTCGATTTCTCGAACTCCCCGCGAAGCGCAAGAATGGTTCAGTATCCGACAAAGGATATCGAGCAGTGGGAGGATCGAGGATGTTTTGTACGAGGAAGACACCGGCTGCCGTTTCGCCGGGTGCGGTGAAGTATGCGTTCGCCGTCATCCTGGCACTGAGCGGTTGCTCCGCGGAGAGCTCAGAGGGAAACGGGAACGGTATCTTGCCCGGTTCTCGGCAGGATTCGCCCGACGAATCAGGCCTGCCGCCGCCGTCCTCGACCCCGGTGGCCGGCTACGGCACCGCCGGACAGTGGGACGGCTCGGGAGGCGCAGGAGCCGGCGGCGACTACGTTGTGGGCATCGGCGGCGACCCGGGGGGCGGGGCCGCGGGCGGTCTGCCGGTTCCGTTCGACCCGGCGGACGACTCCTGCGCGGGTATCCAGGCGCAGGCCGAGGCGCGGCTGCTGCCCTCGGACGTGATCTGGGCCATCGACACCTCGGGCAGCATGGCGGCTTCCTTCCCGGCGATCCAGCAGGCGCTCAACGACTTCTCGTCGCGCGTCATCGCAGCCGGCATCGACGCTCATATCATCCTGCTGGCTGGCGCCGGGCTATGCGTCCCGCAGCCGCTGGGCTCGGGTCAATGCGGCGTCGCAGCCATAGGCGGCATACCCGGAAACGGCATCGGCGGGGTTCCGGCGCCCGATTCCCGGGATCCGGATTTCCTGCATCTCGATGTTTCCTTCGGCTATTCCGCTGGCATGACCGCCATCCTGGAGAACCACGGCCTGTACCAGCACATGCTCCGCCCGGACGCGCAGGTGCAGTTCGCGATCACCGAGGACGGTCCGCCGCCCATGCCCGCGGCCGAGGTGGTAGATCGTATCGAGGGCCGTGGCCCCAATCCCTGGAATCCTCCGCTCGCGCCCGGAAGCTGGGCTTTCAACGGGATCGTGTGCATGAACGGCATGGGTGTCGGCACCTGCATGATGTCCATGGCCGTGCCCGCGACCACGCTCGAGTTGATCCAGAGCACCTCGGGCATCGTGGCGGACCTCGATCTGGCCGGCCAGCCGGGCGCCGATCCCTTCGGTGACTTGCTCGACAAGCTGGCGACTGCGGTCATCATCGGCGCCAGCGTGAGCTGCGAGTACGAGATCCCGCCGGCACCGCCCGGCGAGCAGTTCGACCGCGATCGCGTCAATGTCGTCTATACCGATGGCGCGGGAGCGGAGACGACCTATCCGATGGTTCCGGAAAACAAGGAATGCGGTTCGAACCTGGCATGGAAGTACGATGATCCGCAGCAACCCACTAAGGTATCTCTCTGTCCCTCTTCCTGCGAGGCCGTACAACAGGATATGCAGGCGCGGGTCAGCGTGGAATTCGGCTGCGAGACCGTGATCTTGCTCGAGTAGCAGCGACTACTGCGGCAGGGATCCGGCGACGTCTCGCAGCACGCTGCGCAGCCACTGGTGCGCGGGGTTGGAATCGTCGCGCGTGTTCCAGTACATCCCCAGTTCCAGAGGAGCCAGCTGAAAGGGCGGCTCGAGCAGCCGGATGCACGCAGCCCGCCGCAAGCGCTCCCCCAGCCGGCGCTGGATGAGGGCGACGAGCCGCGTTCCCTGGAGCAGGAACGGCGCCGCCAGAAAACTGGTGGAGGAGGCCTGGATCTTGCGCACCAGGCCGGATCGCTCGACCTCTTCGTCGGCCATGCTGCGCCAGTTCCGATCGTCCATGCGGATCTCGAGGTGGGGAAGCGCCAGGTACTGCTTGAGCGTCAGGCGGCGGCGGATGTCCGGATGACGGGACCAGACAGCGCATACCCAGCGGTCCTTGAACAGCGGTTGCATTCCGTAGCGCTTGCTGGCGACCGCGGGCACCACTACCAGATCGATCTCGTCGCGCTCCAGCTCCTCGAAAGAGCGCATGGCCTGCGTACGCGTCCACAGTTGCACGTTGGGCGCGTTCCGCGCCAGGTGCTTGAGCAAGGGCTCGATCAATACCAGGCTCGCGTAGTCCGAAACCGCCAGGGAAAACTGGGCGGAATCGACCGATGGATCGAACTGTGGCCGTTCCTCGATGGTACGGTCGATACGCTCCAGTATCTCGCGTACCGGACCGGCCAGTTGCCGCGCCCGAGCCGTGAGCTCGAATCCGCGCCCCACCCGGACCAGCAACTCGTCCTCGAAGAGCTCGCGCAGCCTGCGCAGAGCGTCGCTCACCGCCGGTTGCGTGCGGCCCAACCGCTTCCCGGCATGGGTCAGATTTCGGGTCTGTAGCAACGCGTCCAGCGCCACCAGCAGGTTCAGGTCGATCTGGTTCAGGTTCATGGCAAATATATCCGCATGGCAGATACCTTACAGATACACTATTTGTCGAACTGATAGCAAGAGGCGCAATCACGGGCCCATCCTGCGACGGACACTCCGTTTGTTGGCCTCGGCAAGGGTGGGCAAACCGGGTCTCGGCCCCGATACTCCGAACAATCGTTACCGTCCGGCATCTTTGCAGGCACCCATCGCGCCTCGATGGAAGCGATCTCGGCTAAACGCCGCGTTTCGTTCGCGCTCGGCGCAACGTTTCGTCGCCTGGCTTCAGGTCTTCGCCGTGAATCAAGTGAGATCGAAGCGCCGCGGAAATGCTCGATCGCTTCCAATTACGCTCGTCAAGAGGCAGGGAAGGTGCTTTTTCACTCATCTTCACCGCTCGGTTTCGCGAGTACCCGCCGTGCCTCGACCAGGATCCGGTCGGCCCGCTCCGTCTCCCCGTCCCTCAGGGCCTCCCGGCAGGCCTTCAGCAGCGCCCGGAGCCTTGTTACACGTGTAACAAATCCTCTCCTCTCCAGCCCACTCCAGCCTACTCCAGCGGCCTTATTCCCCTCCTGGACCTCCGGTTTAATAGGCTGGAGTGGGCTGGAGTGGGCTGCAGGGCGCGTTCGACTCCCGCCGCCTCCACCACCGATCTTGTTGTTATCGTTCTAGTTTGCGATCCGAGAATTGCCCGCCTCCAGAATGCCTCCAGGGCCGGAGGCAGGCTCGCGCCGCTCCAGCAGCCTGATCGCGTCTTCGATCGCCGCCGGAGACACGTGCATGTACCGCTGCGTGGTCTTCAGATCCTTGTGCCCGGCTAGCTCCTGGATCGCCCTGGCTGCCGCGCCCCGCATGGCCAGATGCGAGCAGAACGTGTGCCGCAGTATGTGCACCCCGCCCCTGGCCAGATTCGCCCTCTGTTTGGGATTCATCCTGGGCGGTTGCGCCTTGCTGCGCCCCATACTCATAGACCGAGCCCTGCTGCGTCGCGACGGAATGGTAATCGGATCGACGACCTTGCTTCTGGTGGCACTTCTGTGCTGGGACCTTCAACTCGGGCGCATCGACGGCGTGGTGTTGTTTTCCTTGCTGATGGGCTACTTGGCGCTGCTCTTCGCCCAGCGCCGTGAGACGAATCCAACGGCAGAAGCAGAGTCCGGGACTGACGAGGAGGTCCGCCCGAAGCCTCCGCTGTGGCGTAGTACCGCACTGCTATTTCTGGGGCTCGGCAGCGTTCTAGGCGCCTCCCATCTCCTCGTCGGGTCTGCCACGACTATTGCGAGACATCTCGGAGTGAGTGAATGGGTAATCGCAGTGACCGTAATCGCCGCCGGCACCTCGGCCCCGGAGGTCGCGACCAGTCTTGCCGGTGTGCTCAAGGGGCGCCACGCGATCGCGGCCGGCAATGTGATCGGTAGCGACATATTCAATCTTCTGGGAGTCCTGGGCCTGGCGGGGATTCTACGTCCCGTGGAAATCGACCCGATGGCGCGTATTTCGCTGTTCGCTCTGGCGGCGATGGTGCTTCTCGCGGTCCTTTTCATGCGAACCGGCTGGCGTATCTCGCGGACGGAGGGGCTGGCGCTGGTCGCCGTAGCATTCGTGAGGTGGGGCTTCGACTTCTCGGCCCACGCTCCGCCGGAATGCCCGGTGCCTGAAGGCGGCGCGCAGAATGTGCCGAATGAACTGTACGAGTTGAGAAGACCGGCCGATGAATCCGCCGCCCGAGGTGTCGACTCGAGCATTCCTGTTAGTATCGAAGACGGCTCGTCCGTTCGAGTGATTCCTTGGCGCATTGAGGCCACGACAGAGATGTCGCTGCCGCTCATCACGACGCGGTATCTACAGAGGCCAGCGGGCCGTGGGCGGCCAGATGCGAGCGTATATCGACGTGTAGATCATGACTACGTCCGGATGGCTTGACGAGTACATCGGAACCCGCACCCAACGGGAGCTCGCGCGAGCAGGCCGCGTTCTGCGCCGCGTGGAAGAGCTCGGCAAGAGCATGCGGGACGAGCCGGGCGAGAAGTTGAAGCAGCGAGCATCGGTGCTTCGGGAACGCGCTCGGGACGGTGCATCTGCCGATGAGCTCATGGTCGAAACATTCGCGCTGGTCCGTGAGGTGTCGCACCGCCAGCTCGGGCTTCGCCACTTCGACGTGCAGATATTGGGCGGGGTTGCTTTGCACCGCGGAAACATCGTCGAGATGAAGACCGGCGAGGGCAAGACCCTGGTGGCGACCCTGCCCGTCGTGTTGAACGCATTCACCGGAAGGGGCGCGCACGTGGTCACCGTCAACGCCTACCTTGCCGAGCGCGACGCGCGGTGGATGCAGCCCATCTACGACTTCATGGGCCTGAGCGTGGGAGTCGTCCTGGAGGACATGGACGACGGCGAGGACAGGCGGGCCAGGCAGGCGGCGTACGGGGCAGACATCACCTACGTGACCAACCACGAGCTCGTCTTCGACTACCTTCGGGACAACCTCGCCGCAAGCCGTGACGAGCAGGTGCAACGGTCGCTGAATTTCGCCCTGATCGACGAGGTGGACCTGTTGCTGCTGGACGAGGCAGGCACTCCGCTCATCATCTCGGGAGCGGCTTCCGACGGTGAAGACCTGTCGGTGCCGGCTCGTATGGTCGTATCGTCGTTGCGGGAGGACAAACACTTCCGTGTGGATCACAAGAGCCGGCAGGTTTCCATCCAGGACGACGGATGGACGCGCATGGAGCGCGCGCTGGGCGTGGAGAACCTGGCGGCGCCCGAGTACGTCGACTGGCAGCACGCGCTTCACAACGCGCTGCTGGCGCACGCGTTGTACCAGCGGGACGTCGACTACATCGTACAGGACGGCGAGATACGGCTGGTCGACGACTACACCGGGCGGTTCTCGCCGGACAAGCGCTTCTCGGACGGGCTTCATCAAGCGCTCGAGGCCAAGGAGGGCGTCACGGTCCAGGCCGAGGACCGGACGCTGGCCAAGGTCAGCTACCAGATGTTCTTCCGGCGCTACCCAGCGCTCTGTGGCATGACCGGCACCGCGTACTCGGCGCGGGAGGAGATTCAGCGGACCTACGGTCTGAGCGTGGTGGTGATGCCGACCAACAAGCCGGTCATCCGGATCGACGAACCGGCGTCGGTGTTCAGGTCGTCGGCCGAGAAGTTCGAGGCGGCGGTGGACGAGATCGACGAGCTGGTGAAGAGCGGCCGGCCGGTACTGGTGGGGACCACCTCGGTGAAAGAGTCGGAGATCGTCTCACGTCTCCTTTCGGTGCGGGAGATAGAGCATACGGTGCTGAACGCGAAGGACGACTCCAGCGAGGCCGCGATCATCGCGCAGGCGGGCCGTCCTTCCGCGGTCACGGTCTCGACCAACATGGCCGGGCGCGGTGTCGACATCCTGCTGGGCGGAAGCCCGGGCAACGTACCGGGTGAGGAACGCGAGGCGCGCAGGAGGCAATGCGAGGCGGAACGAGAGCGGGTGGTGAAGGCGGGCGGGCTGATGGTGATCGGTACCGGGCTTCACGAGTCGACGCGTATCGACGACCAGCTTCGCGGGCGCACGGGGCGGCAGGGGGATCCGGGCGGCTCGCACTACTTCCTCAGCCTCGACGATCCGGTCTACCGCAAGTTCGGGCAGAAAGACCGGGGCTCGCAAGTGCTACAAGATATGCGGAACCGCCTGCGAGACCACCCCTACGGCCAGCCCATAATCAGTCGAAGCGTACTGCGGACGTTGCGCGACCTTCAGAAGAAGGTCGAGGTAGAGAACGAGGCCATCCGACGCGACCTGCTGCGCTACGACCTGGTCGTGGACCAACAGCGGCAAACGATTTATGGCTGGCGCCAGACCATCCTGGGGCAGGATCCGGCGGATACGCTCGCGCTTCTACGAGAGATGGCAGAGGACCTGGGCGTCGAGCTGGCGAAGCGGTCGGTGTCGAGCGATGGCGAGTCTCTCGAGGAAGCGCGGCCGGAGGTCGGGTTGTCGGTTTTCTCGGCTATCGAACTCGATGCTCCGGACATCGAAGAAGGCGTGTCAAAGGGGTTTCCCGGGAAGCCCTTGGTAGAAGCTCTGGCTCATGCCGAGGAGCGATTGGACGGGTTCGAGGGCGTGATCGACGATGACCAGCTCGCGGTGTTGGCCGGGCAGGTCATGCTGGCCACCATCGACGAGATGTGGACCGAGCATCTTGCCAAGCTGGAACGTATCGACGATGCGGTAGGCGTGCGGGCGTACGCGCAGCTCGATCCGTTGGTCGAGTTCAAGAGAGAAGCGCATGCTCTCTACGAGGCCATGCTATTCAGCATTCGCGCTCGGGTCGTTACCAGGCTTCTCGCGGTGCTGGACGAGGTCCGAGAGAAGCGTCTTCCTCTACCGTGAGCGGCGCCGGACGCGGTACCGAGAAAGGGGTGTGAGATGACTCTCGACTTGCTGACCCAACCCGAAGCTTGCGTGAGCGTGCTGACGCCCATGGCCACGGAGATCGTTTTCGGTATCGATAGCAACCTCTTCGTCTCCAACTACCGGCGGCTTTCTCAGACCCATTACCGGAGGCAGTCCCGGGCTTCGCTCGATAAGTATTCGATCTGGGCCGAGTTGATGGACCGTGAGCGCGGAAAGAAGAATTGGATTCGGATGATGCGGACGCGTCTCCTGGAAGGATGCAAATCGGAATGGGCTGGCTGAGTCTCTTCGCCCTGGCGTGCGCGCTTGCGATGGATGCATTCGCCGTTGCTATCGTGAACGGACTGACGCTGCGCCCGCTGACCGGGCGTCACGTCTTCCGGCTCGCCTTCCACTTTGGCCTGTTCCAGGCGTTGATGCCGGTCGTGGGCTGGCTAGCCGGCAGCGCGGTCCATAGGTACATCTCGGCCATTGACCACTGGGTGGCATTTATGCTGCTCGCGTTCGTCGGCGGCAAAATGCTCTGGGGAGCCGTGCGGGACGGGCATGAATCGACCCCGTTTGAAAACGACCCCACGTCGGGCTGGTCTCTGGTGGTCTTGTCGGTGGCCACAAGCATCGACGCACTTGCGGTGGGGCTATCGCTCGCGATGATCGGCTCGGCCATCATCGTTCCCGCTGTAGTGATTGGCGTCGTCGCCTCGGCTTTCACCGTAGTAGGTATGCTGCTCGGCCGTCGTATCGGTTCCCTGTGGGGCAAGCGCGTGGAGATGCTTGGAGGACTGATCCTGGTCGGCATCGGCCTCAAGATCGTGGTCGAGCACACGCTCGGATAATCGAGCGGTACCCGTTCGCAGGGCGCGATACGAAACCGTTTGACAGATTCGCCTCTTGGTGATATTGCAAATGAAATGCAACAAGAGCGGCATATATGTCGACGCAAATCCTGTCGAAAAATCGGCTGCTGCAAGGATAAGGTGCGAGAACTATTGAGAAAAAATGGCGGGCGCTTGACGAAGGAGCGTGTCTCGTTGTTGAATGCTGTTTGCGATTATGGCGTACACTTTACTCCGGAGCGTCTACAGGAGTTTCTCGCCGAGCGCGGCCACGCGGTTTCCGTGACGACCATCTACCGTAATTTTCCTGCCTTCGAACGGGCGGGCATCATCCGTCGGACGACGTTTCAGGAAGAACAGAACCAGGGCGCGGCGACCTACGAACACGTATGGGGCCGCGGGCACCACGATCACCTGCTCTGCGAAAGCTGCGGAAAGCGAGTCGAGTTTCATTACGATGCCATCGAGATACTGCAGCAGGAGGTCGCGCGGAAGCACGGCTTCACGCTGGTGAAACACCACCTGGAGCTCGTGGGTCTGTGCCCCGAGTGCCTGGAAGGCGCCGCGATTCAAGGTGGCGACGCGAAGGGGGCGACTTGAAACTTCAACGGATAGGAGCGCCGGCGAAGCCGCGATCCGCGGCGGGCGCGCACGAGCTGAGATGCGACTGCGGTTGTCTGCTCGCTCGTAAGACGGGAGACCGGATCGAGCTCAAGTGCCGGCGCTGTAAGCGTGTCGTCGGATGGGCCGTTCTGGTCGACCGGGAAGGATCCTGCGAATGTAGCAATCACTGAACGAGTTTATTCGCTGATATCGCAGCGGCCCGAGAACTTCGATTCCAGAGCCCGGATCAACGCACCGATGCGTTCGTCCGGGTTTTTTTGTGCGCGTTTGAAAGGAGCAAAACGATGAGGTCTCTCTTATTCCTGATCGTCACGATCGTGACAGTGGTGATGATCAATCCATCTGCTCGAGCCGACCGCCGGATATTTGGTTACACCTATCCCTACCAGATGCTGCCCGAAGGGACCCTGGAGCTCGAACACTACCTCGACGCGGGCCTCAACGGCTGGGACGACCCGAATACGCTCGAGATCGAGGACGACTGGAAACAGGTGGACTGGAAACACCAGTTCGAATTCGAGTACGGGATAACCGACCGGCTCGACTTTGGATTCTACAATGTATTCAGCCAGAAGCCGTTCCGGGAATTCGCCTATGACGGGCCCAAGCTGCGTTCTCGCTACCGCTTCGCCGAGCAGGACGCGCTCATCGTCGATCCAGCGATCTACCTCGAGATCGGATACTTCGGTGACGAAGCCAAGCTGGAGCAGATACTGATCCTGGCCAAACGCCTATCGAACCTGGAGATATCGTTCAACGCCAAGTTCGAGCAGGAGTACGTGATGGAGGGACGGCAGTGGGAATTCGAGTTCTTGCCCCTGCTCGGGATCGGCTATCACTTCAACGCCGCCCTGGCCCTCGGTCTCGAGTACTACGGCAAGCTCAAGGTCGAGCACGGCGAGGTGGAGTACTACGTCAGTTACCTGGGCCCGACACTGAGCGTGGCCGGGGGTTCTTTCTTCTGGACCCTGGCCGTACAGCCGCAGCTTGGCACGCGCGAGCAGTCGGCTGCGGTTCAGATCCGGTCGCTTTTCGGCGCGGTGCTCTGAGAGGATAGTTGCGTATCCGGGTTCTACCGTTGCTGGTCCCGGTGTTGGTCGGGATCGGCTTGATCGGTCACGGCTGCGGTTCGACGATGCGGGGCTCGGAACGGTCGCCGGCTCGAACCCTCGCGCTTTCGAAATGCGGCGGTTGCCACCTCGTGCCGGAGGCGCACCATATAGACGAGACCGCCGCTAGAGCCGTTCTGGCATCCCACGGGAAACGAATCCGACTTACGCCGCGGCAACAGGAGGTGTTGCTCGAATACATGACTCGGTACGAGAGGGCGAGAGGGGGCGGACGCAGCCACGGCGGCGGTAAGTAGCCCCCAACGTCCGTCGGCGCATCCGGAACCGTATCGATGTCGCCACTAGCGGTTTCGATGTAGATGATCGTTAAACAACACGGCGAAACGATCGCGGTTAGCGCGATGGTAATCGCTCCGGTGCCTCGTTATTCGCGGGAGTTTAGCGAAAGCGAAGTGCGCGCTCGCCGCGATCGAAAAGCTCGCGGTTCTTATTTGAACCTTCCCTTCACCGCGGCGCACGGCTCCATCCGGTTCGGCTTCAGCGGATACACAACGCAGCAGGACATCGAACGGATCACAGAAGTCTTCCCGCAAGTTGCGGACGACGTGCGTAAACTCTCTCCGTACCGGGAACCAGGCGTAGCGCCCCGCGTCTGGACACCGCCCAAATGATGGCGGAACCGTCGGGTTGATTGGAGGGAGCTTCTGGGGTACCTGCCGGTTCATGGATTTTCGGTAAATGCGACAGAACCCGGATGTGGGCGAGGAGCCATGAGCGGGACTGGAGGATAGCCATATGAAAAAGCAACCGGCATGGCTGTTTGATGAATCGAAGCCGGTCGGTGTCGACTACACGGACGAAGAACTGGCCAGCGACTATGATAAGCAGCACGAGGGATTCCGCGATTTCGCGTCCGAGGCGAAGCGGATTGCCGAAGACCTGGGGCTGTCCGCTCAATCGACTGTCCTGGACATGGGCTGCGGCACAGGAGGATTGACCACGCGTCTGGCCCAGATCTGCAAGCATGTCTACGCCGTCGATGTGTCCGGGCCGATGATCGGCAAGCTCAGGGATAAGGTCGAAAGGCAGGGGCTCAGGAATGTGACGGTGGTGCACGCCGGGTTCTTGACGTACGAATACACCGGCAACGAGCCGGATGCCATTGTTGTCAATATCGCCTTGCACCATCTTCCGGATTTCTGGAAGCAGATCGCGCTCTGCAGGATCCATGACCTGCTCTGCCAAGGGGGGAAGCTGTTACTCGTCGACGTCGTGTTTGGCTTCTCTCCGCGGGAGTTCCGAACTTCTATCGACGAATGGCTGCAATCGATGGAGAAGATTGCCGGCAAGGATATGGCCGCCGAGACCGTGATTCACGTACGAGACGAATACAGCACGTGGGACTGGGTGATGAGGGGGATGATGGAACGAGCGGGCTTCACCGTTGAGCGAGACGAGGAGTTCATGCCGAACATGCGAGCGTACGTCTGTTCCAGAAATTGAGTCCTTGGCGCTCCCCGTCGACTTCTCGGAACTGGTCCAGCAGCTCAGTCCGTGCGACGACAGAAGCAGTAGACGAAGGACTGAACCCCACTCGAAGGGGGCTCGTGCATCTCGGCTGCCTCGCCAACCTTGTCGAATGAATCCCCGAAGACGGCGTGAATCCCCTCCGGGTCGTAACGCGCGACCGGGAGTCCACTGCACTTCTCCGGGCCATCGAGAGCGAAGGTGGCCACCAGGACGTGGCCACCGGGTTTTACACAGCGCATGACCTGGGCGAGGTAGGCGGAACGCGCCTGTGAATCAGTGAGGAAGTGGAATACCGCTCGATCGTGCCACACGTCGATGCTGCGATCCGGCAGCAGGTCGGTCGTCACATCCCCGACAACCCAGTCGACCATCGCCGCCCGCTCACCGAGACGGTTCTTGGCAATCTCCAGCGCCGCTTCGGCGATGTCGATCACTGCCAGGTTGTGGAATCCATCTGCTAGAAGGTCGTCGACCAGGGTAGATGCACCGCCACCGACGTCCACGATGCGGGATTCGGGCTTCATGCCGCAGGAACGGATGAACTCGAGGGAGAGGTCAAGGTGGGGCCGGTACCAGCTCACCTTGTCTGGGGCTTTCTGAGAATAGACCGATTGCCAGTGTTCCTTGCCGCTCATGTGAGTTGCCCCTTCCTGATCGTCCTTCTATGGCTAACAGGGCGTCAGAATACCTGAGGCGGCGAGGTGGTAGGGGCCGTCACAACTCTCTTGCGGCGATCGCCCGGCCGCTCTCGGTCTTGAATACCCTGGCCACCAGGCGTTCGATTCGATCTCTGTCGGTAACGTCGAACTCGTCCGGGATGTTGACGAGCCAGTCGGCGTCCCAGACCACGCGAAACTCGGGCGTGTCGATCTCCTTCGCGCTATGGTGGTTGGCGACGATGCGGCAGACGTGGTCGATGACCTCGGGATCCACGCCGTTCCGTTCCAGGATGCGTCGGGCGATGGGCGGGCCTTCTAATTCCTGGAACCTGGGGGAGTTGCTGCCGTGCTTCTGCTCTGCCGCCTGGATTCCGATGTCGTGCAGGACAGCTGCCGCGCGTACCACGACCGAGGAGACGCCGTTCTCCGAAGCCATGATCCGGTCGGCGTACTCGAGCACCTTGAGGGCGTGGTCGATGCGCCTGCGGTCGTCGCCGAACTCGGCCTTCATGCTTTCGACCAGGCGGTCGCAGAGGTACGCGGCCGGATCTTCTTCCTGCCGGGTCTGTCCGAGGCACTCCTTGGCGAAGCTGCACCACTCGGCGCAACCCAGGTCGATACGGGGATTGCGCACGGTCTGGCGGCAGCTCCTGCAGATACGCTGCGGCTCGTCCTTGAAGAACTCGATGTCGCCGCCGCAGTTGGGGCAGCGGATCTCGAAGATGTCGTTCGGCTTCCAGTAGCGGGTATCCTGTCCCGGGCAGCGACCCATGCTCATGTCAGTAACCTCCGTTGTGATGCATGCCTACGGCATGAAAAGAACGACCGCGAAGAATGTCGCCACGCTGCTTCCCACCAGTGACCAGCCTATCCTGTGCAGATGACGGGGCGAGGGTAACCAGAGCAAGAGAACCAGGGCGGCGGCGAGCGACGGCGTGGCAGCCAGCAGCGGCCAGCCGGGAAGCGTATCGACGAGCGACATGGCCCCGAGCGCGGCCACCGTCAGGGCAAACCCGACAGCGGCTGCCTTGCGCGTGCGCCCCTGATCCTTTTTCTGCCTGACGACTGCTCGTACCACCGCGGTGAAGAGCGCGAAGGAGACGAACCACACCGAGCAGAGAAGGGCGGCCTCGCCGGCGCCTCGCCCTGCAGCCGCCGCGACAGGCAGCGAGGGGCTGACCAGCGCGGCCGAGGCCAGGAGCTGGCCATATCCGGTCTGCTCGTTCCCGGTCGATGCCACGGCAAAGGCGAGCGCTCCCAGGCCGAGCGGGACCAGGCAGAGAAACCGGACCGTCGCGTCGGCGGCCCATAGGGCCGCGCCGCCGACGGCCAGGGCCACGAAGCCGAAGGCCAGGAACTGGTCGATCGCCGTCTGGCCCTGCTCGGCTTGCCTGGCGCGGCCCCGAAGCCCGCGGGCGACGAGCAACGGCTCGTGGGCCAGGAACAGCAGGATGGCCGCGGCCACCAGACCCAGGGCGACCGGGTTGGGCTCGCCAACCAGTACGGCGGCGGCCAGGGGAAAGCCGAGCTCGCCGTAGGCGCCGTGTTCTCTGGGCACCATCATGGCTCGCTCCATTCCGAGAGGGCGCGTGGAAAGAGGATGTTGTTCTCCAGGTGAATGTGCTCTCGCAGATCCCGATCGAGTTTCCGAAGCGATTCGTACAGCGCCGTGGCCTCGGAAGACGCGTCACCCGGCAGGGTGTGACCGTTGGTCGCCTCTTTGACGGAACGGAGCGCCGCGGCCGCCGAGTCGTGTTCGAGTTGCATGACCCGGATCGGGTTTCCGGCCGTCCGTCCGTTTCCCTGGAGTATCCAGGGGAACAGAACGTTCTCTTCCTTGGCCAGGTGCGCGTTCAGCTCGGTAGCGAGATCCGGAAGTACGGTTTGCAGGATCTCGCACGCCTGCCTCGACGGAGACTTGCGATCGGAAGTGCCGTTTCCGCCAGCCGCGCAAACCCTCTCGACTTGCCGCAAGAGGCGGGGAAGCGTGCGCTGGAGCGGGCGATGGAACTTCTCGATGATGAAGGCGACGAGGCCTGATAGCGGAATGTCGTCCCAGCTGGTGGCGTCGGAGCTTTCGGACCCTTGTTGCGAACGAATCTCCCCTACCAGCGCCTCTGCATCGAGCCCGAGCCGGTCGCAGGCTTGCTGTAGCGTCAGGTGCCCCTGACAGAAGAAATCGATTTCGCGATCGAGCAGAGTTTGAAACGCGGCCCTTGACCGTGCCGCCATTCTGCCGAGCTGATCCG
Source organism: uncultured Sandaracinaceae bacterium (assembly GCA_964450715.1). Lineage (GTDB taxonomy): Bacteria > Myxococcota_A > Polyangia > Polyangiales > JAFGIB01 > CAYVFC01. Next base: position 25,565 of record CAYVFC010000073.1, on the reverse strand, counting down.
AAATGTGTAACTGCTCCATCGCCAACTCCTTGTCCGAGGAGGCTGTTCGGGCTGGTCCGCAAGCCCCCTGCCGTATGCCTACGCAAGAGCGGTGCCAGCGCGAAAGCCGTTGATACGGGCGGGATATTCGAGGCGATGTCGTCATAATTACAACGCGTCGTGACAACAATGTCGTCAGATAGACGCCATTAACCCCATCCGAAGGGCGGCCCCGCCGACACCGAGATCCGGCATCGCGGGGCACCCGACCGGGACGGCGTAGCTCCGCGTCGAGGGACGGACGGGCCGACACGCCGAAGAGCGACGCGGGAACGCGAGACCTATGCCGGCACGCTCACTCCGAGCGGATCATGACGAGCAGCATCTTGAACCGCTCGACCGCGCTGAGCGCGTGAGGGACGCCCGCGGGCATGACGATGAGGTCGCCCGCCTGGAGGCGGTGCGGCTCGCCGCCGATGGTGATCTCGGCAATGCCGTCCAGCACGTGAACGAGCGCGTCAAGGGGCGCGGTATGCTCGCTCAATCCCTGACCCTGTTCGAAGGCAAAGGCGGTGACCGTGCCCGTCTTCTTGCTGACGATTTCCCGGCTCACGATCGCGCCGGGCTGGTAGGCCACGAGCCCGAGGGCGCTCCCGCCGGAAAACCTCTCGCCCGGATTACTGTTGTGTCTTTCGTTCATGGTATCGATGTCCTCATCCGCTACCATACAAATCCCGTGCCGCACCTGGTGTTTCGAGGGCCGTCGTGATAGTCAAACAGACAACGCGAGATGACAAAACGCAAGGAAAATCCGGTCGCGAGCTGCCATGCGGCGGACGCGCTGCTGGAGGTGGCGCTCGGCCTCACGGCCAGCCTTTCCACCGAGGAGCGCTACCAGCAGTTGATCGCGGCCGTTCGCGGGGTCGTGCACTGCGACGCCGCGGCGCTGCTCAGGTTGCAGAACGAGTGCCTGGTGCCGGTCGCCATCAGCGGGTTGACGCCGGATACGCTGGGCCGCTGCTTCGAGATCGAGGAGCATCCCCGCCTGAAGGCGATACTCGGCTCGCGGGCGCCGGTAAAGTTCGCGGCCGACGACCCGCGTCCCGACCCCTATGACGGGTTGATCGAGAAGCCGGACGAGCGCGATATCCGCGTGCATTCGTGCATGGGCTGCTCGCTCTACGTGGGCGACGACCTGGTGGGCGCGCTGACCCTGGACGCGCTGAAGCCGGGAGTTTTCGACAAGATCGACGAGCGCGAGTTCGCCATATTTGCCGCACTGGCCGCGGCGGCTATGCGGACGGCGGGGTTAATCGACTCCCTGCAAGAGGTGGCCGAGCACCGCGGAATGGTGGCGCGCCAGATGGTGGTCGATGCGCTGCAGCGCGAGGGCGGAGAGTTGCTGGGGCAGAGCCCGGCCATGGTGAAGCTCAAGCAAGAGCTGTCGTTCGTGGCGGAATCGGATCTGACCATGCTCATCACCGGTGAGACCGGCACCGGTAAGGAACTGGTGGCCCGGACGGTGCACGCGCGCTCGTCGCGCGCCGGGCAGCCGCTGGTCTACGTGAACTGTGCGGCGCTAGTCGAGTCCATCGCCGAGAGCGAGCTGTTCGGCCACGTCAAGGGCGCCTACACCGGAGCGCAGGGCAACCGCCCGGGCAAGTTCGAGCTGGCGGACCGCGGCACCCTGTTTCTCGACGAGATCGGGGAGCTTCCCCAGTCGATTCAACCCATGCTTCTGCGTGCGCTGCAATCGGGCGAGATCCAGCGGGTGGGGGCGGACAGGAACATCAGGGTGGACGTCCGCGTCCTGGCTGCCACCAACCGGGTCCTGTCAGAGGAGGTCAAGGCCGGCCGTTTCCGCGCGGACCTCTATCACCGACTGAGCGTCTACCCGGTGCAGGTGCCGCCGCTTCGCGATCGCGAAGGCGACGTCGCCTTGCTGGCCGGCCATTTCCTGGATCGGGCGCGCATGAAGCTCGGCCTGGGAAGGACCCGGTTCGCGGCGGCCGCTCGCAAGCGGCTCGACGCCTACTCGTGGCCGGGAAACGTGCGCGAGCTGGAGCACGTGGTCATGCGCGCGGCGCTCCGCGCGTCGGCCGGACGGCGGGGCGAGGAGGTGACCGTCGGGGTGGACCACCTCGATCTTCCGTCAGAAGACTGGGCGTGCGCGGGTGCCGTTTCCGGGGATCCGGGCGCGACGGTATCGGACATGCCGCTGAAAGAAGCGCTGGATGCTTTCAAGCGCGAATACGTCATTCGCACGGTCGACGCCTGCGACGGAAGCTGGGCCGAGGCGGCGCGCAGGCTCAAGGTCGATCGGGCCAACCTCTACCGGCTCGCCACCCGCCTCGGGCTCAAGTAGCGCGACGTTGTCATGAGAACAACGTGTTGTCGTTCCGCCGTGTTCTTATGACTACATCTGCAGGAACACGTCCCAGCTCACGCTGATCTCGATGGGGTCGCTACCGCCGGTTTCCTCGGCGATGACGTCAGCGGTTCCGGCGTACTTGCGCGCCTCGTGATCGAGCGCGGTGACGGTCGCCGTGCCGCTGACCGACTGGTATGTCTTGTCCCCGTCCTGTGCGATCACGACCTGGACGTTGAAGTCGCTTCCCACGACTCGCTCTCCGAGAGGATCCTCGGTTCCCCGGGCCGGCTGAAAGTGAACTAGCTCGAGCGTGAGGTTGGGCAAGCCCGCTACCCTGGGGTTGTCCGGGTCGTGAAAGCAGGCCGAGATGGTGGTAGTGGTGGCAGCCAGTCCCAGTCCGAACACTAGCAGCGGTCCGACCTGTTCGCCGTCGATCACCAGCATCAACTCGCCGTCCAGCGGGCTTCCGCCGCTCATCGGGCATATCTTGCCCTCCTGATCCAGCACGGTGGCGGTCTTGGCGCTATCCATTACGGTGTTACCGCCCGCGCCCGAACCGTTCTCGTCGCCGGCCGAGCCGTCCGTTCCCCCGGTACCGCCCGTTCCTCCGGAGGTACCGCCTTCGCCGCCCGAACCCGTTTCGTCGCCTGTACCGCCGTCGCCTCCGGGAGCAGCGGTCCCGCTGGTTCCACCGGTTCCGCCGGAGCCCCCCCCGCCGGCCGTATCGCCGGCAGCCCCGGAACCCGCGGAACCCCCGGTACCGCTCGTATCGCCGGACGTATCATCACCACAAGCGTACAGCCCCCATAGCAATATCGGAATCAGGAGTTTGGTTGCTGTGGCCATATTCCGGTTCCCCTTTCCGATAACTCGCAAGACAGCGAGTTTGAGTCAGAACGGCGCCAGATACGAATAGCAACGAGCGTGCCCGAAACGAGCGCTTCGCTATCCGGTCGGATTGGCATCGCCTTTGCAGTCGCTTTCGTGAAGCCGGAGCGCATGACCGGCTGCCGACTGGCGGTCCACCGCGTCGAGCCGGGCAGGAAGCACCTACCCGTAGAGAACGGTCCGGGGTTGCCTGGCGAGCAGTCGAGACCTCGGCAGGCGTCCGCGACTCCGGCGAGGTCGTGAGCAGTACTCGCCGCCCGTGGAGGGATATAGAGTGAACAACAGGAGATACACCTCGCTGCCGCCGGCCGTTACGGTGCCGCTCGCCGTGGTTCTACTTCTACTCCCGGCGGCTGCGATCGCGCAGGACTCCGCGGGCCCGACCGTTTCCAGCGTACCGGAGCCGTCGCAAGCGCCCGCCGGCGACGCTTCGACCGTTGGCGATGGCGCGACCGCCGCTTCGGACCCGGACGAGTCGATTGCTACCGAAGAGGTCGGGCAGTCGGTGTCTGACACGTCGCCGGCCGTTTCAGAAGAGCCCGATTCCGACCGGCCCAGGTCGTCGCGACCGGAGGACACCAGTGCCGACAGAGCGGCGGCCGGCGGTACAACCGAGCCAGCACCCGTCCAGACGTCCGATGAGAGCGCTGATACTGGTGAAAGCGCGCCGGACACGTCGCTCATACCGTTGGAGGTCACGGGGTCGTTCTTCACCCGCTACGAGCTACGCGAGGGATACGAGCGGATCGGGATAGTGGGTCCGCGCTTCCGGGAGATGGACGCGGTGGCCTATCGCGCGCGCCTGGGCCTGGCGACCGTCCCGCAGCGGGTGTCCGACGGTCTCGAAGCGTTGGTGCGGTTCACCCCCCAGGCCAGCGGTTTCTGGCAAGCGGGCGGGCTCAACGACGCGGAGCTCGGATTGCACGAGGGTTATCTGCGCTTGCAGAGTTGCGGCGCGCGTTTCGATGCCGGGCGTTTCGAGATGGCCTACGGCGAGCACCTGGTGATCGGCAACGTGGGGTGGCACCAGACCGGGCGTTCGTTCGACGGCGCCAGGCTACGGCTGGGTACGAAGCCCGCGCGCGCGTGGGTAGACCTCGTCTTTACCGTATCTTCCGAGGGGCTTCCCGCGCTGTACGAGCCGATCGGCGCGGGCGACCTTTACTTCACCGGTGTATACGCCGGCGTCGGGCCCTTGCTGGGCGAGAAGCTCGAGCTGGATCTCTACGCCTTGACCCACATCTGGCCCGGAACCGACGTTCCGGAGAGCGCACCCGGAGCGGGCGATGGGGGAGAGCGAGAGGCCGCCGCCGAGCTGACGCTGGGCAGTCGGGTGAAGACGCGGGTCGGCATCGTCGATCTGCGCGCCGAGGGCGGTGTGCAACTGGGCGCGCGCCGCGCAGCGCCCGATCAGGTGGCCGAGGCCGTGAGCACCCTGGCGTTTCAGATAGACGGTGAAGTCGGTCTGAACCTGGCGGACGAAAGGCTGCGCATCGCCGGCGGCGGGCTGTACGCCTCGGGCGACGATCCGGACACCGCGGACAAGAACGAGGCCTACAACCAGCTCTACCCAACCGCGCACAGGTGGCTAGGATTTGCCGACATCATGGGCGGGCGCTCCAACGTGGCCGGCCCCATCGCTCGGGCGGCGCTCCGGTTGCCCTACGAGATCAAGCTCGCGGTCGATGGCCACTTTTTCTTCCGCCCGGCCGACCGGACGACGACCGCACCTGACGGCACGACGTCCACCGCGGAGAGCAGCTACGCGGCCACCGAGATCGACACTAGCCTGGGATACGGTCTCGGGAAGGGTTTGATCCTGCGCGGCATGTATGCGCTTTTCCTGCCCGCGTCCGAGCAGTATCCGAGCACCGATCCCGTCCACTTTTTCGAGGTAGAGCTCCGCTATAACATCACGTAGCCTCCTCTAAGCGGGGATCGGAACAAAGGGGCCATTTGGAATGAAGATGCGACTGTTGCCAGCTCTTACCTTCGCGTCGATCGGCGTGCTGGCCGGGATAGGCGGCGTCACCTTCAACTACGCGGAGGGGCTGTCGTACCTGAGCACGGACCCCAAGGCCTGCGTCAACTGCCACATCATGCGACCGCAATATGACGGGTGGCAGAAGGCGAGCCACCACGCCGCGGCCACCTGCGCCGATTGTCATCTACCGGCCGACTTTCCGGACAAATACCTGGCCAAGGCCGAGAACGGCTGGAGCCACTCCAGGGCCTTCACCATGCAGGGTTTTCCCGAGCCCATCGGCATCACGCCGAAGAACGAGGAGATCCTGCACGCCAACTGTCTTCGCTGCCACGGTGGGATGCTGAACGAGCAGTCGATAGCCTCTACCGAAGGGGCGCCGCGCTGCGTTCATTGCCATGACGCGGTCGGGCACGGCGAACGCGTCGGGCTGGGCGGCCCGATGGTTGCCGGAATCGAAATGATGCGGGAGGAAAAATGAACGATTCGACGAGTATCTTTTCGCGGGCGTGGCCCTACGTCTTGGTGACGGTCGTCGTGGCCGGTGCCACCGCGGGCGTGACAGCTCTTCTGCTCAACGTGGCCGAGCGCAAGGCAGAGGAGCGCACGCCGTTCGTGCGGCTGGTGGAGGTCGACGAGAATACTACGGATCCGGAGGTGTGGGGTACCAACTGGCCGAAACAATACGGCACCTACAAGCTTACCTCGCAGCCCACCAAGACGCGCTACGGTGGTCACGGCGGCAGCGAGGCGCTGCCCGAGGAGAAGATCGAGCGCGACCCGTGGCTCAAGCGCATCTTCCTGGGCTACGCCTTTTCCATCGACTACCGGGATCGCCGCGGGCACGCCTACATGCTGCAGGACCAGGAGCAGACCAAGCGGCAGACCAAGCCGCAGTCGGGATCGTGCCTGCACTGCCACGCCTCGGTGATGCCGCTCTATCGCAAACTAGGGGACGGCGACGCCGTCGCGGGATTCGAGAAAACCTACGCCATGTCGTACCAGGAGACGAACAAGATGCTCCACGACATCGGCCACGCGCATCCGGTTTCGTGCGTGGATTGCCACGATCCCGAGAGTATGAAGATACGGGTGACGCGTCCCGGGCTACTACAGGGAATGGAGATGCTGGCCGCGGGCGAGGGCGAGGTGCCCCAACTACCCTCGGTCCAGCGTTGGCGCGAGGGACCGCGCGACAAGCCCTACGATATCAACCGCGACGCCTCGCGCACCGAGATGCGCTCGCTGGTCTGCGCTCAGTGCCACGTGGAGTACTACTGTTCGAGCGGCTTCAAGCTCACCTTTCCCTGGAGCAAGGGGCTCACCGTGGAACAAGCCGAAAAGCACTGGGACGAGACCACCCTGCAGAATGGTGAGCGCTTCTTCGACTACAAACACAAGGAGACCAAAGCGCCCATTCTCAAAGCCCAGCATCCAGAGTACGAGCTCTGGAGCCAGGGGATCCACGCGCGCAGCGGAGTGGCCTGCGCGGATTGCCACATGCCCTACATGCGTGACGGAGCCACCAAGGTCTCGGACCACTGGGTGCGCAGCCCCCTGCTAAACATCAACCGCGCCTGTCAGACCTGCCACAAGTTTCCGGAAAGCGAGATCCAGGCGCGGGTAGACGCCATCCAGGACCGCAACTATCGCCTGCTGCAGAATGCTGGCAAGGCGGTGGTGGATCTGATCGAGGCGGTGATTGTGGCGCGCGAGGCCGGCGCAAGCGACGAGCAGCTGGCGCCCGTGCTCGAATTGCAGCGCCAGGCCCAGTGGCGACTCGACTTCATCGCGGCCGAGAACTCGATGGGATTCCACGCGCCGCAGGAGGCGGCCCGCATCCTGGGAGAGGCGGCAGACCTCGCGCGGCAGGGACAGATCGCCGCGCTTCAGGCGAACGGCGCCAAGCAAGAAGACGTTCCGCCGACATCTCTATAAACCACGATACGAATACCCGAGACGAACAGAGTCCTCGGGAAAGGAGAGAAAGACCATGTCCATGTTCTGTTTCCAATGTCAGGAGACGCAGAAGAATAGCGGCTGCACCAAGCTCGGCGCCTGCGGCAAGGATGAGCCGGCCGCCAACATGCAGGATCTGCTGATTCACACGCTCAAGGGGGTCGCCCTGCACGCGCGCGAGGCGCAGAGAGGCGGGGTAGAGGTGCCGACTTCGATCGGGCGCTTCGTGATCGAGGCGCTCTTCACGACGATTACCAACGTCGATTTCGACGCCGAGCACGTTTCCAGGGTAGTCGAGCAGGCCCTGACGGTGCGCGACCAGGCAAAGGCCCTTCATGCCGGCGCAGAGATCCGGCATGACGCGGCCACCTGGACCGGAACCCCCGACACGTTTGCGAAAAAGGCGACCTCGGTGGGGGTGCAGGCGACGGAAAACGAGGATGTCCGCTCACTGCGCGAGTTGCTCATCTACGGCGTGAAGGGCATCGCCGCCTATGCCGATCACGCGGCCGTGCTGGGACACGAGGATCCCGCGATCTACACCTTCATCTTCGACGCGCTGGCATCCACGACCGAGGACCTCTCGCAGGACGAGATGGTGGGGATGGTGATGAAGGCCGGCGAGACCGCGGTGACCGTCATGGCCTTGCTCGACAAGGCGAACACCTCGGCTTACGGCCAGCCCGAGCTGACCAAGGTGAACATCGGCGTCCGCGATCGTCCCGGTATCCTGATTTCCGGCCACGACCTCAAGGATCTGGAAGAGTTGCTCGAGCAGAGCAAAGGTGCCGGTCTCGACATCTATACCCACGGCGAGATGCTGCCGGCGAACTACTACCCGGCCTTCAAGAAGTACGACCACCTGGTGGGGAACTACGGCAACTCCTGGTGGCACCAGCAGAAGGAGTTCGATTCCTTCAACGGCCCCATCCTGCTCACCACGAACTGCATCGTACCGGTGAAGGACGGTTACCGGGATCGGCTCTACACCACGGGCCGGGCCGCCTATCCCGGCGTCACGCACATTCCGGAACGCAAGAACGGCGGCCAGAAAGACTTCTCGGCGATCATCGAGAAGGCGCGCGGCTGCAAACCGCCGATGGCGCTCGAGTCGGGAACGATCACCGGCGGTTTCGCCCATGGCCAGGTTCTCGCCCTGGCCGATAAGGTCGTCAACGCGGTCAAGACCGGAGCCATCAAGCGTTTCGTCGTCATGGCCGGTTGCGACGGCCGTCAGAAGGGGCGCTCTTACTTCACCGAGGTGGCCGAGAACCTGCCCAAGGACACGGTCATCCTGACCGCCGGCTGTGCCAAGTACCGCTACAACAAGCTGGACCTGGGCGACATCGGAGGGGTCCCTCGTGTGCTCGACGCCGGGCAGTGCAACGACTCGTATTCGCTCGCCGTGGTGGCACTCAAGCTCAAGGAAGTCTTCGGGCTGGCCGATATCAACGAGCTACCCCTCTCCTTCGACATCGGCTGGTACGAACAGAAGGCCGTGACCGTCCTACTGGCCCTCTTGCACCTGGGCGTCAAGGGCATCCGCCTCGGCCCGACGCTGCCGGGATTCCTCTCGCCAAACGTCGCCAAGTTGCTGGTCGAAACCTTCGACATCAAGCCCATCGGAGATGTGCAAGGCGACATCGCCGCCATGATGGCGGGGAACTGAGGATTCGCAGGCGAGTGCCTGAGCGGGCACTCGCCTGCGAACCGATTTGATAGAGGGAGTAGCCGACGATCTATCCGAATACCTGCCGCAACCGCCCGATGCCCGTATCGAAGCTCTTGTAGAGCACGGGAATGAAGAGAATGGTCAGGAAGGTGGAGGTGACGAAGCCACCGATGACCGCGATCGCCAGCGGCGAGAATCGCTCGGCGCCGAGGGACCACTCCGCGGCCAGCGGAATCATGCCGACGACCGTGGAGAAGCTCGTCATCATGATGGGGCGGAAGCGCAGTTCGACGGCGGCTCTCAGGGCATCGTCGAGTTCGACGCCGCGCTCGCGCTGTTGCTCGATGAACGAGATGAGCAGAATGGCGCTATTGATGACCATTCCCACGATCAGGATCAGGCCCACCATCACGGGCATGGACACCGGTTTGCCGGCGATGAACAGGGCGGCCGCGATCCCGGATAGGCTCAGCGGTATGGAGAAGAGGACCGTGACGGGATGCACGAAAGACCTGAACTGCGCCACGAGAAGCAGGTACACGCCGATGATGCCGATGAAGAGCGCCGAGCCGATCTCTTTTTTCGACTCCGCGAGGTCTCCCTTCTCGCCGGTGATCTCGACGCGGTAGCCCGCTGGAGCATCGATATCGGAGAGGGCCCTCTCCACGTCCGACACCACGAAGGAAAGCGGCCTGCCCTGGATGAAAGCAGAGACCTCGAGGCTCGGTGACAGGTGCTCCCGGGTCACCAGCCCTTGGCCCACTACGTTCCGGTGCCGGACCAGGTCGCCGAGGGGGACAGGGTTTCGTGTCGAGGCGGTGAACAGAGGAAAACGCAGCAGATCGTCCGGAGTCCGGCGCTGCTGCTCGCGGAACGAAACCCGGATGGGCAGCGGCGTTCCGTCATCCCCGTAGTACTCGCCCGCTGCGATGCCATCGGTTCCGGCCAGCAAAGTCTGTCCAACCATGACGGGCGAAACGCCGATCTCGGTTGCCCTGAGCACGTCGATGTCGAAGCGACCCTGTTGCTGATCGATGCGCCAGCTGCGCATCGGCGCCACCGCGGATGGGACCCGAACGAGCCGTTCTTCGACGGCCGTGCCCAGCTTGTCGAGAACCAGCGGGTCATCACCCGTGATCCGGACCACCACCGGCGCTGAGGTGGTGGCCCGTGCCGTGTTTCCCATCTCGCGTACCGTTGCCGCCTGGATTCCCGGCACTCTTGTGATCCCTTCACGGATCCTGGCCTCGATATCCCAGACCGTGTCGGCGCGCTGGTTGCGATCCGTCAGCGTGACGGTGATGAAGCCCTGCGTGGGTCCCTGAACGCCGAAGGAAGAGAGCGACCGCATTCCCTGTTCAAAGCCGACCTGGGACTGGACGATGCGGACCGCTTTCTCCTGGCGGATCAGCTCCTCGACGTCGGCGACCACTCGCACCGTCTCTTCGAGCGAGGAGCCGGACGGCGTCTCGAGCGAGACGTAGAAGCTGCCGGTGTCCATCCTGGGCAGCACGTCCATGCCGAGTGCCCGGATTCCGGCCACCCCCCCGGCGAACAGCAACATGCCCGCCACCACGACAATCCACCCGTGCCGCAGGCTGCCGCGAAGGACCAGCAGGTAGAAGCGCTTGAGCCATTCCATCGCCCAGTTGAAAGGGCCTGATGCGATGCGCACTACGCGGTTGCCTATGTCCTTTCCTCCCGTTTGGCTTTTCACGTAAGTGGAAAACAGCGGGACGAGCACGAGAGCCACGACGATCGAGGACGAGAACGCGATGAGCAAGGTGAGCGACAGGGGGCCGAAGGTCTTGCCGGTGAACCCGGATAGAAAGAGCAGCGGCACGAGAACCGCGATGTTGGTCAGCGTTCCTCCGAGCGCCGCGCCTCGTACCTCTTCCGTTCCGGCGACTGCGCCGTCCACGGGGTCCAGCCGATCCTGCTCTCGACGGCGCACGATATTTTCAAGCACGACCACGGAGTTATCGATGACGATGCCGACCGCGAGGATGATGGCCGACAGGGTGACCAGGTTGAGGTCGATGGCCAGCAACTTCATGGTCGCGAAGGTGATGCCGAACGACAGCGGCATGGTCAGCGCGACGACCAGCGACGTTCGCCACTGTCGCAGGAAGAAGAGCATCAGCACGGCGGTGAACAGGATGGCCTGCCCGATGTTGCCCATCAGGTTGTCGACCGAGGTCTGGGCGAAGCTCGCGCTCTCCTCGCCTTCGCGGATCTGCACACCGGGGTAACGAGACCCGAGCTCGGCGACCACCTCCCGGATCGCCTGCACCACCTCGACCGTGTTGGCCTCGGTCGTTTTGAAGACCTGCATCGCGATGGCCCGGCGGCCGTTCAGCCGGAACCGCGAGTCGTCTTCGAGCGGTGCCTTGCGAATGGTGGCAAGGTCTCTGAGCAGGACCCTCGACCCGCCCGCCGTGGCGATGGGGATGTCCTCGAGCGCCTGGACGGTGCCGGCGCGGGTATCGACCCGGAACATCGACTGGGTCGAGTCGGTGCGTATCCGCCCGGCCGGGGTGATCGTATTGTGAGCGCGCAATGCTTCCACGATCCGTTGCAGCGGTACGCGCGCGGCCTCGATCTCTTGGCGGTCTAGATCAACGAGCACGGCGGGACGACTGCCGCCAAAGACATCCACCGCGGCGACGCCCTCTACCTGCTGCAGACGCGGAGCGAACGCGTCTTCGGAGAGCCTGCGAGCTCGCGTGAGGTCCGCGGTCATCACGGCATAGGTGACGACGGGCCGATCGGTGGTCGAGAACTTGAGCACCTGCGGCTCGCGAATGCCATGCGGCAGCTCTCCGCGAATGCGAGCGATGGCGTTCTGGACGTCAACGGCCGCCAGCTCGACGTCGCGGCCGTACTGGAACTCGACCGAGACCACAGAGAGGTTGTCCTGGGAAGAGGACTTGACCTTGAATACCCCTTCGAGTGACGCGAACTCCTCCTCCATCCTTCGCGACAGGTCCTGCGCCACGTCCTCGGCGGCCGCGCCGGGATAGGTCGTGATGACGTTCACCAGTGGCGGCGCCGTGTCGGGAAAGAGCTGAACCGGCAACCGTTGATAGGCGAGATAACCGAAGACGCCGACGGCCAGGACCAGGGCCCAGACGGCGTGGCGGTTCGTCAGTATCCAGCGGGTCATGGCCTCACCTCGTCACCGTCTGGCAGACGGACTGCGAAGACGCTGGCGCCGTCTCGCAGCCGGTCCAGGTTGCTCACGGCGACCCACTCTCCCACTGAGATTTCGCCTTTCACGCCGATCAGGCCGCGATCACGGATGCCGGACGTCACGGCGATAGCGCGGGCGCGGCCGTCGTCGATGACGAACACGTCGTCTGCGCCGTCCGTATTCATGATCGCCTTCTCCGGGATTGCGATCGCGCCGGCGACTTCGGCGGCGAGAAAATCGACTCGCGCGGACGTGCCGTGCGCGGGTGGCGGTACTAGCTCGCTCGGCAGGGCGATCTTGACCGCCGCGGTTCTACCTGGACCAACGGCCAGGGGTGCGACGGACGAGACCGGAAGTCGGTGCGCCTTTCCCCGAAGCCGAACCAGGGAGGGTATTGCCTCGCGAACCCCCCGGTCGAGGTCGCTCTCGGCAACCTGGACCCTCACCTCGAGATCGTGGCTGCCCAGAAGCATAAGCGGCGTGCCGGGCATGACGTTCTGCCCCGGTTCGACCAGCCACCTCAGAACGAGACCGCCGAAGGGGGCCTGCTCCGAGGTCTTCCACTCGGATGCGCCGACCTCGCGAGAGCCGGCCCGGGCCGCGGATAGAGCGGCGGTCGCCGCGTCGCATGCCTTGCGGCTCATGTCGACCTGCCTCTTGGTGATGATCCCTTTCGTACCGAGATCGCGATCGGTGTCGTAGGTCCCGCACAGGAAATCGCGCTCTGTCTGGGCGCGCTGTACCTCAGCGTTCATCCGGGAGACGCGCTCGTCGATCTCGGGCGCGGTTATTCGCGCTATCGTTTGTCCTTGGCGTACCGTCTTCCCTTCGCGTGTCAGTGACAGCACGGTTCCGGCGATCCGCGCGAGCACCTGCACTTCTCGCCGAGAAGAAACCGTACCCACGTAGCCGATCCTCTGGGCCAGGTCCTGCTTGGTGACGGGCGCAACGCGCACGGCAACCGAGGCTTGCTCTCGACGCGATCCGGGCTCGTTCTTTGCACAACCCGCACCGGCGAGGACGAGCCCTGCCAGCAGGATCGCGACCAACCGGACGGACGTTTGCTGGCAAGTACTTGCTAGCTTATTTCTGCACACGAATCCGTTCGTCTCGTTCATGGCTTCTACCTCCTGAGGAGCAGCGCGAAGGTACGCCAGGCGCGTCGTCCCGCCCGATCGATGGGGCCCTTTATGGCGCCGTCCTTGGCCGCGAATAGCAGGCTCATCACCATTCCGTTGATGAGCAATGTCGCGCTTTCGACGTCGGTTTCCCCGTTGATGAGTTTCTTTTCGACTGCCTCTTCGAGGCACGAGCGCACGAAATCGCGACCGCGGTTGCGCAACTCGGCCACCCGGCGGCGTCCCTCCTCGCCCATGGCATGGGCCAGTTGATCCGAGAAGACAATTGACAGAAGTCCCGGCTGAGACGCGACGGCGCGCATCCGGGTCGTGAGAAACGCCTCCAGACGTTCGAGAGGATCGGCAAGCTCGCTCGGCGCTGTGGCTGCGAGGATCTCCTCGATCCGCTCAATGACGGCATTCAGGATTTCTTGCTTGTCCTTGAAGTGGCGGAAGATCGAGCCATCTTTGATGCCGACCTCTTCCGCCAGGCGAGCCATGGTGAACACGCGAAGCCCCTGGTCGCCGATGACCTTGATGGCCGCGTTGGCGATTTCCACCCGTCTCTCTTCCGTGGGCTTGCGAGCAGTCATGGGACCTCCTCTATGCTAGCAAGTGCTTACTAGCAAAAATGCGTTCTCACGACCCGACTGTCAAGAGGGGGCGGTGTTGTGAGCGCCCCAGTTCCCAAATCTGGGAATTCTGACGTCGAATTGCCTTCGGCGTATCAGGCGGATGGGCCGGGCTACCCAAGGGGCGTATGTCGTCTGAGCACTTTTTGCACCCTTCCGGGAATGGTCGAATGCTTCTCATCGAAAATAAGTGCCCCGGTTCCTGAACGCTTGACACTGAACCCGTGTTCCTATATAGAGACGCCGGGGGTTGCCCCCACTCGCGGAGGAGCATGATGGCCAAACGAACAACTTACCATGTCACCGGTTCCCGCGGGGACTGGAAGGTAAAGCGCTCGGGCGCGACCCGTGCAGCAAGTACGTACGATAATAAGGCGGACGCCGTAGCCGATGCCAAGGGTCGCGCGAAGAGCGTGCCGAAGGGTCAGGTCGTGATCCACAATTCGACTGGCCGCATTCAGACGGAGTACACGTACGGCTCTGACCCGAATCCGCCGAAGGGGTGATATTGCGGAGATGACGTATCGACCCGGCGATATCATCTATTGCGCGGACGGCGACCTCATGCGCGAGGCAATCGCGGATGGCGCAGACTCGGAGGCCGAGCGCGACGAACTGTTGAATGCCCACCCGCGAATCGTAGCCAGTACGGACGATATCGACGGCACTCCGCTTTGTCGACGATGCCTCGACTATCGCCGCGTGGACAGGTACGTGGACTACCTGGAGCGCAAGTTCGAACCGATTGGCGATCCGTGAAAACGCTCGAACCGCACGACCGTCTCGTCGTTCCGACCACGCTAAGAGGGGGTTGGGATGGTTTACCCTCGCGACCTTGAGCGTCTCGTCGAGCACCCGCGAGAGGCCCCTGACTGCGAGCTGAAGGGCTGGCTAGACCCAGAGGAGGCCCGCACAGCGGGCACGCTGGCAAAGGCATGCCTCGCGCTCGCGAACTCCGGGGGCGGATATCTGATTATCGGTTTTGAGGAGCGCTCCGGCGGATGGACTGCAGTACCGTCGGACATGGCGGACCGCTTCACTCAGGATTTCTTCAACGATATCGTAAAGAAGTACGCCGACCCTGCCTTCCACGTCGAGGTCGAACACGTCCTTCGTCCGACGACGGGATCGCGACATCCGGTCGTGATTGTTCCCGGAGGGCACTCGGTACCAATCCGATGCCGGCGCGGTAGCGCGGACAACGTGGTGACCGTGAATTCCTACTACATTCGCCGGCCCGGGCCCGCGAGCGAGACGCCTCGGTCAGCTGAAGAATGGAGTGCGCTCGTACGGCGGTGCGTCCTTGCTGATCGGGAAAGTTTGCTTCGACAACTTGGTTCTGCGCTGGCCGCTCCCGCGGAGACCTCTGTCGAAAGTGTGCCTGCGGCGCACGACGCATGGGTAACCGAGTCAAAGGAACGTTTCGAAGCTGTCCAGGTCGATACATACGGGAGCCTAGATGCCAGTCCGCTGAAACACGGCACCTGGATGGCCGGTTATTCAATGGAAGTCCGCGACAACGACGGGGGACTTCGCTCCTTTCGCGATCGGTTGCGAGGCTGCGTCGGCGGAGAAACAGGGTGGCCGATAGGGTTGTTTCTCGACAATACGGACAAACGACCGTATTCGACGAACGGCGTGATCGAAAGCTGGCTCGGCGGGAGCGAGGCAGACGTCGGTCATGCGGACTTCTGGCGTGCTAGCCCCTCTGGGCACTTCGCGACATTCCGCGGATATCAGGACGACGAGATCGTGAACGAATTGCGCCCGATCGGTTCGTGCATGGACTTCGTCATTTTCGTATGGCGCGTGGGCGAGGTACTGCTTCACGCGATGCGCTTCGCCACCGAGTTTTCGGACGCCGGCACGTCCGTCCATATCACCGTCGAGTGGAAAGGGCTCGAGGGGCGTAGGCTGACGAATACATCAAACCGAAACCGATACCACTTGCATGATAAATACCGCTGTCGAGACGATGTAGTGCGGGCCTCGGTACGCATCGATGACGCGGCGACGATCGGCTCAAATCTTTCCGAACTCGTAGGCCGGATTACGCGCCCTCTATACGAGGCGTTCGACTTTTTCGAGTTGTCGAGGGAGATTCGAGAAGCAGAGCTAAATCGATTTAGGAACCGGCGGTAGATGCGCGAGAGGGAACTTTGGAAGGACGAATCGAATGCTACCATGGCCGAACGCCGAACTCGAAGAACTTCTCCGCGAAATAATCGCGAGCGGCGCTGAGGGCCCAAAGGTCGACTTCAAGCGCGAGCTTCTCATTGGAACGGCCAGCCAGAAGGTCGAGTCGGCTATAGATGTGTCTGCAATTGCAAATACGGACGCGGAGAACGACGTTCAAAAAGGTTACGGTTTTGTCATGGATACTTTCCCCATCGTCCGCAGGAACGACGAGAAGGCACACGGCGAATATCGCACCAAGAGCGTCATTCTCGAGATCTACGACGAGATGGCCGAGGCCGTCCGCACTGGCAAGCCCTACCAGACGCGCCTCGACCCGCCACCCGCGGACCCAAGGGTTGCACACCCCGATACCCGAGGAGTTGAGTAATGGCCGGGACTAAGCGAAAGAAGCCCGCAAAGACCGGGACGAAGAGGGGTTCGCCGACAGCGAGACACGTGCCGGATAGCAGGAAGACGGGGAAGAAGCTTTCAACACCGTCGAGAGGTCTTTCCGAGGGGGCGTCGACCGGGGAGGAGGCCCGGGTTGCGACGCTGGTGCGGGACCTCGAGCAGATGATCGAGGCGGCGCGCCAGCAGGTTGCCACTGCCGCAAACGCGGCGCTGACGACGCTCTACTGGCAGCTCGGGAACCGGGTCCACTCCGAGGTATTGAAAGGACGGCGCGCGGAGTACGGCGCGCGGATTGTCTCCGCGGTGGGGAGACAATTGGAAGACCGTCACGGCCGCGGCTTCGGCGAGAAGTCCTTGCGTCACATGCTGCGGTTCGCGCAGGCGTTCCCCGATCCGGAAATTGTCTCCGCGCTGCGGAGACAGTTGTCGTGGAGCCACTTCAAGCAGCTCATCTACATCCCGGACGAGTTGAAGAGAACCTTTTACGCCGAGATGTGCCGTATCGAAGGCTGGTCGACGAGAGTGCTGGCTCAGAAGATCGACGGGATGCTCTACGAGCGCACCGCGCTTTCGAAGAAGCCCGAGGATTTTATCCGGCAGGAGCTCGTGTCGCTGCGGGAGAAGGGCGATGTCACCCCGGCCCTGGTCTTTCAGGATCCGTACATGCTCGACTTCCTGGAGCTCGCCGATACCTATAGCGAGAGGGACCTCGAGTCGGCCATCCTGCGCGAGATCGAGCGGTTCCTGCTGGAGCTCGGCGCGGGCTTTGCGTTCGTCGAGCGGCAGAAGCGCATTACCATCGACGGCGACGACTACTATATCGACCTGCTGTTTTTCCATCGGCGCATGCGCCGGCTTGTCGCGATCGAGCTCAAGATCGGCGACTTCAAACCCGCCGACTCCGGACAGATTGAGCTCTATCTCCGATGGCTCGATCGTCATGAGCGTCAGCCGTCCGAGCAGGCGCCGCTCGGCATAGTTCTCTGTGCGGGCAAGAAGCGAGAGACGGTCGAGTATCTCGATCTCGATGCTCGCGGGATCCACGTCGCCGAGTATCTGACCGACCTACCTCCGCGCGAGGTTCTCGAAGAGCGCCTGCGCCGCGCCATCGAAGCCGCGCGCAACCGACTGGCGCTCGGCCCGGGTTCGGAAGCCGACCTCGCGACTCCCGAACCGCCTCCGAAACCTCGCGAGGCTCGAAAGAAGAAGCGATGAGAGCGCGGGGAACGGGACTATCTACGGTCGTGTTCCGAAACGCATGACGCTATACGATGGGAAACCCCGGCGACCCGCGAAAGCACCATTACGTCTCGGCCTTCTATCTCGCCGGGTTTACCCGCGAAGGCACTCGCGACGGAACACTGCACGTTCTTGATCTAGAAAAACGAGAGCAGAGAGTCAGCTCCCCCAACAACGAAGGCATCAAACGAGATTTTAACAAGGTAAACGCGGTCGATCCGTTTGTCATCGAAAAGCGCTTCGGGGATATCATCGAAACCCCCGCGGCCAAGCTCATACGGTCCATGGTTGAGCGAAGAGCTGTTCCCGACGACCCGCGAGAGTTCGATATGCTAATGACCTTCATCGCTTGCTTGTCAACTCGGGTTCTACCCCGGCGGAACGAAATCAAGGAATCTGCCGAAAAAGACATGGAGTATCTGGACGAGTTGAGCAGGAAGGGAAGGGAGTACTTCTTCAATCGCCTTAGAAGTGAAGGCGAGCGCAGGCCCGAGCTGGCATGGAAAGCGTTGGAGGAATGGCGAAGGACAACAAGAGCGTCGCAGCCTCCTGTGAACCAGAACATGAGCGTTCTCATAGAAATGGACATAGCACCGGGAATTATCAATTCTCTTTCTCAGCGTCATTGGACTTTGTTCTGGGCGGATGTGTCACGGGGATTAGAGTTCGCGACTTGTGATGATCCAGTTCTTCTGTCGGGATTCGACGTAGTCGAACGTAGCAATTCCGACGCCCCAGAAGGACGCGTTGTCGTTCGTCGCGGGTTCGACGTTTCGGGGACCGATATTATTGTACCTTTGGCGAACGTCGTGGTCTTGAAAGGTAAGAAAGGCCAAGAATGTCCTGCGGGCGGTCGGGCGTCCGTCGGCTTGGTCGAGTCCGTAAACGAGCTGGTGCTTCGGAGCGCCTCTCGCTACGTCTGGAGCGCCAGGCCGAGGTTTCGATATAGCTGGAGCAAACACGATCGACTTCGCGATCCGACGCGGATCTTCAACACCGGCGTCGATGAACATGAAGACGCCAGGGGGGTAAGCGAAAGACAGTTATTCCGGCCGGCAATCAGGGAGGCGGCGACGAAAACCCGTAAGGCAATAGAATCTCTGCGCAAAGAAGTCGATCTCGGCAGTGGAGCTTCGAAGAAAGGGAAGTGACCGCGTTCGAGTGAAGTGAACGAGGGATTCGTCGATGGTGGCAACTGTGGAGACGTCGAACTCGGGGCACTTTCGACGGATCAACGAACCCGCCTGGCGATCGCCTTGCGGACCTTGTCGTAACTCGGTGGCGGCCCCTTCTGGAGGTTCTTGCCATCCACGAAGACGCCGTCGGCGATGCCCCACTCGGACACGGCATCGTGCGTAGATGTGTCGATCTCGCGGAATGCGACCTTGTCGCCGAACTCGGCAGCCGCGCGCTTGGCCCGTTCGTAGACGAGGTTCTGTGCCAGGCACCAGCCGCTCGAGAATGCCGTGACGTTCACCTTGCCGGGAATCGGCTCGGGCCGCTTGCCGGTCTGCGGCAACCAGCGAGGAGGCTTTGCGCCATCAGTGAACGGCTTCCAGAGCAGGACCGCCAATCCCTGGCGGTCCGCCTTGCGATACTCGTGCTTTTTGAACCAGGAGGCCCTCATCCAGAACGGGAGCCACACGCCCCAGGCAGCCAATCCCTTGGCACCAAGGTGCCGCGCGTCCTCCTCGGCGGCGGCGAGCAATGCCGTGCCCATTCCGTGTCCCTGGAAGTTGCCGCGTCCCTGCTTGTACCCGTGAACGTGGATGCAGTAGATGAAGTAGAGCCCCTCGCCGGCCACGTGCGAGTGCTCGATCGGCCCGTACTGGATCATCCCGCCCTCGACACCGTTGTCGTCCACGGCAAGCTTGGCGCGCAGACCGAGTTTTTCGCTGCGGTCGAGCCGCTGGCGGCGCTTTGGACCAGCCTCTTTCGCGTCCTCGGACCAGTCCTCGAGGCACAGGCAGAAGAGATCCTTCCTGTCCTCGGTGAGGTCGATGACGTTCATTCGCTCCCTCCTCGTACTCGGGACGTCGACGTTGACCGCGGACTGCCCGTCAAAGTATACCTGAGCCGCTCGAGTACCCTGGCCATGAGGACAAGGTGCCAGAACGGAACGCCGATAGGAAGATCCACGTTCGCATGGGCGCAGACCTCCGTGAGAGGATCAGGATTCGGCGTGCCGAACTAGATACAAATATAGGGGGTTGGGTGGTCGAGCTGCTCAAGCGCGAGCTATCCGGGGACATACCTCGGCGAGGCGTCAGGAGCCGTGCCTTATCCGGCGGGCGGTGACCATGCGCAATCGCGACGAGCTGCTCGCCGAGATTATCCGCGAGGAGAGCCGGCTCGCGGGCCTGCAAGTTGAGGTCGAGGCGGCCCGAGCCCGAATCGCCGGCCTGCGTGAGCAACTCGCCTCGACGCCTGCCGTCCAGCTTCCGGTCCAACCCGGGTTCATCGGCGATCTCGCCGCCGTGCCGGCGACCAATTCTGCCAAGATTGCTCTGTTCCGTTCTCTCTTCCGTGGTCGCGCGGATGTCTTTCCTCGTCGCTGGGAAAACGAGAAACGGGGCAAGTCGGGCTACTCGCCGGCCTGCGAGAACGAGTGGGAGTGGGGCCTGTGCGAGAAGAAGAAGAGACCGGGCGCCGGCAAGCGCGCGACCTGCAGCGAGTGTTTCAACCAGGCCTTCATTCCGGTCTCCGACAAAGAGATCGCCAAGCACCTGCGGGGCGACCAGGTCATGGGCGTGTACCCGCTCCTGTCCGACGAAACCTGCTGGCTCCTCGCGGCCGACTTCGACAAGAAGAGCTGGCAAGAGGACATAAAGGCGTTCACGGAGACCTGTCGCCAGCACGGCGTGCCGGTCGCCATCGAGCGATCCCGATCGGGTAACGGAGCGCACGCCCAGGGTGATCACCTGCGCCGAGAACCTGCGCGAGCACATCGCATTGCCGCGCGGCTGCCAATCCGAGGCCGAAGCCATGCTCCAGGAGTATGGCGTCGAACTCGAGGTCAGTGACGAACGCGAACCGGGAACGCCGGCGTACTTCAGCTTCCAGGGCACGTTGACGCCACTCCAGGAGCAGGCGGTCAAGGCGCTGCTCGCCCACGACACGGGGGTGTTCGTCGCGCCGCCGGGGATCGGGAAGACAGTGGTCGGCACCTACCTCGTTGCCGCGCGCAAGACGAGCACGCTAATCCTGGTCCACCGCAAGCCACTGCTCGACCAGTGGATCAGTCAGCTAGCTCTCTTCCTCGGCATCGAGCCCAAAGACGTCGGCCAGATCGGCGCGGGCAAGGCCAGGCCCAACGGCCGGCTCGACGTGGCGATGGTGCAGAGCCTGGTCCGCAAGGGCTCGGTCTCCGACGTCGTCGCCGGTTACGGTCAGGTCATCCAGGACGAGTCGCACCATTGCCCGGCGGTGAGCTTTGAGCGCGTGCTCGCCGAGGTGAAGGCCAGGTACGTCGTCGGCCTGACCGCGACGCCGCAGCGCCGCGACGGGCACCACCCCATCCTCCCCATGCAGCTTGGCCCGGTCAGGTTCGCGGTCGACTCCAGAAGTCAGGCGGCGCGGCGCCCCTTCGACCACAAGCTCGTCGTTCGGGAAACGGGGTTTTCATCGGTAGGCATAGCCGAGAGCGCCGGTATCCAAGAGCTGTACGCCGCGCTTGCCGAAGATCAACGCCGCAACGACCTCATCTTCGATGACGTCGTGCGTGTGCTCGAGGAAAAGCGATCGCCGATCCTGCTTACCGAGCGACGCGACCACCTCGAGCGCTTCGCCGAGCGGTTGCAGAGCTTCACCCGCCATTTGGTCGTGCTGCACGGCGGCATGAAGCCCAAGGAGCGGCGCGAGGTGATCGCCCGGCTCGCCGCTATTCCGGACGGAGAAGAACGGCTGCTCATCGCGACCGGCCGGTACATCGGCGAGGGCTTCGACGACGCGCGTCTCGACACCTTGTTCCTGGCGCTTCCCGTATCGTGGAAGGGAACGCTGATCCAGTACACTGGCCGCTTGCACCGCCTCCACCCCAGCAAGACCGAGGTCCGCATCTACGACTACGTGGATCACGCGGTGCCGATGTTGATGAAGATGTTCGAGAAGCGCCTGCGTGGCTACCGCTCGATCGGTTACGCCCGCGACGCGGCCCCGCTCGGCCTACGTGAGATCGACGACGAGGCCGTGGTCGAGTACGACGAGGACGTCCTTCGTGACCTCGAGGAGCAGGAAGCATGACCAAAAAGATCAAGAAGACGACGCTAAAACGCCGCCGTGCAGGGCCATCCGACGCCAGGCTCGACGAGATGATCGAGGAAGCCGTAATGGACGCCTACGGCGAGTCCGAGCAGACTGTCGGTTTCTACACCATGCTGGAGGACAACCTCGCGACGCCTTTCAAGACGGAGGTGCTCAGCGTGGAGGTCACTGTCGAGCGGGTCGATATGACCGACGACGAACAGATCGTCGCGGTCTGCGCCCGAGGGAAGACGCGTCAGCGTGTCCCGATTCTCGATCTGCCGCTGCCTAACCCCCGGCCGGAAGGCGCGGACTGGATCTTGGCCTTTCGGCGTTGGGTTAGAGGAGGAAGATAGCCATGCCACGCCAGCCAACCGCGATCGACCGAGACAAGCTGCGCGCCGCTGTCCGCAAGCTCGGGCACGAATATGTGTTCTACATGCTGGATGACGCCATCGACCTCTTGCCTCCGGCCAAGCTCCAGCGGATCGCCAGGAAGCACCTCGACCTCGAGAAGCTGCGGCCCGACGGCGAGACCAGAAAGAAGGCGAAACTGCTCGCGGCAGTGAAAGACTTCGACAGGGCGAGCCGCGCCGGCGAGTACTATGAGTCGTTCATGGTCAACTCCAGGAACTGCATGGAGCAGTCCACGGGAACGACGGCATGGATCGCCGAGCACAGTCGGCTTCTTGACCGCTGCGTGGCCGAGGCGAAGAAGGGTACGCCGGCCGAGGTACGCGAGGCATTCGACATCCTGTTTGGCCTGCTCGACTACATCGATGAGTGCCACGACGACGTGATCTTCTTCGCCGACGAGGCTGGCTCATGGCAGGTTGGCGTCGGATGGAAGCGGGTCTTGCCTCCATGGTTCAGGGTGCTGTCAGCAACGGCTGCCCCCGAGGAGTATGCCGAGCGGATCACCGCCCTGCTCGATCACCACTACAGACACGACCGCGACACGATGCTCGCTCTTGCCCGCAAGACGGCGACGCCGGAACAGCGCAAGGCCCTGGCAGATGCAGCGAACCGGCAAGCGAACCGGCGTCGGGGAGAGACGAAGCCGTGAGCGAATATCAATACTACGAATTCCAGGCCGTTGACCGACGCCTCACGGCCAAGGAGATGGACGAGTTGCGGTTCCGCTCGACGCGGGCACGCATCACGCCGACAAGTTTTATCAACGACTATGCGTGGGGCAGCTTCAAGGGCGACGATGACGCGTGGATGGAGAAGTACTTCGACGCGTTCCTCTACCTGGCGAACTGGGGAACTCACGTCCTGAAGCTCCGACTGCCCTCGCGGTTACTCGATTCCAGGACCGCGAAGTGCTCGCGCGTGTTGATCTCGATCTTGAGGCGCATTCGTTGAATCGGCTGAATGGTCGTATCGAATCGGTAGACGAGAGAGACGGAGGCGGGTCCTCGCTTCCAGCGCGGCTCTCCCAGCCATGGATCGAGTGTGCCCCGTATCGCGTTGAGCGCCGGACCGGCGGGGCCGCCTTCGACCTGTACCAGGTCGATATCTTCCGAGTATCGCTTGATCGACGGTCCGAATAACTTGTAGAGGGCAGTACCTCCTCGAAAGGCCAGGACTTGCGCCACTTCGGAGGTGCCGAACATGGCGAGCAGGGCTCTGGACAGAACCAGGTCCTGCTCTACTTGCGCCTCTGCCGGCCACGGCGCCTGCAATCGCCAGGCGGTGATGTGGGCTCGCGGTATCACGAATCTACCTCGATGGTTTCGTTGGGCAGAATGTGCCAGCGCCGGTCAAGGTTCCTCGTCCGTTTGCGGCCGTCGGGCCGCAGGCGGACGGCTCGACGGGGGCGTTGTTTGAGCCAATCGGCCAGTGGGTCGGACAGCTCGGACCTGGCGACGGTGTCGAGCAGGTATCCCAACCGCTGTACCTCGGGCACTCGTACGGAGTCAGCGAGCTTCTGCAGCGACTGGGAACTCATCGCTTCGGCGAGCTCACCAAGCACGGTAGCAACATTACTCAGGTGACCGGACGCCTCCGGAAAACGAACCAGGTCAAAGGCGGTAGCCTCGGGCGTCGAGACACGCATGGAGCCGGTATCGGTTTGTACTTTGGTCACCGGCGTCGTGTCGATACGGTTGCTCATGTGGTACTCGATACGTATCTCGCCCGTGCGAACCTCTCTGGTCGGCCTGTCGGTAATAACCTGGAATACCATCGGTTGCTGGTGAGCGGCGCCGTGGAGACCGGCTGCGGTCAGCAATCCGACGTAGTAGGGCTGTTCGAGGTACTCCATCAGGTCGTGGATAAACCAGCTCGCCGGCGGCGAACCCGTGGCGCGATATTCGAGCGGGACGATGACAAAGAAGCCGCGCCGGGGAGTGACGATTCGCCCCTTCTTCTTCAGCCGCCGCAGCGCCGCCTCGACGCTGACCGCCGAGCGCTCGTCGGAAAAAGGAACATCCTCATGTGTGAACGTGTAGCGACCCGATGCCTGGAGGTGGTCAATGTATGATGAAACGGTATTGAGGCGGAATGCGGGCATTTTCGGCCTCGAACACGACCCGAATGCGTAGGACGATTACAAAAGCTAACGGAAATAGTCAGTATTCGCAAGTATAATGCATATTGAGGTCGAAATATACCTTTTCGGATCTTGAGCCATTTCGCACCCGTCGCGGGGGGGATTGGACGGGGCGGGAGCCGGCAAGCCAGCGAGCACGCGGATTAGGTCCTCCGGGAGGCTCGATAGGTTTTTCTAACTTCAGGCGCAACCGGAAGGCGCAGCGGCCGATAACACCTTCAGGAGGTGAGACATGGACGAAAAACGATCCGAACCGACGATCACTGACGAATACCCCATCGTCGGTCCGCTGAATCCCGACCCCGAGGAACGCCAGTACTGGCAGGACGTGCAGAGCTTGGCGGCGGATTACTGTGCGCAGAAAAGCGAACCCCTTTCCGACGAGGGGGCAGCAGGGCTTTACCTGCTGGCCGGCTGGGCCGCGTTCCAGCGCGAGGCGGGTGAGGAATGGACACTCGAGTGAAACGGCCGCTTCAATACGGGAACCCTCGAGCGTTTGGACGCACGGCGCATGTTACTGGAGGACGGCCTGGCCATGGGCCTATGGCAGGGACAAGACCCTGCCGCGGTGGTGGACGAGATGCTTGAATTCATCTCGTGGCTCGCCGGCGAAAAGGGTTTTTCCCATTCGGTGTGTAATCGCGTGTTGAAGGAAATTGGGGAAGCCCGGTCGCGCTACATCCAAGCGTTCGAAAAGGAGCCGTCCATCTTCGACTCTAGCGACCATTGCTGTCCAGATTGCGCCAGGGACGAGGCGGTCGCGCCGTTCGTTGGTTGGCTGCGCGAAGGCGGCGCGCCCATGGAGAAACTTCTTCTGGGGCAGTCGCTTTGTGCGGACGCGCTGGAACGGCTCAAGAACGCCTCTATCGTCCACGCAGACTGGGATAAATTGGATATACTTGCTTGCTTGCGACGTACGTCCCGCCAGCTGCCGTGCCTGGATCTAGGGTACCGGGACCTCCGAACCATCGGTTACCACCTTCTGGACTTCCTGAGGGAAAATGGGAGGCTCACGCGTAGGTCCTATAGACGCATGTACCGGGAGGCAGGACGAAGACTCGAGCCTCTATCGAATGGCGATTCTGTCGTCTGCGCATTTCGGCCATCGTGATCACCCATTCCGGCATCGTGATCGGTCATTT
>CAYVFC010000072.1:35851-40269 GCA_964450715.1 uncultured Sandaracinaceae bacterium | reverse complement strand
GAAGTCAAGACCCCGCCAGGACTTTTTGAGAAGTTACGCTAACTGATCGGCATTGACCCTAGGCTCGAGAAGCCCTTTGACTCGGGGAGCCTCAAGGCCTGGCTGCGGAAGCTGTGATCATCCGCGACACCGCTGCGCGGGCAACCGGCACAGCGTTTTCGCATTCGTCGTAAAACCTTTTCCTGTCATTTCGAGCGCAGCGAGAAATCTCCTCGCAAAGAGCTCTCTCACTTCGTTCGAGATGACACCGTTTCATTCCACCTGCACCCAGCGCACCAATCCCTCCAGCGGATGCCGTCCGTCGGCCAGCGCGTCGAGCGGTGGTTTCTGCATCTGTCCCACCGCACAGATACGCGGTGCAACCGCGCCGCGAAGGCAGGCGGCGACCCGTGCGCGCTGCTCGCGGTCGCCGGCCACGCCCAGCGCCTTCAGGCGCTCGCCATAGAACGATAGCCCCCGGGCCAGCTGTTCGGTATCGCGGCACTTGTAGACGCTCACATTGCGGTAGCCCGGGCTCGGGCGCGGATCGAACCATCCCTCGTAGGAGACGGCGTGGTCCTTTCCGGCGAACAGCGCTTCCCGGGCTTCAGCCACCCCCCGCCACTGCATCTGCGCGGCGGACGCCGCGGCGTGCAGGCGGCCGCGCGGAAGCTGCTCGCCAACAGGACCCAGCCCCTGCTCGGCCAGCATCCGGGCGAAACGCTCGGCGCTGACCGCACCGCGCTGCTGCACGCAGACGAAGTGCGGCGAAAGACAACCCCGCTGATCGTAGGCCGCCACGTCCAGCGCAACCTTTCTAGCCACCGATAAGGCGCTCCGTTTGTCTCGCACGCCCGGCGCCGGCAGGTAGACCGCCCCCAGCCCGTGACCGTGCGCGAGAAACCTACTGCCGGCCGGCATCATCTGCCGGATCGACTTCACTGTCGGGTCGCTGCCGTAGACCGAGGCCACCTCCGCCGTCTCCAGCAGCGCCTGCATTGAACGGGTCGCCTCTCGGTCGAAGGTCACCACCCGCAACCGCGCTCCGACCGTACCGTCGGCCTGGTTCAGCGCCCGCGCGAAACGGCGGACCAGCACGTCGTCCCCGGACGAGGCCTTGGCCAGCACGGGCGCTCCGGTCAGCAGCGGCAGCAGCACCGCCCGCAGCGGGGCGGTGAACACGTTGCCGGCCAGCACGCACGCCACCAGCCGCGCGGGCACGGGGCGCCGCCGCTGGGACGGCCGCAGCCAGCTGACCAATCTACCCAGCGCGCGTTCATTCACCTGCCCGAGCTCGATGCGAAGCGCCCAGTCGATCATGGGGGCCGAAAGCCCGGTGCTCCCGAGCAGCTGCGCTTGCAGCCCTCCGCCCGGCTGGCTCGCCTCCCGGGCCAGGGTTTCGACCGCGGCAAGGGCCGCGCGCGCCACCCGCCCGGTCGTGACCTCGCCGCGCTCCTCGTTCGCCAGAAGCAAATCGTTCACCAGCCCCCGCACCCGACCTGCCATTTCGTCGTCGTCGCGATCCGGGCCGTCTGGTCGCTCTGGCAAGGTCATACGGTCTTTACCCTACCACTTCTGGCCCGGCTGCGGTCTACCGGCGGTAGGGGGGCGCTGGTTTCTGTGGCATAACAGTCCGAGCGTCGGACGCTCCGGTCGCCGTTGCTGACCATGAAGAAGAAAAAGACCAGGGCAAGAGAGGAACGCGCCGCGAAAAAGGCGGCCGCAGACCAGGCCGCCGAAACGGCTGACGCCTCCCCCGCGAAGCAGGCCAGGCCCGCCGCCAGAAAGCAGCGACCGGGCGCGCCATCGCCCGCCAGCGAGTCCAAGCGCGCCGAGATCGCCATCTGGCTCTGCCTGTTGCTGCCCCTCGGCTACTTCTTCCTGCGAGCGGTGAGCAACAGCATGAGCTGGCCCATGCACCACGACCTACCCATCATGATGTACGCGGGCCTGCTCATGGACCGCTTCGGCTTTTTGCCCTACCGCGACTTCTTCGACATGAACATGCCGGGCTCCTATCTCATCTATTTTCTGATCGGCAAGCTGTTCGGCTACACCGACTCGGCCCTGCGCTGGGCCGATCTGTTCGCGCTGTCGGGCGTGCTGGCCCCCACGGTGGCGGTCCTGCGCCGCATCGATTACCGGGTAGGCGCCGTGGCAGCTGTTCTGTTCACCCTGGCCTACCTGGGCTTCGGCCCCTACATGACGCTACAGCGCGAGCTGCTCGTGCTCGCCCCCGTCCTGCTCGGCGTCTGGGCCGCCGTCTCGCAGCCAGCATCCTCGAACCGGCGCCGGCTCTTGCTGACCGGCATAGCCTTTGGCCTGGCCGCCTCCATCAAGCCCCACGCGCTGCTCGGTCTGATCCCGGTGGGGGTCTACCTCTGGAGCGACCCGCGGGTCGAGCGCCAGGGCTCGCCCCCCTTCCTGCGCGCGCGCGCGGTGGAAGCGGCCATCGGTCTGGGGGGTGTCGCGCTACCGCTGCTGGTCTGTCTGCTGGCCCTGGTGCTGATGGGAACGCTGGGCGACTTCCTCTCCGTGCTGGGCGGTTACCTTCCTCTATACGGCTCGCTCGACAAGTGGCACCGCACCATCGAGAACCCCGAGCGCTGGAAGTATCTGATCGACCAGCTCTATACCCTGGGCGGGCATGGGTACCTGGCCGTGGCCGCCGCGGTGGGCGTCGCCTCTTACCTGATGCTGGCCCGAGCGGAGACGGAGAAGCGCCGCCTGGTGCTGCTCATCGTCGGCATGACCATCGCTTATGCCCTCTACCCCATGCTCTCCGGGCAGTTCTGGAAGTACCACTGGTTCCCGCTGCTGTACTGGCTCGTGGTATGTATCTCGCTGCTGGCGGCCGTGCTGCCGCCCGAGCTATCGCTCCACAAACGCCTGCTTCCCATCGCCGTGCTGGTCTGGGTCGTCTTCGGCATGGTCGAGCCGCACCGCGGCTTCCGGCCGCTCGGCCGCCAGTACCCCCCGAACGACCGCGGCCAGCCCCAGGCCATCGCCGAGTTCCTGCAACAGAACCTGCAAGCGGGCGACACCGTGCAGCCGCTGGACTGGACCGCCACCGGCGCGGTGCACGCGCTGCTCATCGCCCGGGCCGAGATCGCCACCCCCTTCATCTACGACTTCCACTTCTACCACCACGTCTCCACCGACTACATCCAGGGACTGCGCCGGCGTCTCATCGCCGGGCTCGAGCAGAGCCGGCCGCGCTTCGTCATCCGCGGTAAGAAGGGCCCCTTCCCCAAGGGCGAGGACACCAGCCTGCGCTTCGCCGAGCTCGACCGGTTCCTGGCCGACGGATACCGCCTAGCTGTCGACAACAGCGCCTACGCCATCTTCGAACGGCGGTAGGTAGGCCAGGCGTTACGATCGGTGTATAGTGGTTTTAAGGAGGCCGGTATGCGATTTCCATCCCACCTCACCGGGTTAGCGGTCTTTCTGTTGACCGCCGGTTGTACGGTCATCAGCGATTTCGGCGGATATTCGATCCCCGACGAAAACGCTGGTAGCGGTGGCGGCAGTGCTGGACAGGACGGAGCGTCGGACGCCGGCGGCCAAGGCGGCAGTGGCGGCGAAAGCGGAGAGGGCGGCGGCGGCAGTGGCGGACAGAGCGGAGAGGGCGGCGACGGCGGCGGCGGCCAGGGCGGCAGTGGCGGACAGAGCGGAGAGGGCGGCGATGGCGGCGGCCAGGACGGCGGCGCCGGAGATGGGACGGACGGCGGCAGCCTGGACGGCGGCGGGGACGGCTCGACCGGTTCCGAGTGCGGCAACGGCGTGGTCGAGAGCGGCGAGGATTGCGACGACGAAAACGACGTTTCCGGTGACGGCTGCGAAAACGACTGCTCGTTCACCTGCACGAGTAACGCCGAGTGCGACGATGGTTTCGTCTGTAACGGAGAGGAAACCTGCAACGAGTACCATCTCTGTCTGGCCGGCGCCGACGTCGACGACGTTGACTGCGTTCTGCCCGGGGGCGGCGATGGCACCTGTAGCTCCGGGCTGTGCATTTCGCCCGACTGCGGCAACGGCACCATCGAGCCGGGCGAGGATTGCGACGACGAGGGCGAAAGCGCCGAGTGCAATCTGGATTGCACCCCCGCCGATTGTGGCGATAGCAAGGTCAACCGGACCGCCGGCGAAGAGTGCGACCAAGGCACGGCAACGGCCAGGTGCGACGGCGAGTGCCATTGTGCCGGGGACTACCAGCTGATCGGGGATATCTGCGACTGCGCTACCGATTTCTACGACACCGGGACCGGCTGCATCGACGAGCGACTGGAACCGTGCGACGAAGACAACGGCAATCCGGACAACTCACACGACGTCATCGCGATCGTCATCGTTACCTACACCGACGCGGACGGGTGGAGCGCACCGGCGGCCTGCGAATGGGAGTGTGACACCGACTACTTCAATACCGGCAGCGACTG
>CAYVFC010000072.1:21587-35751 GCA_964450715.1 uncultured Sandaracinaceae bacterium | reverse complement strand
CATCAACCAGCGACTGGAACCGTGCGACCAGGACAACGGCAGCCCGGACAACTCGTACGATATCGTCGTCGATGTCACCGTTACCTACACCACCTCGGGAGGCTGGGCGCCGCCCGAGGCCTGCGAGTGGGAGTGTGACACCGACTACTTCAATACCGGCAGCGACTGCATCAACCAGCGACTGGAACCGTGCGACCAGGACAACGGCAGCCCGGACAACTCGCACGATATCGTCGTCGACGTCACCGTTACCTACACCACCTCGGGAGGGTGGACGCCGCCCGAGGCCTGCGAGTGGGAGTGTGACACCGACTACTTCAATACGGGCAGCCTCTGCATCAACCAGCAAATCGTGCCGTGCGACCAGGACAACGATAATCCCCCGTACTCTCATGACCTCGTTGGGGATATTACCATCACCTACAACGACACCGATGGCTGGAGCAGCGATGCTTGTCCCTGGCAGTGCCAGATCGATTTCGACCTCTTCAATGGATCGAGCGAATGCCGGCTGGTGAGATTCGGTGTCGGCAAATGGCACTCTCAGTATGGAAGCTGGACGCAAACCACGCTCGGACAATGGCAGACGGCGAATATCCAAGACGCGTTTATCAGGCAATACAACTACTACCCGGGCATCGACAATCTCGAGCCCGGTTTCGACATCGACGACTGCGGCTTCTGCACCGAAACCAACCTGCTGACTTTCGCCAACGATATGGTGGTGCCATACACAACCGCTGGCGACTACTACTGCGAACCGAACCTGAATGAAACCGTCCTGCACTTCGGGCTTCTGCCCGATCTCGGCAGGGCTACCTACCAGGGGCCGCCGCTTGCCGCCGATTATTTCGCCACCCATCCGCCCTCCGCGGGGGATGTTTGCGAGTCGACCCATCCGGCCTTTTTCCTCAACCTGCCCACCATCATCTACTACGAGGGTTTCGAAAACGGCAACCTGGATGACCTGGTGCTCGATGGCGACCAATTTCAGGTTTCGACCGATACCCAGGCCGGCGCCGGCAACTATTCCGGCATGTACGTCGGCGGCAGCGCGCACTACAGCGGCGTTCACAAATCGTGGTCCTCCGGGATCACCCCCCAATACGTTAGCTACCGCATTAAAACCGACACCGATACCTTGGCAAGAGGGTACTTCGTATTACACGATGAAGACAACGCGACTGATTACGACGGAGTGATATTCCTGTACATGATCGGGGGCGTTTTTCGAAACTACAAAGCCAACGGAGAATCCAATATCGAAATCCCGTTTTCGCCGAACACCTGGTACCACATAGAGTTCAAGAACATCGATTACGCGGCGGGCACATATGATTGGTACATCGACGGCGCCTTTATAGCGGCCGCCGACTTCAGAGACCCGACGGCCACTTCCATCAAGCGAATGAGTTTGTACAATTTGCAAGAGGGTGACTACGTTTCGAACTGGGACGAGATCATCTTCGCCACCGGACTGGTGCCGGCTCCGCTGAACGTAGCGCTGGAAACCGAGCCCGATTCCTGTTTGCTCGATCCAGGAGAGACGGCGGAGGATCTGTTCAATCTACTGACGGACCGGGGCCACAACCCGGTTCTCGTCACCGGCACCGACATCGACACGCTGGCCGAGATACAGGCCTTTGACGTCGTCGTCCTGCCCGGACCCGGCTGCAGCTGCGTTTCACAGGACTATCCCACCTTCGACTCGGTCGTACAGCAATATATCGACGGGGGTGGCGGCATCGTCGCCTCGAGCTGGACTATCTACTCCAACAAGCTGGACGGTGCTCCGAACATCGAGGCGGTCCTGCCCGTGGTACGCAACAACAGCTTCATCAACGGAGATACGACCGCAATCCCCGTGGGCTCCCATCCGATATCCGAGGGGCTCTCCTCGTTCACCTCCGAGGAGTACACGCCCCGCGGCGGAGGTGCAAAGGACGGCGCGACCGTATTCCTTCAGGCAGGTGGATATGACATCGGCGAAGCCTGGGAGGTGAACGCCGGACGCGCCGTCTACCTGGGCCCATTGTACTTCGAATGCCAGACGAGCTACATCAATGAGAGCTTGTTGGACGGCAGCCAGCCCGATGCGGTGGAGATGGTCCTGCGCGCCATCGAGTGGGCCGGCAAACAACGCTAGAGCACATCTCAAAAACCCTCCCGTCGTCTTTCGGGCGGGGCGACGCGGTCTGCGGCCCCGCCTCACGCTCGAAAATGCACCGCATTTCCTCGGTTCGGCGGAACCACATCCCGCATCGCCGCACTCCGAAATACTCGGTCCGGATTTTTGAGATGTGCTCTAATCGAAAGCGCCCGGACCGCCCCCCCGACCCAGCGCCTCCTCCACCGCCAGCGAGCAGCCGCGGGCGGGCGCGTCCGCGGCCCGGCCGAGCAGAACGAAGCCGTCGCCCTTCGGCCGGGCGAGATCCGAGGTCTGTATCGCGCAGACGCTGTCCAGGTTGGCCAGGTCATCGATGCGCACCAGCCCCTCGCGCTCGCCGGCCACGGGCTTCAGGCTCTCGGGGTCGACGATGCTGACGCGCACCCAGCCGGGCGCCCGGAAGCGTCGCGGCGTCGAGCGGCCACTCGGCGAAGCGTCGCGCAGGCCGGTCTCGTACATCTGCGAGCACAGCTCGGTCATACCGTACTCCTGCAGGATATGGCTCTGCGCCACGCCGTAGCGGTCGGCGAGCGCCCCCAACAGCTCGCCCGCCTCCACCTCGCGCGAGCGCCCCTTGAAGCCGCCGGTCAGCATGATGCGGCTGCCCGGAGGGAGCGACCAGCTGGCGCTGCCCAGCGAGTCCTCGGCGTGCACGAGGGCGAACGAGGTGCCCAGCAGCGCCACCGGCTCGGACGAGCGGCCGGCTCGGTGCAGAACCCGCTGCAGCGCCTCCAGGTCCGGAGCGTTGTCGCGCCACAGGTGTTGGCTGCCCGGGGCGCCGAACCACTCGACGAAGCGGGAAAGCATGTAGCAGAGCGAGCTGTCGGGCGCCTGTTCGGCCGGGGCGGCCAGGATCAGCAGGCGGACGGTGGACAGGTCGGGGAACAGCGCCTGGGCGGCGGCGGCGCGGGCGGCGCCATCGTAGAGCGATAAGGATAAATCGCTCAAATGGTGCTGTCCCCGCTTTCCGACCGTGGTGCCCGAGGTACGGAAGATCCGGACGTCTTCCCCTTCCGGGTGAGCGGCCACCCGCGCGTAACGGAACACGTCGGTAGGCAGCGCCGGCAAGCGTTCCGGCCGGCAGTCGCCTTCGGCAGCAGCGGCGGCGGGACCGATCCCACGGGCGCGCAAGAGCCGGCCATAGCTCTGTACCTGTCGCGCTTGCCAGCCGAGCGCCTCGCACAGCAGCGCGTCGCGCGCCCGGTCGTCGCGCGACCCACGGGCCAGCCGCTCGATGAGCGCCGCGATGCGACCGTGCAGGGACTTGCGAGCGTCGTTCATGGTACCGGCTCCGGTTCAGCGATGCTACAGGGCGTCAACCGACCCGCTGCAGGCAGCGGCTCAGCGCAGAGACAAAACCGCTCAGCAACGCCGGCTCGATGTTCAGCGGCGGGGTCAGCGAGAGCACGTCCGAGCCCGCGCCGGCGGGCACGACCAGATAGCCCTCTTGCAGCAGCTGGTACGCGAGCTCGATCGCGCGACCCGGGCGGTCGAGCAGCACGCCGAGCATCAGCCCCTGGCCGCGCACCTGGCGGATCAGCGGATGGCCGGAGCGCAGGTCGCCCAGCATCTGCCTGAAGATCTCACCCGTCTCTCGCGAGCGGTCGACCAGCCGCTCCTGCTCGATGACATCCAGCGCGGCCAGAGCGGCAGCGCAGCAGAGCGGGTGGCCGAAAAAGGTGCCGGCGTACAGTGCCTCTTCGTCAGGCCCTCCCCAGGCGGCCATCAGCGCCGAAGAACCGATGCAGGCGCTCACCGGCATCCCTCCGCCCAGGGCCTTTCCCGCGCAGATGATGTCCGGTACGACCTGGCCGGCCGAGCGCCAGAGCGCACCGGCCCGGCCGAGCCCGGTGAAGATCTCATCCGCTATCAGCAGCGCCCCCTGTTCGCGACACAGAGCGCCCAGCTCGGGCAGAAACCCGGCCGCGGGCTCGCGCACCCCGCCCCTGCCCTGGATGGGCTCGACCAGCACCGCTCCGATGGGCGCGGTCGCAGCCGCCTGGCGGAAAAGCGCGCGCACGGCCTGCAGGCTTCGCGAGAGCGAGTCCGGCTCGTCCGCTATTCCCCTCGCCGGATAGGGCGCGAAGCAGACGTGCGGGTTGAGCTGGGCGGCAAACCGGCGACGGAACCGCTCTGCATAGCCGCAGGCCGCGCGCCCGCCCAGCGAAAGCCCGTGGTAGCCGCCCTCGAAGGCCAGCACGCCGGGCTTTTCGGTGGCCAGAAGCGCGCTGCTCAGGGCGGCCTCCACCGCGTCCGATCCGCTCAGGGCGAGCACCGCGCGTGCCTTCTCGAACGGGGCCAGCCGGGCCAGCCGCTCGAGCAGCTGTATCTTGACGTCCGACGGGTGCAGGTCGCCGAGCGCG
Organism: uncultured Sandaracinaceae bacterium; assembly: GCA_964450715.1. Lineage (GTDB taxonomy): Bacteria > Myxococcota_A > Polyangia > Polyangiales > JAFGIB01 > CAYVFC01. The sequence continues at coordinate 31,221 of CAYVFC010000072.1, read as the reverse complement.
TGCAGCAGCCGGCCCAATTGCCGCTCGATCGCTTCGACCACGCGCGGGTGCCGGTGGCCCACCGCGGCGGCGCCAAAACCGGCGGTCAGATCCACGAAACGGTTGCCGTCCGCGTCCTTTACGTTGGCACCGCGCGCCTCGGCCCACACGATCGGGTCCTGCTCGGCGCCCCGGCTCTCCCGGCCCCGGGCGCGGCGAGGGGTCAACCCCGGGCTCTCCGCCCTTGCGAGCGCCTCTACGTACCGGGTGCACTCAGGCCCGGGCAGCGGGGTCCTGAGCCGCGGAGGAAGCTGGCCGAGATCGGTACCGCTCACGATCCAGCTTTTTGACCCCTGCAAGCGGACCGGTCAACAGGCCACCGCGTCACCGCGAAAATCGTAAGCGTTCAGGCCTTGGGCAGCGCAGCGGCCAAGGCGCCCGAAAAAGCTCGGCGCCCACAAGACGGGGCTTCACCCCCTCGAGCGCGGCCTTCCCTTGCGCCAGGGGTAGAAGACCTCGCCCAGCTCGCGCGCGTTTCCGAGCTGCGCGGGCGAGGTCAGGTGCAGCACCTGTACCTGACTTCCCTGCTGCACGCACTGCTCGGCCACACCAGCGATGATCTCGTCCACCCGGGTGGCAAACGAGGGGTCCACCCTCAGGCCGATCACGGAGAGGATCTCCTCGCCGCGCTTGGTGCCCGCGGTACAGGCCCACTCCACCTCCGGGTACTGTCGCAGCTTCTCGGAGACCGCGTCCTGCAGCTCTTCGCTCAGCGGCTGCGGCAGCGATTGCAGCTCTATTTGATCGGGATCGATCTGCTTACCGGGTTGCACCGCCGGAAACGAGAGATCGGTCGTAGAGCGCGCGCTGGGGGTTTCCGCGGCCGTGATCGTCTTGGGCGCCCGAATGTTCGAAGCACTTGGGGCCTCGAGCTCGGGTGATGCCGCGGGTACGGTAGCGATAACGGCAGCGGGCAACCGCGGCGAGCCGTCTGCCGCCGGAAGCACGGCTGATACGCCCGCCGGAGGCGGCGGGGTCGGTATACGGGCCGCGCCGGGCGCCTGCGAGCCGTCCGCCGGCGGCGGCGGTATCTCGGAACGCGAACGCTTGACCGCCTGCAGCAGCGTGGTCGAGACCTTGCCCGCGCCCGCAAAAGGACCCGCGTCCCGCTCGCTCTGCGCGGACAGCAAGGGCTCGATCTCCTCGAGCGTGAACTCGACCGTATAGTCGGTACCGATGTCCACCACCACGAAGTGAACGCTGCGCGCCATGGCCTGCCGCAACGCCTGCCGCGCTCCAATCTCGGCGCTGGGAAGCGACCCGTCAGGCGAGTGCCAGCCGTAACGCCTGGCGGCATCCTTCATCACGTCGCGCGAGGTGAACAGCGGCATTGCGGTCTCGCCGGAGCTGTTGGTCAGGGTGCGGATCTCGGTTTTGCTACCCGGCCAGTTGACGGCGAACACGGTGCGCTGGGCCAGCACTACCAGCGCATCGACCCTGGCCTGGTCGCCGGTCGCTGCGTCCTTGAGCAGACGCCTGAAGGCAACAGTGGCCTTATCCGCATTTTGCCGGTCGGACATGCGCGATGAGTATTTCCTGCCCGGCGAGCCGCCTCCGGGACGTCCCGGTCCACCTTCCCGTTATTGTTATTATTTTAACCCAAGCCGGGCGGAAGATGCTCGAAAATTACAACTGATCGGGAAAAAAGCACTCTCCCTTCTCGGTTATCCCCTTCAACAGACCCTCGCCGTGGTCCATCGGCCGCGCTCTACGAGATCTCGGCCGGCCCGGGCGGGCGTAACCGTTCAGGGGGTAGTCGGTGTCTCCTAAGGCCTGAACGCTTACGGGCGGGCCGCTCGCCAAGAATCCAAGGCGGCTGGACGCACGCGCAGTTGGCCCCGCGGGCGGGTAAGCGCTGCCCTGCCCGCGCTCCGCATCAACGCCGCGAGGGCGCTCCGGCGGCCCGCGGCGCGACGCTCGGACGGCGCGGCGAGGCGATGCAGAAGCGCTGGCGCCCCGAGGCGCTCGGACGGCGCGAAAGCTCGACGGCGCCCCGAGACGGTGCAGAAGCTCTGGCGCGGCGAGACGCTCGGACGGCGCGGACGCTCGGCCGCGCGGCGGGGGCAACCCGCGGTTTCGCTTGCGCCATATAGGGTAGGGCCGAACGTGCAACGCTTGCACGACCACGTCTTCGGGCAGGACCTGCCCACGGCAGGCGAGCGGCGCACGCTGCTGGTCGTCGTCGTCGTCATCACCACCATCACCATGAACGTTGCCGCGCGGATCGGTATCCGAAGCAGAACCGTGCGGTTTTTGCGCCGAACGACCCTTTCCGCTTCGCTAGCGGAATACACCATTCATCATTGAGCGCGCTATCGACTTGCACAACGGCCAACCTGCTTCTACATTCGCGGCCATGGTGAGATCGGGGTCCGGCGGCGGAACCACCCTCGGTATACGGCCGTTGAGAAATTTCGCGGTGCGCAATCCTGAGCATCGTCTGGTCAAGGCGTTCGAGGTGGTCGGCTTCGACCTGCTTCAGGATACGCTTCCCGAACGCGTCGATCACGGGTTGATAGCCGAGTTCCTAGCCCGCGCGCCCGACGCGCTGGGCGAACCGTGCATCGGGCTGCAGCTGGCCGAGCAGGTGGAGCCGACCGACCTGGACATCCTGCACTACATCGCTCGCTCCAGCCCCTCGCTGCTGGTGGCCGCCGAAAAGCTGGCGGCGCACATCGCCATCCTGCACGACGGGCTCGAGCTCAAGCTCAAGCTCGACGAGGACGGCGCTGCCGGCATCTACTTCGAAATGCCGCGCGACCTGCTGGTGCCCCTGGCCATGGCCGAGGTGGCGCTGGGCTTCACGCTCAGGCTCGCCCGCTACCTGACCGGCATCGAGATCTCCCCGGCGCGGGTGCTGTTCCGCAACCACGCGCCCCCCGACAAGGCGCCCTACCGCCGCTTCTTCGGCGCGCCCTGCCTGTTCGACCAGCAGAGCTACTGCATCGCCTTTTACCCCTCGGTGCTCGAGCTACCCATCCCCAGCGCCGACCCGGCTCTGTGCGAGCTACTGGAGGAGCACGCCCGGCAGATGACCGCCCAGCTTCGCTCGGGCGAAGGGTTCTGCGACCAGGTACGGCAGATCGTGATCAAGCAGCTTTCGGGCGGCAACCCGGACATCTCCTACGTGGCCCGCAGCCTGCACATGAGCCCACGCACGCTCAGAAGGCGGTTGGAGCAGGAAGGCGCGACCTACCAGGAGCTGCTGAACGAGCTGCGGGTCACCCTGGCCAAGCGCTATCTGGACGATCGCGTCGGCGTCGAGGAGGTGGCCTTCCTGCTCGGCTACTCCTCGTCGCACGCCTTTCGCCGCGCCTTCAAGCGCCACACCGGGCTGGCGCCGCTTACCTATCGCGAACGGCCCTCGGTTCCGCCCTCCCGCTGAACCGTTTGCGTCAAGGCGTTGCCTTGTCCGTCGAGACGCTGTGTTGCCAGTGTCATCTCGAGCGCAGCGAGAGATCTCTTGAGAGATTTCTCGCTGCGCTCGAAATGACATGGAAACGGCTTCCGGCGAAGGCGAGAAGGCGGTGTTCTATTCGCCGAAAACAGAGAGGCAATCCGCGGCGACCGTTTGCGTCAAGGCGTTGCGGGCGGTGGCGCGGGCGGCTGTGCTTCGCTCGCGCCGGTCCGCTCGCCACCGCGCTCGGCGATGAAAATGCGCCCAGCCTGCACCAGCGCGATCCGGTTGCCCGATGGCGAGACGGCCAGGTCGCGCGCCCCGGCGGCCGACCAGCCCTCTGGCCGCAGCAACCAGGATCGCGGCTGCGGGAAGCGCTGCACCAGCGCGATACCGGCCGGGGTGGCGAGCGCCAGAAAGCGCCCGTCGGAGGTGCTGGCGCCCGCGCCGAGCGGTCCGGGCGGTCGCTCGCTCTGCCCGAGCTCGCGCACCTCGCCCGCCGCGCGCGCCTGCGCGTCGAGCGGTACCAGCAGCAGCCGCGAATCCGCACCGTGCAGCACCACTCCCTGGCCGGTCCATCCCAGCACGCCGTAGCCGCCCCGGTCCGCCCTTAAATTGGCGGGAAGCGAACGGCACCGCAAGCCGCCGGGCGCGAGCCTGGCCTGAACCAGGGGCCGGGAGACGACCGGTCCAGCCACAACCCCGCCGACCACCCGGCTCGCCTCCACGATTTGAAGATGGTATCCCTGGCAGGAGCGCTCGATGTCGACCAGCGCGAAGCGGCCGGTCGGATCGCGAACGAGCAGGTCGCCCCGCCCGGGCGGTAGCGGCTCGCGGCCGCCCTGGCCGAGGTCATAACGGAAGGGAGCCGCTCCGTGCACTACCAGCTCGTGCTCCTGCGAGAAGCTCAGGCCCGAGCGGCGTACCGGCGGGCCGGTGAAGGGGCCCGCTTCGGGTCCCTGCCGCCAGCTCAGGGCTTTGTCGACAACCAGCGCGTCGAGCGCCCGATCGGCCAGCGTACGGTCCCGGGGGTAGACCTTGTACGAGCCGTTGCCGAGCCGGGCGTGCGCGGCGAGCGCCGCCGGAATGTCGCCCTGGGCGGCCAGCGCGGCCGAGGTCACCGCCTGGGCGCGGCCCGCACCGGGCGAGCGGCCGCAGCTCAGCCCGGCGCCGGCTCCGGCTGCCAGAAGCGCCGAGCCCGACTCGCGGCAGAGCGCGTCATGGATGAAAAGCGCTCTGGCCGCGGCTCCGAGCGCCCGGTCTGGCTTATGCTTGAGCAACCAGGCTGCGCGATCGGCCTGCTTGGCGATCGAGCGCTCGGGCTCGGTCGGGTCGCGCGCCAGGCCTCCCGGTCGGTTGAGCCAGCTGAGCTCGACCTCGAAGGGGTCGCCGCCACCTGCCGGGCCGAGCTGCACATCGGCCACGATGTCCGGGTGTCCGTCCCCGTCCTGGTCAGCGGCGCGCAGTGACAGTTGTAGCTCTCCCTCGGCGCGCCCCGGACCGGGCGATAGAATCTGCAAGCGGTCGAGCGCGCGCGGTGAACGTTCCAGGGTCACGATCCAGCGGACCTGGCTGGTAACCTCATCGGACACGCCGCCATCGGGCGCGAGCCCGGGCAGCGCGGCCTCGTCTGTTCGCTCGCCGGTCGCCGGCTTTGCGCCCGTTTCCGGCGCGGCCGACCCGGGCGGGGAAGCGCAGGCCAGGGTGGCATCGATCACGGCAAAGCTCGGCGCGATGGCCTGGATGGCGGCGTATACGACCCGGCACTGGTCGTCATTCTCCGAGAGCCTGGCCGCGGTCCGGGGCGGCTCGAGCCCGGTCGGCAGGCGCAGGCTAGTGTCCAGGCGCGCGGCGCCGTCCGGCTCGACTACCAGCAGCAAAGCGTCCGGGTCTCCGTCGCGGTCGAGGTCGGTTTCGAGCGAGGCAAAGGCGCGGCCTTCGGCCACGGCCAGCGTGCCGCCGTCGAGCTCGATCTCGAGCGAGCCGTCCGGATAGCTCGCGCCCTTCAGGGGCTCGAAGCTGCCGGCATCGCCCGCCGCCGGATCCAGGGAACCATCCCGCGGCAGTGCGGCATCGCACCGCGACGTGGACAGCTCGCCCTTCTTGAAGGGGACCCGATCGCCGTCCTTACACTGCTCGCATCCCATCTGTAACAGGCAGAAACAGCAGAGCAGTGGGATCGGGACGCGCGAAATGAACAGCCCCCGGTCACGCCGTGGCGATTGGGTTGAGCGTAAGCGTTCAGGCCTCTGAAGAGGCGGCGGCCAAGGCGCCCGAAAAACCGTGCGCGCCCGCAGGGCCGCCGAGGAGTGTACCCACGTACATGACGAGGCGGCCCGAGGACGAAAGCCGGTTTTTCGGGATGGATTGGCCGCCGTCGTTTCAGACACAGACCACCCCTGAACGGGTTCGGTTCAGCCACCCGGTCGGCTTCTCCTGCTCGTCCTTGCCGCCCAGGATCACCTTAAACCGGCTACCCGACGAGCGGCGCCCGCGGCCGGTGGGCGGGCGCGAGGGCGGCCGCCGCATCCAGCCCGTGTACCAGACCCCGGCGCCGATAGCGCCGAGCGAGCCCACCAGCATGGCCAGGTTCAGCGAGGCCAGGAACATGATCGCGCTGAAGCCGATCAGAAAGGCTAGGAACTGCTTGGAGGTAATGGTGAAAAGCCCGAAGGGCGAGATGGTGCCGCCCCGGGCCAGCCCGGCGATGGTGGCCATGCCGGCGTAGGTGATGGGAAAGGTGCCGTACAGTATGCTGTCCGACGGGGTGAGAAAGGGAAGCAGCAGCTGCACCAGCACCGCGGGGATGCTGGCCGAGAGCACGGCCAGGCCGCAGAGCCGCATGGTGTGCAGCTGCCCGTAGGCCAGTTCGAAGGGCGAGATGATGAGCCAGATGAACAGCAGGCTGAAGGCCAGCGACATCACGCCGTCCGGGGTGGGCGGGGCCACCACCACGTAGGTGACGACCTGCCACAGGGTTTGAATCCCCAGCGTCGACACCACCCCGCCTTCCGGCGTGAACTGCCGGGCGGTGACCAGCGCCAGCAGCTCGAACACGTTGAAGCGGCCGAAGTTGACCGCCAACAGCTCCAGCACAAAGGCGGCGATGAGGAAGATGCACAGCTTCTTGACGAAGCGGCTGAGCGGGGGAAAGCGGAACCCGGACGCGTACTGCATGTAAGCTTCTCACTCTCTGGGCGTGGACGATCCCTGGCGATCGACCGGGATGTCCTTGCGCCACAACGAGGTGCTGATGATCTTGCTCCGGTCGCACCGGTGCTCGTACTTCTTGGCCACCGTGCGCACCTCCTCGATCAAGCCCTCGGACAGGGTGATGGGGTTGAGGCCTAGCTCGAGGAAAGCCTCGTTGCACACCTTGAGCGTGTTCTCCGGGTCCTCCTTGCGGGGATTGACGTAGTAGCGGACCTCGCTCCCGGTCTTCTGCGACACGAGCTCCGCCAGGTCGCGCACCCGGTGGGTCTCGGTGGCCTGGTTAAAGATCTTGACCCGCTCGCCCGCGGCCGGCGGGTTCTCGATGGCCAGGCGGATGCAGTTGACCGTGTCCCGGATGTGGATGAAGGCCCGGGTCTGCCCGCCTGTGCCGTGCACCGTAAGCGGGTGGCCCACCACCGATTGCATCAGGAAGCGGTTGAGCACCGTGCCGTAATCGCCGTCATAGTCGAAGCGGTTGATCAGCGCCTCGTCCATGCTGGTCTCTTGGGTATTCGTGCCCCAGACGATGCCCTGGTGTAGATCGGTGATCCGCACCCCGTCGTTCTTGTTGTAGTAGTAGAACATCAGGGCGTCTTGGGTCTTGGTCATGTGGTAGATGCTGCCCGGATTGGCCGGGTAGAGGATCTCCAGCTGCTTGCTCACCCCCTGGTGCTCTACCTTGACCGAGAGGTAACCCTCGGGGATGGGCATGCCCGCGGTGCCGTACCCGTACACGCCCATGGTGCCCAGGTGGACCAGGTGCACGTCGATGCCGGAATCGACGATGGCGCAAAGCAGGTTGTGCGTGGCGTTGATGTTGTTGTTGACCGTGTACCGCTTATGAAAGGGCGACTTCATGGAGTAGGGGGCCGCCCGCTGCTCGGCAAAGTGGACCACGGCCCGGGGTCGGGTCTCTTTGAACAGGGTCAGCAGCTTGTGGTACTGCAGCGACACGTCCAGGTTGACGAAGCGGATCTGCTTGCCGGTGAGCTGTTCCCACTTGCGGATGCGGTCGCCGATGAAGCGGATGGGGGTGAGCGACTCGCACTCCAGCTCCAGGTCGATGGCGCGGCGCGACAGGTTGTCGACGATGGTGATTTCGTAGCCGGCCTGGCTGAGGCCCAGGCTGGTTGGCCAGCCGCAGAATCCGTCGCCGCCAAAAACGATGATGTGCTCGCCCACGATGACCTCGCGTATTGCTGGCGCTCGGCTTGCGCCCCTAGCCGGGAAATCCCTGCTTTCTATACGCTTTTAGCTTGAAAAGGGAAAGAACCACCGGCTGGGGAAGCAGTATCAGCGCGTGCTCCAGCGCGTAGTTCAACACCCCCAACGCCGAGCGGTACTCGGGGTGAAGCAGCCAGGGCTGCTGCGCGTGCACGGTATTGCGGAGCTTCTGCCGGATCGAGTTCTTGTACTGCGAGGCGAAGAGCCGGTATTTCAGCAGGAACTCGGGCAGGTTGCTGCCGGGGTACTGGCTGAGCAGCCGCAGCCACAGGCAGTAGTCGTCGGACGCCTTGTAAGCAAGCACCGGGTAGCCGCCGAGCTTCTTGAGCACCTCCATGCGCACCACCGTGGCGCTGTGCGCAAAGGGATTGGCCAGTATGGCGCTCTTTTTCACCTGCTCCGGATCGGAGGGATAGGTGCGCGAGGCGTAAACCTCGCCGTTCTCGTCCATGATGAGCGAGGCGGCGCCGACCACGGCCAGCTCCGGGTTTCGCTCCAGGAAATCGACCTGCAGCTGCAACCGGTCGGGCAGGCTGATGTCGTCGCTATCCTGCACCGCGTAGTACTTGCCGCGCGCCTCGGCGATGCCGATGTTTCGCGCCCGAACCGAGCCCCCGTTGGTATCGAGCCTGATGGCGCGAATCCGCGGGTCGCGGGCCGCGTATTGGGTCGCGAGCTCGGGGGAGCCATCCCGCGACTTATCGTCGACCAGCAGTAGCTCCCAATCCTGGAAGGTCTGCCCGAGGATACTATCGACGGATTCGCCGAGGTATCGCTCGGCGTTATATACGGGCATCACCACTGAGACGAGGGGCTGTGGCATGGGTAGCGGAAGACTATACCCCTGCCCCACGCCCCTTGCCATCCCGGCTCCCCAAAACCGGGACGGTCCTAGTTTCCTAGTTAACTCTTGCCTCCTAAAACCGGGATACACGGAACCGGACCGGAAACCCCTGCCCCACGCCCCTTGCCATCCCGGCTCGGACGTGATGTCTTGGCCCGATGCGCGACTCCCGCGACGTCTGCGGCTGTTTCCCGGCGGGCCGACACTACCCCGGGATCGCCGACCGTATGGCCGAGATCGTCACCAGCTTCCAGGGGCTTGCCGAGCAGTTCGACCCCTCTACGGCCTGGGCCCAGGCTCCGCTGGCGGCCATCGACTTCGAGACCACCGGCTTGAGCCCGGAGACCGACCGGGTGCTCGAGATCGGCATCGCCTGCTACGACCAGGGACAGCAGACCGCGCTGAAGAACTGGCTGGTCAACCCGGGCGTACCCGTTCCCGAGCAGGCGCGCGCTGTCCACAAGATCGGCGACGAGGAGCTGGCCAGCGCCCCAAGCTTCCAGGCCGTTTTCGGCGAGGTTTGCGAGGTACTCAGAGGGCGGATACCGTTGGCGTACAATGCCGAGTTCGACCGCGGGTTCTTGCTGGCCGAACACCGGCGGATGGAGGGCGCATCCGAAGCCCCGTCCGAGCTCCCGCCCGCGCTTCGGCCTGACGTGACCTGGCTGGATCCCCTGGTCTGGATTCGAGAGCTGCAGCGCGAGGAAAAGGGCAAAAAGCTCGCGGACGCCTGTGCGCGGCTAGGTATACCGCTCGAGAACGCGCACCGCGCGGCCGGCGACGCCGAGGCCGCGGCCGGCGTGATGCTGGCGCTGGCTCCGCAGGTACCGGCCACGTACGGCGAGCTCATCCGGGTACAGCGTAGGTATGCCGCCCGGCAGCACATCGACATGTCCGTGTGGCGCGCCAAACGGTAG
>CAYVFC010000072.1:0-21487 GCA_964450715.1 uncultured Sandaracinaceae bacterium | reverse complement strand
GCCGGTACCATGCGCCAAACAGTAGGCCGGTACCATGCGCCAAACAGTAGGCCGGTACCATGCGCCAAACAGTAGGCCGGAACGAAAAGGGGTTTCAAACCGCTGACATACCGGGGTAGTATGGGTTGCCGTCAACACTTGAGCGGCAATTAAGGGAGGAAAGGCCATGAAGGCTTTCTTGGGTCTCATGTTCTTCGTTCTGTGCCTCGGTCTGGTCGAGCCCGCGCTGGCGCAGGGGAACGTGGTTCTTCTGGGGCTGAGGTCGGTTGAGGGCGACGACGATTTCGCCAATACGCTGACAGAGGCGTTGCGAGAGCAGGCCAACGATATCGGGGCCTGGGAAATGAGCGACCGCTCGGTCTCACTCACCCAGATGAGCCTAGCGTACGGATGCGAGGACTTCGACGCCTCCTGCATGAGCGAGATCACCGCGGGCTTGAAGGCGGGGAGCGTCATCTACGGCACGATCCAGCGGACGAGCGCGCGCGATGACTACGATTTCAACGTGACGCTGAACATCTTCAGCAACGAGACCGGCTCGATCGACAACACGGTGACGGATCTCTTCCCGTCGACCGAGATCCCGCCCGGGGATATTGCCGTCAGGGCCAAGCAGCTGCTGCTCAGGCTCGGGCGTCTGGGGGGAAATTTGGGTTCAATATTGATACGCGCCAACGTGCAGAGCGCGGATGTCGTGATAGACGGCCAGCCTGTCGGCAGTATCGAGAACGGCTCGCTTTTACTGGACGGCGTGCAGCCGGGAATGCACGACATCCAGCTCACCAGCGAGGGCTATCAGCCCTTCACCGATTCCGTCAACGTCGTGGAGGGGGAGCAGGCCGCGGTTCTCGGTATCCTGCGCTCGGAAAGCGGGGAGGCGGCCAGCCTCCTGCCCTACGAAGATTCGAGATATAAACCGGGGCCTTCGCTCGAATGGCTCGGCTGGACCCTGGTTGGAGTGGGCGGCGCATCCTTGGTCGGTACGATCGTATCCTGGGCATGGATCGATAGTATCGAGAATGATGCTAGATTTACAGACTACCGCATCCGCGTAGGATATAAGGATCCCACAGTACAGGACGTCTGCGTGGAAGCCGATCAAGGCGCGTCGTACACCTCCCCGGACGACACGACTGCGATCAACGACTTCGACGACGTGCAGTCCATGTGTAACCGTGCCGATGTACTTGAAGTACTCCAATGGGTCTTCCTCGGATCGGCTGTGGTTGCCGGCGGAGTTGGCGCCTATATCCTGATTACGGACAGCGGATCGGAAAGCGAACGGGCTGGCAGCGTTCCTTCCGAGTTTGTGCTCCAGCCCAGGATCAGCCCGAAGGCGTCCACGGTCACCGCCACGCTTCGTTTCTGACGGGCCGCTACCGGTAGGTCGTTCGGTACGGCACCATGCGTATCGTGGGCGGGCGCCTCGGTGGACGCAGGTTCGAGGGACCCCCCGGCAAGGTGACTCGACCCACGCCCGAACGCGCGCGCGAGGGGCTGGCGTCGGCTCTTCACGCACGCGGGGCAATCGAGGGAGCGAGCGTGCTCGACCTGTTCACCGGAACCGGAGCGCTCGGTTTCGAGGCCCTCTCCAGGGGGGCGATCCGGGCGCTGCTCATCGATAACGACCCGCAGGTCGTCCGTACCGCGGCACGGTCGGCCCGCATACTCGGCCTTCAAGAGCGGGTACAGGTGTGGCGGCTGGACCTGATCGGCAACCCTGCCGCGGCTGCCAGCCGCATTGCGCGAAACCCTGCCGCACCCTTTGACCTGGTCTTCGCCGATCCCCCCTATCGCGTCGCTGCGCAAATACCACGCCTGATTGAAGAGCTGCTCGAACGCGGTTGCCTGAGCGGGCGGGCGTTGGTGGCGATGGAGTACGCGCTGGCCCAACCGCCCGACTACCCGACCGGCTTCACCCGCCTGGGCGACTACCGGTACGGCGACACCGCGGTTCTTCTATTCGGCGTCAGTTAGACCGCCGGCACAGCCTCCGCCGGTAGCACGCCGTCGCCCGGCTCGGCCGACCAGGCCGGTTCCAGCTCCAGAGCGAAGCTGACGTCGGTGACGCGAATCCGGTGTGGCGAAAAATACTTCTGGACCACGCGCTCGACCGTGGCCGACTCGAAATCGCGGCAAGAGTAGATGTCCATCACAAAGCGCGTGCGAAGCGGCCAGGTATGAACCGCGCAGTGGGAGGTGGACAGCACCACGACCCCGGTCACTCCGCCCTCGTCCTCGAACGGCTCGACGCCGAGCTTGAAGATCTCCTCTTCTACCTCGTACATATGGGGATCGCCGAGGCAGCGCATTCCCAGCTCATCAACCATCTCCTGGAGAAATCTCTTGATCGCTTCGACGTCGCGCATCGGCTCGGCAGGTCCGTTTCCCACGACTTTTATGTGTCGTCCGTCTCTCATCGCTCTGTCCGTTCCGTGGCGAGTTTTCGGGGTGATCCCGGGCCGCCGCTCAGCGGCAGTTCTCCATCTCGAAGGTGGCGGGCCGGTCGAAGGTGGTCGACCTCACCAGGGACAGGTCCCCGTCCTTGGCCTGATTGGCGCCGAAACCGGAGGCGATGCTGCGACAGCAGACCGTGCCGGTAACGCTGCCCCCGTCCACCTCGATCGCGACCTGACAGGGCTGGCTGGCATCGACGGAAGCGCCCAAGCAACTGGCGGTGCCGCCCTCGCTGATCTCGCAGTCCTTGGTATAGGTGGAGTTACCTTCCCTGATCTCCAGGGTGCACTCCGAGCCGGTGCCGTCCAGCCTGAAGTCGCCGCCCGGGTCCCCCTGCTCCTCTCCGACATAGGAGGCCAGGAAGCTGAACCGGTTGGGCTCGCCGCCGATCTCGCAATCGAAGGTGAATCCGTCGAGACCATCGAGACCGTTCAGAACGTGGGCGGATTCATCGGGAAGCGAAAAGCATTTATCGCCCGGGATGCAACGTAGCTGGTAGTCGATCTTCAGGTGAACCGGCGGGCTGTCCTCAGATACGCAAGAGGCCGCTACCATCGCCGCGATGATGCAAAAACCGATCGCTCGAACCTGCATATCGTTTCTCCCCGGAAAAATGGCAAGTCTTGAAGAGGCTCTCACGTCGCTCCAGGAGCGGCCGGATTGTAGCAGGGCAAAAGGGGGGCGCAAACCCGGACAGGTGGTTTTTCCGTTGGCTCGCGCAAAAACCGTTCGGTTCGCGAGCGCGCCCCCGAGCGAGCGACCGAGCCGCAGCAGCGCTATAGCGAGCGAGGACGAAAGCCGCGAAGTGCCCGACGGTAGCGGCCGCAGAAGACGGCGACCTGACACTGTAGGGTTAACGAGGCGCCGGTCGCCCGCGGCCTGCATACGACGACAATGCCGGTTAGCATCGGGATTCGCCGGCTGCAAATTCGCCGGCTGCAAAGCCGAAGTTAGAAACGGATGAAGCCAGAAGCGCTCCTCGATGGTGCGGGATGTGACGAATCACAATGTATCGTCACGGTTTCCCCTCCGGCACCGACCGACGAACCGTCGGTTTTTCCCTTTTTACGGTACAATCACCCTAAAGACCATGGGGAGCAGCAGCGACCAAGGGGCCGCCTCGCCGGACCGGCGTTCGGTCGACGAGCGGAATGAAGCCACGGGGCAGGCAGGGCCTCTCTCGGAAGAACAGCTCGCCGAGCTGGGCCGGGCCAACAAACGGTCCCGAACCATCTTGCGCGCCACCAAGCTAGCCTCCTTCAACGGCTGGACCTTGGGCCTGTGCGCGTTTCTCTGCCTGCCCTTCGCCTTCTTCGATATCGCCGCGCTGCCCATCGCCGCCTGCCTGGCCGCCGTCGCCTACGTCGAGTTCAACGGGGCCGAGCTGCTGCGCACCTATGACCCGCGAGGCCCCCGGCGGCTGATCCTCAACCAGCTGGTCCTGCTCGGCCTGATCGTCCTGTACTGCGGCTGGCAGATCGCCCGGGCCAGCGACGCCCCCGACCTGAACGCCGCCCTGCTCGAATCCGACCCCGCTCTGGCCGAGATGCTCGGGTCCGGCGCCGATCCGGATATGGCGTTGATGCTCGACTCCCTGGGAGAGATGGGAGAGCTGTACCAGACCATCTTGATCATCATATACTCATCCATCATCGCCGCCTCCGTGCTCTTCCAGGGCCTGTGCGCCCTGTACTACTATACCCGCGGCAAGCTGCTGCACGCCTACCTGACGGAAACGCCCCACTGGGTGGTCGAGATCCAGCGCCGGAGCTGACCGCCACGGTTACCACCGGTCACCCCCCCGCCGCCCGCCGGGTGACCAGGCGGTAGTAGAGCCGCCCGTGCCGATTCTGCACCTGCCAGGCCATCTCGATCAACGGAGGAAGCTCGGGTATCCAGAAGCGGTCGGGCAGGGGTAACGTAGGTTCGGTCTCGACCAGCTCGAGCGGAGCGACGATCACGCCGTCTCCCTGCTCGGCAGCCATACGCTGCACGACGGCGCCGGTGCGGTCCACGATCTGCGCCTCTCCCAGCAGGCGGGAACGGTAGGCCAGGCCCGGCAGCAACGGAACCCGGCAGGTGAAGGGGCCGGCCAGCGCGGCGTGCACCACGGGCGCGCCGATCAGACGGCTCATGGTCGAGGGGGTGTCGTGCAGGATGCGCAGGTTGCGGCGCTGGATCTCCCGGCGGCGCGGGATGGGAACCGTGCCCTCGGGCAGATCCCACCAGCCCGTGCCGGCCAGCAGCAGCCGAACGCGGCCGCGCAGGCGTCGGGCGGTCCCCACCCGCACCAGCTCCCAGCACAGGGCCGCCCCCAGCGGGCCGAGCGGCGTGTCCATCACCCCATCGTCGTGCCCGCCCAGGTAGTAACAGTTCTCCCACATGGTGGGCAGGTCCTTGTCGTGGGTGCGGCTGCTGCCGTCCGGCAGCGCCAACACAAAGGTGTTGTAGCGCTCGCCATCCTCTTTAATAGAGATATACGAGCCGCCCACCGGACCGCCGTGCTGCCTTGCCTTGGCGACGAGCAACTCGTAGGCCTTGCCCTTAAACGGAAGCGCCGCCCCGATCAGCGAGGGGTGAAAGCCCATGCCCGAGGTGAAGAACTCGGGCAGCACCACCAGCTCCGCGCCCTTGCCAAAGGCCTCGTCCACCAGCCGTTCTGCCTTCTGCAGGTTGTCCGCCACCTGCCCCAGACGCGGGACCATCTGGACTGCGGCTACCCGTAGCATACTGGTTTCGGTCGTCATCGCGTGATCGTCCTCGGACGGATTTCGGGCAAGCGAGGGTAGAGTACACGGCGCGGCGCGACCGAGCTACCGCGACGCAACCGTGCTACCCTGGGCAAATGCCGGGCGAGAAAACGGCGACCAGCCCGCAACGCCCCGGGAAGGCGCGAGGCGTGACCCGTCTGCTGGTCCTTTATCCGCCCGCGTCGGCCCGCGCCGGCGGTTCCGGGGTGCTGGAACGAGCGTTGTTGCTCTCGCGCGAGGACGGGGGCATACCGGAGCCCGGCCATACCGAAGGGGAAACCGAGCGGCTGGTCCTGAAGGATCGGGAGGTCTCCAGGCGCCACGCCATCATCCGCCCGGCGCGCGAGAAGGCCGCGCGCAAAGGCCAAGAGGGCCGCGATAACGCCGAGTGGCTGCTGAAAGACCTCGGGAGCTACAACGGGAGCTTCGTCAACGGCGAGCGGCAGGACCGCAAGCAGGTCTACCGGTGGTGCGACAAGCTCGGCGTCGAGATCAGGCGGCGTGAATAGGGTATCCTGAAAGACGTGCCAGAGCAGCCGGGTCTGCCCCAGCCAGGGGATGTCGTGGGAGGCAAGTACCGCGTCGAGCACGCGATCGGCGCCGGCGGCATGGGTGCGGTCTTTCGCGCGGTGCACCAGGTCTCGGGCAAACCGGTGGCGCTCAAGTGGCTGCGCCCGAGGCTGGCGGGCGAGCCGGTGGCGATGAAGCGGTTCATCCGCGAGGCGCAGGCCTCGGCCCGGATCCGCCACCCCAACGTGGTGGACATCTACGATGTCGAGGAGGGCGAGGGCCACGCCTTTCTGGTGCTGGAGCTGCTGGAGGGCGAGAGCCTGAGGCAGGTACTGCGGCGCGGGCGCCTGCAGGTGAACGAGTGCCTCGCCCTGCTGCTGCCGGCCATGCGCGGGGTGGCGGCCGCCCACGCCCAGGGCGTAATACACCGCGACATCAAGCCGGACAACATCTTCATCACCGCCGATGCGAGCCGGCCCGGGCAGCGGGTGCCCAAGGTAGTCGACTTCGGCATCTCCAAAGTGGCCGCCGACAACCCGTTGGCCGAGGGAACGCTCACCGCTACCGGCGCTACCCTGGGTACGCCCCATTATATGTCGCTCGAGCAGCTGCAGGGCGACCAGGTCGACACGCGCTCGGACATTTACGCTTTTGGCGTGGTTCTCTACGAGTGCCTGACCGGCAAGCGCCCCTTTGATAGCGAGAACTTCTCCGCCATCGTGATCAAGGTGGCGACCGAGACGCCCGTCGATCCGCTCCGGCTGCGCCCCGAGCTGCCGCCCGGGCTAGGCGATGTAATCCTGAAAGCCATGGCCCGCCATAGCCGGGATCGCTATCGGCCGGTACAGGAGCTGATCGATGCGTTGTTGCCCTTTCTCCCGCCGCAGCCGGCGGAGTCGACCGGAACGGTGGCGGAAGCGGCGCCGGCGCCCAGCGTGGAGACGGGGGAGACGGAGGAGGGGGACGGGACGCCCGTCCGTCTCGACTCGCCCCATCCGGCCGATCTCACCTAGACCCCCGGGCGCGGGCGCGCGTCGACTCCCGAGGCTATCCGCTTCAAGCCCGGCCGCGCCCTGCTGGGTCTGGGGCTGCTGGCAGCAGTAGGAGGGGCGCTGTGGCTTTTACCTTCTGTATCCGAGCCCGCCGTGTCGCCGGCCGAAACGGGCGAAGCGGCCCTCGCGCCGGCACCGGCCTCTGCGCGCGCCGATAAACCGTTCGCGTCCCCGATCGAGCCCGACCCCGCGCGAGCCGAGGCGTCCGTAAAAGCACCCGACGCGCCTCCGGTACCGCGCCCCGGGGCCGATTCCCCGCCCGCGCCGACCACGAGAACCGGAGCGGTACGGTTCAGCACCGGTTGGGTCTATTTGGGCAACCACGTTGCAAGACGGTGGGCGACCCGCTACTTCGACGGCTGGAAGGGACCGCTGCCCTCCAGGGGCCAGCTGATCCGGGCGCGCGGGCGTTCGAACGTGCGTACGGCCATGCCCGATTTGGAGGGATTTTTAGGCGAGGTGCGGACCACCATCGGCGAAGACAATCCGGTGCGGGTGCTGGAGGTGCGCCGGTGGCTCGAGGGCGGATACGTCTGGGCGCGGGTGCGGCCGGCCTGGACGAACCGGGGTGCATCCGGCGGCCGCGCTACCAAGAGGTTGAAGTAGATCCGCCGACCGGCGGTTTCCTCGTCCGGTGCACGTACACGAAGCTCCGGCCCGCGATGGTGTCGATGATGCGGCGCGACACCTTTTCCGGCAGCATGAAACAGCCCAGGCTGTGGGTCAGGCCTAGGTCCGGGTGAAATACGATATCGCGGCGCCAGGCATTGTCGTTGACGCCCGGGTCCAGCCCGCGCACCCGCAAGGAGTGGCCGAAGGCCCCTTCATAGGTATTTCGCGCCGTCAGACAGCTTCCCAGCGACGAGAGGTTGCTGCCCGGCTTGTTGGAGAACCGGGTTGCATACCGGATCCCGGATCTACCGGCGTGCGACACCCGGCTCGCCATCAGCACCGTGGATTCTTCGTGGAATCCGAGCACCCAGAGCCGCACCGCGGTGAAGGGCAGGTCGTAGTCGATGAGCGTCCAGACCCGCCGCTTGCGCACCTGCTTGCGGTGCCGGGCCAGGGCCTTCAATCCAGCGCCGAGCGCGTCTGCGCTCGGCGCGGCACTCGACCGGCTGGAGCAGAGCGCTGGCCTTGGCGCGGAGCTGCTGGCTACGAAGAGCAAAACCAAAGCGACGATGAACCAGAGACGGGTCGCGTATCGCATACCCGTCTACAGGGGCAAGGCGCGTGCCGCTGCGCTCTCGTTGCCCGCCGCTCCTGATAGTCTCTATAATTTCAACCTTTTAGGCGCGTTAACTCGCCTTCACGCCGCCGCGCCCCCGGGTGCGTGACAAGGGCGTTCCGTACCGTGGCAACCCGATCGCCGGCGTGACCGCCGGTCGCCGCGATGCGGCGAGAAGGCGCAGAGGGATTTGTGTATCCGTTCTCAGCAGCCGACGTACTCGATGTCCGCAACCGACCGGAAGCGGCGCTTCATCACCCGGACGGCCTCAGGGTTGTCGTCTATCAAGATGAAACGCCGGCCGGTCCTGAGCGCGGCCTCGCCCGTGGTACCGCTGCCCGCGAAGAAGTCCAACACCAGCCCTGCGGGCGGCGAAGAGGCGCGGACGATGCGCTCGAGGATGCCGAGCGGTTTCTGGGTGGGGTAGCCCAACTTCTCCTTGCCCGTGGGGCTGACGATGGTGTGCCACCAGGTGTCGGTGGGCAGCTTGCCGCGCGCGGCCTTTTCCGGGCCCACCAGTCCGGGCGCCATGTAGGGGATGCGATCGATCTCGTCCACGTTGAACAGATACGCGGAGCAGTCCTTGGCATACAGCAGGATGTTGTCGTGCTTGGGCGGCCACTTCTTCTTGGTACGCGCCCCGTAGTCGTAGGCCCAGATGATCTCGTTGAGGAAGCAGTCGCGGCCGAACACGGCATCGATCAGCACCTTGCAGTAGTGTACCTCGCGATAGTCCACGTGGAAGTAGAAGCTGCCCGTCTTCTTGAGCACCCGGTGCGCCTGCCGGATGCGGGGCTCTAGAAAGCCGAGGTAGTCGTCGAAAACATCGGCAAAGGCCCGCGACCCTAGATCGATGGTGCGGTAGCGCTGCCCGCCGAAGCCCACCCGGTCCCCGGACTCGGAGCGGACCGTCCTGAGCTGCTTGCGGCTCTGCTTCTTACCGGTGTTGAAGGGCGGATCGATATAGACGAGATCCACGCTCTCGGCCGCCATCTGCTCGAGCGCGTCCAGGTTGTCCGCCTTGATGATGCGATTCATCGCTGTCTCCGCTCTTCGGAACTGTATCGCGGTACGGACCTTCTATACTACCGGTTTCCGGAATATCATCCGGGGATATGCGGGGTGTCGCACCATGAGCCGCTTTACCCGAACACTCGTCTCGGTCTGCCTGGTCTTTACGGCTTGGGGCTGCTTAGCGCACCCCGAGGTGGAGCCGACCCCGCCGCCGAGTATCAGCTCGATACAACCCGAGACCGGGCCCTACGGGACGGAGATCGCGCTCAGCGGCGAGCGCCTGGGCTCGGCCTCCGAGCCCGAGGCGCTGCTGCTGCTCGGCGGCAGCGAGGAGCAGTCCTTTCGAGCGGACGACGATAGCGTGGTCGTCTCCTGGTCGATGACCGAGATTCGCTTCCGCTATCCGTTCCCGGCCGACGGCGTGGTCGAGGTCGAAAACAAGCGCGGCTCGGTCATCGCCGGTGAGTTCACCCCCGACTGGGCGCCCGGCATTCCCTGGGCCGCGTCGCCGGCGGTGACCGCGTTGAGCTCCCTGTCTCCGGAGCCTGGGCACATCGTCGTGCTGCTCGACTTCGCCCCGGCGGTCCTGCTCGATTTCGGTCCCGACAACGTGGCCGAGAGCCACCTCGAGCTGGGCGCCGTGGATCCGGCCTCGGTACGCCTCTACCTGAATGCCGACGGCCAGGTCGAGGCGGTCGGTGTCCGTTCCGACCCGGAACCCGAGATCATACATTTTCGGGCGGACGGAGCCGGCCTCGAGGCCGCACCCAGTGGCGTATTACTCGAGGCATCGGACTACCTAGTGGCGGGCGGCCAGCAGGGCGCTGCGGTGTGGATGCTTCGCGAAGACGGGTGGTACAGGGCTCGGCCCGCCGACAACGGCTGGGCCATCGACGCCGGCCCGATCGCCGATCCCAGGCCGTCGCGCCCCCATCGATCGGCCGCTGCCACGGCCGACGGAGCGCTCTTCGTCGCCTGGTCCGAGGACGTCGGCGGATGGCTCGACGACATGGGGGCGCCCTACATGCGGCGGTATCCCCCAGACGGCGACGCGTTCGAGGCCGAGACCCGGGCCGGCATCGCGGTCGACGACTTCCTCACCAGTCTGCAGCTCGAAGGGATCGGCCCCGGCGTCATCGTTAACTACTGCGGAAGCGACGTCGATCCGTTCGGTACCACCGCGGACGCCTACCGCTGTTACATCTCCGCCCATACCGTCGAGAGCAGCTCCGGGACCCACTCGACCACCGAAGCCAGCGAGGACGAGACCGTGTACGCCTTTTCCCGCAGCCTGATCGCGCGCGGCAAGTGCGAGGGTTCGTACCTGGCGCTGTACGCGGCGTTCGGCAGCGAAGATTCGGAGCACGTGATCTTTCCCTGTCCGCGCATCATCGCGCTCGCCATCGATGGACGCGGAGAGTTGCTCCCGGTGGTCCTGTACCAGAGCAACCTCTATTCGCCGCGGCGGCGGTCGTAACCGGTCCGTTTACGATGATCGCCCAACCGGGGTTGATCGGACAGAAACGGCCTGTTACCATATAATAGTAAAGTTGCGGTGGTACTGTAATTATCAAATCTAAGCTACGAATTTAGGCACGGGATGGCGTGGTAAATAGGCCGATCCTCTTTTCGGGTATTATCGACAGCGGCCGGATCTTCTTTTCGATGTTACGGAGAATGCAAACAGGGGCGGAGGCTGGCTGATGGATGAACCGGCGCGGATGTCGCACCTGCACGCGGTCGGTCAGCAACCGGCGGACGGCTGTACGAGCCGAACCGAACAGCTGAGGATCCTGCGGGAGGCGGTAGAGTCGCTCTGCGACATAGAGAGCGGCTACGAGGGATTGCAGCGGATTCTTGACGCGGCGATACGAGCAGCAGAAATGGACTGCGGCTGGATCTACCTGTTCGACGAAGCGCGCTCGACCTTCGAGGCCTTTTCGGCCCAAGGGCTCTCGGCCGATTTCGCGGGCGCCGTCTCCGACTTCGCCGCCGACCGCTGTAACGCGACAGTCGTGCTGACCGGCGAGCCGTTCTATGGCCGGTACGGCGACTTGCACCCGTCCCCGACCGAGCCGGAGACCCTCGAAGGCCTTGGCGCCATCGCGGTAGTGCCCATACGGTACCGAAAACGGGTCATCGGCGGGTTGAATGTCGCCTCCCGGGCTCGCGATCGAATCGCGGACGACGCCCGTTTGGCGCTCGAGATCATGGCTACTCAGATCGGCGCGGCCATTACCGGCCGCAAGGCGCAGGAGGGATTGAAACGAAAGATCACCGAGCTCAACTCGTTTGTTAACAATATCCCGGACATGGCCTGGCTCAAGGACAGGAATTCGAATTTCATCGCCGCCAACCAGGCATTCGGCAAAGCCGTGGGCATGGAGCCGCAATACCTGATCGACCATACCTGCGAGATCTGTTTCGGTAAGGAAGCGGCCGAAAAGTTCAAGGCCGACGATAGAAGGGTGATGGAGAGCGGGAAGCAGACCGTGATCGAAGAGAGCGTCACCGACGCTCGCGGAGAGACGATCTTTCTCGAGACGATCAAGTCGCCCATTCTCGATGAGTCGGGAGAGGTCGCTGGCACGGTCGGGATCGCCCGCGACGTTACCGCGCGAAAGCGAACCTATGCCGCGCTGCGGGAAACCGAGAGCCGATTCCGCGCGCTTTTCGACAACGCGCTGACCATCATCTACGTACACGACTTCGAGGGACGCTTTCTCGACGCCAACGATTCGGCGCTGTCGCTTTTCGGTTACCGGCGGGACGAGATCGCGTCGCTGAGCTTCACCGATATCCTCGAGCCGTCCGATCTCGAGCGGGCCTTCGAATTGGGCCGAAAACTACGGGTACGCGGCGTCGATACCGAAACCCACGAGTTCCGCTTGCGGACCAAGGATGGGCGGCACGTTTGGCTGGAAGTAACCGGCTCTCGCCTCGATAAAGACGACAAACCGTATGCCATACTCGGCATCGGACGGGACATCACCGAGCAGCGTAAGATGCACGCGACGCTCGCCCAGACGGACCGCATGGCCAGCGTGGGTGTTCTGGCCGCGGGCGTGGCTCACGAGATCAACAATCCGCTGACCTACGTCCTGTACCATCTTGAAGGTCTTCTGGACGAGATCCCGAGGTTAACGCGGTCGGTGCGGAAATCCCGCGCCGCGCTCTCTCAGCACCTGGGGCAAGACGCAGCCGCCGCCGTGCTCAGGGGGAGCGACGGGACGTCGGAAATGGAGTCGTTCGACGAAACGATCGAACGGATCCGGGAAGCCGCGGAAGGCGCGACGAGAATCAAACGGATCGTCCGGGACCTGAAAACCTTCGCGCGAATGGACGAAGAGCGGCTGGTTGCCACCAAGCTCGAGGAAGTAATGGAAAGCGCCGCCAGCATGGCATTCAACGAGATCAAGTTCCGAGCCAGGTTGGTGAAGGACTACGGAGAAACGCCCCCGGTTCTGGCCAACGAGGGCCGCCTGGCGCAGGTCTTTCTCAACCTGCTGATAAACGCGGCGCATTCCATCGAGGAGGGAAACGCCGACGGCAACCTGATCCAGGTGCGTACCTGGACCGAGGGCGGTATGGCGCTGGCAGAGGTGAAGGACACCGGTGGCGGAATTCGCCAGGAACACCTGAACTACCTCTTCGATCCGTTCTTCACGACCAAGAAGGCCGGCATCGGCTCGGGACTGGGGCTGTCGATCAGTCACAACATCATCTCCTCGCTCGGGGGCAAGATCGAGGTGGAGAGCCAGCTCGGCAACGGTTCTCGTTTCGTCGTGCGTCTGCCCATCGCCGAGAATGCCGAGGACAAGCCCGCCGGGCCGGCGTTGTCAAAGGCGGAAACAGCCAGGGCCCGCGGTAGGATACTGGTGGTGGACGACGAGCCGCAAATCGGCTCTGCCGTCAAGCACGCCTTGCGCGGCGCCCACGACGTCGTGGTGGTGACATCCGGTCTGGAAGCGAAGCGCGTACTCGAGGGGGATCGCTCCTTCGATATGATTCTCTGCGATGTCATGATGCCCGAGGTATCGGGCCTGGACCTTTATCAATGGCTTAGAGAGGCATATCCGGAGCTCGCCGAGAGGGTCGTCTTCATTACCGGCGGGGCGTTTACGCCGAAGACGCGCCAATTCTTGGGTCAGATCGAAAACCGCAGCATCGAGAAACCGTTCGATATCCGACTACTGCGAGAGATCGCCTCGGAGGCGGTCGGTTTTACGGAAGAAAAGGCCTGATAACCCGCCGGAACCCCCTTCGCCGCGCGGCGAAGGGGGATCGACGAAAGCCGCGAGAAAGTCGAGCAAGCGGAAAGCCCGCCCTACAATCCTGACTGAGATCGGCGAACGGTTCGACGACGCGCTCGCGGGCACCATGCGTATCGGCGAGATCGCGCGGGGATTGGGCACCTTCTCCCGGGTGGAAGAAGACCGGCTGCTTCCGGTAAGACTGTCGCGGGTCATCACGCGGCTCCCGGTAAGGCGTTTGACCGGCCCCGGTGCGCGAACAAATTGACCGCCCTTCGATCGCGGGGGAAACTGGCCTCCATCGCGTACCCCTCGGAACTATGAACAACCGAAAACGCCTGATATTCCTGGCCAAGCTCACCATCTCCGCGGGCATCATGGCCCTGATCGTCCGCCGCGTGCTGGCCCGCGAGGGCGCGGAACAGCTGTGGCAAGCGCTGAGCCGGCTTCACTGGGGCTGGATCGCGCTGGCGGCGGTGATGCAGCTCTCGGCCATACTCTGCGCCACCGTGCGCTGGGATCTGCTGCTGCGCGGTCAGGGCATCTTCGCCCCCTTCCGCCACCTGCTGGGCAGCTTCATGATCGGCCGCTTCTTCGGCGCCTTCACCCCGGCCGGGCTGGGGCTACAGGGATACAAGCTGTACGACGTCGCCACCCAGACCGGCAAGCTGGCCCGGGCCACCGCCCAGGTGGGGATCGAGATGGTGCTGGGCTGGCTCGGTTTCGGCGCGGTGGTGGTGGCCGGCTCCATCTTCGGGCTGCGCTTTCTGGGCGTACGGGGCCTGGTGCTGGTCGACGGCTTCTTTCTCGCGCTGGTGGTGCTGGCCATCGCGCTCATCACCCGGCCCGCGCTGTTCCGGCTGGTCGCCGGGC
Organism: uncultured Sandaracinaceae bacterium; assembly: GCA_964450715.1. Classification (GTDB taxonomy): domain Bacteria; phylum Myxococcota_A; class Polyangia; order Polyangiales; family JAFGIB01; genus CAYVFC01. The sequence continues at coordinate 7,350 of CAYVFC010000072.1, read as the reverse complement.
GGCTTCCCGCCGCTTTCCGCTCGCGCCTTCAGACCACCATCGACGCGGTCTGCGCCTATGGCGGCCGCGGCCTGCTGGTCAGCCAGGCCGCGGGCCTGTCCATGGCCATCCACGCTTTCAACAACTTGATCTACGTATGCACCGCCCGCGCACTGGGAGCCGAGCTCGGCCCGGGCGAGGTCTTCTTCGCCTCGGCGCTGCAGATTTTCAGCACCCTGATGCCTGTATCCATCAACGGCATCGGACTGCGCGAGGCCACCGCGGTGGCGCTGTACACCGCGGTGGGCGTGCCGCCGGCCATGGCCTTCCTCATCCCCACCGTGGGCTTCGCGGTGGAGATGTTCATCTCCAGCTTCGGCGGCCTGATCTTCATCTCGCGCCGGGTCGGCTACAAGGTCAGCATCCGCGTGGACGAGGCCGACCGCGAAAAGCTGGTGCAGGCCGAGATAGAAGAGGCGCCACCCGAGCTCCGGCCGCGCCCGGCGCGCGCAGCGGTTATAGGCCTGGGGGCGGGGCTCTGGGGCGGCGCGCTGGTGGGGCTGGTCGAGGGCGCGGTGATCTCGAGCGCGGGCGCGGCCGGCGCCGATTTATCCGTCTATACCTACGGCGTGGCCGGCTACGGCCTCTGCCTGGGAGCGGGCGGCGGATTGCTGGGCGCGCTTCTGGCCTGGGGCGGCCGGCTGATGCGGCGCGAGGCGGTGGCCGAGGCCAGGGCCTACGCCGGATACCTGGCGCTGATGGCGTCGACCTTTTTCCTCGGCATCGGCGCCTTCCGGGTGCGCAGGGACTGGTTCCGCGAGGCGTTCGGCTGGAAGAGCCCGGAGGGGCTGTTGCTGCTCTTGGGCTTCGCGCTGGGCGCGGCGCTGCTCTACTTTTTGCTCTCCGCACTGTTCCGCTGGCTGCTCGGCCGCCGGCCTTTCGCGCTTCTGCTCACCGCCTGGGGCTCGCCTGCGCTGTTCGGCGCCGCGGTGCTGCTGCTGGCCGCGGCGGGCGCGCTCACCCGTACGACCGCCGACGCGTCCGCGGCCCCTCCTACCCGCGCGTTTCCGGACCGCAAAGCCACGGCCGGGGCGGGCAACATCCTGTTCATCATCGTGGACACGCTCAGGGCCGATCATTTGCCCCTGTACGGCTACCAGGAGATCGAGACGCCGAACCTGGACGGATTCGCACGCGACGCCATCCGCTTCGAGTACGCCTTCAGCAACTCCTCCTGGACCCGTCCCAGCTTCGCCTCCTCGCTCACTGGCCGCTATCCCTGCAGCCACCGGACTACCACCAAGTTCGACTCGCTCCCGGACGCGCTGGTGACCTTGCCCGAGGTCCTGCAAGGGGCGGGCTACTTCACCGGCGGATTGGTCAGCAACTTCAACCTGGCCCCCTTCTTCAACTTCCACCAGGGCTTCGACTGGTACCGCTACCTGGAGCCCGACTTCGTGCTGGGCGCTGGCGACCAGGCGGCCAAGCTGTTGCTGCTGCAGGTGCTGAGAAGGATCGACGAGAAAGCGCACGACCGGCTGGGCCGCGTGCGCAAGGGAAGCGACTACCAGGACGCCGAGGCGGTCAACCGCGCGCTGCTGGGGCTGCTGGACCGCGACCCGCCCGAGCCCTGGTTCCTCTTCGTGGGCTACATGGATCCGCACGATCCGTATTACACCCATCCCTATGACGGCACCGGCCAGTCGCGCGCGGCTCTGCAGAGGCCCGCCCCCTCCCAGGCGCCCCGCCTGAGAGGCCTATACGACGGCGAGATCGTCTACTGGGACCAGCAGTTCGGCCACCTGCTCGCCGAGCTCAACAAGCGCGGCCTGTACGATGATCTGACCCTGGTGGTCACCTCCGATCACGGCGAGGAGTTCAACGAACACGGCGGCTTCTGGCACGGAACCACGCTGTACGACGAGCAGGTCCGGGTTCCCTTGCTGCTCAAGCTGCCCGGCAACCGGCAGGGCGGCACCACCGTCAACCACTGGGTCGAGTCGGTCGATGTGATGCCCACCCTGCTCGAGCGGTTCGCGATCGAGGTGCCCGAGGGCGTGCAGGGCAAGAGCCTGTTCGCCGCCTCGGACCTGGTCTTTGCCGAAGAGAACCTGGAGGGCAACGTTCTGGAGTCGCTCCGCTACCGCTCCGCAAACGCCGAGCTCAAGGTCATCACCGCCAACCCGGGCAACCCGCGCGGGCTCGAGCCGGTCGAGCTGTATCGGGTCGACATCGATCCGGGCGAGCAGAAAGATCTATCCTCGCAGGAGCAACGGCTGGCCGAGGCCGGCAAGCAACAGCTCGAGCAATACGCCGCCGGAGCGAACAAGGGCGCGGTCAAGCGCCGCGAGGTACAGATGGACGAGGAGCAGAAGGAGCGGCTGCGCCGGCTGGGGTACGTGGTCGATTAGCACTTCCGTAAGGGGGGAGCATTTGTGAAAGTCATCTGCTCGTACTGCCGCGCCGACCTGGGCGAGAAAGAGCCGTTCGACAACCATACGGTTACGCACGGTATCTGCCCCGCTTGCGTCGAATACTTCAAAGAGCAGTGGGAGGGGCTGGATCTGGGCGAGTTCCTGGATCGATTCACGGGCCCGGTGCTGGTCGTCGACGCCGACGGCCGCATCCTTACCGCCAACCAGCGCATGGCCGACATGCTGGGCAAGAGCGATCGACAGCTGTCTGGCCTGCTAGGCGGCGAGGTTATGGAGTGCCGCTTCGCCCGCCTGCCCGAGGGCTGCGGCAACACGGTGCACTGCAAGACCTGCGCCATCCGCAACACGGTGATGGCGGTGATGCAGAGCGGCGAGCCGTTGGAAAAGGTCAAGGCCTACCTGAATCGAATCGACCGCGAGGTCGAGCTCACCATCTCCGCCTACAAGCGCGGCCCGGTAGTGCTGCTGATGGTCGACGAGCCGAAACGCTCCCCTGGAAGGGGACGGTCCTGCATTGTTGCATTTTCCTAATCGGATTTACGCAATTACACAGGACCGGCCGTCCCCTTTCGTCCCCCGGCCTGGGCCACTGCCTGCTAGACGCCTGGACCGGGAGTTGCTCCGCCTCGCTGGCCCATCACCCGCTGGGGATCCCCGCCCTGCTGCTGACCCGAGCTACGACGCGGCTTAGGAGGCACCGCAAAATAACTCGATCAGATCTCGGAGCGCGACGGCCCCGGATGCAAGGCGCGACGACGAGAAATATTGGGGATATTAAAAAATCGGAGACGTTGTCGTCGGAAACGTACAACGCGGAGCGGGCGCTAGTCCGCGAAGCTGTACGTTTCCGGCGGCAATACGCAGGGTCCGAAGGACCCGAGTACACGCAGCAGCCGGGGCCGTCCCGCCCGAAAGATGGATGAGTTATTTTGTCACGGACCGTAAGATCTACCTGTGGGACTACGGCGGTATCGCGGACGAGGCGGCGCGTTTCGAGAACCTCGTCGCCTCTCACCTGCTCACGGCCCGTCACTACTGTACCGACCGCGGCGAAGGCAACTTCGAGCTTCGCTTCCTGCGGAACGAGGAGAGGCGGGAGATCGACTTCCTCCTCGCTCGCGACGGGGTGCCGTGGTTGCCGGTCGCGGTCAAGCTCGCCGATGACCAGCCGTCTTCCAGCTGGGGGGCGTTCGCGTCGCATCTGCCGTGTAGTCGCGGGCTGCAAGTCGTTCGCCAGCCAACCTGGCGGATCCACCGGTACGACGGCTGGAGCATCCTGGTGGCCGGCGCAGCCGAGGCTCTCGACTATTTCGTCTAGACCGCGCGGGCCGGGGCAAGAGAACCCTGGCTTTGAGGCTGTCCGTGGTCGCGTGCTACTATAGCCTGGCGATGGAACAGCCACCAGCGAGAGAAAGGCTCCCCGCGCTCTCCGTTCCGCCTCCCGATCTGGTAGGAAGCGATTTCGAAGGCCGGTATCGGGTCGAGGGACGGCTGGGAGAGGGTGGAGTCGGTGTGGTCTATCGCGCGACCGATCTCAAGCTTTCGCGGCCGGTGGCGCTCAAGGTGCTGCACGAGCGGGCCCATGCCACGCGGGAGACCCGGAAGCGGTTCGAGCGGGAGGCGCGGGCGCTGGCGGCGCTCTCTCATCCCCACGTGGTCGGGATCATCGATTTCGGCGTGGCCGATGCCACCACCTATCTGGTGATGGAGCTGCTCGAGGGCTCGACGCTGAGCGAGCTTCTCCGGAATCGCGGTCACCTGGAGCCGGAGCGAGCTTTCCGCATCCTGAGGCAAATCCTGCTCGGACTGGCGTCGGTACACCGGCAGGGGCTGGTGCACCGCGATCTCAAGCCGGGCAATGTCTTCCTGCAACCGCTGGCGGACGGCAGCGAGCACGTCAAGCTGCTGGACTTCGGGCTTGCCAAGTTTCTCGGTCCCGATGCGGCCGAGAACGGGGCGCCGATCACCCGCTTCGGCGAGATCTTCGGCACGCCGGGCTACCTCGCGCCGGAGCAGCTTTCGGGCGCACCGATCGACGTGCGGGCGGATATCTATGCCGTTGGCGTCGTTCTTTTCGAGATGCTGGCCGGGCGCAAGCCATATATCGGGGAGGCGCACGAGCTGTTTCGCCATCAGCTCGTCGATCCGCTGCCCTCGATACAAGATGTATGCCCGACCCGTCGCGCCGTTCCCGCGCTGGAAAATATGCTGCAGCGCGCGCTCGCCCGCGTGCCCGGAGGGCGGTACCAGAACATCGACGAGCTGAGCGCGGCGTTCGAAGCGCTTCCCAGCCCCGCGGTCATCGAGCTCGACGGCGTTTCGTCGGACGGCCTACCTATCGCGGAAGCGCCCACCGTGTTCGACGCCAACTCCGAGGCGAAGACCCGGTGGCACGAGCGCGCTTCGCTGCCCCCGCCCCGTTCCCTGCCCGACCCGGTGCGCAGAATAGCGGAGCGGATCTGGAATTGGCCGGGCACTAAGGCCTTGCGGGAGATACCGGCGCGGTCCCGGCACCCGATAGTCGCCGCCGCGGCAATGGTGGTCGGGTTTTTGAGCGTGGTGGTTCTGGTCGCGTTGACCGCGCGGAGCCTTATCGAAACACCGGAAGCCGACGAGCGGCGGGTGGCGGCTCGATCGGGTCCGTCGATGAAGGCGGGCGCTGCGGATACCCCGCAACTGTCTCGGTCGAGCGCTGCCGGCAAGCCGGCTGCGGGAACGGAGAGGTCGCCAGGCGCCCTGCTCTCGAGCGACGGCGAGGCGGAAAGCGGGCGCGCGTCTGGGTTGGGTAAACCGACCGGCGGCGACGGTACCGGAAATAGCGAGAGCACCGAACAGGGGAACAGAGTGCCGGCAGTGAATCCCTGGGCAGGCGCCATCCCGAAAAACCTGGGCAAGGTGCGTCGATCCGTTTTGGACGGACAGAAGATGGGCAAACGAACCGAGGAGTTTCTGCGCCAGTACAACCGGGCCCGTCCCGAGGATCCGCGCGGGCACCTCTTGCTGGCCGCGTTGTTCTTGAACCGCAACTGGGTGAGCGACGCGATCACCCATTACGAACTGGCGTATCGCATCGACCCCGGTTGTCGGGGAGATCCCGACATGCTGCGCAACCTCTTGCAGATCGCGGCCGAGAAGAACATCGGCTCGCGGGCGTCCGATCTGATCGGCAATATCTACGGCTCCGAAGCGCTTCCGGCGCTGGACCGAGCCATAGAGAAGTACGCGCGGGACGGTCGGGCGGTCAAACGCCTGCGCCTTCTGCGCGCGTCGCTGCTCGACTGACCGTTAGCGTCTGCTCACCCCCCCGGTCCTGCCGGTTCAGTCGGTGCTGTCGCGGACATACCCGTAGTTGGGTTGAACCAGTCGCTCCGATCGATAGGTGGATCGATCCTCCGGCAGACGCAGCTCCCACACCACATCGCCTTCGGCCGTAACTTCCCGCATCAGCGTCGAGTCATCCTCTCTCAAGGTACTATAGGTAATGAGCGTATTGCCGTTCGCCAGCCGGTCCGCTTCGCTACGGCCCCCGGAAAATAGAGTTTCATCTTTGTATTCCCATACTTTTTCAGCGCGAAGCGGCTCGCCGTTCTGGTCGAAAACCAAAGCGAGCTCGAGGGCACGGCTGTACGGGCGTGCCCGGTCAGCCCCGTCGCCCGCCCTGGACGCCTCTGCCGACGAGAGCCCGTTATCGAACAGAAGCAGGTTGCCATCGGGTTGAAATTCCGGTGCGTGTTGGCGCAAGAATCGGGCCGATTCATCCATCTCGAAGTCGCCGCCCTCACCCAGAATCCAGATGACCTGGTCGGTATCGCGGTCGACCTTGAGCAGCGCATTCTGGTCCCGCGGCGAGAGCAGAACCGCCCTCTGGTTCGGGAAGGGCTCGATAGTGTTGATATGCGACCAGTTCTGGTAATCGAGTCGCGGCTTGAAGTGCTCGCAGATGCGCCAGGTCCAGATGGTCTGCTGCGTGGTCCGGTCGAACTCGTGGGCCGTGCCTTCGTTGGTACCGCATCCCTCCCTGCTGTAGCCGAGATATAGGAAGTGATTCTGGTGAAAGGGCGAGGGGGTGATGTCGTGGTGGCTGTCAAAAGGGGGTTCCCAGATCACGTCACCCTCCCAACTGAGGATCTTCGTCGAGCCACCTCCCAGGAGAATGCCCTCCGGGATGACCAACAATTCATTGTCGGCGTAGCGTCGATCCGTGCTCTCCAGAACCGCCCATCGGTAGCGGCCTTCCTCGTCGGTGACCACGACGTAGACCGGACCCGAAACGCTGAACCGTCCGAAGGTAAACAGCGTCCATCCCGTTTGCATCCGTTCCCGATCGACGACCCGCGCGCTCAATTCCGGCAGAAAGTCGGGAAGCGGTCCGGCCCGATCGATGCGGGCTTCGGCGCTGCCGAAGCGCCGGTAGAGGTGTGACTCGAGGTTCAGGTCGCAGCCGATCCCATCGAGCAACCCCATGACGAAGACCGAGTGAGCGCGCGTCAACTTCTCCGATCGATATACCTGCGATATCTCTCCGCCACAGGTCATCTTCAAGACGGTATTCGCCGGCACATCGGTTTCCCATTCAACGAAGTAGGAGAGCGCGTTCTTGGGATTTTCGAAGACCGTAAGATTACGGATTTCGATCGGTTCGGACGAATCGGCATCGACGATATTCGCATCCCCCGGACCGGTGGTCTCGGTCGACCCGTCGCAGCCGAGCGAGATGGTGTAGAGCAGAGCCGTCAACATCGAGCCAGGCAACGATTTGCTCGGGTGCGGCCTGCTCGGTAAAACCTGGCTCAACATGGGATTCACTTCCGCTCCACACCGGATCTCGCCGCCGCCGGGATGGCGTAACGATAGGTGAAGAGCTTCTCGGTTGGATGAAGGAACACGCGTGATCGCTTAACAGCCGGCCCAAACGGTTTCTGACGGCGATTTACGC
>CAYVFC010000071.1:0-40515 GCA_964450715.1 uncultured Sandaracinaceae bacterium | reverse complement strand
AGACGGACTCTAGAAAGTGAGGTGGGTAGTGGCGCTCAAGGTAGCCATCAGCGGCAAGGGTGGAGTGGGCAAGACCACGATTTCGGCCATGATCGCGCGGCACCTGGCCGCGCGCGGCAAGCGGGTATTGGCCATCGATGCCGACCCGGTCGCCAACCTGGCCTCGGCGCTGGGTGTGCCCGAGGACCCGCCCATCACGCCCATCATCGAGCTCAGGGATCTGATCGCCGAGCGCACAGGCACAACGCCGGGCCAGTACGGCGGCACCTTCAAGCTCAACCCCGAGGTCAGCGACCTGCCCGATCGCTTCAGCCGCGAGAAGGACGGGGTCAAGCTGCTGGTGACCGGCACCATCGACGAGGGCGGCTCCGGCTGCTTCTGCCCGGAAAGCGCCGTTTTGAGGGCGCTCATGCAACACCTGATCCTCTACCGGGACGACGCGGTGGTGATGGACATGGAGGCCGGGGTCGAGCACATCGGCCGGTCTACCTCCGGGGCGGTGGACCGGCTCATAGTGGTGGTCGACCCGGGCAAGCGCAGCCAGGTGGCGGCCAGCCGCATCCGCAAGCTGGCCGGGGATATCGGGGTCAAGAACGTCTCGGTGGTGGTCAACCGTGTCAGGAACGACGAGGACCGCGAGCAGGCCCGCAAGAACCTGGCCGACTTCGACATCCTGGGCATGATCCCGGTCGACGAGAACATCGCCGCGGCCGACCGCGAGGCGCGCCGCCCCTACGACCGGCTGGACGAGGCGCCGGCCGAGTTTGGGCAGATGGTGGACAGGCTGCTTTCTGACGCCGACGGGTAACTGGCCGTCACCTCGATCGCGCGGCGCGTTCCCGGAGCGAGACGACGCGCAGCCGGGCGAAACGAACGAAGTCGCGGTCCTCCGTCCAGGATCTCGCCTACGCCGCTTTCCAGACACAGCGCGGCGATCTGGGCGTCGAACACGGTATTGCCCCCTACACCGCTTTCGTTCGTCCCGGTAACTTCCCGGAAAGCCGCGACAATGGCCCCGAATCGCCATTTCGAGGAGCCGAAGGCGCGCCCCACCCTGTCATCTCGAACGTAGTGAGAGATCTCCATCGAAAGAGATTTCTCGCTTCGCTCGAAATGACATGGGGGGGCGCGCGGACTACTCGATCTCTTCCAGCAGGATCTTGTGCTCCATGAAGTCCATCTTGAGCAGCCGCGCCTTGACCTCGGTGGCGTGGCCCAGCACGCCCTTCAGCACCACCTTCTCGCCCTGGGGCTCCATGCTGGCCACGTCCCTGAGCACCAGCTCTTCCTTGCCGTCGCGTACGATATAAGCGTTCGATTCACACATATCCGGGTCTCCTCTCCACGGGTCTTCTACCCGAAGCTGCGCTGTGGCGCAAAAGGCTGCCTCTCGACCGGTCGCCCCCGCCGGAGACAGACGAACCGAGGGTTTTCGTAGACTCGTTTGCCGATCTCCCGTTCGGTATCTGGTCGTTCTTGTTGAACTATTCTTCGATCCCGACGCGCGATTGCCGATCGCCTTTGCCGATCAATATCGCTAGAGCCCATCTCAAAAATGCGGACCGAGTATTTCGGAGCGCGGCGGCCCCGGATGCAAGGAGCGACGACGAGCAATAGTGGTGCTATTTCGAGCAGGAGCGACGCCGCAGACGGGGCCGCCCCCGCCCGAAAGACGACGGGAGCATTTTTGAGATGGGCTCTAGGCAATCCCTACTGCTTCTTCTGCCGGGCCTGCTCCCGGATCTTGTCGGCCAGCTCCGGGCCCACGCACTGATCGGCGTACTCGCAGTACTCGGCGCAGCCGAAGTCGGCCTTGGGGTTGGGCACGATCTTCTTGCACTTCCGGCAGCGGATGCGCATCTCGTCCTTGAAGAACTCGACCGTGCCCCCGCAGGCCGGGCACTCGATATCGAAGATGTCTCCCGGCTTCCAGTACCGGGTATCTTGTCCGGGGCATTTCATGGCTATCGGACAACATAGGGACTAACCGCGTCCACGCCAGCCCCTCTCGGCTTTTGGCGGGGTATTGACAAAAGGTTCGATGTCAACTGAAATCAACTTAACTCAACTGAAGTCAACATGAATACGGGCTCGGCGGGTAGTGTGCCGGGCCTTTTCGGCCTGAGGCTAGGAACCGGAGTCGGTCGCGGCAGGACCGGGGAGTCTTCTCGGAGCGGGCTCAGAGCTGGGAGGCCGGCGAAATGCCTGGTGATTTAGATGTGTTGAATGCGCGCGCCGCGGCGGCCTTTCTCGGCACACACGTCGAGACCGTTCGCCGGCTGGCGCGCCGGGGAGGGCTCCCTTGCTTCAAGGTCGGCAAGGACTGGCGATTCCGCAAGGAGGCGCTCGTGCGCTGGGCCGACGGGCAGCAGACCGGTCGCTCCCCTGCCGCTTCCTTCTCCGCGCTGATCGTGGACGACGAGCCCAGGATTTGCCAGAGCCTGGCCAAGATGATCGCCGGGTTCGGGGGAAGCTCGCGACAGGCCACCAGCGGCGCGCGGGCGCTGGAGCTGGTCGCCGAGCAGGTACCCGACATCATCGTTCTGGATCTCAAAATGCCGGGGATGACCGGCCCGGAGCTGCTGGCCCGGCTGCGCCCTGAGCATACGTCTCTGCCGGTGGTGGTGGTGACCGGCTTTCCGGACAGCGAGCTCGTCACCCAGGCCATGCAGCACGCGCCCATCATGATGCTGGCCAAGCCGGTGGACCGGGAGCTTTTCAAGCGCACGGTGCTCAGCGTGGTGGGCAGGCGGTCGGCGATCGAACAGGAAAGGATTTCCGCTGATGGGCGGGGCCGCTGAAGGGGGGCGAATCCGTGGTTACGAAAAAGAAGAAGGCCGGCAAGGCGGCGAGCTGCAGGGCCGCTAGCGGTGGCGCGGTGGGCGGAAAGCGGACGAGCAACCGGTTGCCGAGCAAGAACGAGAGCAGCGACGAGCGCTTGCTCGCCGCGTTGGGAGCGACCGAGGCCGAGCTTCGCATCAAAAACGAGGTGTTTCATGCCTCGATCGCTTCGCAGAGCATCGCGGATGCCGAAGGGATCATCACGCACGTGAATCGTACGTTCCTGGAGATGTGGGGCTACCCGGACGCAAAGAGCGCGGTCGGCAACAGCGTGGGCAGCTTCTTCGTGAATACGGAAGACGCGCAGCCGGTGCTCGGGGCGCTCGCCGAGCACGACGCCTGGGCAGGAGAGTTTCTGGCCAAGCGTGCGGACGGGACCACGTTCATCTCCCGAGGGTATGCGACAGCGTTGCGGGACGCCGAGGGCAAGCTGACGGGCTACCAGTCGACCAACCTGGATGTGACCGCGGAACGGGAGACCGAGAGCGCGTTGCGGGACCGGGTCAAGGAGCTGCGCTGCATGCAGCAGATCAGCGAGGTCATCGAGCGGGAGGGGACCGATACCGAGCAGGTGCTCCGGGAGGCGGTGGCGGCGCTCGCCGTGTCTCTACAATACCCGGTCGACACGGTGGTGCGTATCCGGCTGGGAGATGAGGTTCACCAGAACGGAGAGCTCGACAGGTGTGCGGCAACTCTGGCGGCGGAGATCCGAGCCTCGGACGGCGTCGGCGGCAAGGTCGAGGTCGGCCTCCGGGGCGAGCACTCGGAGCGGGACCAGGGCCCGTTCCTGTCGGAGGAGCGCAAGCTCGTCGATTCGGTAGCGGAGATGCTCAGCATCTACATGGGCCGCAGAGCGGCCCAGCAGGCCTTGCTGCAACACCAGCAGGAGCTGAAGCAGCAGGTCCGGGAGCGAACGGTCGAGCTGGAGCAGAGTAACGAGGAGCTGCGGCAGCAAGCCCTACTCGAGACCGCGCAGGCCGAGCTTTCCGTGCGTATGGCCGGAGATCCGAGCATGGAAAGGCTCGGCGGGAACGTAATCGGGTACATCTGCGACCGGCTACAGGTGCCGATGGGTCTGTTCTACACGGCGACCGCGGAAGGCAGGCTGGAGCTGGCCGGCGGCTACGCTCACAAGACGCGGGCCGGCGCCTCCTACAGCTTCGCGCCTGGCGAGGGGCTGGTGGGGCAGGCCGCCCAGAAGAAGAAGGCGATCACGCTGACCGATGTCCCCGAGTCGTACTTCGCCATCGAGAGCGGGCTGGGGAAGATGCTGCCCCGCATCGTGCATCTGCAGCCCATCGTGCGCGAGGGCCGGGTGCGGGCGGTGCTGGAGCTCGGGCTGCGGCAACAGTTGGATGATTTCGGATCGCGATTTTTGAAGGAGGTATCCGAGAGTATCGCGCTGGCCGTGGAGAGCGCCCGGGCTCGCGAGACGCAGGCCCGGCTGCTGGAGCAGTCCCAGGCGATGACCGAGGAGCTACGGACCCAGCAGGAGGAGCTCAAAGCTGCCAACGAGGAGCTGGAGGAGCAAGCGCAGCGGCTTCGGGATTCTCAGGCTAGGCTCAAGGCGCAGCAGGAGCAGCTGCAGGTCACCAACGAAGAGCTGGAGGAGAAGACCGAGCTGCTGGTGCGGCAGAAGAGGGAGGTGGAGCTGGCGAGAAAGGAGATCAGCGAGAAGGCAGAGGCGCTGGCGCTGGCCAGCAAGTACAAGTCGGAGTTTCTCGCCAACATGTCGCACGAGCTGAGGACCCCGCTCAACAGCCTGCTGCTGCTCTCCCGCTCGCTGTCGGAGAACAAGCCGGGCAACCTGAGCCCGGAGCAGGTGGAGTCGGCCGGGCTCATCTACCAGGGCGGAAACGATCTGCTCTCGCTCATCAACGAGATCCTGGATCTGTCCAAGATCGAGGCGGGGCGCATGGAGCTGCGCTTCGGCGATGTCTACCCTGCGGACGTGGCCGCTTCGCTGTCCGCGGCGTTCGAGCGCGTGGCCGGGGAGAGGGGCATCGCCCTGCAGGTTGCGATCGAGCCCGGTACCCCGGAGCGATTCACCTCGGACCGGCAGCGGGTCGAGCAGGTGCTCAAGAACCTGGTCGGTAATGCCGTCAAGTTTACCGAGTCGGGGAGGGTCGCGATCACCTTTGCCGTTGCCGGTGCGGACGATGCCGGGCGGCTGAGCCGGTTACGGCCCGACCAGGCGTTGCGCGTGTCTGTCTCGGATACGGGGATCGGCATTCCGCCCGACAAGCAGAAGGTCATCTTCGAGGCCTTCCAGCAGGCCGAAGGAGGAACGGCCCGGAAATACGGCGGGACCGGTCTGGGACTTTCCATCGTCAGGGAGCTAACCCGTATCCTGGGCGGCGAGATCCATCTGCAGAGCGAGCCGGGTCGAGGATCGACCTTCACCGTCTACCTTCCGCTGCAGAGGCCGGCTACCGAGAGCGAGCTCCGTGCGCTGCCGCACGAGCCTGAAGTCGAACACGATCGGCCGTCGCCGCCGGTACTGGTACCGGTCTCCCTGGTTGCCGACGACCGGGCAGAGATCCAGAAGGGCGATCGCTCGATCCTGATCATCGAGGACGACGTGCGCTTTGCCGCCGCGCTGGCCCGGCAGTGCCGCGAGCAGGGGTTCAAGGTGCTGGCGGCCACCACCGGGGAGGAGGGCATCGACCTGGCGCGCCGTTTCCATCCGGGCGGCATCCTGCTGGATCTTAAGCTGCCGGGCATCGACGGCTGGCGCGCGCTCGAGCTGCTCAAGGAAGACCCGGAGACCCGGCATATCCCGGTGCACATCGCCTCGGCCCAGGAGCGCGAGGCCGCGGCCGCCCGCCGCAAAGGGGCCATCGGGTTTTTGCAGAAACCGCTAACGGCCGAGCAGATCGGTGAGGCGCTGGACAGGCTCGACCGGACCGCTGCCGGTAAGACCAAGCGGGTGCTGGTGGTGGAGGACGACGAGCATACCCGGCGGGGCATCGTCGAGCTGATCGCCGACAAGGACGTCGAGGTGGACGAGATGGCGGGCGGGGCCGAGGCCATCGAGGCGCTGCGCTCTCGGACCTACGACTGCATGGTGCTGGATCTGGGACTGTGGGACTTCGATGGCGACGAGCTTCTCGGGCGCGCCGAGCGGGACGAGAGCATCGAGCTTCCGCCGGTCATCGTCTACACGGGGCGAGACCTCACCTGGCAGCAGGACCTGCACCTGAGGAGCTTTTCCGACTCGGTCATCATCAAGGGCGTGCGCTCCGACGAAAGGTTGCTGGACGAGGTGTCGCTGTTCCTGCACCGGGTGGTAGCCGACATGCCGGAGAAAAAACGGCAGGTAATCGCCAGCCTGCACGACGTGGACGCGCTTCTGCGCGACAAGAAGGTGCTGCTGGTCGACGACGACATGCGAACGCTGTTCGCGCTCACGCGCATCCTAGCCGAGCGGGGGATGCGCGTGCTCAAGGCCGAGAACGGGCAGAAGGCGCTCGAGCTGCTGGAGCGGGAGCCGGACGTGAACCTGGCGTTGATGGACATCATGATGCCGGTGCTGGACGGGTACCAGACCATCGAGCGCATCCGCGCGCAACAGCGCTTCGCGAAGCTGCCCATCATCGCGCTGACGGCCAAGGTCATGCCGGGGGACCAGCAGCGCTGTCTCGAAGCCGGCGCCAGCGACTACCTGCCCAAACCCGTGGACCGGGACCGCCTGATCTCAATGCTGCGGGTCTGGCTCTACCGCTGATGCGAGGGGAGATGACGCCGAACGAGATCGAGGACATCGAGGTCGATCTGCTGCTGGAGGCGGTGTTCCGTCGCTATGGCTACGACTTCCGCTCCTACGCGCGGGCGTCGGTCGACCGGCGCGTACGGCAGTTCGTGGCCAAGAAGCGCGCCGCGAGCATCTCCGAGCTCATCCCCCGGGTCTTGCACGAAGAGCAGCTGTTCTCGGAGCTGGCGCAGCACTTCTCCATCGCGGTCACCGAGATGTTCCGCGATCCCTTCGTCTACCGGGCGCTGCGCGAGCAGGTGGTGCCCGTGCTCAAGAGCTTCCCCTTCGTCAAGGCCTGGGCCGCGGGATGCGCCACGGGCGAGGAAGTCTATTCACTGGCCATCGTGCTCAGGGAGTCGGGGGTGTCCGACCGGACCACCATCTTCGGCACCGACTTCAACGATGACGCATTGCAGCAGGCCGAGCGCGGGATCTACCCGGCCGAACGCATGCAGGAGTTCACCCGCAACTACCAGCAGGCGGGCGGCACCGGTTCCTTCTCTGAGTATTACCACGCGCTGTACGACTCGGCCTCGCTGGACGCGTCTCTGCGGGACCGCATCACCTTCGCCAACCACAACCTGACCGCCGACCGCGTTTTTGGCGAGATGAACCTCATCCTCTGCCGCAACGTGCTCATTTACTTCAACCGCGAGCTACAGGACCGGGCGCTGGGGCTGTTCACCGAGAGCCTGGTGCGAGGCGGGTTTCTGCTACTGGGCTCCAAGGAGGATATTCGGTTCAGCTCGGTCGCCGACCGCTACGAGGTGGTGGACCGCGCGGCCCGCATCTACAAGAAGAGGACCGAGTGACGGACAGAAGGGAAACGCCGACCGGGGAGAGCTCCAGGGCCGCGAGGTACCGCGTCGTGGTGATCGGCGGCTCGGCCGGGGCGACGGAGCCGCTGGTCGCCATCCTCGGCCGGCTGCCCAGGGGCTATCCCCTGCCGCTGCTGATTGTCAGCCACCTGCATAAGAGCGACACCGGCGGGTTTGCCGAGCACCTGGCCTCCAGGGTCGCGCTTCCGGTGAGCGAGGCGCTGGACAAGCTCCCCCTCGAGTCGGGCCGTGTCTACACGGCCCCGGCCGACTACCATTTGCTGGTGGAGAGAAACGGCACGCTCGCCCTGTCGGTGGACCCGAAGGTCAACTGGGTCAGGCCCTCCATCGACGTGTTGTTCGAGAGCGCGGCGCGCGCTTTCGGGGACGGGCTGGTAGCGGTCGTCCTTTCGGGCGCGAACGACGACGGCGCGCGGGCAATGAAGCTGGTCGCGGAGCTCGGGGGCCTGTGTATCGCGCAGAACCCGGCCACGGCCGAGAGCCGGGTGATGCCGCGTGCGGCCATCGAGGCCGCCGGGATCGAGCTGGTGCTGGACACCGAGGCGATCGGTGAGCTGCTGGCGCGGCTGGCAGAGGAGGCGCAGCGCCAGGCCGAGCAGAGGGAAGGAGCGGCGTGAGCGGGAACCAGCAGGCCATTCTCGTCGTGGACGACCGCCCGGCCAACCTGGTCGCTCTCAGGCAAACCCTGGAGGAAACCGGCGCCGAGATCGTCGAGGCCAACAGCGGAGAGCAGGCGCTGGTGGAAACCCTGCGGAGAGGCTTCGCGCTGGCCATCCTGGACGTGCAGATGCCGGGCATGGACGGCTACGAGCTGGCCGAGCTTCTCCGGGGTAATCCGGACACCCGGAACCTGCCCATCGTGTTTTTGACCGCGGCCTTTTCGGAAAAGTGGCAGATCTTCAAGGGCTACGAGTCCGGGGCGGTGGATTACATCATCAAGCCCTACGATCCGCCGGTCCTGCTCTCCAAGGTGCGGGTCTTTCTGCAGCTACACGCGCAGCGGCTCGAGCTCGAGCGCAGCCGCGAGCAGCTGACCGCGCTGAACCGGGAGCTGGAGGCCTTCGCTTACTCCGTCTCGCACGATCTGCGCGCTCCGCTTCGCGCCATCGAGGGCTTCAGCCAGGCGCTGCTGGAGGACTGCCTGGAGAAGCTGGATGCGCAGGGGCGGGACTACTTGCAGCGCGTATCGGGTGAAGCGCGCCGCATGTCGCGGCTGATCGACAATCTGCTGCGGTTGTCGCGGGTCACGCGCGCGGAGATGAAGCGGCAGAAGGTCGACCTGTCGGCGCTGGCGCGGGAGATCGCGGCGCGGCTGGCCGCGGCCGAGCCCGGGCGCCGGGTGCAGCTGCGGATAGCCGAAGATCTCGCGGTCGAGGGCGATCCGGGGCTGCTCGAGCAGGCGCTGGAGAACCTGCTGGCGAACGCCTGGAAGTTCACCGGTCGCACCGAGGCGGCGCGAATTGAAGTGGGCCGGGAAGCGGTCGACGGGCGGTCGGCACTCTACGTCCGTGACAACGGCGTGGGCTTTGACATTAAGCGCGCCGACAAGCTGTTCGCGCCCTTTCAGCGGATGCACGCCGCGGCGGATTTTCCGGGCACCGGGGTGGGGCTGTCGACCGTGCAGCGTGTCGTCGCCCGGCACGGGGGCCGGGTCTGGTGCGAGAGCGAGCCTGGAGCAGGAGCGGTGTTCTTTTTCACTCTCGGTAGCGGAACGGGAGGGAAGAGATGACGGAGAAGCTCAGGGTCTTACTCGCCGAGGACTCGGAGAACGACGCCCTGCTGGTGCTGCGGCAGCTAAGGAAGGACGGGTTCGAGCCCGTTTACGAGCGGGTTTTCAGCCGTCAGGCCCTGGCCGAGGCGCTGGACAGGGGTGGGTGGGAGCTGATTCTCAGCGACTACTCGATGCCCGGGTTCAAGGCGCCGGAAGCGCTACAGCTGGTACGGGAGCGGGGGTTGGACCTTCCCTTCATCGTCATATCCGGCACTGTCGGTGAGGTCATCGCCGTGGAGATGATGCGGGCGGGCGCGCACGACTACTTCGTCAAGGGCCAGCTGCAGAGGCTGGGCGAGGCCATCCGGCGCGAGATGGAGTCGGCCCGCGTTCGACAGCAGAGCCGGCGGGCGGAGCAGCAGCTGCGCGAGAGTCAGGCCATGCTGGCGCGTGCCGAGAGCGTTGCACATATCGGCAGCTGGCAGTGGGAGATCGCCTCCGACACCATGGTCTGGTCCGATGAGGTGTATCGCATCATGGGCCGGGAGATAGCGGACCAGGCGCCAAGCCTTGCCGACAGGACGGGCATCTACCACCCGGATGACATGTCGAAGGCGCGTGCGACCCTGGAGCGGGCCGTGGCCGACGGCGCGCCCTACGAGCTGGAGATGCGCGTGCTCCGCCCGGACGGGTCCGTCAGGGTCTGCCGGGTGCGCGGGCAGGCCGAGCTGGGGCCGGAGGGCCGGCCGGTACGGTTGTTCGGCTCGGTGCAGGACATAACCGACCAGAAGCAGGGCGAGCAGGAGCGCGAAAAGGCCCATCGACAGACCGAGACGCTGCTCCAGGCCACCCGCTCGGTGCTGACCGAGCCCGATTTTCCGGCCGCCGTCCGAGCCATTTTCGACGTGGGCGCCGAGCTTCTGGGCGCGCCCGCCGGCTACTTCGCCCGGCTGGGCGAGGGAGTCGAGCGCAACGAAGTGCTCTTCCTGGATTGCGGGGACCTGCCCAGCTCGGTGGAAAGATCGCTTCCCATGACCGTGGGCGCGGCGAGCGAACGGGCCATCCGGCAGAGGTGCGCCCTGTACGACAACGATTTCGGCAACAGCGGTAGGTGGAAGTTGACACCCGACGGAGGCGCCGCGATCGAAAACGCTCTGTTCGCGCCGGTCATCCTGGGCGGCCGCACGGTCGGGCTGTTCGGTTTCGCCTGCAAGCCGGGCGGGTTCAGCGACGAGGACGCGGTCATGGCCGAGGCTCTGGCAGGGATCGCCGCGGTGGCGCTTCGCGAGCATCGCACGCGAGAGGCCCTGCAGTCGTCCGAGGAGCAGCATCGGGCGCTCTTCCAGAGCTCGGCCGACGCGCTCATGACCCTGGAGCCGCCCTCCTGGCATTTTACCTCGAGCAATCCGGCCACCGTTCGCCTGTTCGGCATGAAGGAGGCGGCGGACTTCCTTTCCCGTACCCCCTGGGATCTGTCTCCTGCGGTGCAGCCGGACGGCGGTCGCACCGAGGACAAGGCTCGCGAGATGATCCAGATAGCCATGCAGCAGGGCAGCCACTTCTTCGAGTGGCAGCACCAGAGGCTGGACGGCTCGCAGTTTCCGGCCACGGTGTTGTTGACCCGGGTCGAGGTGGGCGGCCGGGCCTTTTTGCAGGCCAGCATCCGGGACATGACCGAATGGCGAAATATGCAGAGCCAGGTAGCGCAGGCCGATCGGCTGTCGAGCATGGGAATGTTGGCCGCGGGCGTGGCTCACGAGATCAATAATCCGCTGTCGTACGTGCTGTATAACCTCGAGAGCGTAGCCGATGATTTACCAGGAATATCCAGTACCATCCGGGAGCTTCAGACACGGCTGAACGCTCCCGAAGGCGTTGACGGCGCAACGCCCCCGCTGGACGAGCTGGCCCGGGCGGTGAACCCGGCGCTGCTCGACGACATCCAGGCCCGATTCCGGGACGCGCTGGGGGGCGTGCACCGTATCCGCGACATCGCCCGGGGGCTGGGCACCTTCTCGCGGGTGGAGAAGGACCAGACGGTCCCGGTCGACCTGATGCACGTGATCGAGGTGGCCATCAACATGGCTTACAACGAGATCAAGTACCGGGCGCGGCTGGTCAAGGACTACGGCCGCATCCCGGTGGTGCTGGCCAGCGAAGGGCGGTTGTCGCAGGTCTTTCTCAACCTGATCATCAACGCCACCCACGCCATCGAGGAGGGCGACGTGGAGCACAACCAGATCCGGGTCAGAACCTGGTCGGAGAACGGCCAGGTGCTGGCCGAGGTGCGCGACACGGGAAGCGGCATTGCTCCGGAAGACCTGGAGCGGCTCTTCGAGCCCTTCTTCACCACCAAGAAGATCGGCGTGGGCTCCGGGCTGGGGCTGGCCATCTCCAGGAGCATCGTGGAGAGCTATGGCGGGTCGATCGAGGTCAAGAGCCAGGCCGGCAAGGGGACCAGCTTCACCATCCGCTTGCCGGTACGCACCGAGCCCGTGGAGACGGTAGCGAAGAGCCCCGGCAAAGATACGGAAGACAAGGTTCGCGGGCGCATCCTCATCGTGGACGACGAGAAGGGGATCCGGGTGGCTGTGGAGCGGATGTTGCGCGAGCACGAGACCGTGCAGGCCGCCAGCGGGGCCGAGGCCAAGGTGCTGCTGGAGAAGGACCAGGGCTTCGATCTCATACTCTGCGACATGATGATGTCGGACATCTCCGGCATGGACCTGCACCAGTGGCTGGCCGGGTTCTACCCCGATTTGGCCCGCAAGCTCATCTTCATCACCGGCGGAGCCTTCACCCCGCGCGCCCGGGACTACCTGGCCGGTATCGAGAACATGCGGCTGGAGAAGCCCTTTGACGTGGTGAACTTCAAGAAGATCGTGAACGACAGCATCCGTCTGGCCAAGAGCAAGGAGCGCGACGGGTAGGGTCAGGTAAAGGCAGGGGGCGAGCCCCTCCGCTACTACGCGTGTGATGGTGCCATCCGATAGTAGGGGCGGCCCTTGCGGCCGCCCGTTCGAGGTGAACGCCCGGGAGGGTTACACGTCGCCTTCGAAGAGCCGGTCGAAGAAGCCGACCAGCTGCCGGGCCTCGCGGAAAAAGCCGCTGACGGTGACCCGGTTTTCGGTGTGCGAGACGATTTCGGTACCCACGAAGCTCGTAGTCATGCCGGTGTCTCGCATGTAGGCGGCTAGATCCCTGCCCTCGTGAAAGGGAATGATTTCGTCCTGCTTGGAGTGGATGATGAAGTAGGTGCAGTCGGGTCGTCTGTCGGGTGGGCCGAACATGGAAAGGGCGTCGATGCTTTCCAGGGCCTGGCGGTTGGCTTCGAAGACCACCATGTCGTCGAAGAGAGTCTCGCCCGACACCTGTTTCATGGGAGCTGGGCCGCCCTCGGTCGGCGCGGAACGTTTCATGGCCCGCCTTAGTGCTGCCCGCTCCTGTTGCTCGAAGGCCTCGGGATCGGCCGTGGTCGCCAGCTTGAAGAGAAAGTCGACCTCTCGCTCCGTGCCCATGGTTGACTTCATCGCCCTGCGGTAGGCGCGGACCAGCCCCTTGCCGTTGCGAGAGGGGCCGTGCAGCAGCATCTTCTCCGGATACAGCTCGGGCGGCAGGCGGCGGAAGGCCACCAGCATGAGGTTGGCGCCGATGCAGGCGCCAAAGGCGCGGTAGCGGCCCGGAAACTGCTCGCGCAACCGGCGGTAGGTGGAGCTCATCAACTCCAGGTGGTATTGCAGACCCTTTTGCTCTTGCACGACCAGCTCCGGGATGAGCGCGGTCATGCCGGTGGCGTCGCAGAGCGAGGCCGCCAGCCGGTTGATGGCCGGGTGACGGTTGGTCTTTTCGGTTTGGCCGTGCTGGAAGACGTAGTACCGGTCCGACCGGAGGGTTTGGTGGCGGTAGACCATCACCGATACCTTCTCGCCGTCTACCGGAAGGAAGAACTCCTCGCGCGAGCATCCCTTGGGCTCGCGAAAGCCGGTCTGGTTGAGGAGAAAGCGCACCGAGGGGCGCTGGTAGAGCAGGTAAAGCGCCAGCGCGCTGGATGCCGTGAGAAGGGCTGTGACCAGGGCGGTTAGCTTCAGGGCTTTCTTGACACTCTTGTTCACGCGGTGCCGGGTCACCTGTCAGGCGGGGACGCGATTCGCCGGTTCTCTCGCACTGGCGCTAGGCTGGTACAGGCACGGTCTTGTTGTCGAGAGGCGATAGAGCGAATCGCGTCCCTTCCGTGAGGGTCAGGGGCAGGCCCCGCTCTGGGAGCAGGGAACGCACTCCTCGTCCTGGGCGCAGGGGGTTCGTTGCAGCTTGCCATCGATGTCGATCACGGTCTGGAAGCAATCGGCCATGCAGGAACCGGCCGAACCGTAGACGATGGCTACTGCCAGGCTTTCCGTGCAGGCAGGGTACCCGGTGTAATTCGCATCGCGGGCTATCTCGATGGGCGCACAGACGACGCCGTCCTGCTCGCTTCCGAGCGGTGCGCAGGGCGCTTCCCAGGCCAGCAGATCGGCCTGGTCTCCGGCCAGCACGCCGGGTACGCACACCCCGCGGAAGTTGCCGCTCTGTTCGCAGCAGAGCGGGAAGGTATAGGGCGGATTGACCGGAGCGTCGGCCTCGGTCACGCGGCAGGCGCCGGTGTCGATGGGCTGGCCGTCCTCGCCGATGACCGGCTCGTAGCAGGGAACGCAGAGGTACCCCTCGCTCTGGCAGTCGCAACCGGGATCTACGCAGTTACCCTGGTCGAGCTGGTCTACGCGAGCCGCCACGTCGGGCAGGCAAGCGGGCAGGCACCTGCCCTCGCCGCCGCCCCAGCTGGTGCACTTGTCGGGCAGGTAGCTACTGGGGTCGGCTGCTACCGGCTTGGGCACGCAGAGGTTGTCCGGTTCGACGCAGGTGTTGGCGTCGAGCATGGATTCCTGCTCGTCGGGAATGGCCCCGGTGGGCACGCACAGGGAGAGGAAGACGCCCGAGGAGGGAGCGCTCTCGCAGCACTCGGAGAAGGTGTAGGGCGGGTCCAGCGGAGCGTCGGCCTCGGTCACGCTACAAGCTCCCGTATCCTCGCCGGTGATGGGATCGTAGCAGGGCGCGCACAGATAGCCCGGGCTCTCGCAGTCGCACCCGGAAACCGGGTCCACGCAAGTACCCTGGTCGAGCATTTCGGCCATGGCGGCGATATCGGGTAAACAGGCCGGTAGACATCTGCCCTCGGAGCCGTTCCAGCTCGAGCACTTGTCGGGCACGTAGCCCGTGGGGTCTGCCGCGGTTCCCTTGGGCACGCAGAGCTCGCCCGATCCGCAGGTGTCCTGTCCGAGCAAAGGCTCCTGTTCGTCGGGCACGGCTCCGGTGGGCACGCAGAGCGCCAGGTAGTCGGTCACCCCGTCCGAGCAGCACTCGGGGAAGGTGTAGGGCGGGTCCACGGGCGCGTCGGCTTCGGTGACGCGGCAGGCGCCGGTGTCGTCGCCGGTGACCGGGTCGTAGCAGGGTGCGCAGAGATAGCCCGGGCTCTCGCAGTCGCAGCCCGAGGCCGGGTTGACGCAGGTACCCTGGTCGAGCATTTCGGCCTTGGCGGCGATATCGGGTAAACAGGCGGGCAGGCAGCGCCCTTCGGCCCCTCCCCAGCTGGCGCATTCGTGCGGTAGGTAGCCGGTGGGGTCTGCCGCGGCGGGTTTGGGCACGCACAGCTCGCCCGGATCGCAGGTATCCTGCCCGAGCAAGGGCTCCTGCTCGTCGGGCACGGCTCCGGTGGGCACGCAGAGCGCCAGGTAGTCGGTCGCCCCATCCGAGCAGCACTCGGGGAAGCTGTAGGGCGGGTCCACGGGCGCGTCGGCTTCGGTCACGCGGCAGGCGCCCGTGTCCTCCCCGGTGATGGGGTCGTAACAGGGCGCGCACAGGTAACCCGGGCTCTCGCAGTCGCAGCCCGAGGCGGGCTGCACGCAGGCGCCCTGGTCGAGCATGTCGGCCATGGCGGCTATGTCGGGTAAACAGGCGGGCAGACAGCGCCCCTCGGAGCCGCCCCAGCTGGCGCACTTGTCGGGTACGTAGCCGGTGGGGTCGGCGGCCGCGGGCTTGGGCACGCAGAGGTTACCGGCGTCGCAGGTGTCCTGTCCGAGCATGGGCTCTTGCTCGTCGGGAACAGCGCCGAGCGGCACGCATACCGAGAGGAAATCGGTCGCGCCGTCCGAGCAGCATTCGGGGAAGGTGTAGGGCGGGTCGACCGGGCTGTCGGCGGGCGTGGAGGCGCAGGCTCCGGTGTCCTCACCCGTGGTCGGGTCGTAGCAGGGCGCGCATAAATAGCCCTCGCTCTCGCAGTCGCAGCCGGTGGCAGGCTCCACGCAGGTGCCCTGATCGAGCCCGATGGCCTTGGCGGCGATATCGGGTAAACAGGCCGGCAGGCAGCGCCCCTCCGAGTCGTTCCAGCTAAGGCACTTGTCCGGCACGAAGCCCAGCGGGTCCATGGCCGCGCCGTAGGGCACGCAGAGCGAGTCTTCCTGCTCGCAGGTATCGATGCTCAGCATGTGCTCCTGCTCGTCCGGGATGGCCTCCGTCGGCACGCAGGCGGAGAGGAACACGCCCGAGCCCGGGCTCGACTCGCAGCATTTCTCGAAGAAGACCGGGTCCTCGCCGGGCCCGGGGTCGCCGGCGCTGGTGCAGGCCAGGGTCTGCTCCTGCGAGACGTGGTCGTAGCAGGGCGAGCACAGGTAACCGTCCGGGCAGGTGCCCTGCTCGATGCGCGGCGCGTTCTGAGTGACCTCGGGCAGGCACTCGGGCATGCAGCGCGCCTCGGCGTCCAGCCAGCTGCGGCACAGCTCGGGCACGAAACCGTCCGGGTCCATGGCCATGGCCTTGGGAACGCACAGATCAGTCTCCCTGCTGCAGCTATCGCGCCATAAACTGGGGCGTTCGTCCTCGGGCACCACGTCGGTGGGAATGCAGAGCGAGATGCCGTCGCAGCATTCGCTGAAGACATAGGGGTCTTGCACCGGGCCGGTGTCGCAGGAGACCCAGCAGGTGCCCATGTCCTCGCCGGTGATGGGGTCGAAGCAGGGCGCGCACAGCTCGTCGTCGTTGCAGATATCGCGGGGGATGAAGCCCTCGCGCTCCTTGACCTCGGGCACGCAGAGCGAGATGCAGCGCCCCTCGGCGCCGTCGACCGAGGTGCAGGTCTCGGCCAGGAACTGGCCGCCGGTCTCGATGTAGAGATCCGGCACGCACTTCTCGTCGCTATTGCAGTCGTCGAGGCGGTCGACCTCGTCCTGGGGGATGGTGGACAGGAGCGAGAGCGGGACGCAGCGAGCGTTGTCGCACAGCGTGCACGCTTCGAATGAGGTCGGGTCGATGAGCGGGGGCCCGTCGTAGGGTACGCAGCCGCCGTCGCCCGCGGCCGAGCCGGATGCGCCGGCTTCGCCGCCGGTGCCCCCGGTGCCGCTCTGGCCGCCCGTGCCGCTCTGGCCGCCTGTGCCCGATCTGCCTCCTGCGCCGTCGCCACTCGATCCGCCGGTGCCGGACACTCCGGCCTCGCTGCTATGCTGTGAGCCGTCGGGCCGAATAGCCGCGTCGGTCAGGTAATAGACCTCGCCCTCGGATGAGGCGCATCCGACAGGCAGCACCGCGCCCACCAGGAACAGCGCGAAAGCCGCGGCCGGGTGAAATATATTCTTTATTTTCAAATAGTTAGACGTAGATCTGTAACAGCTCATGGTCACCCCGAGATAGACGTACGAATTTGTATCGTTTTGTCCTACCTCAATTTCCAGGTCGGAGGAAGCGCCCGTTGCCAGGGGGGCGGCTCGAGATCCAAACCCCGGTTAGCGGCCAGAAAACCCGCGTGGTGTTTGCGCCGATGAATGGCAATCTACGGTTCGCGATCGTTTCCCGGGACCGCCTGTCGGCTGAACCGGGAGGCAACGCGGAACCGGACGACGGCAGATGCCCGCGAAGGCCAAGGTGGAAAAGGGTCAAGTGAACATGGTGGTCGCCATGCCGGCCGAGGCCCGCCCGCTGGTGGAGGCTTTCGCCCTCGAGCCGGTCGCCGGGTGCGATCCGTTCCAGGTCTACCATGGCGATCGTGTGAGTCTGATCGTTTCCGGGCCGGGTATGGCCAGGGCCGCGGCAGCGGCCGGTTATCTGTATCGTCTGAACGGCGGTTGCCGCGAGCAGGGCTGGTTGAACGTGGGAGTGGGAGGGCATCGCGCGCACCCCACCGGAGCGGCGTTCTTGGCCCACCGGGTGAGCGACGGTCTGTCGCTCGAGAGCTGGTATCCCCCGCGGGTCTTCACCGCTCCCTGCCCGGGCGAGGCGGTGCTCACCGTGGGCCGCGTGGAGAGGGAGTACCCCCGGCCGGTCATCTACGAGATGGAGGCGGCAGGGTTCATGGCCGCCGCGCTTCGCTTCGCGACCGCCGAGCTGGTCCAGGTATTGAAGATCATATCCGACAACGCAGACTTTCCCGCCAGCCGCGTCCGCAGCCGGGACATCGGCGCTTTCGTGGCCGGCCAGCAGTGCGCGATCGAATCGGTGCTGACGTCACTCGGCGAGCTGGCCGGCGAGATGCGCGCGCTCGAGCGGCCGCACCCGGAGCAGGAGCGCTTCCTCGAGCAATGGCGCTTCACCGCCACCCAGCAGCACCAGCTGCGAGAGCTGCTCCGTCGCTTCGGGCTTCTGCTTCCCGGCCGTTCCGCTTTCGAGAGCGCGCGCGGGCAGGAGCGGGCGCGGGGCGTGTTGCAGCAGCTGGCGCTCGAGCTGGACGCGGTCGTCCCGGATCTAAAGGCGTGATGTTCGACACCATCTACATCGAGCGCGAGATCGAGCAGCACCCGCGGGCCAGGCGGATCCTCGAACGCTTTGAGCGCGCCGAGCGCGTCGCCTGCGAGAGGTACGGCGAGATCTTCAACCGGCAGGCGCAGAGCTACAGGCTGCAAAAGCGCCGGCCCTCGCTTATCCTGGCCCGCAAGACAGAGAGCGGGGTGCTGCAGATTCCCGCCGGCTACGGCATGGGAGGCGAGCGCGACTTCTACTTCTCACACCTGTTGAACTGCCCCTACGATTGCCGCTATTGCTACCTGAGGGGAACGTTCCGCTCGGCCCACCTGCTGCTGTTCGTCAACTACGAGCACTACGCCGCCGAGATCGAGCGACTGACCCGCGAGGCGCCCGGACGGCAGAGCCATTTCTTCTCCGGCTTTGGCGGCGACTCGCTGGCGCTGGACCGGTTGACCGGTTTCAGCGACTTTTTCCTTCCGGTATTCTCCGATCTAGAGGACGCCTGGCTGGAGCTTCGCACCAAGAGCGCCAACCCGGGCAGGCTGCTGCGCCTCCAGCCCGCGTCCCGAGTTGTGGTCGCCTTCAGCCTGGCGCCGCGCGAGCTCTCGCGCCGGCTCGAGCGGAGGGCGCCCTCGTTGGAGCGGCGCCTCGGGGCCATGAGCCGGCTCGGGGAACGAGGCTGGAAGCTCGGGCTGCGTTTCGATCCGCTCGTTTTCTACAGCGGGTATCAGGAAGCCTACCGGGAGCTTTTTAGCCAAATATTCTCACGCATCGACCCCGGCTGGGTCCACTCGGCCAGCCTGGGAACGCTACGCTTTCCGGCAGAGGTCTATGGACGAATGGTCAAGCACTACCCGGACGAGAGGCTTTTAGCCGGACCGCTGACCCGCGAAGGCGGGCTGGTCTGTTACCGGGAGGAGATCCGGGAGCAGATGCTCGGGTTCTGCCGGGCGGCGCTGCGGCGCAGGTTGCCGGAAGAGAAGATCGTGAGCTGTCATTGCGAGCCGTTGGGGTAGGCGGACAGATGAAGATCACCATCGCGGCATACCTCTATCCGGGTTGGCACCATTGCCCGGAGCGCGAGAAGGGATTACCGCCCGGCTGGAGCGAGTGGGATCTGGTGTACGGAGCCGGGCCCCGCTTCGAGGGGCACCGGCAGCCCAACTTTCCGCTCCAGGGGCGGTACGACGACTCGCTGCCGGCCACGGCCGAGAGCCAGGTCCGGCTGGCGCGCGAGCACGGAGTGGATCTCTTCGTGCACCCCATCTTCTGGTCGCGCGGCAAGCGGGTCTTGGCAGCGGCGCTCGACCGGGGCTTTCTGGGCTCGGCCGCCGGCGAGCGCTTCCCCTTTGCCCTGATGTGGGCCAACCGCATGCCGCGCGGGGTATTGCCGGTCAAGAGCGCGCAAGGGCCGCTGATCGATCCCGCTCGCCTGGTCTACACCGATCCCGAGGATTTTCTGGCCCTCATTCGCTTCATCGCCGAGCGTTACTTCAGCCGCGACAGCTACTTCCGGGTGGGCGGAGCGCCTTATCTGTCCATCTTCGACACCAGCTTCTTCATCCGTCAGCTGGGACCGGAGCTGGCCCGGCAGGCGGTGGGCGCTGCCAGGAAGTGGCTGTGCGAGCAGGGATACGGCGGGCTTCACCTGGCCGCCATCGATCCGGCGGAGCGTTTTTTGGGGGATTTGAAGGAGATAGGCTTTGACTCGGTCACCCACTACGTGCTGCTTCCCGAGTGGAAGGGTCCCGAGCGGCAGGACTACCTCGCCTGCGCGCGCCTTCGCAGCCAGCAGTGGCCGCTCTTTCCCCGCAAAACCGGATTGCCCTACTTCCCCTCGGTCTCGCCCGGATGGGACGCCACGCCCAGGGCGGCTATCTTCAGCAAAGGAGCGAAGAAGCGCTACCCCTGGTCGCCGGTGGTGACCGGCTCCTGTCCCGAGCGCTTTGCCCGGGCGCTGGGGGAGGCGGCCGGTTTCGCAGGTCGGGCAGAAGCCGATCGAATGCTCTTCATCGCCTCCTGGAACGAGTGGAGCGAGGGCCACTACCTGGAGCCGGACCAGCGTTTCGGCCACGGCTGGTTGCAGGCCCTGCGGCAGGTCGCCGGAGAAGCGGGATGAACATGCCCCTTTGGCCTTTCTACACGGTAGACCTGGAGATTACCAATCGCTGCGAGCAGGCCTGCGCCTTCTGTCCCCGGCGGGCTCTTACGCGCGAGCGGGGCGCCATGCCGGCCGATCGGTTCGAGACGGTGGCCGAGCGGTTGCTCGAGTCGGGCGCGCAGGTGACCCTGTCCGGCATGGGTGATCCGCTCTCGCACCCAGAGTGGGAGCGCTTCGTCCGCCGCTACCGGGCACGGAGCGGCGAGATGGGCCTGCAGGTGAGCGCCGCCTCCCTGAGCCCGGACAAGGTGGAGAGGCTGGTCGCGGCGGCGCCTTCTTTCATCAATCTATCCCTACCATCGACTTCGGCCGATACCTTGAAGCAGCTTCTGCCCGGCTGCGATCCGGACGAGCTGCTGCGGCTGGCGCTCTTGCTGGCCGAGCGCTGCCGGCGCCGACTGCCCCTGTCCGTCGTCGCCCTGCGTACCGGTCTGGAAACCGAGACCGAGCAGGCCGGGACGGCGCGCTTCTGGAAGCAGCGCCAAGTGCCGGTCCGGCTCTTCGACTGCCATAGCCGGGGCGGTAACCTGACCGACGAGCGGCTGCTGGGCCGAAGACGTTCGGTCGGTCTCGGCCGCCCCTGCGGGCTCTTTGCCAGGCACGCCTTCGTCACCTGGCAAGGGGAGTTGCTGGCCTGTTGTCACGACCTGAGCGGAGAGACCCGGCTGGGCGATCTGTGTCGAGAGCCGATCGAGCAGCTGGCCGGGCGCAAGCGGGCGCTGACCGGCCGGGTGCCGCCCTTCGAGCTGTGCCGTCGCTGCGATGAGCTGTTACGGCTACTGCCGCTACCGGCCGGCGATCCCCCGGCCGACCGGCGGCAACGGTCGCGATACCTGCGTTCGCTCAAGCGTTTCGAGCCGGAGCCCGGGTAGCGCCTGCAGACGAGCATTGCGGGACGGGACAAGCCCCTCGCCTAGGTTTACCGGCAGCAAACGCTGTAGGGGCGGCCTTGCGCCCGCCCGTATTGGGGAGGCAACGGATTCCCGGGTTGACGGCGTCAGCGGGTCCGTGGGAAAGCTGGCGGGTCGTCGATGTCATTTCGACCGCAGGGAGAAATCTCTTCCGTGACAGAGATCTCTCACTCCGTTCGAGATGACACCTCTTTTCGTTCGAGATGACAGCGGTAGAGGTCAGATAGCATGAAAATGGTCGATGTAGCGGAGTTCTACGCCGAGCTCGGAGGGGGCGTGCGCACCTATATCGATCAGAAGCTGCGCGCGGCCTCCGAGGCCGGGCACGAGGCGGTGGTGGTGGCGCCGGGACCGGAGAACCGCGAGCAGGAGCGAAACGGCGGCCGCATCGTCTGGGTGCGATCGCGCCCCTTGCCCGTGGACCGGCGCTACTACCTTTTGCTCGACGAGCCGGCGGTACACCGCATCCTGGACCGGGAGTCGCCCGACGTGGTCGAGGGCTCCTCGCCCTGGACCGGAGGCTGGTTCGCCGCGCGCTGGCCCGGCCGGGCGCTCAAGGCCTTCATCTTTCACCAGGATCCGGTGGCGGTCTACCCGCACACGCTGCTGGGGGCTTTCATGAGCCCGGCCCGCATCGACGGGCTGTTCGATTGGTACTGGGGCTATCTCGGCCGGCTGAGCGCGCGCTTCGATCTCACCGTGGCCGGCGGCGCCTGGTTGGCCGAAAGGCTCACGCGCTTCGGCATCCACCGGCCGACGGCCGTGCCCTTCGGTATCGACAAGCAAGCCTTTTCTCCTGATCTGCGCAGCGAGCAGCACCGGGTCGATCTGCTGCAAAGGTGCGGCGTAGACGCGAGCGGCAAGCTGCTGATCGCGGTCAGCCGCCACCACCCGGAGAAACGCCTGGGCACCCTGCTCGACGCCTTTGCCATCGCCTCGCGGCAGCGCGCGCTGGGCCTGGTGATCTACGGCGACGGACCGCTCCGCCGCTGGGTGCAGTATCGGGCGGCCGGGATACCCGGAGTAACCGTGGCGGGATTCGTTTCCGAGCGCGGGGTGATCGCCCGGGCGCTGGCCAGCGCCGATGCGCTGCTGCACGGCTCGGCGGCAGAGACCTACGGCCTGTCGGTGGCCGAGTCCATCTGCTCGGGGCTGCCCCTGGTCGCGCCCGACCGTGGGGGCGCGGCCGACCTGGCCGCCAGCGGCTACGCCGAGCTGTACCCGCCGGGCGACGCACGGGCTTGCGCCGACGCCATGCTACGGCTGCTCGACCGCGATCCGGAAGCTATGCGAGCAGAGTGCCGGCTAGCGGCCCGGAGCCGCGTGCTCTCCATCGGGGAGCACTTCAAGCTGCTCTTCCAGCGCTACGCGTCGGAGCGACGCGATTTGCCCAGCCCCCCTGTTTCCACGGGACGCGATTCGACAGTCAGCGGCTAGACGACGAGCGCGATGCAGCGGCTTCCGAACAAACAAAGCGTGAATCGCGTCTCCGCCGCTCGCTTGTTGAAAAACGGACACAGTGTGAATTCACGGCCCTCTCGTAGAAAACACACAGAGGGAAATGTCTGGAATAACGACCAAGCTGAGGTCTTAACGAAAAAGCATAATAATATCAAACAGTTGAAGCGTTGGGCCGCGCTGAAGAAAACCACAATAAAATCAAGCATTTATCCAGGAAAAGCACCCCGTTCCCACCAATAACTGGCCAAAGTAACCCTCTGCACGCCACCACCTCTGTGAATCCATTCAGGTGATCCACCTGGCACCCTTTATGCTACACGATCGGACACCATGTCCTTGAATAGCAATAGAGTCGTTCCGCTGCGCGCCTCCGAGCGAGGAACCAGGCGGAGAGATGCAAACACTTCGGATTCTCCGGGCGCTGCACCGGAGTGGCTGCGACGGATCGGGCTTCTCAACGATTACGTTCGGATTCCCTATGCCAACGGCTCCTCGTTCGCGACTCAGTTCCTGTACCGCGAGTTCACCCAGCGCGGTCACGAGGTCACGGTGGTCGGTCCGAGCGACCCGGCATCTCGTCCCGAGGAGCTTCCGGAAAGGCACGTCTGCCTGCCGGCGCTGCCGCTGCGCAACCACCCGGGCGTGCGCTTGCCCATGCCCACCCCCGACGGGCTGGCGCGCGTGGCCGCGCAGCGCTTCGACATGGTGCTGACGCAGAGCACCTCGGAGCTGGTCGACCTGGGCGTGTGGCTGCGCTCGACCCAGCACGTGCCCCTGCTCTGCGTCAACACCGTGCACTTCCCCAGCGCCTTCAACGTTATGTTGCCGGACGCGCTGCTCAACAACATGATGGTCAACGGTTTCTGCTACCGGCGGGTGGTTCCCTGGCTGGAGCGGCACACCGCAGCGGTTTTCAACCAGTCGGACGGATTGATCGTTCTATCCAGAGGGCTGGAGAGGTACTGGCGCGAGCGCGGCGTGACCGTCCCCATCCACGTCATCCCGCGCAGCGTGGAGCCCCGGATCTTCGACCGCGCATCGGACGTCGACCCCTTTCCCGAGGGCGCCCCCCGCGGTTACCGGCTGCTGGTGGTCTGCCGCCACACCCGGGAAAAGGAGGTCTCGCGTCTGCTCCGCATCTTCGCCCAGCAGGTCGCGCAACAGGTACCCGAGGCCACGCTGACGCTGGTCGGCGACGGACCGGACCACGACGAATTCCGCCAGGAAGCCGAGCAGCTGGGCGTTGCGCACCGCTGCTTCTTCCCGGGCGAGTTTCCGGTGACCGACATCCCCACCTGGTACCGGCACGCGGACCTGTTCGTCTACACTTCGCTTTCGGAGACCTACGGACAGGTGGTGAGCGAGGCCATGTGGTGCGGGCTGCCGGTGGTGGCCTTCGCCGATCAGATGGGCGTCTCCCACCAGATGGAAGACAGCAGCGCCGGGATCCTCATCGATCCCGTGGCCGACACCGAGCGCGCGGATGCCGCCTTTGGTGTCGAGGTGGTACGGTTGCTGCAACAACCGGTGCTGCGCCGGGCGCTGTCGGCCATCGTCGAGCGCGAGACGCGGGAACGCGCCCACCCGGAGCGCTGCGTGCAGCGCTACTACGATGCCTTCGAGCAGGGGCGGCGTCACTGCCAGGCGACCATGAGCGAGAGGATTTCACATCCCTATGCGCAGGTAGGCGCGCTGGTCCGCTGGACCTGGGTGCAGGGCCTGGCCGTCGGGCTGGGACTCATCCGCTCGCCGGCCGTGGTCAATCGGCACGGCCGCAAGCAGCCCGGCTGGCACGAGTTGGACGCAGAGCAGCCGAGGCCGCGCATCTCGGCGACCGAGTCCGGCAAGGTGCTGGTCAACCTGGTCGACCGTCTCGACCCCCCGAACGCCACCGGCGCCGCCTGATTACCTGTCATCTCGACCGAAGGGGGAGATCTCTTCCGGTCTCTCGAAGCCTTGTCTTGCCCGTAGGAGATGTCTCCCTTCGGTCGAAATGACACTCAGGGGGCGAACCGGTCGATTTACGGCGACAGCAGGTAGCCTACGCCGAGCAGGACGGCGAAGTTGTAGGACTCCACGGCCTTGACCGTGCCCCGGATCTGGGTCAGCAGCGGGGCCGGGTATTCCAGTGTTACCCGGTTGCTGTACTCGGGCGGCTGGTCCAGGTTGACGCCGGCCCGGAGGCTGAAGGGGATGACGAGCCTCCAGACCTTGAAGGTCAGGCCGAAGTCGAAATCGAAGAAAGTGCCGCTGGCTTTCTCCGCCCGGTAGGAAGCCGCGATGTCGGAAGCTAACTGCGGCGGGATGAGGTTGACATCGGTGACGTAGTCCACCTCGACGTCCGCGCTCGTGCCCACCACGAACTCGGGGCCCAGCCCCAGGCTCATCTCGACCAGGTCGCCCAGCGGAAGCACGCCCTTGACCAGCAGCGGCACGCGGACCTGGGTGAAGCTGGTATTGTAGTCGTACTCGAGGTTGTTGATGGTGTAGTTGAAGGTAAAGGCGTTGGACTCGAAGAGCAGATCCAACTCCAGGCCCAGGTATTTGAAGAAGTTCGCTTCCACGAACAGTCCGCCGCCGCCGCCCACGAAGATCTGTTCGTCTCCCCAGAA
This sequence comes from uncultured Sandaracinaceae bacterium, assembly GCA_964450715.1. Lineage (GTDB taxonomy): Bacteria > Myxococcota_A > Polyangia > Polyangiales > JAFGIB01 > CAYVFC01. The sequence continues at coordinate 15,462 of CAYVFC010000071.1, read as the reverse complement.
GCCGTCGAGGTCGCCGTACCCCAGCGGTTTTTCCTCTGGCGCGCTCCAGAGGCTTCCGGTCACCGCTCCCTTGGCGCCGAAGCGCAGGTTCCAGAAGCTCTCTTTCTCGGGTGCGGGAGGGAGATCCGATCCGACTTCGGCTCCGCCCCCGGTCTGCTCGGCCGGCCATTGCTCGTCCTCCTGCGCCAGGGCGGTGTCGACGAACAGTAGAAGCGTCAATAAAAGGAGGGGCTTTTTCATCTCAGTAATCCTTTGCTCGATTCCTCGGCAATTGATTACCGTACCCTGGCCCAAAGGTCCATGGGGTCGCGTCGCAGCGCGTCGCACGTCGCAGCGTCGCAGTCGCAGCAGTGGCAGCAGTGGCAGAGTGGCAGCGAGTGGCAGGGTCCGAGTGGCAGGGTCGGACTTAACTAATTAACAATCCCCCGATTCGCCTTCAATTCCGACCTCCCCGACCTCCCGATTCATTCGCAGTTTGCGACGACAGGATTGCTAATTAGTTAAGTCCGACCCCTATCACTTATCACCCTATCACCTGAAGGAGATCTCTCACTGCGTTCGAGATGACGGCTTATTCCAGGTGGCGCGAGATCGCCTTGACGATGGCGTCCACGGCGCTGGTGAAGTTCTGCTGGCAGATGGATCGCACCACGCCGTTCTCGCCAAAGCCCCGCACCGCGCCGGTGATGCGGCGAGCCGGGTAGGCCTTGGTGGCGAATTCCCCACTGCTGGGATCGTTGGGATCATAGGCGATGTTCGGCAGGGTACAGGAGGGCTCCAGGTTCTGTCCGTCAGCCCGGATCCGTTCCTGCATCAGGGGATCGGTCAGTATCGCCTGGTAGAAAGCATCCCGTTCCTGCTGATTCAGCGACCCGTCCCCGTTCGCGTCGAAGTCCCCCTCCATTATCATCGGTGGGATGCCGGCGATGGCCGCGAAGACCACTAGCTGCTCGTAGCCGGGTCGCAGGGCCCTGAAGCCGTGGATGAAGCGCTCGATCGGAAAGAGATCTCCTCTGTCGTTGAGCCTGCTGTAGTAGCAACGCAGGTTGGCCGGTTGCTCGGCGATCCCCGGGGGCGCGGTGTTGGGGTGCTCGAGAAAGTCCAGGTTGCCGCGCGCGCCGGCCGAGCAGTCCTCCTCGTCCGTGATCAGCACCACCGCCAGCACGGACATCTGGTCGGATTGCGTGGGGTGGTAGCTCGTGCCCCTCAGGAACTCGATGTGCTGCTGATCGCCGTGCGGGGGGCTGTTGCCGAAAAAGATCACCTGCAACGCTTGCTGGCTCTCGTCCAGGTTGTCCGGGTTGGCGGGCCAGAGCGCCTTGAGCGGGGCCTCGAGCTGCATCTCGAATCCGCAACCGCCGGTGCCCAGCGCGGTGACGCACTGGAACTGGTTGGCGATCTGGTTGGGGTCCTGCCCCGTCTGGAAGGACAGAAAGGACGGGTAGCTCGCGATACAGGTAAGATTCGGATCCCCCGCCAAGTTGCCCACGGTCTGGAAAATACCGTCGTCTCCCAGACCGACGGTACACTTCATCTCCGGGTCGATGGACATCAGGACCCCCGGCAGGCCCATGTCCACGGTGACCACGGCCAGGTGGATATCGGTGGCCGGGGCGAAGTCCTTGCCCGGCTCGATCCACCCTCCGTTGTCGTCCGGGTTCATGTCGCCGCTGGTCAGAATCCGGATCATGCGCGGCAGCTCCTGGCGCAGCTTCTCCTGCTCCTCCTTCATGGATCCCGAGTTGTCGATCACGAAGAGTATGTCGAGCATGCCCGTGTTCACGGTCTTGGGGCCGACGCTCGGCTCGGGGGTGAACTCGGCAACGCTCCCGGCCTCGCCGTTCGAGCCGCCGCTGCCGCCCACGACGACTCCGTCGGTTTCACCGTCGCCCGAGCTTCCGCCCTGGCCGCCCGCCCCGCTTCCGGCACCGCCGCTTCCGGCCTCGCCGTCGGTCCCGACCTCCGGGGCCAGGCAGAGACCGGCCTGGCACCGATGCTCGGCGCCCAGCCTCTCGCACTGCGCATCCTCGCTGCACTCGACCTGGCAGGTCTTGCCCGGGCTCTGACCGGTGGAGGCGCACGAATCGACCTCCGCGGCGGCCAGGCAGGAGGCCGTGCTCGACAGCCGGTCGCAGCTCAGGTCGTCTTCGCACACGGTAGTACAGACCCCACACAAGCATTCGAGGTTGCCCGGGCAGCTCTGGCTGCAGGCGGTCAGAAAGTGCGACTCGCTGCTGGAGCCGTCAAAGGCCGTAAAGCAGCCGCGGATCGGCGCCAGTAGAAGAAATAGAACGATTAAAAACCGCCCGTTTCCGTTTTTAGACATCGCTTTCCTCCAGGTTCTCGGATCCGTCCTGCTCGATGACGCATTGACCGCCGTAGCAGACCACCCTCCTGTGCCGGGCCGGGACCCCTTTTTGCTCGTTGTACTCGTCCACCTCGCGCCTGAGCTCGCTCATCCGCTTGCGGTAGCGCCCCAGCTCGCCCACCACCTCGTGTTCCATGGGGTGGCCCTCCCAGACCGCGAAGGTGTAGGTGCTGCCGCCCACGGTGTCACGAGCCGCCGCGACCGGGTCGAGCTGCAGCTTGCGGCAAATGGTGGAAACCATGGCCTGGTAGTGGTCGAACACGGCCGCCTCCCAGCCGGTGGCGTCGCCTAGCTTGACCACGAACTTCTGTGCGCTGTACACGGGGCCCTCCTCCGAGGGCTGCTCGACGACGTGCTTGAGGCTCTTCAGCCGTTCCAGCATCTCTTGCAGCGCCTCGGCGCGCAGGTTGACACGCCCGCTGATGTCGCGCGCCTTGAGCGGCCCCTCGCGGTAGATGATGGCCCAAACCAGGTTATCCAGCGTATCGTCGCCGTCGTTGCGGCCGATGCGCTCCAGCTCGGCGTCGCTGGCCACCCGGTAGCTCGAGTGCGCCCCGCTGCCGGTGGCGAACACCAACCCGCTCTCGGTGAGATCGTACAGTACGCCCTTGACCAGCACCTCGTCGTCGTTGCGGAAACGGCGCAGCACCTCGGCGCGCGAGACCACCTTGCCTTCGCGCAGGTAATCGAATACCGCCTCCCAGAGCGAGCGGCCGTGCACGGTGGCGCTTTCCCGCATGCGCGAGACCTTGCGCTGGTAGGTCCTGAGCGCCATGCCGAACATATCCGCGCTCACCTTGCGGCTGACCCCCTGGTTGTCGAGCTCGCGGCTGAGGTCGAGGAAGACCTGGCTGGCCACGTTGGCCAAGGGAGCCCGCACGCCCCCCGAGGTTGCCAGCTGCGCGATCAGCACCGTGGTCTGCCGCACGATGGAATCGATCAGTAGTTGGATGTTCATCTGCTACCCGTTACCCGTCGCGCCTCCTAGGGCGCGCATGCTCGTTGATCTTGCTCTTCGCTTTCCTCGGCCCCGCAGACCGATAGGTACCACGGTATCGGGTGGCGAATGCAGCGGGGAGCGACGGAATTGACATCCCCCCCGTTTTTCCGGGATTTCCCGGGGGGTGACGGAATTGACGCCCCCCTTCTGGTTTGCGAGTTGCGCCCGGCTTCCCTATTCCGGGCGGTCGTACGCGGGATCACCGGAAGCGCGCAGCGATGGCGTTCCGGAAACCCGCGCACCGTAAGAGATCGGGACGAGACACGAGCGCGCGCTTCCGGTGACCCGGAGATAACGCGGGGGGGCCGTCAGCCCCCGCGGACCTTGCGTAGCGGGTCGCCGCCCTGGTCGTGCCGCTCGATGATGCGGTTGAACATCTCCACCAGCCCGGCGCCCAGCAGGTAGGTCCCCTCTGCCTGCAGGTTGTAGTCGACCGTGCGATCGAAAAGTATCGACAGCGTGGACTCGAAGTCGCCGTCGCGCGGCGTGTAGCGGATCAGCAAGGGGACCTTGGGCAGCGGGTAGAGCACCACCGAGTGCTCGGACAGCGGACCCTCCGCCTGGTACTGCTTGCCGAACAGCTCGATGATGTCCAGGAACAGCTCCGGGCGGCCGTCGGCCACGTTGTGCATGGCCGCGCGGCAGCGGTGGTCGAAGAAGCGTTGCCAGTCGCGCGCCTGCCTGAGCTCGGAGTAGTTGACCCATTCGCCGACCGGATCGCGCCCCTCGCCCCGGACCACGTAGAGCAGAAGCGCTACGTGCACCCAGCTGTTGACGTGACACAGCGAGTACATCCGGCCCTGGTGGTCCAGCTCGAAGATGCGGCCCAGGATGTGGAAGCTGAGCCTGTCGCCGTTTACCGATCCGCCGAGCCTGTGCGCGGCCTGCTCGAAGTCGACCTCGGCCATCCGGTAGCTGATCTGGTTGATCACCGCCTCGGGCCGGTCCTCGGGCACCTGGTCGCTTGCGGCTGCTCGTTGCCGGATCTCGTTCTTGAGCTGGTCGGGCAGCAGCGGGCAGCGGTCCGGGTCCTGCAGGCCGGCCGCCGCCTGGGCGCAAAAAGCCATGCAACTGGCCACCCCGCACCGGCCGCAGTTGGACCGGTCGGTGTGCTTGAAGATCTCCAGCGCGCTCATCCTGGCCATGGTCGATTCGCTTTCTCCCGCTCCCTCTCCGGCCGCTCGCTCGCCGCTGCTCCCGGTAGTCGACAGGTAGCACACGCTTTGCCCCGGGGCGACCGCGGGAGGATTTTCAGGGCGTCCTCGCTTAGGGGAGGGGGCAAGCGCCTCCCCTACCTTGGCGTGAGCGAGCGTAGGGGCGGCCCTTGCGGCCGCCTTCGAGATTGCACACCGCCGACAGAGTAGGGGCGGCCCTTGCGGCCGCCCTCGAGATTGCACACCGCCGACAGAGCCGCTTTTCAAACACCCTCTTAGGGCGGCCCTTGCGGCCGCCCTCGAGATTGCACACCGCCGACAGAGCCGCTTTTCAAACACCCTCTTAGGTGTACTCCCCAGCCAGCGGTCGACAGCCGGCGAAACAGGCGCTAATTCTCTTTCGCCCCGCTTTACGAACCGCGCACATGTACAAACCCGCACTCAAGATCTGGATTCCGCTGGGGGTAGTCGCCATCGCCGGCCTGATTTCGCCGACGCTCTACGGCAGCGGAGCCGAAAACCGCCTTCGGGAGTCGATGCTTTCCCTCGACCGAGCTCTGCGCCCCTGGCTGCGCGCCAGCGTGAAAAGCTACCAGCGAGGCTGGCTCGGCTCGCGGGCGGAGATCGAGCTGGCGGCGCTCACGGGCGACGAGCGCCGCACCTACACCGTTCCGCTGCAGATCTTCCACGGTCCGTTTGCGCTGTCCGGCATCGTCAGCGGGCAGGCACCGCTCCGCCCGCTAAAGGCCGCCTTCAGCGCCGCCATCGACCCGCGCGAGCTTCTGGGAATACCTTCATCGAAAAACGCAAAACAGCTCGCCGAGCAGTTCCGGGCTCGCGGGGTCTCGGAGCTGGGAGGGGACACGCTGCTGAGCCTGCTGTTTCCCGTCATCCCGGGCGGGCAGGGTGCTCTCTCTTCGGAGGGCGGCGCCATCGAGCTCGATCTCGCCGAAGGGCTCGCGCGCCTGAACGCGGCCATCGATCTCCCCGGGCTCACGCTGGTCACCGACGGCGGCCGGCGAGCGCTCTCGCTGGGCGAGCTTCAGGGAAGCGTCCGGGCCGAGCAGGGTCTTACCGAGCTCCAGGCCGAGCTCGATCTAGAATCGCTGGCGCTGGCCGGGCGCAAGGCGCGGGTGGGATTGCGAAACCTGCGGGCGGGCCGGACCCTGAAGCGAGGAGAGCACCGGCTTTTACTGGGTCGGGGCAGCTTGAGCGCCGAGTCGGCTGCCGTCCGCGTGCCCGGGCCGGGCTGGAACTGGAAATTTCGGGGGCTCAACCTCGGCGACTCGGCGTCGGTAAAGGAAGGGCAGCTCATCTACCAGTGCCGGCTTCGCGTCAAGCAATGGCAGACCGACCAGCAGAGCTTCGGTCCCGTCGACGCAACCCTGATGCTCGCGCGCCTGGACGCGGCCGAGCTGTCCAAGGCTGCCGCCCGGCTGAACCGGCTGCGCGCCTCCTACGATCCGAGCGATCCTGCGGGCCGAGAACGCTTCGCGGACCGGGCCCGCGAGGCGCTGGTCGAGCTGGCGCGCGGGCGCCCGCGCCTGGAGCTCACTTTCAAGCTCAGCCAGGGCGAGCAATGGGCCTGGGCCGATCTGAGGATGGCCGTCGATCCCGAGCGGGTCACCACGGCCGCTTCGCTCAAGCGCCTGAACCACGTCACCCGCTGGGTGGCCACGCTGCGCGCGCCCGCCGCCATGCTCGAGCAGGTATTGCGCCGTGGCGTGGACTCCTACGCCCGCGTCGCGACTCACCTCGACCTCGGCGCCGACGAGAAAAAAGAGAAGATGTACCGCAACCTGGTCGACGGGATCCTGCAGAACGAGCTGCTGACGCGGGACGAAGAGGGCTACAAAGGCCGGCTGGAGTGGACGGGCAAGCGCACGCTACTCAACGGCAAACCCATCAATCCCTGGACCCTCATCAAGCTGGTGGCCATCGCCAAGGCCCTGCAGGGGCCGTTGGCCAAGGGACCGATCAAGCTGGGTCCTGTTCCCGGGAATTCTCCGTAGCCGGATCCCGTCGGTTCTTTCAAGCCACTGCCGCGTTCGGAACCGCGTCTCCCTCGGCGCCCTGCGCCTCCGCCTCGCGGTTCGGATTGCCGTCGCCGTCCACGCCCCGCTTCTGCTCGTCGCGCTTGATGCGCACGCTAACCAGCTTGCTGATGCCGGGAGTTTCCATGGTCAGCCCGTACAGCACGTCGGCCATCATGATGGTGCGCTTGGAGTGGGTGACCACGATGAACTGCGACTGCGTGGTCATCTCCTGCACGATCTCGCAGAAACGCCCGATGTTGGCCTCGTCCAGCGGCGCGTCCACCTCGTCCAGCAAGCAGAAGGGGCTGGGCTTGTACTGGAACAGCGCGATGAGCAGCGAGATGGCGGTCATGGCCTTCTCGCCGCCGCTCATCAGCTCGATGATTCCCAGCCGTTTGCCCGGAGGCATGGCCGCGATATCGATGCCGGTCTCCAGCAGATCGTCCGGATTGGTGAGCCTGAGCTCGGCCTTGCCGCCGCCGAACAACCTGGGGAATACCTTCTGGAAACGCTGGTTCACTCCCTCGAAGGTCTCGCGGAACAGCCGCCGGCTCTCGCGGTTCATCTTGCGGATGGCGCTCTCCAGCTGCCCGATGGCGGTCTCCAGATCCTTGCGCTGCTCGCTCAGATGCTCGTAGCGCTGGCGGTTCTCTTCGTATTCCTCGATGGCCATCAGGTTGATCTCGCCCATGCGCTCGATCACCCGCTGTAGCTCGTCCACCCGGTCCAGCACCGTCTGGTCCGGGATCTCCCGCGCGTGGAAGTCGCCGAGCTGCTTGCAGAGCTCCAGCCGGTGCCGCTCGCGCACCGAGGCCACCAGGTGGTCGATTTGCAGCGACGTCTCCCGCTCGTTGAGCGACAGGCTGTTGACCTGAGCGGTGGTCTGCTCGATCACCCCGCGTACCTGCCGTAGCGCGAGCTCGTGCTCGCCCAGCTCTTCCCTGGCCTCGTCGTACTCGGCCTTGACGCTCGCCGCTTCCTCGTTAGCCTGCATGGCCTCCTCGACCCGCTCGGCCAGCGTGGCGCGCTCCTGCTGAACCCGTTCCGCCAGCTCGACCTGCTGCCGGCTGAACCGCTCCGCGTCCTCCCGCAGACGCTCCATGCGCCCGTCGATCTCCTGCATCGACTCGTTGAGCCTGTCCAGCGCCTCCCGGTCGCTCTCGGCCTTCTGCCGCGCCTCGGCCGCGCGCACCCGCACCTCGGTCACCACCGCGGTTTGTTCTTCCACGCTGGTACGCCTGAGCCGGTGGATCTCCGCGGCCGCGTCCACCGCCTGCCGCGCGTCGCTCTCTGCCGCGTGTGCCGCCTCGCGCTCGGCCTCGGCCTCGCCCTGCTCGCCGCGCGCCTCTTCCAGCGACCGCGCGATCTCCTCGGCCTCGTTGGCTAGCGCCTGAAGCCGTTCGTTCGCCTCGCGCCCGGCCTGCTCGGTCCGGTCCAGGTCTCGTTCGGTCGTCGCTAGCGTGAGCTCGGTCTGGTGCGCGTCGGTCCGCGTCGCCTCCAGAGCCGCCTGCCGCTGCGCGATGGCGTTGCGCAGCTCGCCGTGCCTGGCCGCTGTCCCGGCGGCCTCGCCCTGCAGTTGCTCGACCTCGCTCCCGAGCTCGCGGATTTCGCGCTGGATCTGCAGCAGGTGTGCTCCGTCCTCGCCCCCGCCGCCCGACAGGCTTCCGTCGCCGCCGATCACCTCGCCCTCGAGCGTGACCAGCGTGTCCTGCGTCTGTCCGTTCTCGTGAAGCGCGCGCGCCCGCGCCAGGTCCTCGACCAGCACAACGTCGGCCAGCAGGTGGTTGACCAGCTCCCGGTCCGTCTCGTTCACCTTGATGCGGTCGGTGAGAAAGCCCAGCACCCCGTCGCCCGCGGGCAGCTCGCCGCGCACCCGCACTCCGTTTACCGGCACCCGCGGCATCAGCGTTGCTCTTCCGTGCTTGCCCTCGCCCAGGTAGCGCAGCGCCTCCATGCCGGCGTCCAGGTTCTCGATCACCACGTACTGCAGCTTCTCGCCCAGCACCGCGGCCAACGCCTGCGTGAGCTCGGCCGGGCACTGCACCCGGTCGGCTACCAGCCCCAGCACGCCAGCGCGCGCCCCCTGCTCGGGGTCGGCGGCAAAGTGGCTCATGACCGCGCGCACGCCGGTCCCCACTCCCTCGAAGCGCTGCTGGATCTCCTTCAACGAGACCAGCCGTGACCGTTTTCGGGCCAACTGCTCTTTGATCGCCTGAAGCTCCCCGTCGCTCGTCTTGATGTTCTCGCGCAGCTCCCCGAGCTCCGCCTCGATCTGCCCGCGCCGGTCCAGCAGCTCGTCCTTGCCGCACCTGAGCCCCTGAAGCCGTGCCCGCTGCTCCTCGGCCTGCTGTCCCAGCTCGCCGCCGCGGCTCCGAAGCGCCTCGCGCTCCACCGCCAGCCGCCCCAGGCGAGCCTCGTTCTCCGCGCGGTGCTTCTCGTATCCGGCCAGCACCGCTTCGGCGCGCGCGATGCGCGTCTCGGCCTCGCCCACTCGCGCCCGCGCGTTGTTCAGCGCCCGCTCGGCCTCGTCCGCCGCCTGCCGCCGCCGCTCCAGCTCCTCGTTCTCGCGCTGCAGCGCCTCGCTTTCGGCCTGCTCCGCTTCCTCCAGGTCGCCCAGCCGCGCCTTTAGCCCGGCTGCTTCCACCTGCAGCCCGTCGCGCTTTTCGCCCAGCTGTTCCAGCTCTCCCAGCGCCCCCTGCTCGCGCTCCTTGAGCTCCGGCAGCTGCGTCTCGTGGTGCTCGATCTCGCTTTGCAGCAGCTTGACCTTGTTCTCCAGCTCGAAAACCCGCGTCTGCGATCTCTCGACCCGCTGCTCGATCTGCTGCAGCGCCAACCGCCCGGCCTCCAGCTCGGCCTCCCGCACATTCAGCGCCAGCCGCGCCCCTTCCGCGCGCGCGGTGGCCTGCTCGATCTGCTCGTCCAGCACCTTTCGGGTCACCGAAAGCTCCAGGTAACGGTGCGAGGCCACCCACAGCTCCAGGTCCCGGATCTCCTCCCGGTAGACCTTGTAGCGCTCGGCCTTGCGCGCCTGCCGTTTGAGCGACGCCAGGTTCTTCTCGATCTCCGAGATAATGTCGCCCAGCCGCAGCAGATTCTGCCGCGTGTGTTCCATCTTGAGCTCGGCCGACCGCTTGCGGGACTTGAACTTGGTGATCCCGGCCGCCTCTTCCAGCAGCACGCGCCGGTCCTCGGCCTTGGCCGAGACGATGAGCCCGATCCGCCCCTGTTCCACGATCGAGTAGGCCCTGCGTCCGACCCCGGTGCCCAGGAAAAGCTCGTGCACGTCCTTGAGCCGCACTGGCACCTTGTTGATCAGGTACTCGCTCTCCCCCTGCCGGTCGAGCCGGCGGGTGACGGTAATTTCCGGGTAGTCGATGTACTCCGGCGGCACCATCCCGTCGTTGTTCTCGAAGGTCAGCGACACCTCGGCGAACCCCACCGGGCCCCGCGACTCGGCTCCGCCGAAGATCACGTCGTCCATGGCCTTGCCGCGCAGCTGCTTGGGCGACATCTCCCCCATCACCCAGCGAATTGCATCGACGATGTTGCTCTTGCCGCAGCCGTTGGGCCCCACCACCGCGGTTATATCCTGGTCGAAATGCAACACCGTCCGGTCGACGAACGACTTGAAGCCAAAGATATCGAGTTTCCTGATCTTCATTAAGGGACGAGCTCCGGAATAAACCTACCCCACATCATACTTCGTACTTTCAACTGGGTATCATTCAGCGACTTCCGATGCAACGTTTTGCACCTTTTTACAAGCGAATTCGTGAAAAACCTCCTCTGCATCGCCTTCGGTCCCCCCGTCGTTTACAGCACCGTGATCATTTTCCGCTCACACGATCATTTTTCGTTGACACGAAGAATTCTCGCCGCACCGATCGCGCGTCTTTCGCGAGCCGTGTCCCGCAATAAACGAATTATAAAGAATCGTAAAAATCGTAAATAGAGAATTATAAATTATAAAGGGACACTATTTATTAAGTTGACACGGGCCGGTGGGGCTGGTACTTTCGGGGTCGGCAGGCTGGAAAGGGAAAGGTGTCGGCGGTGTCGCGATGTGCTCGGCTAAAAATCGAGGGGGAAGAGGTTTGGTATCATGTGCACGCTCGGACGGCGGGGGGGAAGGGGGAGTTTCCGCTCGAGAGGGGGATCTGTCGGGTGCAGTTGGTCGAGTTGTTGAAGCATTTTTGTGGGGCGTACTGTTGTGAGGTGGCGGCGTTTTCGGTGATGGGGAATCACTATCATGCTGTGGTGAGGTTCGAGGGGTATCGGGAAATGGATCGGGAGGAGCTTCGGGAACGGGCTCTGGTTTTGTATCCGAATTCGGAGGGGGCGTTGGGGGTGTGGGGGGAGGAGAAGTGGGAGAGGTTCAATCGGCGGTTGTTCGATGTGTCGGAGCTGATGCGGAATGTGCAGGCGGCGTTTGCTCGCTGGTATAATAGGACTTTTGAGAGGAGGGGGCGGTTCTGGGCGGACCGGTTCAAGAGTACGTTGTTGGAGCCGGGGAGGGCGGTGGTGGACTGTATGCTGTACGTGGATTTGAATGGGGTGAGAGCGGGGATGGTGACGCGGCCGGAGGAGCACGCGGGGTCGTCGATCTATTACCGGCAGGCGCAGAAGGGGCGGTGGCTTCTGGGATTGAGAGAGGTGGTGGGGAGCGATGGTGGGAGTGGGGGTGGGGGGATAGAGGTTGGTGGAGACGCGGGGGGTAAGGGTGGCAATAGCGAGCGTAAGGCGATGAAGGCTTATCGGGGGTTGTTGTACTATCGGGGCGCGGTGCCGACCAAGGAGGGGCAGGGGGCGATTCCGGAGGCGATCGTGCGGGCGGAGGAGGCGCGCGGGTTCGAGGGTAAGGGGGCGTACAAGGAGCGGTTGCGGTTCTTCGCGGAGGGGGTGGCAGTGGGTAGCGAGGGGTTCGTGCGGGAACAGTTGGCGCGGCTTCGAGATGCCGGGGTGTATCTGAGGAGGAAGAATCCGATCCAGTTGCCCGTTGGTGGACGGTGTATGGCCTTGCGGGAGCAACGAAGCCACGCGGTGGCGTTCTAGGGCGCGGGAGCAGCGAAGCCACGCGGCGGGGCGGAGGAAGTTTGCTCGATGGCGAGAGGAAATCGCCGGTTATCCGCCGCGAGGAATATAAAGGGACATTATTTATTAGGTTTGCGGCGCGACGATCCCGGTATTCGCTCGCGCCAGCGCCCAGTCGTTGCCGATCGTCGACGGTGCGGCCGGGGCGGTGAACTGCTTCGGGGCGCTGCATCTCTTTGCCGATCCGTTCGGCGCCATCGGCGAGATCTCCCGGGTTCTGCGTCCGGGCGGCTGTTTTACCTGTCTGAACCGATATCCGTATGATCCGACCGTCCGAACGTGATCTCCGTCTCGGGAGTCGGGTTGCCACCCGCGATCGCGTGTTTATTTTGAGTGGAGGCGAAACACAGAGAGAGCGGGTGTGTTCATGGCTGACTCCATCCAGGTGCCGTGCAGCAATTGCGGGGCGGTCAACCGCCTGCCCCGGCAGCGGGTCTCGGACCGACCGACCTGCGGCCGGTGCAAGAGCCCGTTGCCCGTCGATCACCCCGCCCATCTCGACGACGGATCCTTTGACCGCTACATCGAACGGGCGACCCTGCCGGTGGTGGTGGACTTCTGGGCCGACTGGTGCGGGCCGTGCAAGATGATGGCCCCGGCCTTTGCGTCCGCTGCGGCCAGGGGCACCGGGCAGGCGCTCTTCGCCAAGGTCGATACCGAGGCCGCGCCGGGCGTTGCCGCCCGCTTCGGCATCCGTTCCATCCCCACCCTGATCGCCTTCCGCGACGGTCGTGAGGTCGCGCGGCAGTCGGGCGCCATGCCCGAAGCCGCCATCCTGCAGTGGATCGGCTCGCTACCCCGTTAGAAAGGACACGCCGGGCGCCGAGCACGGGCGTATCTCGCCGGCCCCTCCGATGTTACACTGAGCGCCGGAGGGAAAAGGAGGCGCTCATGGCGATGTGCGTTTATGCCTCTCGGTTCGCGTCCACGGCACTCTGTGCGCTGGCGATTGTGTTATCGGCTTGCGGTTCCGATGATCGCGGGGAACAGCCCGCGGCCGACGGCGGCGGACAAGCCGCAAGCACCGGCGAAACCGGCGGCGGCGGGGGTGCGAGCGGCGCAGGAGGGGTCGGCGCCGCGGGCGGCGAAAGTGGGATCGGCGGCGCTGCAGGCGCGGGCGGAGCGGGCGGCGGCGCTGCAGGCACCGGCGCTGCGGGCGCGTCCGCGCACGCGGACGCCGCAATCGAATACCCCAGGGACGGCGCCATCTACGACGGGAACCTGGGGCCGATCGGCACCCTGCCCCCGGGCGCGATCTGCGCCAATGACCTGAACTGCTCGCAGGACCAGGGGCCTGCGGTCTGCTGCGTCAACGTCTGCCGGCCGGCCGAGGACTGCCCGGGCGGAAGCTATCTGCAATGCGTCTCCGGCAGCGACTGCGACGCATTCGGCGGCGGCAAGGTCTGCTGCGACGTGCCCGGCATGCGCTTCTGCACCAAGCCCTCGGCCTGCGAGGGCGAGGTGATCCGTTGAGCCGGGGGCGTTAATGCTGCGTATACTCATACTCCCTGATCAGTCCTGCGATCAGCGGAAATCCGCAAGCGCGCGAGCCGTGCGACACGTACCAGGGCTGGTTGCCGTCCTTGGGAGGCCGCACGCCGGTGCCGTTTAGGTCAACCGTCGAGCACAGCATGCACTCCCAGCTCTGGCCCGGGTCGCGGCCCTGAAAGAAATCCCAGCTCTGGCCCGCCTCTCGATCGACGATGCACAGGTGACCGTCCGATTCGGGATCGGGCTCGGCTTCCTCCGGAATGGGAATTTGCAGGGTGACGTTCTTGCCCTGGTTGCTCAGCGGGGTAGAAACGTCAACCAGCGGCACCGAATCGTCCACCCAGTAGACCGGTACGCTCCAGGGATGGATGTTGATGCCCAATCCGGGCCACTGCGAGCTGTTGGCGAGGTGCTCGATCAGCGCGTCCGAGTCGGGGTAAACCGCGGCGTCCGGCGCGATCGGCGTATTCCAGGGGCTGTCGTCCGAAAACGGCCTCCAGGCGCCAACGGAACCGCCGCTGCCGCCCTGGCCGCCCTCGTCCGTACCATCTACGCCCTCGCCGCTCTCGCCGCCCGCGCTTCCTGCGCCGCCTCCTATGCCGGCTCCTGCCGCGCCCTCGCCGGCCCGGCCGCCTGCGGCCCCGCCGCCGCCGTTCCCGCCAACGGTTCCGTCAGCGTCCGCGCCATCGCGGTCATCGCCGCAAGCGGACAACAGGAGAACTGAGAATAACAGAGCGACAGATCGAACCGGCTTGCTCATGGCCTTATCCGTACGCGGGATTTCTGGCGGTCCTGCGAATTCGGGGACGTTGAATTCGTGAATTCGGTGAATTCGGGGACGTTGAATTCGGGGACGTTGTTTAGTCATGCGGAATGGGCGTTGGCTGCTCGGTAGCGACTCGTCCGCGCCTCGAGGTCTGACGAATTCCGCCGAGAATAAGTTAAATAACTCAACAACCCGTTCGCCCCCATTCATTCCGGAGGCGGCAGGGGGCGGTTCAGGAGCCGTCGGGGTTGCGGACGCGCTGCTCTGCGGTCCGTTTCAGCGCTTCGTTCATAAGCAGGAAACCCCGGCGGGTACTGTCGAGCACACGGCGAGGCATAAAACGGGTAGCGATGCCGGTGAACCGCTCGCCGTGGATGAGCAGCGTGCGGTCCTGCCCGATCTCTCTCAACTCGAAGCTGTGCTCGCCGGAGGCGATGCGCGGGTGCAGAACGTTTCCCACCCAGGAAAAGTAGCGTCCGGGGCGGTGTTCGTTGACCACCGGCTCGAAGGAGTAGCGCCGCCCCGCCGGCATCTGCGGCTCGCACAGCAGTTTCTCCCCCACCTCGATCCGGCCCCGGGCCAGAACGACGAAGGGATTCCAGCTCTGGTAGCCTTCCAGATCGGTCAGAAGCTCCCAGACGACTGAGCGGGGAGCGTTGATCTCTATTCGCGTATCGATCTCGTGCATTTTTCTACGTTCTGAATTCGCGCGACTTACCGAGCCTATCTTCCTTCGGGTTTTCTCAGGTTGATCCGGGTATAGATCCGACGAGCCGTGTACAGCGCTCCCAGCGGGTTGTGCGCCAGTACCCGGTCCTTGACCGCCAGGACGGTGACTGGTGCCTCGGAGTGCTTGATGAACAGGGCATCGTCGCCGACACAGAGACCGAGTATCACGTTGAGGTCGCATCTCGCCTCGTTGAGCAGCAACGCCTGTCCAATCGGATTGCACATGGGCTGACGTAGACCGGGGACGATCTTGTCCTCCTCCGGTAGCTGCACGTCATCGGAGGTGAGCGCACCGCTCATGCAGCATGCCGATACCACCTCGAAGGCCTCGTTGATGAGTAGATTGGTAAACAGCTTCGCTTCGTCCGACAGTCCCACGCAAAACGCCAGGCCGATCTTGTGGTGTCCTTGCAGCCTGGCGTACAGGACCGTTTCCTCGACCCGGGTCAGCTTGCCGTAGTCCTTCCAGGTTCGGGCCACGTCCTGCGCCATCTTCCGGTTCACGCCCCCTTCGAGCTGCTGCTTCGCACGCTGCATGATTCCCTTTTCCCTGACAAGGGGGACGGTCCTGCCGAATTGATGTGGGCTCGCTGACCGCCGAGGCCGTGTTGCTGGAAGACGGCGAGGTGCTGGGCTCGGAGATCATCCGGGTCAGGCCCAGGCCCGAGCAATCTGCCTCGGATGTGATGGATAAACTATTGAAAAGGCTGGACCTGTCCCGCGAAGACATCGCGTACACCGTGGCCACCGGCTACGGGCGGACCAATATTCCTTGGCTAATTCCGGATTTCTCAACGGCTGAAAAGAGCAATAAGGGGGAAGACGGC
>CAYVFC010000070.1:0-41944 GCA_964450715.1 uncultured Sandaracinaceae bacterium | reverse complement strand
TAGGACCGTCCCGGTTTTTGGGTTTGTTAACTAGGAAACTAGGACCGTCCCGGTTTTTGGTTGGTTTTTGGGTTTTAGGTTTTTAATGAGGGTGAAGGGGAGGGGGCGATCCGCTCCCCCTACGTAGGGGTGCATCAAACGTCGTAGGGGCAGGCCTTGCGCCCGCCCGCTCGCGGGTCGACCGGCGGTTGTCTCGGAGCTACATGTCGCGATACAGCTCTCCGAAACGAAGCTGTTAGAGGTGAGAATTGGAAAAAAACGACAACGACAAGAGGGATCTCGCGGTCGAGTTGGAGGTGGTCGGGCAACTGGTTCGACAGAGCTCTGCCGGCCATGGTTTCACGCTGCGTCGATCGTGGAGAGCCGCGCTTCCTTCGCGGGACCGGATGGTGGACATCGTCGAGTGGCTCCGCTGCGCGCTGTTTCCCGGTTACTTCGGCGACTCGGAGATCGCCGAGACGAGCAAGCCGTACCACGTCGGTGCGATCCTCGACCGCGTGCAGCGCGAGCTCAAGGAACAGATACGGCGCGGCTTCTGCTTCCCCTGCCACAAGGACGACCCCGGTGCGTGCGCCGAGTGTGAGGAGCGTCCGCAAGAGACGACCCGCGCCTTTTTGGCCCGCTTACCGTACATACAACGCCTGCTTTTCCAGGACGTGGCTGCAGCCTACCAGGGCGATCCGGCCGCCACCAGCCCGGACGAGGCGGTGCTTTGCTATCCCGGAATCCTGGCCATTACCAACTACCGGATCGCTCACGAGCTCTACCGCCTGGGAGTGCCGCTGGTGCCGCGTATGATTACCGAGCACGCGCACGGACAGACCGGTATCGACATCCACCCAGGGGCGACCATCGACGAGGCCTTCTTCATCGACCACGGCACCGGCGTGGTGGTGGGCGAAACCTGCGAGATCGGCAAGCGGGTCCGCATCTACCAGGGAGTCACCCTGGGGGCGAAGAGCTTCGCGCTCGACGAGAACGGCAACCCGGTCAAGGGCGTTCCGCGCCACCCCATCGTGGAGGACGACGTGATCATCTACTCGGGCGCGACTGTTCTGGGGCGGGTGCATATCGGACGCGCGTCCGTGATAGGCGGCAATGTCTGGCTCACCCATAGCGTGCCCGAGGGGAGCCGCGTCACCCAGGCCGAGGCCGACGACGAAGGCGCGGAAGGATCCGGAGGTGCTCGATCGGCCCCGTCCCGCTGAAGCTCCCCCGTCCCCGAAACGTGGTTATGTTGAGATGATGAGAACGGATCCCAAGAACTCCCGTAGCCTCGCTTGCCGCACGGGGCCGTCTGCGGCGTTGGACCTCCTCGAAAGGACCCTACCCGTTCTCGTCGGTCCGCCTTGCAGACGACCCCGTGGCGCGGCGCGAGGCTCGGTCCGTTCTCGGGATCCGTTCTAGGAGGAGCGAACGGTGTTCGATCTCGTCACAGGCATCGCCGTCGAGTCCTTCCTGTTGCTGGGCAGGATGGCGCCCTATCTCATCTTGGGCCTGGCCGCAGCCGGGTTGCTGCACGTGTTGCTGCCTCTGGGGGCCGTATCCAGGCTGCTAGGAGGACGGGGACCCGCGCCCGCGCTGCGGGCGGCAGCCGTTGGCGTACCGCTTCCGCTCTGCTCCTGCGGGGTGGTACCGGTGGCCGCCTCTCTGAAGAAGAGCGGGGCCAGCAACGGCGCGGTGGTAAGCTTCCTGGTTACCACCCCCACCTCGGGCGTCGACTCCATCCTGGCGACCTACAGCTTGCTGGGATTCGCCTTTGCGGTGGCTCGGGTGGCGGTCTCATTCGTGATCGGAGTGCTTTCCGGCATCGTTACCAGCCTGGTAGAACGGCCCGGCTCGGATGACCCGACCGACGGGGTGGGTGAGCCCGCTCCGGTCCTCGAGCAAGGTCCCGATGGCAACCGCCTGCGGCGCGCAACGTCGTACGCATTTGACGAGCTGATGGGAGGCATCGCGCGGCCGTTGCTCTGGGGAACGCTGCTAGGTGGGGCTATCGGCTACCTGCTTCCCGCCGGAGTGCTCGGCCAGTACGTGGGAGAGGGCCTGACGGCTTACCTGGCCATGCTGGCGGTAGGGGTGCCGCTCTACGTTTGCGCCAGCGGCTCCATTCCCTTGGCGGCCGCCCTGATGGCCAAGGGGATCAGCCCGGGAGCGGCCCTCATTTTCCTCATTGTAGGCCCGGCCACCAACGCCGCCTCGGTGACCGTGATCCTGAAGATGCTCGGCAAGCGGGCGCTGGCCGTCTACCTTGTGCTCATCGTGCTGGGCTCGCTCGCCGCGGGATGGGGAGCGGACGCGCTTTTCGCGGCCTATCCCGCCTGGGTGCCGCCCCCGGTCGAGGCGGCCGCCCAGCATCACGCCGCGGGACTGTCGTGGCTGGAGACGACGAGCGGCGTGCTGCTGGGGCTGCTCGTTCTATTTCACGTATTCAAGCCTGTAGTCGCGCGACTGGGGCGGAAAGGAGAAACGGACGTGGCCAGCAAGTTACAGTTGAAAGTCTCGGACATGACTTGCCAGCACTGCGTGCGCACTATAACCGGTGCGGTCTGCGAGCTGCCCGGTGTAAAGAGCGTATCGGCCGATCCGGCTACCAAGCTGGTCAGCGTGGACCTGGAAGAGGGCGCCGACCTGAAGGCGGTCGAGAAAGCCATCGCCGATGCGGGCTACCATCCGGAGGCGCCGTGAGATAGCAGTTTGTACCCCGTAGCGCTTCGGTTCGTTTATCGAAAAATCCGAAGGAGGAATCGTGTTGAAAAGACCATCATGGGCGACCTGCCTGGTTTTACTGGCCTTTTCTTGGGCTTGCGGCGGTACGCAGACGGACGACGCCACCGTGGATCCCGCCACCCGCGTCTCTTTCCAGAAGGAGGTGCTGCCGATGCTGCAGACCCACTGCACTGGATGCCACGGTGGCGGCTCTTTTCTGCCGCTCGGCAGCTACCGCGAGCTCGTGCAGGTCCGGGAAGGGGTGCGGACCGTGGTACCGGGCAGCCCGGACGCGAGCCAGATCGTGCAGGTCATCGAGGAGGCCCGCATGCCCAAGACGGTGCAGGGCTTCCACCCTCGGCTCAAGGAGCGGATGCTCAGCCTGCTGCGGCTCTGGGTCGCGCAGGGGGCGAAGGATAATTAGATCACACCTCGGCAGGTTTAACCGCGGGAGTCATCCATACCCCGTAGGGGAGGGCCTTGCGCCCGCCCGCGCGCCCGCAACCGGATCGTTTTGCGGTGCCTCCTTAGGGAATTCAGTTGGGCCGGTTCTTGGGCAGCATGTTCTGGAAGGACATGGCCGTGTTGAGGTCGCCCTCGATGCGGAACTTGGCCGACATGTAACCCTGGATCGGATCGGTCTTTCCCGCCGCCAGCGCCAGCAACTCGTTGATGTCGCCCGAGATCTTGAAGCGGGGCGTTTCGCAGCCGTTGAACTTGACGCTTAGGGCGATCTTCCTTCCTCCCTGAACAACCTCCACGTCCATCAGCCCCTTTGCCTGCCCGATGGCCCCGATCACCGTCTTGACCATGGTCGGATCCAGCAGAGAGATGATCGCCGGGTCGCTGGCCAGTGCCAGGATATCCTTGATGGGAAACTCCGGGATCCGGCCCGAAAGGCCCTCGGCAAAGGTATCCTGCGAAACCTCGACGCTGACCAGCGGGTTGTCCGCCCCCGACTCGCTCACCTCCAGCCGCTTGCCCTCCTTGAAGGCGACCCCGAACCTGCCCCCCTCTGGGCCGGTCACGTTGAACTCGAGCGCCACCTCCAGGTCCTGGAAGGCGGAGAGATCGAGCTCGGCCGCCCGGGCGTTGAAGGTCTCGGGAAGAAACGAACAGAAGAACTCCCTCGGTTTGATTCCCGCGGGTATCTCGATAGCTGCCATGGGTGCTTACCTCCTAGATGCGAGTAATCCTACCTGTCGGTAGCTAATAACTTACCAAATGGTAGAGCTCTAAACAAGACATTTTCTCTCGCAAGTCGATGAATATCGCAAAATACCCGCAAATTACCGAGAATATTGCCGGATCCGGTGAACCGGTTGTCAAAATACCTACCAGCTGGTAAACAAACACTCGTGACCACCGCCGAAAAGATACTGGAGACGGCGACCCGGCTGTTCGCCTCGCGCGGCTTTGACGGCACCTCGCTGCAGGCCATCGCCGAGCAGGTGGGAGTGACCAAGCAGACGCTGCTCTACTACTACCCGTCCAAGGAAGAGCTGAGGAATGCCGTGCTCGACAGTTTAATAGAGCACTGGCGCGAGCGGTTGCCGCAGATGCTGGTCACTATCACCAGCGGCGGGCAGAGCTATGACGCGCTACTTGAGGAGCTGGTCGCGTTTTTTCAGAGCAACTCGGACCGGGCCACCCTGCTGGTGCGCGAGCTGCTCGATAACCCCGAGGGTATCCGCAAGCTGTTGACGGACGCCTTCAAGCCGTGGCTGTTGCTGCTGGCCCAGTACGTGAAGATGGGTCAGCAGACCGGCGCCATCCGCGAGGACGTCGACGCGGAGAGCGCCATCCTCAACGTGATCATCCTGGTCATCGCCTATGCGGCGGGCGGGTCGGTGCTGGCCGCGGCGTTGAGCTCGGACCGGGTTTCGCGCCAGGATCTAGGCAAGCGGCAGCTGACCGAGCTCTCCCGCATCGTGCGCGCCGGCGTGTTCAAGTAGCGCTTCCGCCCAGCGCGGCCTGTCGTCCCAGCTCGTAGGCCTGCTGCAGGACCTCGGGCCGTTTGGCCACCGCTCCCTTTTCGTCGACGCCGCGGCAGAGCACCGCCCGCTCGTAGCTCATGTCCAGCGCATCGTAGAAGTACTTCGCTACCAGCTCCACGCTTTCGAACAGCCTCGGTCCCTTGGTCGCGCCTACCGCGATCAAAAACCCGCGGCCGCTGCCGTAGTTCTTCCACTGCTCCGGGGGTTTGCTCAGCTTGCGCGCATTCCAGGGAGCCTGGCAGCGGTCTATGACCGCCTTGAGCTGGGCGGGCACGGTGTAGAAGAAGATGGGGGTGGCCGCGATGACGGCGTCCGCCTCTTTCAGCAAACCATATACCCGCTGCATTTCGTCATCGATGACGCACTCGCCGGTCTCGTCGCAGCCGCCGCACTCCCGGCACCCCTCCATCTTCAGAGAGCGCACGCGCAGCTCCGAGACCTCCGCCCCCGCCTCGCGCGCGCCCTCTAGCGCCCTTTCCAGCAACAGATCGCTGTTCCCACCCTTGCGAGGGCTACCGTGTATGCCGAGGATTTTCATGGCTGGTCGGGCATTCTATACGCAGTCGCACCCGTAGGGGAGGGTCTTGCCCCCTCCCGCAAGCGATACGTCGGGCGGGCGCAAGGCCCGCGCCTACCTGATTCACCGCTGGCAGCGGGGACAGTAGTGGGTGGAGCGTCCTCCGAGGACCGCGCGCGCGATGGGCGCGCCGCAGCGCGTACAGGGCTCGCCCGCGCGGCCGTAAACCAGATGTTGTTGCTGGAATTCCCCTCGCCCGCCGTCGGGATGCTGGTAGTCGCTGATGCTGGAGCCGCCCGCGGCGATGGCCCGGCGCATCACCTGCTTTCCCTCCTTGATCAGAGCGGCGCAGCATTCCTCGGAGAGCCGCGAACAGGGCGTGGTCGGCCGGATGCCCGCCCGGAACAGGGCCTCGTCCGCGTAGATGTTTCCGTAACCGGCCAGCACCGTCTGGTCGAGCAGCAGGCTCTTGATGGCGACCCTGCGGGAGCGAGTGGCGGAAAAGAGTTGCGCGCCCGTGGCACGAAGCGCGTCGATCCCCAGCTTCTGTAACCGTTCGCAACTACAACCCGGCTCGAGCAGCGAGACCAGCCCGAAGCGGCGCACGTCGCGGAAGAGCAGGGCAGGGCGCTTGGGCCCGAATTCGAGGCGGAGGTGGGTGTGGATATCCGGTACAAAGCCCTGCCCTCGCTTTCCGGCCGGAGAACGGTCGGGCAGCAGCAGCTGTCCGGTCATCCCCAGGTGCAGCAGCAGGCGCGAATCCTCGTCGAGGTGCAGCAGCAGGTACTTGCCCTGGCGGGTCACCTCCTCGATCCGGCGGCCGGTCAGGCGCCGCTTCAGGGTAGCGCGGGCGGTGCCGAAGACGCGGCCGTCGGCACCGGTGACGACCTTGCGAACGGTCAGCCCCTGAAGCGCGGGCGCGACGCGGCGCAGGATGCTTTCGACCTCGGGCAGCTCGGGCACGGCAACGATCCGTCGGTAGCAAGGCGACCGCTCAGTAGTGGTCGTCTCCGCCTACCTCGACCGGCCCGGCAAAGGTCCGGTAGATGAAGATGGTGTAGCCGATGACCACGGGCATCCCCAGCAGCGCAACCGTCAACATCACCGTCAGGCTCTTCTGGGAAGCGGAGGAGTTGAAGAGGGTCAGGCTGAGCGCGGGGTCGTTGAGGGCAGGCACCAGGTTAGGGTAGAGCGTGGCTCCGGTGGCAGCCAGCAGCGCCAGGATGGAGAGCGAGGAGAGGAGAAAGGCCGGCCAGGTCTTGTCCGCCTTCTCCATCAGCCCGATGCCCACGATGCTGCCGAGCGCCACCGCGCAGGCGATGGCCGGAAGCAGCATGGATCCCCTCTGTTGGTAGGCCAGGCTCCAGGCCGCGGTGGCTAGGAAGAGCGCCAGGTAGACGCGGCTGGCGGTCCGGGCCCAGCCGCGGGCCATCTGCCGGGTCTCGCCCTCGGTCTTGAGCGCCAGGTAAAGCGCGCCGTGGGTGGCGAACATGGCCAGGCCGGTCACGCCCACCAGCAACGCGTAGGGGTTGAGCAGTGCGAAAAAGCCGCCCGTGTAGTTGCCGGAGCCGTCCAGCTCCAGGCCGCGCACCAGGTTTCCCAGGGCCACACCGAAGAGGAGGGCGGGCAGCACGCTGCCCACGGCAAAGGCCGTATCCCAGAGCTTGCGCCAGCCGGGCGCGGCCACCTGGTGGCGAAACTCGACCGACACCGCCCGCAGGATGAGCCCGGCCAGCACCAGCAACAGCGCCAGGTACAAGCCGCTGAAGACCGAGGCGTAGACCGGGGGAAAGGCGGCGAAGATGGCGCCGCCGCCGGTCAGCAGCCAGACCTCGTTGCCGTCCCAGACCGGCCCGATGGCCTGCAGGAATATGCGGCGCTCCTGCTCCTTCTTGCTGAACAGATGCCAGAAGCCGACCCCCAGGTCGAAGCCGTCGAGAACCGCGTATCCGCCGAGCAGCACGCCGATCAGCGCGAACCAGGTGATCTGAAGCGCGCTCATGCCGCCACCTCTTCGCCGCTTGCTTCGGGATCCGGTTCCGGCCCCTTGTCGATCTTGCGTTTCAGCAGGTAGACCCAGAAGCAGAAGAGCACGGTATACAGCGCACAAAACAGGGCGATGGAAACCGCGATTTGCCAGGCCGGCACCGAGATGGAGACCGCATCCCGGGTGCGCATCAGCCCATAAACGATCCAGGGCTGCCTGCCCACCTCGGCGGCGATCCAGCCGCACTCGTTGGCGATGAAGGGAAGCGGTACCGATAGCACGGCCAGTCCCAGGTAGAACCGGTTCCCGTAGAGCTTTTTCCTCCAGAGCAAGAACAGGCCCAGGGCGGTAAAGGCGGTGAAGTAAAAGCCCAGGCCGACCATGAGGTGGAAGCTGAAGAAGCTCAGCAGCAGCGGCGGCCACTCGTCCTCGGGGAAGTCGTTGAGCCCCTTGACCTCGGTATCGGTAGATCCGCCCACCCCGATGCTCAGCAGGCCCGGGAGATCGACGGCAAAGTCGGTTCTCCGTTCCTTGCGGTTGGGAATGCCGAAGAGCAGCAGCGGCGCATTGGTCTGCGTCTCCCAGATCCCTTCCAGCGCGGCTAGCTTGGCCGGTTGGGTCTCGGCCACCTGTACCCCGTGGAAGTGGCCGAAGGGCACGATCAACGACGAGGCCAAAAAGCCCGCCACCACCCCGGTGGCCAGCGACTTCTCGGCGAACCGCTGGTGCTGCCCGCGCAGCAGATACAGGGCGGAGACGCCGGTGACGAAGAAGGCGCCTGTGACCAGCGCGCCGTCGACGGTGTGGAAGAAGCGCGGGATGGTCGAGGGATTGAACAGGGCGGCGAAGAAGTCGGTAAGCTCGGCCCGGCCGTCCACTATGCGGTAGCCGGCCGGGGTCTGCTGCCAGGAGTTGGCCACGATGATCCAGAAGGCCGACAGGGTGGAGCCCACCGCCACCATCAGGGCCGAGAACCAGTAGACCCGGGTCGAGACCCGCTTCTCGCCGAAGAGCAGCACCCCCAGGAAGCTCGACTCCAGGAAGAAGGCGATCACCCCCTCGGCCGCCAGCGGTGCGCCGAAGATATCCCCTACAAACCGGGAATACTCGGCCCAGTTCATGCCGAACTGGAACTCCATGGTGATGCCGGTGGCTACGCCCACGGCAAAGCTCAGCGCGAAGAGCTTAATCCAGAAGCGCGCCATACGCCGGTACAGCTCGTCGCCCGTCGCCAGCTGCCGGCCGAGGATCCAGACGATGATCCAGGCCATGCCGATGGTCAGCGGCGGAAAGATGTAGTGAAACCCCACGGTGAGGGCGAATTGAATCCTGGCCAGTAGAACGGCGTCCATGTCTTCTCCCACGCTCTCGTTCCGGTACTTGTATTTACAAACCGAATTCCGAGCGGGCAAGTCGTTTTATACTGACCTCGGTGATCTCGGCCGGCGCGAACACCCGCATGGGAGGCCCCCAGTAGCCGGTGCCGCGGCTCACGTAGAGCTGGGAACGGCCTACCCGGTACACGCCGGCGATGAAGCGGGTCTGCAGCCTGACCAGCAGGTTGAAGGGCCAGAGTTGACCGCCGTGGGTGTGTCCAGACAGTTGCAGGTCGACCCCCCGCGCGGCGGCTTCCTCGAAGGTCTTCGGGTTGTGGGCGAGCAGGACCACGGGCAGCCCGGGACGGGTCCCCTCGAGCGCTCCGGGCAGGTCCTCGCCGCCGCCGGCCCGGTACTGCCCGCTCATCCGGTCGTTGGTACCGGCCAGTTGAAAGGTGGCCTCCCCTTCGCCGATGGTGACGTGCCGGTTGCGCAGCACCTGCATGCCGAGCTCGGTCACCTTTCGCGCCCACTTGCCGGCGCCAGCGTAGTGCTCGTGGTTGCCGGTGACGAAGAAGACGCCGTGTCGGGCGCGCAGCTCGGCCAGCGGTGCCGCCGCTTCGGATAGCTCGCGCACGCCGCCGTCCACCAGGTCGCCGGTGACCGCGATCAGGTCGGGATCGAGCTCGTTGCAGAGCCGGGTGATCTTTTCGGCAAAGCGCGGGCCGGCGGTCAGGCTCAGGTGTACGTCGCTTATCTGGACTATCCTGAATCCGTCCAGCGCTTGCGGCCAGCGTTCCAGCGCCACTTGCACGCGGCGGATGTGGGGACCGGTGGCCATGGAGAGGGTCCCGCCCAGCACCAGCGCGCCGGTGGCCAGCGAGACGGCCACCGCCTGGGCGGCCCCGTGCGGCGTCCGGTCGATGCCCACGACGAGCAGAATCACGTCGCTCAATCCGAACAGGTGCAGCAGGTAGAAGAAGACGCCCATCCAGACCGCTCCCAGCCAGGCCAGCGGCCGCACGTCGCGCACCCCCAGCACACGGCGGGCGATGCGCGGAGCGATGGCCAGCACGCCCAGCAGGCCTACCAGCAGGCCGAGCGCGGTCTGCCAGGGCGACTCGATTCCCGGAAGCTCCCCGAGCCGCCTGGCCACGTACCAGTGGCCGGTCCCGATCACCGAGAGCGCGATGGCCAGGAAGGCCAGCGCCAGGTAGATGCGGCGGGTCGCCCCTTCGGGGGTGCCGCGCGCTGGGACGGGCTCGCCGCCGGGCCGGTTAGCGTTCGCTTCCGTCATGGCGATGAGCGGCGGCCGGTTGCGATCCGTCCGGGATGGGTGAAGACGTCCGCCTTGCCCCTCTGCACCGACGCGCACAGGGTGATGTTCAGCGTTCGCGCGCTCTGCACCGCCAGCGAGGAGGGAGCCGAGACAGCGGCGACGATCTCCAGGCCGGCTCGCCCAGCCTTGGCCACCATCTCGAAGCTCGCGCGGCTGGTCAGCACCACTCCCAGCCCCCGCGCCGAGCACCCACCGAGCAGGCACTTGCCGATGACCTTGTCCAGCGCGTTGTGCCTGCCGATATCCTCGGCAAAGGCGATGATCTCGCCCCGCTGGTCGAAGATGCCGGCCGCGTGCGCGCCCCGGGTCTTCCGATATACGCGCTGCTCGGCCGCCAGCCGGTCGGGCATGTCGATCAGCAGGTCCGCGCTGATGCGCAGCGACCGGGGCACAGGTACCGTGTTCCAGAGCGTCCGCTCGATGAGCCGCACGCCGCAGAGCCCGCAGGAGCTGGAGACCAGCATGTTCCTGCGGCCGGCAACTCCGGAGGGGTTGGCGACCTCGACCGTGACCAGGTCCGGCTGCTCGTCGTCGCGGGATATGGAGAGGATATCGTCGGCCGACTCGATCATCCCCTCGGAGTTGGCGAAGCCTGCCGCTAGCGCATCGAGCTCGAGCGGGGTGCAGAGCAGGGTGAACTCGCCGATTTGCTTGAAGCGGACGGTAATGGCCTGCTCGGCCACCACCCGGCTCGATAGGCGCTCGGCGGATCCGGGCGAGGGGAAGACCCTTTTGAAGCGGACCGGGGCGGTTGCGCCCCGGTCCTGCGGTTTACGCGTTCTGTCCGGCACCCACCCCGTATATCAGATGTCGAAGTACAGGGCGAACTCCCAGGGGTGCGGGCGCAGGTCCAGCGCCTGCACTTCCTTCTCCATCTTGTAGGAGCACCAGGTCTCGATCATGTCCGGGGTGAAGACGTCGCCCTTGAGCAGGAAGTCGTGGTCGTCGCGCAGCGCGTTCAGCGCCTCGCGCAGCGATCCCGGCGTCTGCTTGATCTCGGCAGCCTCCTCCGGCGGTAGATCGTACAGATCCTTGTCCAGCGGCTCGCCTGGATCGATCTTGTTCTGTATACCGTCGAGCCCGGCCATGAGAATGGCCGAGAAGGCCAGGTAGCCGTTGCAGCTCGGATCCGGGCAGCGGAACTCGATGCGCTTGGCCGCGGCCGAGGTCGAGTACATGGGGATGCGGATGGCCGCGCTGCGGTTGCGGCTGCTGTAAGCCAGGTTTACCGGCGCCTCGAAGCCCGGGACCAGCCGCTTGTAGCTGTTGGTGGTGGGGCTGGTGAAGGCCAGAAGCGCCGGGGCGTGCTTGAGAATGCCCCCGATGGCGTAGCGACCCGCGTCCGAGAGACCGGCGTAGCCGTCTCCCGCGAACAGGTTCTTCGACTCCTTCCAGATCGACATGTGCACGTGCATGCCGCTGCCGTTGTCCTGGAACAGCGGCTTGGGCATGAAGGTCACCGTCTTGCCGTGCTTGCGGGCCATGTTCTTGATCACGTACTTGTACTTGAGCAGCTTGTCGCCCATGTCGACCAGGGGCGCGTACCGCATGTCGATCTCGGCCTGCCCGCCGGTGGCCACCTCGTGGTGCTGCGCCTCGATCTCGACGCCGATGCTCTCCAGGGTCAGCATCATCTCGCTGCGCAGATCCTGCATGCTGTCGGCCGGCGGCACCGGGAAGTAGCCCTCCTTGTAGCGGGGCTTGTAGCCCAGGTTGGGGTTCTCCTGCCGGCCACTGTTCCAGCGTCCCTCCACCGAGTCCACGTGGTAGAAGGCCTCGTGCTCGTTCTGGTCGAAGCGGA
This sequence comes from uncultured Sandaracinaceae bacterium, assembly GCA_964450715.1. GTDB lineage: Bacteria > Myxococcota_A > Polyangia > Polyangiales > JAFGIB01 > CAYVFC01. The sequence continues at coordinate 30,278 of CAYVFC010000070.1, read as the reverse complement.
CGTCGTCGAAGATGAAGAACTCCGCCTCCGGGCCGAAATAGGCGGTTTCGCCGATCCCGCTGCTGCGCAGATAGGCCTCGGCCTTGCGGGCGATGTTGCGCGGGTCGCGGCTGTAGTCCTCGCCAGTGATGGGATCGGCGATGTTACAGAACAGGACCAGGGTCTTGGCCTGGCAGAAGGGATCTACGAACGCGTTGTCGGTGACCGGTATCACCAGCATGTCGCTCTTGTCGATGCTCTGCCATCCACGGATGCTGGATCCGTCGAAGCCGAGGCCGCTGTCGAAAGCGTCGGTATCGAGAAGGCGCGCCGGTATTGAGAAGTGTTGCCAGAGTCCGGGCAGGTCCATGAACCGGAGGTCCACTACCTCGATCTTCTCCTTGGAGATGAGGTTGACCACGTCCTTGGGTGTCTTGAGCGCGAGCATTGTTCCGGTCCTTTCTATCGATGACTCACTTTACTTTTCGATCGGGATGTTACCCAGGGGATCGATCCATGGGCTACATGGGTTACAGCCTTCCGCGTAGCAACCGTCATGCCATTTGTTTCGCCCTCCCCGGATCACGGTTAACTACTCGAAAACAATGACGACCAGCCAAGGGACCGTATCGCCTCCCGCCGTGGGAACCGCGAGTGCCGATACAATTTAGTAAGTTCCGGGGGGGGCGCGAAACAACGAAATTGTAGCTTTCGTGGGTGTTAGGGGGTGTTACGGACGTTGTTGAGTAATTAAGTAATTGCCCGAGACGGTGTTGGGGACGTTGTTGAGTAAGGGTGTTGGGGACGGGGTGTTGGGGACGTTGTTGAGTAAGTAATTGCCCGGGGGTGTTGGGGACGTTGTTGAGTAATTAAGTAATTGCCCGAACCATCGGCTCGTAGGACAGGCGTTTTGAAGGCCCGTCTCCGGTAGACCTTCGGTCGCGCAATAACTTAATTACTCAACAACGTCCCCGACCTCGCGTCTAACTTAATTACTCAACAACGTCCCCGACCTCGCGTCCCCGACCTCGTCCCCGACCTTATTCCCCGACCTTACCGACCTCTAGCTCGATCTCGTACCCCGCGTGCTTGCGCACATTGATCACCCCGGTGTCGAAGATCAGGTATTGTCCCTTGATGCCCTGCAGCGTTCCCTGTACGGCCGGGTTCTTGTCCAGGTTGAAGCTTTTCGGCTTGGACGGGTAGGACGAGACCGGATAGGTGATGGAAATGGATCGCGCCGAGGCGGGCGGGCTACCCGGAAGCTCGGACGGCGCCCCCCCTTCCCAGTGCAGCTCCAGGATGCGATCGCGCTCGCTCTCCAGGTCCAGCGGCGCGGGCTGCTCGCGCAGCATCCGGCGCCAGTCCGTGCGATCGGACACGTGGTTTCTCAGGGCAGCCTCGAACAACCCCGCCTGTAGACGGTCCGGGACCAGCCGGATGACCAGGCCCTGAGTGGCCCCCTGGTCGATCCAGCGGGTGACGGGTTGCTCGCCGCGCGAGATGCCGACCTTGATGCCCGACGAGTTGGCCAGGTAGACGCTGTGCGCGATCATACAGTGGGCCTCTCCCCAATCCGGCTCTCGGCAGGTCCCCCGATGGAAGTGGCAGAGCTCGGGCTTGACGATGCAAATGTCGCACTGCGCCAGCCGGGTAAAGCATGGGTAGCAGTACCCCTGGTTGAAGCTCTTGCCGGTCGATCGGCCGCAGTGGATACAGGTGATGGCCCCCTGGTAGTGCAGGCGCAGTTTCCGCCCCAGCAACGGCGTAATCCGGACCGTCTCGCCGCCTACGGGCAGGCGGTAGTCGACCGGCGACTCGTGCGTCGCCTCCATCTTCCTGAGCTGGCCTTTCGCCTTCACCGCAAAAAAGGGGGACGTAGACGGGGATGTCCCCTTACCCCTTCGCCGGCAAACGGAGCAGGACCTTGGCGGTACCTTCTTTGAATTGGGAACGGTAGACGTAACTGACCGCACCCTTGAGGTGGAAGACCGCCTTCAGGGTATTGGAGAATTCAGCCGGGGGCTTGATACCCTTTCTGATTTTTTGCTCCTCCCAGAACTTTTTCTCCTCGGCCTCGGTCAGGTGCAGGACCCGCCGTAAAAAGTCGCGGCGCAGCGGGGAGCCGGATCGAGCGTGAATCGGAACTGCGCGCGCACCGCCGGGATAACTTAAGCGGCTCTTCCGAAAGATGGCGCGAAGATCGGCCTCGGAAATCGCGTCCACCGGTACCTTGAGGTTGGCCACGACCAGGATTTCCTCTTCGCCGGCACTGGCGGTACCTCCCACGGAGGAAAGCGAGAGCCAAAGCGCCAGAGCCGATAGAAGGGTGCCGGTAACGTGCAGCGGTTGTAGAGTTCGAAAACGTCGTATCACCGATTTTAGAGTCATCACGGTCATCCTCGATGCTCCCGCCCTCTAGAACGAGACTGCTAGTTGTAAAGAGAAAACGGAAAAACCGGAGTTGGCGCGATTGAACTGGTGCACGAATGACTGCTCGGCTTTGAGCACCAGATACGGCGAGGGCTTGAAGTTGAGTCCGGCGTTGATGACTTGGCTTACTGGATCGTCCGAGTCGTCCGATTCCGCGTATTCGTAGAACACGTAGGGGGTGAGCTTCATCTCGCCGAGCCATGATTCGAGCGGTAAAGTGTAGGCGAGCATCACGTAGATATCGTACTGGATAAAGTTGGGCTGAAGCTGGCCTGGCGGCCCCGTACCGAAGATGGACGGACCGTGCATCGTATACTCGACTCGTCGCCGAAAATATTCGGACTGCAGTCGGAGGTCCTTGTATTCGAGCAGCAGGTCGATGCTTCCCGCCAGCTCTTCGTAGTGCGTCGATACCACCTCGTCCACGTCAAAGGGACCGAAAGAAACCACCTCCCGCTCGATGTCGGTGAAATCCCCCATGTAGCCGTAGGTGCCGATAGCAACCTCGTGGTCGATACCTTTGTGAGAGAGCTTGAGCCGCAAGCCGAGACCCTTGTTGTCATCGTAGTCGATGACCGAATCGGCGGGACCGCGGCCGTTGGAGAGCGTCAGCGCGTAGTCGAAAAACAGCTCGCTCGCCGGGTAAAGCTGGCCCAACAGTTGGATTCCCGTCTGTTCGAGCGGCACGAATCTAGAGGTCTGGCCGTGAGGGGGCCTGACCGAGATGATCACCGGCGATCCGTGATCGATGTTCCAGATACCGAAAGGGGTTAGATAGCGGCCCACCATGACTCCGAAATAGTCGGCCGGCTGCCAGGTAACGTGCATCCGTTCGATACTGATTCCGCCCAGGCGCAGGGTTGTGTTGTCCCTCGGATCGATGACCGACGTATCGGTCCTTTCGTACTCTGTGAAACCGGGAACCGTCAGGCCCCTTTCATATCCCAAAGGAAGATAGGTGAACTTGATCTCGGCCAGCGCCGATAAGGTTTCGGTCATTTCGCTGGCAAAATACAGGTTCAAGTTCTGAGTCGTGAAGAAGGGGTGTTCGTTGATAAGGCCGTCGAACAACCCGCCCTCGTCGACGAAGTATTTGTGAAACGAAGCGTCGAGAAAGCCATAGACGCTGAGCGTCCGGTCCGTTTCGATATCTGCCAGCTCCTGCATTTCCTCCAGTTGCATCGATTCAAGCTGTTGTCGGGTGTCGGTGAGCTCTAGTTCGAGCCGGTCGATACGCTGCTGCTGCGCCTCGAATCGCGCCTCGGCTGCCTCGCTCAAAGCGGCGGGCGCCTTCGCCGGCTTATCCGCCGTAGCAGGCGTCTCGGAAACCGGTTCCTCGGCGGTTTCTTCGCCCGCCGGGGTCGGGTTTTCGACTTGTTCCGGGGGCGTTTCGGGGTCGGCCGCCGGCTGGGCTGATACCGCTGTTGTCGGTAGCGCAATGAGGATAAACGATAGAAACGAAATCGGTCGCTTTGCTGACACGGTGTCTCCTCAGAAATGAATGTCCGGTAACGCCGCTAGTCGAGCGGTCAGTTGCACATGGCTTCGATGGTCGCGCGCATCTGTTCCGGGAAACAGATGGTGTGTTCGGTGAAGGTAAAGTCACAGCAGAAGTAGTCGGCGGGACAGGAGTCAGGCGAAAGCGTGCACTCCTTGACGGTACACTCGCCCTCGGTGGCCGGAGGCTGAGCCAGGCAATAGTCCGCCTCATTGCCGGCGCAGGGATCGGCGTCGGTCGTGTCACACGCTTCGCCCAGGCCGGTGACGGTCGCGGGTGGCTCGCCGGCATCGTTGTCGTCCGTGTTTTCGCTACCGCCCGCGTCTTCGTTGCCGCTCGTTCCGCCGGCCGCAACCGAGCTATCGAGCTCCGACGACCGGTCTTCCGGGTCCTCTACGCAGGTATCATCGACGAGCGTATAGCCCTCAGCGCATCGCTCGTCGTCATCAAAGCTGCAAGCAGAAAACGTGAAGTTTGAACAAAAGAGGATCGCAACGATAGTAACGAAGTTCTTCATGGCCCCTCCTGACCGGTGCACTCGACGCTGTCGAAAAGTTACAATGTATGATAGAGACGACATCTTGTCTAGTTCCACTGCGCAATTGCAGCCGCGGTGCAATTCAATCCTCAATCCGCCCGGGGTGTTACGTCGCGCGCCCAATGGATCGGGACGGATCGGGGACGCGGATCGGGGACGTTGTTTAGTAATTAAGTTATTGCACAACAACGGTCTACTAGAGACGTACCTTCGAAACGCCCGCGGAACGAGCGACCTGTTAGGGCAATAACTCTAAACAACGTCCCCATACCCGCATGCCCCGGGCGGTCGTCGACGTTTGACATACGGCGGCGTATGTAAAATAATGAATGCTCTTCCCGAAAGGCAGCCGCCTCGGCGCCGACGGATGGAAGGACCAGCGCAAGGAGTTCCCCATGAGCAAGAAGAAGAAAGTGCTGCTGACCGCCAGCTACGGCCCCAACAACCTGGGCTGGGGTGAGGACATGTTCGACCTGGCCACCTCCCGGCTGGTGCGCGGCCACGGGCCGTTCCAGGTCACCTCGCACATGCACCACGCGGGCCTGTACATGATAGCGGAGAACATCTCCAACCCCACCACCGTGCTCGAGCACCCGCACTGGGAGGAGTTCGACCGCGAGCTGGACAACGGTTACGACGTGGTGGGCTTTCAGCTCAAGAGCGTGCAGACCGCCAAGGTCGCCCGCATGATGAAACGGATACGCGAGAAGAGCCCCGGAACCGAGATCGTGGTCGGCGGCTACGGCGTGGGCACGCTGAACAACCCGGTGCCCGGCGATACCAACGGGGATGCGGTATACATCCGTGAAAACGCCGATCACCTCTGCCGCGAGGAGGGGGTGAAGTTCATGCGCCGCCTGCTGGGCGACGAGCCGCTGGACCGAGAGATCACCCAGAACCACCTGCCCCTGTGCGGCCTACAGATACCCGGTCTGGAGATGGCCACCGCGCGCGCCCCCATGTTGCTGGTGAGCCTGGGCTGCCCCAACGCCTGCGATTTCTGCAATACCAGCGCCTTCTTTCACCACAAGAAGATCTACGTGGCCGAGCCCGAGCAGATCTACCGCTATATCCGCAACTACCAGAAGCGGCTCGGCTTCGACGACATGTTCGTGCTGCTCTTCGACGAGGACTTTTTCCTCAACCCGGGTTACGTGCGCGAGCTGGGCCGGCTGCTGCGCAGCGACAAGAAGACCTGGGGCGTCCGCTACTTCACCTTCGGCTCCACCCGCTCGCTCTCCCAGTTCACCAGCGAGGAGCTGCGAGACAACGGCCTGGGTGCGGTCTGGATCGGCGTGGAGAGCTTCCAGCTGCACGGCCCGGGCTGTCCCGAGGTCATCGATGACCAGTACAACAAGCGCAAGGGCAAGCAGGAGATCAAGGAGCTGTTCGAAGACCTGCACCGTCACAACATCTTCACCGTAGGCTCGCTGGTGCTGGGCTTCGATTTCCACGACCGGGACAACCTCAAGGACGATATCGATCGCTTCGTGGACCTTAAGACGCTCGCCTACCAGATCTCCCCCCTCACCCCCTGTCCGGGTACGGCCCTGTACGACCGGATGATGGAGGAGGGGCGGATACTGGACAGCTACCAGTGGGAGGACTTCAACCTCTGGAAGGATGACGTATACAAGCTCAAGAACTTCGGGAAGGGAGAGATCAAGCAGTTCTTCGACTACGCGCACGAGCAGATCCGCGACCAGGTGGGACCGCCGCCGCTGCAGGTGCTGGAGAGCGCGCTCAACTCCTACCAGGTCTACAAGGATCGAACCGACGAGCTGCATGCCTATCGCGCCCGGGAGTTACGCTACATGGCCATGGGGGCCAGCACCTTCATCCGCTCCATAAAACGGATGCACCAGAGCCCGGCGGTGCGCGAGCGCGCCGCCAGGCTGGAGAAGCGCGTCCGCGACGAGATCAAGCCCAACCCGCTCCTGTCGGGCGGAATCAAGCTGGCTTCCCGCTTCATCGGGAGCAACATCAAGAAGAAAACGCAGATACCGCCCAGGCCGACGCTCTCCGATCCCCCGCCGCGCTGGACCTACTACCACACCTTCGACGACCGGGTCTGGGTGAAGCGGGGCCGAAACGGGGGTAAGCCGGTACCCTACAAGGACCGCCGCCTGATGGGGATGCTGCCGGCGTTTTGACGGCCGCGGATGGCCTTCTCGCGACGAGAGCGTTTGCCGCGCGACCGACGAGGGCGTCGGTTCGCTGGGACGCTCGTCCGCCTGTGCAGCGCGCCGGAAAACGGCCCTTCGACTTTTTGTTTCATCCCGGGGCTTCTACCTTCGCACTAAATAAGGTAAAACTAGGGCTATCGTGACCCAGGCCAAGGTCAGAGGCACTAGCGTTTCCCGAGCGGTCAGGTTTCTGCGCACGCTCAAAGAGGACGCGCGGGCCATCCTTCCCGGAAGCCTTCACCGGTACCTCTCCGAGCAGGTGATGGCCGACGAGTGGTATCCGGAAAAAGATCTGCTGGGGCTCATCCGCGGCTGCGTCGAGCTCATCGATCTGCCCATGGCCCTGGCGCTGAACGACATGGGCAAGTGGACCGCGCGTGAGCACTATGCCCTGGCCTATCCCGATCTGGCCAAGCAGCCCGAGCCGCAGGAATTCATCAAGCGCCTGGAACAGCTCTGGCACCACAACCACGACTCCGGGAGTCTGAGCTTCACGGTCGCCAGCCCGGTGAAGGGCAGCGTCCAGGTCGAGGGGTTCGAGTATCCCTCCCAGGAGATGTGCACCATTCACGGCTCGTACTACGTCGAGATGTTGAAGCTGGCCGGCTGGGGGGAGGTCAACCTGAGGCGGCACGACTGCGTGCTTCAAGGCAAGCCGGTCTGTCGCTGGGACCTGGGCTGGACCGTCGAGCTGCCCGCCGACTCGCTACCGCCCACCGCCAAGGAAGTTTAACCCCACCGCTCACCTGAGTCGATCCGCCTCGCTTGGTCTTTTCGCCGCGCGCGGCGTTGCTCCTCGGCAAAATACCCCGATATTCCGCGTCGTCGCGCCTTGCGCGCGGCGAAAATCTACGGCGCCATCCGGGTCAACTCAAGTGAGCGGTGGGGTTGTAGTCCCGGCTACCGCCTGTTTCGGGAGCTCCTCCCGGGCGCTCTGCGGCTCTTCCTGCGCGTCGGTTTCGATCCTTCGCCTTCGAGCGCGTGGTTCGTTTCCGCGCTCCGCTCGCCCGCGGCGGCGGCCTTGACCTGCTCCTCGCGAGCCGCCACCAGCTTGTCGCGTATCATCGCGTGATCGGTGGGGTAGTCCTGCTCCGAGTACACGGTCAGCGCGGCCTCGTAGGCGCGGATGGCCCGCTCCAGCTTATCGGCCCTTTCCGACCCCGCTACCAGCCCGGCCAGGTACAGCAGCGCATCTCCCAACGAGCCCTGCGCCAGCGCGTAACGATCAGGCGCCTTCTGCAGCAGATCGTCCGAGAGGCGCTCCTGGCATCGCTCGACCCGCTTTTCGAGCTCGTTTCGGCTGCGGGGCCCACGGGGGCGCCCGCGCCGGCGCTTGCGGGCGTCGGTGAGCTTCCAGTTCAGCGTCGAGCGGATCTTCTCGGGAAGATCGGTACGCGTCAGCAGATCCGTGTACTGCCCGATGGATTTTTCGATCAAGCTGGTCGCGAAATCGTCCACCTTGCCCCTGGCGCGATCGATGTACCCGTCAGCCTCCCCCAGCAGCCAGGCGGAGGCCTCCGAGAGGCTGATGGCCTCGGCGACTTTCCTGGCCTCGGCGGAATCGACCAGGAATTCCGACTCGTCCCCGGTCAGCGAGCGGGGCCAGAGGGCGTAGATAAAGGTCTTCGGCGCGGTGTAGTCCTCCGTCTCCTGATCGAAGTCCTCGATCCCCTTGAACTCGACCTCCAGCTGCCTGGAGAGGTGGTAATTGGATATCTGGATGTTGTCCCTTACCGACTGGGTCACGTAGACGACGAAATGGGAGGGGAGATTCCCTTCCCGCTTCAAGAGAACTTTATCGACGTATTTCTTGCTGCCCGCTTCGCAGCGCTGCGCCCGGTTGATGGCCGAGCCCACGTACTCGCGGTGGATACGGTGGTACCGTCCGAACTCCACGCCGCTGCGTAGCAACAGGTATTTCTTGTCCGGCCGCAGGTCCAGCTGTTTCTCGAATGTCCGGCGCGGTTCCTCCCAGGCGCTGATTAGGCGAGCGCAGAAGTTGACGGCGTGCTCCGGCAGCTCGAAGAGCAGCAGGTATCCGTCGCCGGTGAAATTGCCGATCGTCCCTCTGTACTTGTCGCTCTCTTCGAGCAGGGTTTTGACGTTCCGGTCCAGGGTGTCGATCACCTCTCTGGCCAGCGCCGGTCGCTGATCCCAGACGAAGGTGGAATCCTGTAAATCGAGCATGAGCGCCGCGCCGACCAGCGGTTTCGGCCCCTTGCGCCTGTGCTTACCGTTTGCCATGTCGGGTTCTGACCAGGTCGCCTTCGGACCCGCCACTCATAGTAGACCATCGACCTGATGGCGGCAACGAAGGGAAGGCCGAGCGAGGTGCGGTGAGCGCCGCCGCCAGTCGGCGCCTTGACTGCGAGCACCCCGCCCGATAGCTTCTTTCATTCGAACATGACCACCGCTCGCTCGGTTCTCAAACGCACCCGTAGCCTCTCCCCGTTGACCTTCGAGGAAATCGACGCCGAGGTCGTGCTCGAGGACGGCAAGGTCTATCTGGAGAAGCGGGACGAGAACGGCACCTTCTACAAGGCTCTGCTGGAGAACGATTACGCTTTTTATCGCCTGATGACGGGAGAGCCGGTCGACGGCCAGGTTTCGCCCCACGCCATCGATCTCTACGTCTCCTCGAAGTGCAACCTGAGCTGCCCGGTCTGTTACGAGGATATCGGGGGTAAGCAACCGCTCGCGGTCGAAGAGGTCGAGCGGCTGCTCTCCGGCTTCGAGAACAAGGTCATCGGGCTGATGGGGAGGGAGCCGACCTGCCGGCAGGAGATCTTCGATATTATAAAGATAGCCAGCCGCAAGAACCGGGCCTGCCTCATCACCAACGGCGTAAACCTGGCCGATTACGCTTACGTTATGCGCCTCAAGGAGGCCGGGGTCGACTCGATAACCTTCTCCTTCAACGGTTTTGATGACGATATCTACCGCAGGATGAACGGCAAGCCGCTGCTGGAGGTCAAGCTCCGGGCCCTGGAGAACATCAAGCGGGCCGGCATTCACACCTGCTTGTCGGCCACCCTGGCCCGTGGCGTGAACGAGGACCAGGTCCGCCCGCTGGCCGATTACTGTTTCGAGAACCGGTCGTTCATCTTCGAGCTGCGCATCCGAACCACCGAGCCGGTGGGTCGGAGCATCGACGTGCAGCCCTATTGTATGTCCGAGCTGGTGCAACTGGTCGCCGATTCCCTGGAGATCAACCGCGAAGATATCCTGAAGGAGTACCGCTTTTGGCAGCAGGTGCTGGAGGAGACCCGGCTGCCGGTACCGGATAACGTGCGCAAGTTCACCAGCACCCGCCTCTGCAGCTTCAACTTCCACGTCAGGAAGCAGCAGTGCTACACGGCGGTGGGCACTCTCATCGATCTGGAGGCGATCCGGAATGCGTACTTCAAGGAGCCGGTTGTCGCCTACAACTTCCTGCGCGCCTACGGTATCAAGACCATCGGCAAGAACCTGTCGGTTCTCTTCAAGACCCGGCCTCTGTGGAAGGAGACCGACGGCATGATGATCGTCCTGCGCACCTGGCCCAACGTCTACAACATCGACCTGGAAGAGAACCGGAAGTGCCCGACCCAATACTACAAGAACGGCGCCTTTCTCCCTTTCTGCTACGCCAACGCCACCGAACGCGAGCCTTCCGACGGCACCGTCCAGTCGTAGCGGCGGGACTTACGCCTTCCCGGGGTAGGAGGCGTCCATCGAGCGAGGCCGGGCCCCCACCCTGCACCCGCGCTCAGGGGCACCCGAGCACGTTCTGGATACGAGAGGCGTCGGCGATGAGCCGGTCGGCATCGTCGACCGGGATCTGCCTGCCGGTCTTTACCCGGACGACCGCCACAAAGACATCGAGCATGCGGCAAGCGGCCATTCCTCTGGCGGGAACGTTTAGCGCGTTCTCGAGAAACCTGACCAGGGGCCTTCGCAGCTCCGACGGTAACGGTGCGTCGTTAATCGACTCGATCAGGCTCGCGATCTGCTCGGCGGCTCCGAGCACAGTCACGGTGAAGGTACCGTGGGTAGTATTTCCCGCCGCGTCAATCGCGGTACAGCTCACGGCGGTCGTACCGATAGGGAACGTGCTCCTCGAGTCCGGAGCGCAGTAAACGACGGCGCCGGGCAGGTTGTCGCTCGCCGTAACTTCGTAGACGACGGTGGCGCCTTCCGGCGAGGTCGCGGCAAGAGAAAAACCCGCCGGCAAGGCGAGCGACGGCGCCTCGGCGTCGTTGACGGTGATGGTCTGCTCGGCCGCGGCCTGGTTGCCCGCCGCGTCGGTGGCCGTCCAGACGATGACGGTAGCGCCCACCGGGTAGGGGTTCTGCAGGGCTTCGCCGTCTCCGCGCTCGCCGCCGACGGCCGCGGTTTCGCAGTTGTCGGTCGCGGTCGCGCTTCCGACATCGACCAGTACCGTTCCCAGTCCCGGGTCGTTCGAAACGCTCAGGTCAGCCGGCGCCGCGATGACCGGCGGCTCGGTGTCGTAGACCGTGACGAGTTGGATCGCGCTCGCGGTGAGCCCGCCGACATCGGTCGCAGTCCAGGTGACGGCGGTGACGCCCGCCGGGTAGGGGGCGGCGAGCGGTTCGCCGTCGATCCGAACCGCATCTACGACGATCCCGTCGGCATCGTCGGTCACCTCGGGCGTTCCCAGCGCCACCCCTGCCGCCGCGCAGGTCCCCGCATTGGTGCCGAGCACGACGTCCGGGGGCGGCTCGATGCTGGGAGGGGTGTTCGTCCCTCCCTCTACGACGAGGGTCACGCTTTCCGCGGCCGCGCCCACGATCTCGCCGGTCTCGGGGTGGAGGTCGAGAACGCTGACCGTAACGACGTACAAGCCCGCCAGGGAATAGGTGTGGTCGATCAAGCTTCCGTTCGCGACGATCGTTCCGTCGCCAAAGTCCCATTCGTAGTTGATGTCTCCCGCACCGCCAGTCGTCATGGCGAGAAACAACACCAGCTCATCGACGGGGACGACCGGGGCGTTGGGATCGACGTCCGGCGGCAAGATGATGGTGATGGTCACGTCGCTGACCGGAGGGTCGCCTCCGCTACCCGTATCCGCGGCTCGTACCACGTCCAACCGGTCGTCCGGCGGAGTGGCATCAAGGCACGCGACGAGGTTGATGAAGGCGGTGGCGACAACCGCGACGATGATGCGTAGGGAATTCAGCCTCGTGGGTTCTGCGACCATGGGCGACTCGCCTCCCCTGGTTGAATTTCGGTATTTCGAAGCGGTGAAACTGGTACCGGGATAGTCCTTTTTGTATCGGTTGGCCGTCCGGGTGTCAACGCGGCGCCCGCCTTGCCGGCGAGGTCACCGGTTGGGGAGTCGGTGGGCAACCGGTGACCGGAAATACGGGTTGTCACGAATCCACCGGGCGGTACGGCAGTTGCGGCCGGCTACCGCCTCCGGCCAAGCCGCCGCCCGCTGGCCATCGGGATACGCCTCTGGAAAACCGGCGGCCTATCGGTACAATGAATGCGAGGTGGGCGGTCGGGCGAAGCCGGCCGTCGACGGGGCCGGTCGGGCGAAGGGATCTGGAAAATGAAAGCGCTAATATACATTATAAACGGTCTGTGCGTGGTCATTCTGCTCGACGCGGTGCTGAGCTGGTTCATGCCGGGCACGGCCGAGTTTCCCCGTAGCCTGACAGCTCTGGTCACCGGACCGCTATACGCTCCCTTCTATGCCGTGCTCCCCCCGGGGACGACGGGCCGGGTTGACCTGGCGCCCCTGATCTATCTGGTGGGGTTGCAGGCCGTTAACCGTTCGTTGAGCAGACGATCGCGGTAGAAGGGAATTGGGGTAGCCGGAGCGTATCCGGGCCATACCCTCCTCGGCTCGATTACGGTATCCGGAATGGAAATCAGAGCTTCACCGCGCTCAGCAGCCCGTAGCCGAGCATTTCCTTCTCGAACAGGTGCTCCATCAGGTAGGACGCCCGCTCGAAGTCCCGGAACTCCGCCTCGGAGAAGTTCCGCAGGATCTCGCTCCGGTTGATCTCCATGTTCTCGCGCCACTTGCGCGTGGTGGGAAGCGTCTGGTGGCTCACGTCGACCAGCCGGACCTCGCCGAAGCCGGCGGCCGAGAGCTTGTTCCGGTAGTCGTCGAAGGACTCGGTCCTACCCGGGCCGTAGGCTCTCTTGACGCTGAGGTAGCCGGAGAGATAGCCCCAGCGGAGCTCGAATAGATTGCTGAAATGGTCCGACAGGGTGATCGGCCTTTTCAGCATGACGTCGCAGAGCAGCAGCCGACCCCCGCTTCCCAGCAACCGATGGCACTCGGCGAACAGCCGCGCCTTGTCCATCAGGTGCGAGGACTCGAGCGCCCAGCAGAGGTCAAACGATTCCGGCGGAAGGCCGGTCCGGGTCCCGTCGGCCAGCTGGAAGCGGACGCGGTCGGAGCGGCCCCGCTGCTGGCTGCGCGCCCGGGCCAGCTCCAGCCCCTTCTCGCTGGTGGTGATACCCAGCACGGAGCAGCCCAGCTTCTCGTGCAGGTAGAGCGCCGGCTCGCCGATGCCGCAGCCGATATCCAGTACCCGCGTCGACTCGCTGATCGGGGCCAGGGCGGCCAGCTCGTCGATCAGGGCCCGGGTCGCGGTGGGCAGCTCGACCTGGGGCGAGGTGAAGTAACCGTAGTGAAAATGCTCGCCGAAGATGTAACGCCAGGCATTGGTGATCGCGTCGTAGTGGGCGGCGGCGGATTGGGGCGAGGTTCTTCTCAGCATGGAAGGCGTATTATATTGCGAGGGCGGAAAAAGGGCACCCCGAGGACCCGCGGCCGCGGCCAGATACGGTATACGGTAGGGGTATGGGAAAGGAGGGCCAGAGAGATTCGGGAAAGGCGGGGTGCGTCCCCGGGCGCGGGCCGGAACAGCCGCAGCGCCGGTTGTCGCGCCTGCACCTGGCCTGGGTCGCTGCGCTCGGCATGGCGCTGGCGCTGCCATCGCTCACCGTCGAGCTGCTGCTCGACGATTTCGTCATCAAGGCCTACGTCACCGCATACCTCTCGGGCCAGAGCGAGCTCATGCCCTGGTGGCACGCCGGGATCCTGCTGGACGGCAATGCCGAGGCCACTATCTGGAAGCGCTCGGTATCGCTCTTGCCCTGGTGGACCCTTCCCGAGGCACGGATAGCCTTCCTGCGACCGGTGGGCGTGTTCAGCTGCATCGTTGACTACGCGCTCTGGCCCGATGCGGTCTGGGCCATGCACCTGCAGAGCCTGGCCTGGTACGGCGGGCTCTGTCTGCTGGCGGGCCTGCTCTATCGCCGCCTGTGCGGCGACAGCCGGGTGGCGCTGCTGGCCGCGCTGCTCTACGCGGTGGACGATCTGCACTCGACGCCGGCGGCCTGGATCGCCAACCGCAACACCACCATGGCCGGCTGTTTCGGGCTGCTGGCGCTTATCGCCCACGACCGCTGGCGGCGGGAGGGATGGCGGCGCGGATGGTGGCTGCAGCCGATCGCGCTTCTGGCCTCGCTGCTCTCGGCCGAGATGGGGGTCTGCCTGCTCGCCTACTACTTCGCCTATGCGCTCTTCTACGACCGAGCGCCGCTCCGCGGCCGCCTGCTCAGCCTGCTCCCGGCGCTTTCCACCGTAGTGGTCTGGCGGCTGGCCTACAACGCCTTCGGCTTCGGATCGCTGGGCTCGGGCAGCTACCTCGATCCGGTCCGCCACCCCTGGCTCTTTTTCTCCGAGTTGCCCTCCCGCCTGGGATGGATGTCGGCCTGGCAATTCGGGCTGCCCATCTCGCTGTTGAACCGCTTGCAGCCGACGGTCTCCTGGCTAGTGCTGGGCGCGGTTCTGGCCGTGGTAGGGGGAGGGGTGCTCTGGTTGTTGCTGCGTCGGGGCTGGCGCGAGGCGGAGATCCGCTTCTGGGGCACCAGCTCGGCGGCTGCCCTTATCCCGCTGGCGGCCTCGATTCCGGGGGAACGTTTGCTGATCCTATCCGGGATCGGCGCCAGCGCGCTTCTGGCCCACCTGGTCGTCTGGAGCGCCGACGCCTGGCGCTCCGGCGGCAGCCAGGCGGCGAAAAGGCTCGGTCTGTTCACCGCCGCGCTCACCGTGCTGGTGCACCTGGCCATCGCCTCGGTCTTCCTCTCCCTGGACAGCTACTACGTGGGCCGGGATTTCATCAACATGGGCTTCTCGGTGGCGCCGGTGTTGGGCAACGATCCCTCGCTCGCCAAGCAGGACGTGGCGGTGGTCAACGCGCCGAACGCGCTGCACGGCGCGATGATCCCGGGGCAGCGCCAGAAGTACGGGCTGGTGGTTCCCGGACGCACTTGGATCCTGGGAAGCGGCAACCGGGAGCGCCTGGTCACCCGCCCGGACGCGACCACCCTGGAGCTGTTCGCCGAGCAGGGCTACTTGCTCGACCCCTTTGCCGCCCACTTTCGCGGTCCCGGCCACCCCTTCCAGCGCGGCGAAAAGATAGAGCTGTTGAACCACACCATTTCGGTCGAAGAGGTGACCGACGACGGCCGCCCGCGGCGGGTCCGGGTGCGTTTCCAGGTACCGCTCGAGCAGCCCGTGCTGCATTTCCTGGTCTGGGACGGCAGCGACTACGTACGCTTTCCCCTGCCGGATATCGGGCAGAAGGTGGTGATCCCGTCCTGGCCTATGGGACGGACCGACATCGTCAGGCCGCCGCGGCTGGTGAAGAGGTAGGGGCGGGCCCGGCGCCCGCCCGGCGACGCTGCGTTGTCACAACCCTGGTAGGGGCGGCCCTTGCGGCCGCCCGAAATGGGGGAGGGGAGGGGGCAAGCTCCTCCCCTACGATTTACCGCGCGCTTGCGGCGCGGCGGCGACCGTGGCATCTGTAGGTCGCGTCTGACTTGAAGGAGCGACGGCGATCATGAGAACACTCGGCATTCACACCAGCAAGTTCGCTTTCCGCAGCACTGGCAAGGCCATGGAAGGGGCCGAGCCGGAGGCGGAGGGAACCCAGGGGACCCGCGTCGACCAGGAGTGCATCGTGGTCTTCATCGCGGTCGAGAAGTCGGACGAGAAACAGCCCGAGTCGGTGGCCGGGCAGCTGGTGCAGGACACGCTGAAGCGCGCCGAGCAGCTGGGCGTCAAACGGGTGGTGGTCTACCCCTACGTGCACCTGACCGACGAGCCCGGCCGTCCGCGCATCGCCATGAAGGTGTTGGACCTGGTCAGCGGGGCGCTGGGCGAGACGCTCGAGGTCTCCCGCGCCCCCTTCGGCTGGTACAAGGCCTTCGACATCTCCTGCCTCGGCCATCCGCTCTCCGAGTGGAGCGGGCGCTACCTGCCGGGCGAAGGGCCGACCGTCACCGCCAAGAAGGAGAAGCAAGCGGAGCGCAAGGGCAGCGAGTTCGTGCGCTGGGTGCTGGCGGACGTGGACGGCACCCGTTACGAGGTCACGCCCGAGGATTTTGCCAAGAGCCCCATCTTCAAGAAGAAGGGCGAGGTCTACCAGCTGCTGCGCCAGTTCGTCCAGAACGAGCTCGGCCGCGGGGTACACACCGCGCAGATTCCCAAGCACGTCACCTACATGCAGCAGCACGAGCTGGTCGACTACTGCGAGGTCTCCGAAAAGGGGCATTACAAGTGGTATCCCAAGGGGCTGTTGATCCAGAAGCTCATCCTGGACTACGCGGCGCGGCTGGCCAACGAGTGGGGGGCCTGCGAGATGAAGAACCCCCTGGTGATCCGCGGCGACAACAACGTCGTCGGCCAGCTGATGGGCGAGTTCCACGAGCGCGACTACCAGGTCGACGGCGGGCGCGGCATCTGTTATCTGCGTTACGCGTCGGATCCGCTCGGCTTTCCCTTCATGCAGAAGGTGCGCTTCAGCTACCGGCAGTCGCCGCTCAAGGTCTACGAGGAGGCCACCTGTTTCCGCAACGAGCAGGACGGGGAGGTCAGCGGCCTCAAGCGCGTGCGCAACTTCATGATGACGGACATGCACGCCGCCTGCGCCACGGTAGCCCAGGCCAAGCAGGAGTACGCGCAGCTCTGTTACAAATTCGCCGATCTGATGAACAACATCATCGCCCGCGGCCGCTGGGTGCTGGGCTGGGAAGGTACGGTCGACTTCTACGAGTCCAACCTCCCCTACCTGATCGAGATCGGCAAGGAGATGGGTGTGCCGGCCTTCTTCAAGCTCATGCCCGAGATGAGCCACTATTACGCCATCAAGAACGAGTTCCAGAGCATCACTCAGGATAAATCGAATATCCAGGTCTCCACCGTGCAGTGGGACGTGAAGGACGGGGAGCGCTTCGATATCGGCTACGTGGACGAGGACGGCAAGAAGCACCCCTGCCCGGTCATCATCCACGCTTCCAGCTTCGGCAGCATCGAGCGCACGCTCTGCGCCATCCTGGAGAACATAGCCATCGACGCCGAGCGGGGGCAGCCGCCCATGTTCCCGCTTTGGCTCTCGCCGGTGCAGGCCAGGGTGATCAACGTCTCGGGGCTGTTCACCGATTTTGCCGTCGGGCTCTGCGACCGCATCAACGAGCAGGGCATCCGTTGCGACGTGGACGACCGCAACGAGACGGTGGGCAAGAAGATCCGCAACGGGGAGAAGGAGTGGATCCCCTACCTGCTGGTGGTGGGCAAGAAGGAGGCCGAGAGCGGCCAGGTCACGGTGCGCAGCCGCGAGGACGGCTCGCAAGCGGAGATGTCGGTCGAGCGGTTTGTCTCCATGGTCCAGGACCAGGTCAAGGGGATGCCCTATCGCCCGCTGCCGCTGCCCAGGCGCACTACCATGCGGCCCATCTTTTTCGGTTAGGATTAGGCTAGAGCACCGAACGGGTTGAAGACGCCATGATTTCGCGGTCTAGAGGGGCCATCTGCGGCGCCGTCCCTCCTCGAAGTGGCTCTCTCGACCGTAAGGGAGAGACCTTTCCTTCGTCGGGCCGGCATCCACATCTGGCCCCTCTATCCTCGCGAACTCAAAGACCCTTCAACCCGTTCGGTGCTCTAGGAGCGAGGGGGCGGCCCTCGAGAACGAGCGGGCGGATAGAGAAGTGAAGTTTGTCGACGAGGTTGCCATCGAGGTTCAGGCGGGCGACGGCGGCAACGGCTCCGCCGCCATGCGGCGGGAGAAGTTCCGGCCTCTGGGCGGCCCGGCCGGCGGCGACGGCGGGGCCGGCGGCGACGTGGTACTGGTGGCCGACCGCAGGCTGACCACCTTGCTCGACCTCAGCCACCGGCGGATCTTGCGCGCCAAGCGAGGCCAGCACGGCCGGGGAAACGACCAGCACGGCCGGGCCGGCGCTTCCTTGACAGTTCGTATCCCCCTGGGCACGCAGGTCTACGACGCCGACAGCGGCGAGCTGGTCGCCGACCTGAGCGAGGAGGGACAGCGGCTGGTAGCGGGCAAGGGCGGCAAGGGCGGCCGCGGCAACCTGCACTTCGTCTCCTCCACCAACCGCGCCCCCCGCACCGCGGAGGAGGGGCGGCCCGGCGAGCGCCGCCGGCTGCGGCTGGAGCTCAAGCTGCTGGCCGACGTGGGCATCGTGGGCTTTCCCAACGCGGGCAAGAGCACGTTGGTTCGGGCGGTATCGCGCGCCCGGCCCCGGGTGGCCGACTATCCCTTCACCACCCTGTTCCCTAGCCTGGGGGTGGTCCGGCGCGCGGACTACCGCAGCTTCGTCATCGCTGATATCCCGGGCATAATCGAGGGCGCGTCTTCCGGCGCCGGGCTGGGGCTAAGGTTCCTGCGGCATGTGGAGCGAACCCGGGTACTGCTCTTACTGGTCACCCTGGATCCCGGGCCGGGCCGTTCTCTGCTGGCGGATCTCGAAACCCTGCGAGGCGAGCTGGAGAAATACGACGAGCGCCTAGCCGGTCGTCCTTTTTTGCTCGCCGTATCCAAGCTCGATCTCCCGGACGTGCGCGCGGCCCTTCCCGCTTTCCGCCGG
This sequence comes from uncultured Sandaracinaceae bacterium, assembly GCA_964450715.1. Classification (GTDB taxonomy): domain Bacteria; phylum Myxococcota_A; class Polyangia; order Polyangiales; family JAFGIB01; genus CAYVFC01. Next base: position 11,734 of record CAYVFC010000070.1, on the reverse strand, counting down.
GCGATGAAGAAGGGGGGGCAGCGCGTGCTCGGCATCTCGGCCGCGACCCGCGAGGGGGTGCCCGAGCTGCTCGACGCGCTGGAGGGTTTGCTGGAGCAAACACGTAAAGAGGAGCCGTAGGGGAGTGGCTTGCCCCCTCCCCACCCCGTGCGGGTGCAAGGCCCGCCCCTACGAGGTTTGAAGCGCGCAAGCGTAGGGGAGTGGCTTGCCCCCCTCCCTTTGACCGCCCCTATTCCACCAGCCGGCGGAACTCGCGGCAGCTCTGCACCAGATCCGGTCCGTGCCTGTGCAGGTCGCCGCCGATGAGCAGGATGGCCTCGGGACCGTAGAACTCGCAGAGCTCCGGCACCCGTTCCAGGCTCATGCCGCCGGCTGGTACCGGGAAGATGGGGCGGATGCCCGGCAGGTCGATATCGGTTCCTCGCACCAGGTCGCGGCACTGCTCCGGCGTGAAAGAGAAACGACCGCCGTGGTTGGGGAATATCGCCGCGTCCGCACCGGCCAACCGGTTCAGCATTCCGTACAGCACCCCGTGCGAGAGCCCCCCGTCGCGGTGCAGGGTGAAGGGGCCCTGGAAGGCCGGGTGGCTCAGCACGGGAAGCCCGATCGCGTGGTCGGCGGCCAGGCGGCGCATGGCGTCCAGACCGACGATGCCCGGCGCTATCAAGAGCCCCCCCGTCCCGGCGCGGCGGGCGAGACGCGCCCGCCGCTCGAGGTCGTCCGCCGGCGCGGTGACATTGGCCAGATAGATGGAGCGAAGGCCGGTCCTCCGGTTGGCCTCTCGTACGGCCTCGGCGCAGCGCTCGACCCGCTCCTGAAAGGGGCAGAAGCTCTGGTCGGCCAGCCCGTGGTCATCCTTTATCAGGTCTATTCCGCCCAGGGCGAGCTGGCCGGCGAGCCGGGCGAGCTCCCGCGCCGATAGCCCCATGGGCTTGAGCGCGGTGCTGAGCAGCGGCCGCCCGCGTACGCCCAGAAGCTCCCGCAGGCCCTGCCGGCCGAAGCGAGGCCCCGGGAAGCAGCGCAGCAGGTCTGGGGGCAGGCGGAAATCGACCAGGCGGATGCCGGGCTTCAGGCTGATGTTGCCGAACAGCAGGTTGACCAGCTGGGTGAGCTCGCCGCCCGCCACCTCGACCGGAAAGCCGATGAGCGCGCGGTAGCGGTTGCGGGCGAGACGGCTGAGATCGAACAGGCGGCCGGCGATGTTCTCGAGGATGTGGGGGCTGTCGATCAGATCCCGCGGGTACTCCACCGTCTGCTCCAGGCAGATGTCCCGGGCGCGCGCCAGTGCCTCGCTCCGGTTGCGGGTGCCCGTCAGGTGGTACTCGGCCTCGATATACGTACCCCTACCGTCCCGCTCCTGCTCGCCAGCGTTGGACACCCTACAGATCCTCCGCCCGGGACTCGGAACGGACCGGCTCGACGTCGACCGCTCCCAGCTCTTCGTCCTCGATATCGAACGAGGTCCCCGCCAGCTGCTCCGCCGCGCTCACCAGCGCCCGGGCGTCCAGCCCGTACTTGCGGGCCAGGTAGGCGCGACTCGCCCCGTGCGCGTACTGGTCCTGAATCCCCAGGCGCAGCAGGCGCTTGCCCAGACCGGCCTCGGCCATACGTTCGGCCATGGCCGAGCCCAGCCCACCGATGACGCTGTGGTTCTCCATGGTGATGACGCCCAGCCGGGCCGAGGAGGCCAGCTCCAGCAGCAGCGGATCGTCGAAGGGCTTGAGGGTGGAGACGTGCAGATGGCAGATGTCGAGACCGCGGCCGGCCAGCGCCTGGCAGGCGCGCAGCGCCTCCTCGGTGCAGATGCCGCTCGAAAGCAGGCAGAGGTCGCCGCCCTCGCGCAGCAGCCGGGTCCGTCCCACCCGCAGCGGCTGGTCGGGCTCGAACAGCCGAGGCACCTCGCCGCGCAACACGCGCGCGTAGACCGGCCCCGCCACCCCCTCGGTCGCGTCGAGCAGGCTCTCCACCTCGGTGGCGTCCCCGCAGTCCAGCACGGTCATGTTGGGCAAGAGGCGCATCAACCCCACGTCGTCGATGGCCTGGTGGGTCGCTCCTCCGGGCGTGGTGATGCCGGGTAGAAACCCCAGCAAGCGCACCGGCAGGTTGGAGTAAGCCACCGACATGGCCACCTGATCGAAGGCCCGGCGGCAGATGAACACGGCAAAGGTATGCACCAGGGGAACGAATCCCTGCCGGGCCAGCCCCGAGGCAAAGCCCACCAGGTTCTGCTCGGCCAGGCCGAAGGAGAAAAAACGCCCGGGATAGGCCTCGCGAAAGCCCTCGGCCTCGCAGGAAGAGGTCAGGTCGGCCGAGAGCACCAGCACCTCGGGCCGCCGCTCGGCCCAGGCGACCAGGTTGCGCGCGTGTGGCCGGCTGACGTACTGCATCTAGGCCTCACCCTGCTCGGCGCGCATCGCCTGCAGCGCCTCGCGATAGCCCGCCCGTTCGGCGTCGTCCCGGAAGCGCAGGTAGTGAAGCCGCGGCGCCCGTTCGCATAGAAGCGGCAGCCCGCGGCAGGGATCGGTGCGGGCGACCACCGCCAGCGGCTTGCCCCGGCCCAGCCGCGCGGCCGGGGCCAACAGCGCCTCGGGATCGTGCCCGTCCACCTCGCAGGCGTCGGCGCCAAAGGCCCGCAGTCGCTCGACCAGGGGCTCGCTCGCCATTACTTGCTCTATCTTTCCATCGCAACACTGGCCGTTGGCGTCGATGTATATACCCAAGTTATCCAGCCGGTGAAAGGCCATGGCCTCCACCGCTTCCCAGACCTGCCCCTCTTGCAGCTCGCCGTCCGAGAGCAAGACCCAGACCCGACCCGTCTCCCCGAGCAGCCGGCGCGCGAGCGCGATGCCGCCCGCCTGGCTGATGGCCTGTCCCAGCGATCCGGCGGTGACCTCGTGTCCCGGAGAGTGCTCGGCCCCGATCATCTCCAGCGTGCTGCCCTCCCGGTTGAACGAATCGAGCGCCTCGGGCGCCAGACGCCCGGTCTCGATCAGGGTGGCATAGAGGACCAGCGCGTAGTGAACCGGGGAAAGGATGAAGCGGTCCAGGTCGGGGGCGCGCGGACCGTTGTAGTCGGCTCCGGTCGCGGGGCGCGGGTTGCGCGGACCGGGAACGCTGGTAAACGGGAGGGGTAGCAGCGGCGCGCGGCTGGGACCGAGCCGCATGATCCGGGTATAGAGCGCGGCCAGGATCTCGGCCGAGGAGCAGGCCTGGCTCATGTATCCGCCGTCGTTCTTCAGTACGTGGGCCAGCACCCGCGTGCGGATACCGCTGGCGACCCGCGCGGTCCGCTCCTGCCAGGTGGCGGCCGCCTCGATGTTCTCGGCGTTCACACAGCTGTGTATAGTAAAGGGTTCGAAAAGCGGCAAATGGAGAGAAAGCCATGAAGCGAGCGGGAGCCACCCATGCCGAGATAGACGCCATCTTTCATCCCCGCTCGGTGGCGGTGGTGGGCGCCAGCGACAAGCCGCGGGGCCGGGGCAAGATGTTCATCACCGCCATGGACAACGAACGGTTCCGGGGCGAGCTCTACGCCATCCATCCCAGCGAACGGATGGAGAAATACCCGACGTATACCCGGGTATCCGAGGTGCCCGGACCGGTGGACCACGCCATTCTGGCCATACCCGCCGGGCAGACCGTGGAGGTAATCGAGGACTGCGGAAAGAAGGGGGTAAGAAGCGCGTCGCTGTTCACCAGTGGATTCGCCGAGGAGGGCGACGAGCAGGGCCGGCGCTTGCAGCAACAGCTGGTCTCCGTCGCCGCCCGGGCCGGGGTGCGCCTGATCGGTCCCAACTGTATGGGGCTGTTCTGTCCACAGAGCGGCCTGAGCTTCCGTCCCGACCTGCCCCTGCTGGAGGGCGGGCTGGGGATCGTGGCTCAGAGCGGGGGTATCTGCATGACGACCGTGTTCATGGCGCATAATACGGGCATGGGGGTGAGCAAGGCGATCAGCTACGGCAACGAGGCCGACATGACCGCCGCCGAGTTCCTCCGCTACCTGGCCGACGACCCCGCCACCCGGGTGATCCTGCTCTACGTGGAGGGCGCTCGGGACGGCGCCGACTTCTTGCACGCGTTAGACCACGCGGCCGCAAGGAAGCCGGTGGTGATGTTGAAGGGCGGGACCAGCGACCAGGGGGTAAAGGCCGTCTGCAGCCACACCGGGTCCCTGGCCGGCTCCAACCGCATCTGGCAGGCGGTCGCCCGTCAATCCGGCGTTCCGGTGGTGCCCAGCATGGACGAGTTGCTGGACAGCGCGCAGATCTTTGAGCGCATGAAGCGCCCCGCGGGCAACCGGGCGGCGGTAGTAACCATCAGCGGCGGGTTCGGGGTTTTTGCCACCGATATCCTCGCCGGGCGCGGCTTGCAGATGAGCGATTTTTCGCCGTCGACCGTGGAGGTGTTGGATAAATTGATCAAACGAGCCGGGACCAGCATCGAGAATCCCCTGGATATGGCCTCCACCTTCCACCACTTCAAGAAGTACCCCGCGGTGCTGGGAGCGCTGGATGCCGATCCGGAGGTGGATCTGTTCGTGCTGTTGCTGGCGACCGAGTACGTGACCACCCGGCAGCAGGGAGCGATGGCCATCGCCGAGATGGTCACCGGCGAGATCCTGGCGGGCTTCGCCCGGGTCACCAAGCCGGTGGCCGTGGTATTCTTCCGCACCACCTTGGACGAGGAACGGCTCGCGCTGGAGCGCAAGCTGCTCGACGCCGGCTACCCGGTCTTTCCCACCGTGGAACGGTGCGCGGACGCGCTGAGCAGGCGGCTGCGCACGCCGTGGTGAAGGGACGCGCAGCCGTCCATGCCGCCGCGATTGACCTCTGTGCTGAAGCAGCGCCGCCGGCTGGCGCCGGCGGTGGCGGTGGCGGCCCTGCTGGTGGTGGGGCACGGGCTGTGGAACAGCCGTCCGCGCCAGACCGAGGTCCGGGTTCGGCTGGGCTCCGGCCACGCGAGCGTGGTCGAGCTGGAGGTGCGGTTCGTTCAGGACGGCGACGAGATGCACGGGCTTCGCCTCGCCTTTCCCGAGGGTGCGCCGCCGCTGGTCCCTTGCCGGGTCGAGCTGGGACCGGGGCGCTACCAGATAAAGGTGGAGTTGCTGCATCGGGACGGGAAGCGGTCGCGCCTCGAGAGGGCTCTGGAGGTCCCCGCCGCTGCTCCGGTACGGATCGAGGCCGAGGCGGGCCGGGTGACCGGCGAGAAGCCTGGACCTGCGCAGCGGCATTGATTAGTGTCCCACCCCCAATGCCGAAACCGACGCGCAGTCGGTTCGCATCCCCCTGACCCTGGCCCTCTCCCTGGAGGGGAGAGGGAATTTGAATGACCGCGGCGTCGCAAAGAATGGCTCGAGACACGGGCGAAACCTCGACAGCGGGGAAGAGCGGCCTGCTGCGCTGGCTGAAAGGGCTTTCGCTGTTCGCCCTGGGGGCTGGCGCGCTGCTGGTGATGATGGCCCGCCAGGGTCACCTCCCCCACGCTACGCTCTGGGGCCTGGCCGCGCTGGCCGTGGCCGCGTTCGGGTTGTTGCAGGCGTTCGGGCTGCTTTCGGGCGACCTGGCCGCCGCTCCCCCTCTGTGGCGCACGGTGGGTTGCGGTAAACCGGGCGAGCCCGCCTGGGCGACCCCGAGGTTCACCGTGCCCGTGGCCGCGGGCCTGCTGGCCGTTTTCGGCCCGGGGCTCGGTTTCGCCCGCTTGCCCTGGGTCATCGCCGCGGCTCTGGCCGTGCTGGCGCTATCGGCCGTGCGCCGCGCCGGCTTGCTGCTCTTCGTGGTCGCTTCCGCGCTTTATTTGCCGTGGCTAGGGGTCTACGGGCTCTGGGACCCCTGGGAGACCCACTACGGGGAGGTGGCCCGCGAGATCCTGGCGCGCGATGACTGGATCAGCCTCTGGTGGGCCCAGGACGGCTGGTTCTGGTCCAAGCCCATCCTGATCTTCTGGTCCGAGGCGTTGACCTGGCGTGCGACTTCGCTGGATTTCCGCCCGGACCGGGTCTCCGCGCACGTGGAGTGGATCATCCGCACCCCCACTTACCTGCTGAGCGTGGGCGCGCTGATGGCTGTGTACGCCGCCACCGCCCGCTACTTCTCGCGCCGGGCGGCCCTGATCTGCGGGCTGGTGCTCGCCACCACCCCCCATTTCTTCTTTCAGGCGCACCAGGCCATCTCGGACATGCCCTTTGTCGGCAGCATGACCGTCGCCGTCTCGCTGTTGCTGCTCGCGGTGGGCGAGCAGCCGGAGCGGACCGTACGCAGCTACCGGATCGGCTTCTGGCTGGTCTCGACCCAGCACCTGGTGATCGCCGCGCTGCTCGCGCTGGTACTGCCCCAAATCCTCTACCTGGTTACGCGCAACGTCACGCTGATCGACGGCCCGATGTTCGCCTGGCACGTGGACCAGTTCCTCTCGGGCTCGGGCGGCAACGACACCGTTCCGGGCAACGCGGCCGCGCAGCTGCAGGAGCCGCGCTTCAAGGAGCCGTGGATGCAACCGGCCGCACAGGCCGTGCCCTGGTCGATCGGGTTGCTGGTCCTGCTCTGGCTGCTGCGTAAAGAGCGCCGGGCGCAGGCCCTGTACATGTTTGGCTTCTATATCTTCTGCGCGCTCGCCTTCATGGGCAAGGGGATCGCCGGCGTGGGGCTTCCCGGCCTGGTCGCGCTCATGTACCTGCTGGCCTGCAAGCGCTGGTCGCTGCTGCTGGAGGGCAGGCTGCGCATCGCGGCCGGGGCGCTCACCGTCTCGGTGGTGAGCCTGCCCTGGTTCGTGGCCATGTACATGCGCCACGGCAACGGGTTCACCAACCGCCTGCTGATCCACGACCACATCAACCGGTTGGCGGCGGGCGTGCATGGCGACAAGGGCACCATCCAGTACTTCCTGGAGCAGCTCGGTTTCGGCATGTTCCCCTGGGTCGCCCTCTGGCCGGCGGCGCTGGCCGGCTGGTTCTACTGGCGCTCACAGCGGCAAGGCGATCCGGCTCTCGATTGCCGCCGCCGAGACGTATATGTGGTGAACGGGCTCTGGCTGGCGGCCACCTTCACCCTTTTCAGCGCCATGGTCACCAAGTTTCATCACTATATCTTTCCGGCCGTACCGCCGGCCGCTGTACTGATCGGCCTGGCCCTGGACCGGTTGCTGGGCGACCGCTCCGGGAACGGCTCCCCCGCTCGAATCGCCGCGGCCGTGCTGAGCGGTCTTTTCGCGCCGGTCTGTTGGGTGCTCGCTCTGGCCGGCTTGTACGGAGACGTGCGCGGCGTGCTGCCCGAGGGGCTGGCCATGGCCGAAACGGCTCGATGGACCGCCGAGCATCCCTGGCCCGTCTGGGCCTGCCTGTCGCTGCTGGCGCTGGGCGTGGCGCTGGCCGCGTTTTCCGTCTGGATGGACCGCGCGGACGACAGCATTCCCGCCGCGGAGACCGGCGGGACGGGCCGGCGGATCTCCTTCGGAGGCGTGCTTTTGGCCGGGGCCGTGCTCGCCGCTTTTGTCGGCCGCGACCTCTGCTGGAAGACCTCGGCGCGCCCGGCCGGCTTCGAGCGGCTCATCCACCTCTTCGTTTACAACTACGACCGTCCCTGGCCCGAGCAGTTCGATTACCGACCGATCCTGACCGGTTTCGCGCTCACCGCCGCCGCCTGCTGCGCACTGGCCGCGCTGCACTTCCTGCGCCCGCTACTGATGCGGGCCCTGCTGGGGACGGCCCTCTTATTCGCCTTCTGGTCCCTCGACGTATACATGATCGATCTATCGCCGCACTGGGGACAACGGGAGCTTGTCGAGCGTTACTACCGCGAGCGCGCCGGGCCCGCCGAGCCGCTGGTCGCCTGGCAGATGAACTGGAAAGGCGAGAATTTCTACTCGGGCAACCGGGTGGCGGTGTTCACCTCCCTCAACAACGATGCCATCAAGAAGTGGATGGAGCAGAACAAGGGCAAGCGCGCCTTCTTCATTCTGGAGCATACGCGTCTGGGCCGATTCCGCTCGCTGCTCTCGCCTCGCAAGGTGCGCGAGCTGACCACGGTCAGGGACTGCAACAAGTTCCTGCTGGTCTCTGCTAGACTGTGAGGAAACCCAGCGCTGACATCTGAACGTCAGAAACTGGACAGGTTATCAGGTAGGTGTTAGGTAGAAGGAATGGAAAGGGAAGACATACTAGCAACGCTCTACGCGGTTTTCGCGCTGTCCAGGGCTAACCTGCGGGTCGACGCCAGCTCTGTCGGGCGTGCCGTAGGCCTATCCGCATCGCAGGCGGCCGAGGCCCTGCTGGAGCTGGAGAGCCGGGGGCTGGTGGACGCGTCGCGGGCGCGGTTGACCATGAAGGGGTTGGTAGCGGCCGTTTCCGGCGGGCCTGGGCTGGTCGGCGCTCGGCTGGATCTGGACGCGGCCCGTTCGCTGCGGTCCCGCCGCTGCATGACGTTGCCCGGCGAGCAGGGCGAGCGCGAACCGGACGGCGGTGACGCCGACGAATCGGACGGCAGCGACCGAGACGGATACTACGTCTGAGGGGGCGCGTTACCCGTCATTTCGAGGAGCCGACGGCGACGAAAAACCTCCGGCACTTGTCATTTCGAGGAGCCGACGGCGACGAGAAATCTCCGTCAGCTCCCCCGATGCGACGAGATTTCTCGCTTCGCTTCGAAATGACACGGTCAGAGAGCTCGAAATGAGGCCCTAACCGGAACGCTTGGCCGAAGGGCGCCGGGCGCTCCGCCGGGTGGAGAGCCCGTCCGAGGCCGCGAGCTCCCGTATCTCGCTCACGTTTTCGCCTTCCGCTCGAGCGACCTCGCGCAGGGGCTCGACCCGGGCCCCGCAGGCGGCCTTGGGCGCGGCGGTGGCGAAGCAGCCGAATTGCTTGAGCTCGTCCAGCCGGCAGGACCAGACCAGCTGCCCGTTATGCACGGTCATGTCCGGGCAGCCGTCGCACATGTTCATCTCGCCGTCGGCCATCATGTCGATGGGCTGGATGATGACCACGGACTGGAAGAAGAGCCGCTCGGCCAGCTGCAGGGGGGAGAGCGCCACCTCGCTCAGGTAGCGCAACGCGCCCTTGCGGATGCCCGGGTCGAGCAGCGCCCCGCCCAGCATGGCGCTTCTGCCGTGCCGGAGCAGGTCGGGGTGCGAGTAGGCCGAGTAGCGGCCGGTGAGCAGGTGCTGACCTATCTGCATGAGCTCCATGAAGCGCGGGCCGATGTAGCCGTAGATCTTCTCCTTGTTGCCTACGCGCCCGGTGACCAGCCACTTGAAGGTATCCGGGTCCTTGGTCCCACCCAGGTAGGAGCAGGGGTCGAAGTCCGGGTCGCTCTCGCGGATCAGGGCCACCAGCCGCTGCGCCGTGATGTGCTCCGGGTTCTTGTCCTCGTCGTAGTAGACCAGATCCTTGGGATCGATGGGCTTACCGTGGGCGAAGTAGTCGAAGTCATTGGTGCGGGTGGTGCGGAAGAGGATGAACACCATGTTGTGAACGACGTCGATGTGCTCCCTGGCCCACCGCAGCATTTCGGGAACCTGTTCGATGGTGTGGTCGAAGACGGTGGAGTTGAAGTTCACCATGATGCCGCCGGCCTCGGCCACCATCTCGGCGTAGTGCAGCCTTAGCTCGTTGAGCTCCAGCTCGCTCTTGCCCTTCCACCCTGGCCGGCTCTGGCTTGAATCGATGTGAAAGGTAAATCCCGACAGTCCCGCGCGCTTGAGCTGCCCCAGCAGCTCGGGCGTGAGCGCCAGCGCATTGGTGTTGATGATGGGCTTGAGGCCATACTCCTGGGCGATGATGCGCACGATCTCCACGATGTCGGGGTGCACCAGGGGATCGCCTCCGGCTACGGATATGGCGTCGGTGGTGCGCTTGGTGGTGAAGACGTCGAGATCGGCTCGGATCTGTTCGAGCGACTTGTCGCTCTTCTTGTCGTTGCGCGAGTAACAGCCCTCGCAATACAGGTTGCAGCGCTTGGTCGGCTCCAGCCAGGACAGCACGTTGTCCGTCAGCGTCCAGGGCAGCCGGTAGTAGTTCCTCGGATTCAACACTTCCGCCATCTCTTTCCTCCGCTGGAAACAGGCGGTCTAGCCGCCCGCTACTGGACGGCGAAGATACACCTCTTTGCAGCGCGAGGCTAGATATCCCGGGAGGGGCGGGCGGCTGTACGAACGCTGCTCTTCGGGGTAGAACTTCGGCGTTTGCGCCTTTCTACGCCAGCCAGGAGGACGAGCCTCATGATGACTCCCGAGCAGTACGAGAAGAGCCTGGGAAAGCTGAACCTGAAGGTCTACCTGTTCGGCGACCGCATCGACGACCCGGTCCACCATCCGCTCATCCGCCCCTCCATGAACGCGGTGGCCAAGACCTACGAGATGGCCGCCCTGCCCGAGCACGAGCAGCTGATGACGGCCACGTCGCATCTGAGCGGCGAGAAGGTCAACCGCTTCACCCACATCCACCAGAGCACCGCCGACCTGGTCAACAAGACCAAGATGGGGCGGCTGCTGGGGTCGCGCACCGGCTGTTGTTTCCAGCGCTGCGTGGGGATGGACGCGCTGAACGCGCTGTCCATCGTGACCTATGATATCGATGCCAAGCACGGCACCGAGTACAACAAGCGCTTCCTGAAATACCTCGACTACGTCCAGAAGAACGACTTCACCTGCGACGGTGCCATGACCGACACCAAGGGGGACCGGTCGCTGGCGCCGCACCAGCAGCCCGACCCGGATGTGTTCGTGCACGTGGTCGAGGAGAAGCAGGACGGCATCGTGGTGCGCGGCGCCAAGTGCCACCAGACCGGAGCGGTCAACTCCCAGGAGATCATCGTGATGCCGACCCGGGCGCTGAGCGAAAAAGATCGGGACTTCGCCGTCTCCTTCGCGCTTCCCAGCGATGCCGAGGGTATCAGCTACGTGATCGGGCGGCAGTCCTGCGACATGAGGAAGATCCAGGGTGACAAGATGGACCTGGGCAATCTCTATTTCGGTGGGCAGGAAGCGCTGGTGGTCTTCGAGGACGTGTTCGTCCCCTGGGAGCGCGTCTTCATGTTCCGGGAGATCGAGTTTGCCGGCCAGCTGGTGGAGCAGTTCGCCTCCTATCACCGCCAGAGCTACGCCTGTAAAGCCGGCGTGGGCGACGTCCTGATCGGCGCGGCCCAGACCATCGCCGAGTACAACGGTGTGGCCTCGGCTTCGCACATCAAGGACAAGATCGTGGAGATGAACCACCTGAACGAGACGTTGTTCTCCGGTTCGTTGGCCTGCGCCCACGAGGGCAACCGGCAGCCGAGCGGCACCTACTGCGTGAACACCCTGCTGGCCAACATCTGCAAGCACAACGTCACCCGCTTCCCCTTCGAGATCGCCCGGCTGGCCATCGACATCGCCGGCGGCCTGTTCGTCACCCTGCCCTCGGAAAAGGATTTCCGTTCTCCGGTGGTCGGCCCCTGGATGGAGAAGTACTATAAGGGGCGCGCCGACGTCTCGACCGAGGACCGATTGCGTATGCTCCGCCTGATCGAGAACATGACGGTAGGAGCTGCTGCGGTGAGCTACCTGGCCGAGTCCATGCACGGGGCGGGCTCGCCCCAGGCGCAGCGCATCATGATCTCCCGCCTGGCCAACGTGAAGGAAAAGCAGCAGCTGGCCAAGAAGCTCTGCGGGATCGAGTGAGGGATAGGGAACGCGGTTAGCTTTTTAGCTTTTACTCATAGGTAGGATCTTAAGGAAAAAGGCAAGGAATTACGATCGGTTTGGAACA